>JALWEI010000020.1 GCA_027014125.1 Acidilobaceae archaeon | reverse complement strand
CCAACCACGACCACCCCGCCGAGCCGCCCAGGAGGCATAGGAGGAGGCTCCACAAGCTCAGGTGGGGGGAGCACCTGATAGAGTACCGGGGAGCCGGGGGGAGGAGGCTACCCAACTATATAAGGCTCCACCCCCATAAGCCTGCTCCAACAGTCATGGGCACATCCAGATTCATACACCCCTACGAGGACAGGCTACTGACAGTCAGGGAGCAGGCAAGGCTAATGGGCTACCCCGACTACCACGTTTTCCTCGGGAGCAGGGACGCCCAGTACGATATGGTAGGGGAAGCCGTGCCCCCGCCGCTAGCAAAGGCTATAGCCCTCTACATCTCCACCCTCCTCGGGGGCCATGGAGATGGCGGAGATAGTACCGGTGCTCCACAACGTGAGCAGCGTGCAGAGGCTGGTCGACCTGGCTAGGGCGTCATACCAGCTCGGCTTCAAGGCCCTAGCCGTCTCCAAGGTCTATGGTGGGGCCGCCCAGAGTGGCGTCCCCGAGGCCTTCAAGCTCGCGCTAAAGTATGGGGCCAGCCTCCTCGTCCTCCCTGATCTACCCGATGTCGTGGAGTCCCTCAGCCCTGATAGGATACTCATAGTAACCCCTAGGGAGCCCGAGGTCCTATTGGACCCTTCATCCCCGCCCCAGCTGGATGGGAGGGTTCTCGTGGTATTCAACGGGGGAGAGACAGGGTTCTCCCCGTCCGAGGAGAAGCTGGGGTCTAGGGCCTACATAGCAGGGGTGGAGGGCCGCCTCGGAGCCGTGGCGGAGGCTGGGATAATACTCTACACACTCTCCCTGGGGGCGTCCCGCCATTAAGGCAGACCACACCAAATCCTGCCCCGGGGGAGTACCGCTTTGCCCAGAATACCTCCAGAGCTCTGCACCAGGTGCAAGGGCTACAAGCTACTATGCGGCCTACCCAGGTGCCCCATACTAGACAGGTTCCGGGTCCAGATCCAGGCCGCTACGCTGGTCAAGGGCAACAGCGTGGAGGGGGACTCTCCCCCCAGCGTGCTGGTCGGCGAGTACGGGTACCCTAGGGTCAGGGTCCACTACATGATACCCCCGGGCGAGAGGGGGGATGACGCGGCGTACAGGGAGGCTCCGGGGGAGTGGAGTAGGAGGAGGGAGCCCCTCTCCCGGATAATAGGCCTCAGGAGCGGGATGGTGTCAGCCACCATAAGGGCCCGCGTGCAGGACCCCTGGCGGCTCTACGAGCTGGAGGTTTCCCTGGCCGCCGCATCCTCTAGGCCTGTTGATAGCGAGGCCGAGCTTGCAAGGCCCCCCACCCCCCGCCTCCTGTTCGATGGCGTCTCCAAGCCCATAGGGCCCTCTGCCCCCGCGGTGAGGGTTAGGGTATCCAGCAACCCCAGTATACCTAGGCCTGTCGAGACAGCGATCTCGGACGACGAGCTCGCATCAAGGATGACGGTGGAGCTGTATAGGAGGGGCGTGGACGTTTATACAATACAGAGGATGCTCAGCCTTGGCCTGCTAGGCAGGCTTAGGAGGCGCAGGCTTGTCCCTACTAGGTGGGCTATAACAGCCGTGGACGACATGGTGTCTAGGTACCTAAGGGAGCGGCTTAGGGGGGCCAGGGAGGTTAGCCGGGCCGAGGTGTACTATGGCGAGTACCTGGGGAACAGGTTCCTCATAGTAATCAAGCCTGGCCCGGGCAGCTTCGAGTGGATCGAGGCGTGGCACCCCTCTGGCGTGTGGACCCGTGGAGCCGGGGGGCTGATATTCTGGAGGTTGATGGAGGATCCGAGGGGCAGGGCTACTGCTAGTGATGGGGGCTTCTCGGCCGCTAGGCTACCCGTGCTGGAGCACCTGGCGTCTCGTGGAGTGGTAGGTGATGTAGTTATTATCAGGGAGATCCTGCCCTCCTACTACGCGCCAGTGGGTAACTGGCATATTCGGGAGACCGTGCGCAGGGCCCTCGAGTCGGGGCCGGTAGCCGTTGACCCCCTAGAGGGTGAGTTGAGGGATCTTATTTCCTCTAAGCTTACCGTGCCCCTTAGGGAGGTCGAGTCCAGGAGCCTCCTCCTAGGCCTCGGTAGGAGGGTTGCCAGGCTAACTGACTTCATGTAACCCCCTTCAACCCCCCGGTTTACACCCTGCATCTATACCTACTACCCCCTGACAAGGCTGGGCTATCCGCATCTCTTGTCAAGGCCTGTTATGGTATTATCACTATCAATATGCAAACGGTATTATCCAGGGTGTGCACGCCACACTACATACCGTGCACACGGTTGCCATAATACCCACACAGTATAGTAGTATTGATTATACTAGCAGGGCTTGAGCTCCTCCTTCACCCTCCTAGACAGCCCAACTCTGACACCCAGCCGGGGGTCGGTGTAGATGTAGATCAGGCCCTTACTCTGGAGCCCCCTGAGGACCTTCATGAGCCAGGTGAGATCCGCCTTGATGGACTCGGCCATCTGGTCCACGTAGGTATAGGTGGAGCCCCACTCGACGTAGTGGTCAAGGATCAGCCTCATCAGGTCGAGTTCCTCCTCGGAGAGGAGATTCCTGAGCGCCGAGAGCACGCACGCCGCGGCCTCCTCCCTCTCTTGTCGTTTCTTGTCTCCAACACCTTTATTGGAGACAGTGAATGACAAGGATCCGGATTCTTTGCCCCGCCTGGGAGCCCTCCTCTTGTCGTTTCTTGTCCTATTAACAGGTTCGGCGATCCTCCTAGCGAGGGATACAAACTTGTCGTACTCGCTACTAGTCTCCCTCGAGATCACCTCCCTGGCATAATCCTCCCCCAGGGGGGTCAACTGCCAGAGGCCGGACTCGTACTCCACATACCCCCGGGCTCTCCAGTACGACAGGTAGCTGGAGACGTACTTCGACTCCAGGCCTAGGAGCTCCCCGATCTCCGAGGACCTCATGGGCCTAGATAGTAGGAGCACCATTATCGCGTCTACCAGCCTGCTGCGTGGCCCACCCCTGGCTTGCCCCCTCCTAGCCCTGGCTATTATCCTCTCTGCGATCCTCCAGGAGTCGTCCAAGCCCTACACCAGGTACTATTCTAGAGGCTGGGCCGGGTGTTTGGGTGGGGGCCCCAGTAATACTGTTAACCCCCCGGTTTACACCTGGATAGGATGACCTCGACCACAGCATCAAAAGCCTGGGGCAGGCAGGCGGAGGGTACAATCACTAGCAGGCCAGGCCCGCGGGGTGGGAGGCCCTGTGCTAGCCTGGAGGCGAGGTCCTCGGGCACCCCGGGGAATACTGGGCCCCGCGCCGTGTAGCCTCCTATAAGGGCCTCCCTGCACCCGTGCATGACTAGGTGATCCCTGACCCTGTAGACCGATACAATGTCAACCGGGGGGTTAACGCTGGGCGTGTAGACCCCGGCAGACTCGGGCCACACGATCCCCCCAAGCTCTAGGACCTCGACGGAGGACCTAACCGCCTCCAGCACCCTAACCCCGGCCCCGGTCAGCCTGTTCCCCCTATAACCCGAGTCTACTAGACCCCAGGACCTGAGCCTCCTTAGTAGGGTCCTAGCAGAGGCCTCCCCCAGCCCGAGGCTCCTCGCTAGGAGGGGCCTCCCCCGGGGGTGCTCCCCTATCAGCTCGAGGGCCCTGTATATATGGTACATGGTGTAGGCCGGGCTGCCTCCCCTGCTAGCCCTCGCCATTTCCCTCAGAGTCTCTAGGGGCCCGCATCCTGGCGGGGTAGACATCCCATGCACCCTCCTCGGGCTCGACACCATTGTCGATCATGAACACCGCCAGGTCCTGGGGGGTGACGTCCCTACTGGATAGTATAGCCCTCTCCAGCCGGCCCCACTCGCTCCTAACCCTTATCCCAAAGTCCTCCCATAGCCACTCGGCCACGTCGCTGGCAGGGATCCCGGAGGACTTGAGCTGGCCGACTAGGACCTCCTTGATCGCCCTCTCCCTGGCGGACCTGCCCATACCCTACCCCATACTAGCATGGACCTAGTAGGGCTTAAATCCTAGTCCAGGGGCCACCCCCAGTATCTGGGTGGAGACTGGCAATGTCGCTCTACAACCTTAAGGGCAGAGACCTCCTCTGGCTGGCAGACTATACGAGTGAGGAGATAAGGGCGATAATACAGACGGGTCTAGAGATGAAGAGGAGGTACTACTCGGGCGAGAGGGTGATCGAGGTCCTAAAGGGCAGGAGCATAGCGATGATATTCGAGAAGCCCAGCACTAGGACTAGGGTAAGCTTCGACGTAGCGGCTACGCAACTAGGGGCACACCCCATATACCTGGGGTGGAACGAGCTCCAGCTGGGTAGAGGCGAGACCATAGCGGACACCGCAAGGGTTCTATCAAGGTATGTGGACGCCATAGTCGCCAGGGTGAAGAAGCACCAGACACTAGAGGAGCTAGCGAGGCACGCAGATGTACCTGTGATAAACGGCCTCAGCGACCTAGTGCACCCAGTCCAGGCACTAGGAGACTATATGACTATACTGGAGAAGAAGGGTAGGCTGGAGGGGGTGAAGCTAGCCTTCATAGGAGACGGGGGAGACAATGTGTTGCATAGCCTTCTCATAGCAGGGGCCAAGCTGGGGGTCAATATAACTGTGGCCACGCCCAGCAAGTACAAGCCCCACCCCAGGGTCATGGAGGCCGCGCTAGAGGCGGCCAGGGAGACGGGGGCGGAGATCAAGATAATAGAAGACCCCAGGGAGGCCGTGAAGGGTGCGGATGTGGTCTACACGGACGTGTGGGTCAGCATGGGCCAGGAGGGGGAGGCGGAGGAGAGGCTCCGTATATTCAGGCCCTACCAGGTCAACAGGGAGCTTATGGAGCTGGCCGGTGGCGCCATATTCATGCACTGCCTCCCGGCGATGAGGGGGCAGGAGGTCACCGACGAGGTCATAGACGGCCCCTGGAGCGTGGTGTGGGACCAGGCTGAGAATAGGCTCCACGTCCAGAAGGCGGTCCTCGCCCTCCTCACACCGTAGCCACTCCAGGCACCGGTATAGACGCCCCCAGGGGCCCTAGCTCCTCCGCTATCCCCCTAAACGCCTCATCGACTATATCGACTATAGACGGCACGTCTCCCCGGGAAACCTCCCTGCCCCCCACGAGGACCACCGGCACCTCGGCATCCTCATCCATATCCCCCACCGGGAGCTCTAGGACCTCAACCTCGACGGGTATAGCGTAGGTCCTCGATATGTGGACCGCCGCCTCCCTCACCACCTTGACGGTAAGCCTACTCCTCCAGTCGAACCCTGCATATACGGTGATCCTCAGCGTCTTCAACCCGGGACACCGTGTATAGTATATAGGTGCCCGGGGCTCTAGCGGTGGGAGGCCCGGTGTGACCCCAGTACTAGGGCGCCGCTAGAGCCTCCCTCCTTATATACCCCTCCCGTATAATCCTGGGCTCCTCCCCCCGGGTGTCCACGACGGTGCTGCTCACGCCCAGGAATGTGGGGCCCCCGTCGAGGTATAGGTCGACCTGGTCGCCCAGCATGGACATTGCCTGGGCGGCGGTCCTGGGCGACTCCATGCCCGATATGTTGGCGCTGGTCCCTATTATGGCGCCCCCCAGCTTCCTCGCTATAACCCTGCAAAGGGTGCAGTTGGGGAGCCTGACCCCTATCCCCTCCCACCTCCTAAGGTGGCCCGGGAGGCCCTCAACGGGGTCCGCGACGAGGGTTAGGGGCCCCGGCCAGTGCTTCATGGCTAGGCTCCAGAACAGTTGGGTCGGCTTCACTAGCTTGAAGGCGTGGTGGGCCTCTCCGAGTAGTATGGGTAGGGGCTTAGACCTGCTCCGCTCCTTGACCTCGTATACCCTCTTCACAGCGTCCTCGTTGAAGGGGTCAGCGGCTAGACCGTAGACGGTGTCGGTGGGGATCACCACTATACCCCCATCCCTGAGGACCTTGACCGCCTCCTTCACCACGTCTAGGCTGGGGCATTCCGGGTTAACATTGACGACTCTGCTCATCACTAGGCACCCAGTAGTGATCACTAATCCAGGCCAGCGTCTAAATCGTTTTAACTCTCCGATTGAACTATTAAGCCCCAGCACCCCAGCCTAGACGAGTATATGGTGGCGGTGCAGTATGGGCGACGCAAAGGCCAAGACGATAGAGGAGAAGATAACGGTAACAAAGAGGGAGCTGGCGGGCATACTCAGGGAAGTCAAGAAGTGGAGCGCCCCGGCAACAGTACTGCTAAGCCTCTACATCCCCCCGGGCAGGCCGCTCAGCGACGTCATGCAGCTACTAAGGCAGGAGTACTCCATAACAGACAACATCAAGCTCAAGAAGACCAGGCAGGCGGTTAAGAGGGCCCTCTCCGCCGCTATGGATAGGCTCCAGATGGTGAGCAAGGTACCCCCCAACGGCCTGGTCCTATTCTGCGGGGAGAACATGGAGACTGGAGACTTCATATGCCTCATGTTCAGCCCCCCAGAGAAGGTGCCAGTATTCTACTACAGGACCGATAAGAGGTTCATAACAGACTTCCTAGAGGAGATGGTAGAGGATAGGGATGCGATAGGAATAATGATCATAGAGAGGGACCAGGCCACGATAGGCCTCCTCCGCGGCGGCAGGCTAGAGGTCCTAGAGGAGATAGATGATTACATACCCGGGAAGCATAAGATGGGTGGACAGAGCCAGAGGAGGTTCGACAGGATAATAGAGCAGATGGTGGAGGACTTCTTCAAGAGAGTAGGGGAGCACGCGGCGAGGCACTACCTACCACTACTAGAGAAGGGGAGGCTCAAGGGGATAATAGTGGCGGGCCCCGGCTATGCTAAGATGGACTTCGTCAAGGGCAAGTACCTAGACTATAGGCTGCAACAGCTGGTCTCGAGGGAGCTGGTCGACGTTGCATACCAGGGCGACCAGGGGCTCAAGGAGGTGGTGATGAAGGCGGAGGGAGTCGTGCAGACCCAGATGTACAGGGAGGCGGTTCAGGCTCTAGAGGAGTTCAAGGCCCACCTAGCCAAGAATACCGGTATGATCGTCTACGGCCCCGCAGAGGTCAAGCAGGCCCTGGAGATGGGGATGGTGAAGACCCTCCTAATACACGATGAGAGGGATGACGTGGACGAGTGGAAGGAGGAGGCGGAGAGGTACGGGGCCAAGGTGGTTATAATACCGCCCAGCATACCCGAGGCAGAGTGGTTCAAGAACGTGTTCGACGGTATTGCGGGTATACTAAGGTTCAAGCTTAGGCGCTAGTCGCTGGCTAGGGAGAACCTTATACGTTCTACCCCTCCAATCTCCTCGATAAACCTGGCAACCGAGGGGGTGACCGCGCTCTTCCACGCCGGGTCGCCCTCGGCTATAAGCCTCCTTATCCTCTCCCCCCTCCACTCATCCCTCCTAAACACGGGGGGCTTCACCACCTTGATGCCTGCATCAAGGAATATCCTCGATATGACCGGGTTCCTAGTCATTATCACCTCCACCCGTGGCACGTAGGAGAGCACGTAGTAGACGCTACCTATGCTAGTCTCCAGTGTCCTAATCGTGGCCGTGATGATCCTATCCAGGGGGAGCCCCCAGTCCCTGGAGCCGAGCCGGATCATCTCTATCCTCTCCCCGGCCGTGAAGGGGTTGCGGGGCGTATAGTTCTCCGACGCCATGCCGACGAGGAGGACCGCCTCGTCGAAGCCGTTGGAGAGGCCCCACTCAACTATTGACAGGTGCCCCTTATGGAAGGGCTGGAACCGGCCGAAGATCATGAACCGCCTAGCCAAGCCCGCGAGCACCCCAAGACAACTACACGGGGTATACTGGAATATTACTATGAGAGCCCGGTATACATGGCGTGGTGCACATGGAGTGGGCGCGGTGAGAATGCTATCGAGGGAGATAGGAGAGCCCGTATCATTCCCCCTAGCACTAGTAGCAATAACGCTAGCAGTAGGCGGGGAGAGGGTGCTAGACCCCAGGTTCTACGAGAGCGGCTACTTCGCGGGCATACTGGCAGGGTTTATACTACACGAGCTCGCCCACAGGCAGGTGGCCAGGAGATACGGGATGCACGCCGAATTCATAGCATACCCCCCAGGCCTCCTCATAACCCTAGCATCGGCACTACTACCCATAATAATACTAGCCCCAGGCTACGTTAGGACCTACGCATTCTACGGCTACAACCCCCGGGGATTCCTTAACTCTGTAGCAGCGGGCCCGGCGGTCAACATAGGACTAGCACTACTAGGGATCGCTTACCACACCACCACAGGCTCCCTATGGGCATGGCAATTCTCCTGGGTCAACGGCCTCATCGCAGTGTTCAACCTACTACCAGTACCGCCACTCGACGGGGAGAAAATACTCAGGGCCGACACGAGGCTATGGGTAGGCATGTTCATAGTAGCAGCAGCGATATACCTGGCGGTGTAAAAAGGGGTATTACTAAACACGTAAAAACTCGGGCATCTATGAGTAGCAATTGGTGGAGGTGGACGCAGGTGGTCCGAGAGATCGATGAGGAGATTATGGAGGAGAGGGAGCTACAGAAGCAGGAGCTAGAGGACCCAAAGAAGAGATGGGTCCTCAAGATGGTCAAGAGCGCCAAGAGGTACCACAAGCTGTGCCCATACTACGATAAGAAGACTGGGATGTGCCTCCTCATGATAACAGTTGAGGGAGTGCAGGGCAAGTGCGACAGGGACGGAAGGTATGACGGGTGCCCGGTGTTCAACAAGTTCCTAGAGAAGGTCTATGACAGTTATAAGAGCAGGAGAAAGGTCCTCCCGAACGACTTCCAGGATGTGGTGAACCAAGCCTACATAATATAGGCTAGAACTGGTCGTCGTAGAAGTCATCATAATCCTCATAACCCATCTCGGCCCCATCATACTCATACTCGAGGCTCGACAGGTAGAAGTATCCGTTTCTGTCCACATACACCATATTATCCTTCATAAGGTCGTTGAGCGCATACCTGATCTTGTCCTCGCTCGCGAGGCCAGAGAGATGGCTGTGTATATCCCGGATCGTCATCTTCTCATACTCCTTAAGCAGATTCAGGATAATCTCCTTTAGCTCATCCTCATTGGGAGCAGTATAGACAACGACATCGACATCCTCATATATAACGGATAGGTTCCTGGTTATGGAGTCCCTATCAACACCCCTACCAGAGGCCACCCTCTACACCCCCTACAGGGTGAGAGGGGCCGTGTTGGAGCCTATATAGTTTTAATAGACGGAAATAAGTATAATATATACACTCCCCTGCATCCCACGCATAAGCGCCCACACAACTAATATAAACTTGAACTAGAATATAATATAGTATATACCGGGTGGTGGATATGAGCGGGAACATGGGGCCCGGGATAGAGATAGACCTATCACACATCCCACTCAAGCCAGTAGGAGCCAAGGAGGTTAGGGAACTAGAGATAACACTCATAATAGCAACAATATTCAGGCCAGACGTGATCAACGAGATCATGGACCCCAAGGAATTCACTACCTGGCTAGACAGCCTGGCAGTCGCCGCCGGCGCCCTGGCCAGGGAGAAGGCGGGCTACACCATATCCCGGATCGCCGAGGAGCTGGGCAGGACCGAGGCAACGATAAGGAACCACCTACAGGGCAAGACCAAGGCCGGGAAGCTGGTCAGAGAGACCTACGACATGCTTAAGGCCGGGAAGCTCAAGCTAGCCCTACCCATCCCGGTAGGAGATGAACTCAACAAGCTGAGGGAGAGGGTTGCAAGGCTGGAGCAGGTGATAAAGGAGGCCAGGGAGGAACTATTAAGGATAGCAGATAAGCTGAGCCTAGAGGGTGGAAGCCAGGGTGGCCAGGCAGAAGGCTAAGATACCATTCCCCCGAATATTCATGCTACACTACAAGCCATCATCCCAGTGCCAGTACTTCGAGGTGGAGGAGCACGAGGGCTACTACGTGGCTAGGTGCAAAGTCCTAGGAAGATACCTAGTAAGGGGATCCGTGTATAAGTGTGAGAAGTACTGGGAGGACTGCCCCTTCAGGAAGATAGCGCTGAGGATGGAAGAGGAGAGAGGCTAGGGCCTAACCCTCCTAACCGAGACTCCGAGCCCCCTAGCCTTCTCGGCGGCGTCCTCGCTAAGCCTAGGCCCACCGCCGTACAGGGCTAGGACAGGCTTCAAACCATGGCTAGAGGCGTAGGAGGCCAGCTCCTCCACGACACTAGCAGGCACCAGCCCACTCCTAGAATACACCTTAACCGCCAGAGCCTCTCCCCTCCGCCTGGCAACGAAATCGGCAGCGCCGCCCCCAAGCACCTCTACCCTATATCCAGCGGTCCTATACCTGGCGGCAACGCTACCGACAACCCCGTACTTCCTCCTGAGCGCCTTAGCCTCGAACGCCTCCCTCGCAGTTGTCATACCCATCCCCCTCTAGGCCCCGGTTGGGTGTTATGGCCTATAAATTGATGCTAGGCCCTAGCCGGGCACTACTATGGTGCCAGAGGTTCCAGCTATAACCTCCAATGCCCTATCCAGGCTACCTATATGAGCAGTCCCCCCAGTAGCCTCGACGAACTCTATAGCGGCCTCCACCTTCGGCCCCATACTACCCGGAGGGAAGTGGCCCATCCTGTGGAGGTGCTTGAGCTCTGACACGGTCACCCTGGAGAGCCACCTAGCCCCGGGCCTGCCATAGCCCACAGCCACGCCGGGCACATCAGTCAGTATAACCAGCCTGTCAGCCCCTATGCTCCTAGCTAGGAGGCTTGAGGCGAGGTCCTTATCAACCACCGCATCCACGGGCTCCCCAGTCTCCAGTATAGGGATCCCGCCTCCGCCAGCAGCTATCACCAGGGCCCCCCGGCGTGCGAGCTCCTTTATGTAGCCAGCCTCGAGGACCTTAACCGGCCTAGGGCTTGGGACTAGCCTACGGTAGCCTCCCCGAGGGTCCTCCCTCATAACCCAGCCCAGCCTCTTCTCCAGCTCCTCTGCCTCCTCCCTGGTGTAGAAGGGGCCCACCGGCTTGGTTGGAACCTTGAGCGCCGGATCGTCCCTCCTGACGACTACCCTTGTGGGTACGACGATAACCCTCCTCCCGGGCATCGCCTCCTCTAGGCTGTGTTGCAGTATGAAGCCTATCCATCCCTGGGTCATTGCCACTGCAAGGTATAGGGGTTGCCGGGGCCTGTCGGGTGGGAGGGAGTTGAATGCCTCTAGAAGGTATCCTACCTGGGGGCCGTTACCGTGTGTCACCACGGCGTCGACGTCGCTGAGTGCTACTGCTAGGCTCCTTGCGGCGGCCCTGGCGGTGGCCCACTGCTCCTCTATCTCCCCCTTCTGTCCCTTCCTTAGCAGTGCGTTGCCTCCGAGCGCTACTACGACCAGCATCCTCCTGGGCAATGTGTTACCCCATCTTGTGTTTGGCCCTCTCTAGGAACCTGTCTACGATCTCCTTGATGCCTGGGCCCTCTACTATCTCTATATCGTACCACACCCTTACTATCGGCTTGTCTATGTTCACGATCCTCGATAGGTCTATTGGCGTACCGGAGACGATCACGTCCACCGGCATCCTCCTGAGGGTCTCCTCTAGGTCCCTCACCTGGCTGGGCGTGTAGCCTGTGCTGGGCACCACCTTATCCATGTGGGGGTACTCCTCCATCATCCTCCTTATTATCCCGACCGCGTATGGCCGGGGGTCTACTATCTCCCCTGCGCCGTACTGCCTCGCCGCTACCATGCCGGCCCCGTAGGGGGCGCCTCCGTGTGTTACTGTGGGAGAGTCCTCGACTACTGCTACCCTCTTCCCCTTTATCATCTCGGGGTTGTCGACCCTCACCCTGCTGGCGGCTAGGCTGATCTCGGCCCTCGGGTTTATCCTCCTTATGTTATCTAGGATCCTATCCACATTGCTCCTGGGGGCCTGGTCTACCTTGTTTACTATTATATGGTCGGCCATCCTGGCGTTTACCTCCCCGGGGAAGGCTGAGACCTCCAGCCCGGGCCTGAGGGCGTCGGCTACTGTTATCATGTAGTCCGGCTCTATGAATGGCCAGTCGTTGTTGCCTCCATCCCATAGTATTACGTCGGCCTCCTTCTCGGCCTCCGCAAGTATCCTCCCATAGTCTATGCCAGCGTAGACGGTTAGCCCGTTGGTTATGTAGTGCTCATACTCCTCCCTCTCCTCTACGGTTACCCCATACCTGTCGAGGTCCTCCAGGGTGGAGAACCTCTGTACAGCCATCTTCGAGGGATCGCCATACGCCATGGGGTGCCTGATAGGTATAGTTGATAGGCCCCTGCCCCGAAGCTCCCTTATTATAGCCCGCGAGACGCTGCTCTTACCTGCCCCGGTCTTGACGGCGGTAACCGCTATCACAGGCTTGGATGAGGGGAGCATTGTGTCCCTAGGGCCTAGGATCATGAATGAGGCCCCTGAGGCCAGTGCCCTGCTAATCCGCTCTCCCAGCTCCTGGTAGGTGAGGTCGCTGTACGATAGTACCACGAGATCCACGCCCCACCTGGCAACGTAGTCCTCTAGCATCTCCTCGGGGACTATGGGTATGCCGGATGGGTAGAGGCTGCCCGCCAGCTCGGGGGGATACCTCCTGCCTACTATACCTGGTATCTGGGTTGCCGTGAATGCAAGCACCTCGTACTTGGGGTTGTCCCGGAATACCACGTTGAAGTTGTGGAAGTCGCGGCCGCCAGCCCCCATTATAACAACCTTAACTCTCCTGTGATCCACAGCATTACACCCGCCTTAAAACAGTGTAACAGCTGGAATAAAAGCAGGAGCACTTACCCCACCGGGTAAAACTTAAGTCCACCCCGACTCCTCCACCCTCGAGTAGGTGGTGTAGAGTATATTGACAAAAAGGGCTAGTGAAGACAGGGGGGAATTCGGTGCAATATCCAGCGGTCTAATAAACGTCTTCATCAAATACTCTAGGCACCTAGCACTGGTGGCGGTAGCAATACTAACAATCGTGGGGGCGTACCTCAGGATCCTCCCAGCCCTCAAGTACGGGATAGACCTAGACGCGAACGACCCATGGATAGCATACTGGATAGCAGAGCAGCTACACCAGAACGGCCTATTCTCCTTCTCCTCTATAGAGAACGTTAAGGAGTTCTGGTGGCCCCTAGGCAGGGACTTCCTAAGGCAGGAGTACATAGGGGTCTCATGGCTAGCGGCCGCGACATACCCGATAGGACAGGCGCTGGGCCTAACCCTAAAGGAGTGGATAGCACTCTTCCCAGTATTCGCAGGAACCGTAACCATACCACTAGCCTACCTCATGGTGGTCGAGCTAACCGGAAGCAGGATAGGCGGCGTCGTCGCCGCGGCGATATTCAGCCTATACCCCGGAGCCATAGTAAGGACCACGGTGGGCTTCGTCGAGAAGACGGGTATAGCGGTACCGTTCCTCACACTATTCTACATACTACTCGCAAAAGCCCTAAAGTCTTCGGCCATGAAGGGGAGCGAGTCCAGGGCGCTGGGGTACGCTGCCCTCTCGGGAGTAGTAGGCGGCCTGATAAGCTTCATATGGGGAGGCTACGATGTAGCCATCATATCCCTAGCCCTAATAATGCTCCTAGACCCGGTTATACTCAAGCCTAGCCAGGCCAGGATGAAGGTGTACCTAGCCACATCACTTGCTATGATGGTTATCATAGCGGCAAACCCGGGCGTGGGCCCCAAGTACTTCGTAGCCAACCTTGGCGTATCGCTACTGGCTGCGCTAGCCATATACGCCCTATCGATCAAGTGGGTCGAGAAGGGGCTCCCCCTCCTAGGTGCCTACTCCCCAAGGAAGCAGGCCTGGCTAGTGGCCACACTATTCGTAACAGCAATAGTCGTGTTTAGCAGCGGCCTGCTACCGGTTAGCGGAAGGATCCTCATGGCCCTGGGAGTGAGGAACCTAAGCCCGCTAGCGGAGAGCGTGCAGGAGCACCAGCCCCTGCCATGGAATAGCATCTTCAGCAACTATGGCATACCCCTGATAATATTCGCGGGAGGCGCAATCTACTACATATACAGGATATACACGGGGAAGAGGAGCATAGTGGACGCCATAGTAGCCCCACTATTCCTCCTAGGCTTCCTGCTGGTGTATGCGAACAAACAGCTAGCCTACTTCACCCAGATGGCCTCCTTCTACGTCAGCCTAGGCGCCGGCATAGCCACGGGCGTCATAGCCCAGGGGTTGCAGAGGGAGGTCAAGTCTAGGAGGAGGCAGGTCACCTCGGAGAGGGACCCTATAAGGATAATGATAGTAGGATTCCTACTAATAGTTATACTGTTCAGCAGCGCCTACTACGGCTACACCGCGTACAGGAGCAACAGTGTAAGGGCCCCTATGATACTAACCGGGGGTCTAGGACCCCTAACAGTCGCCGGCGAGGACGGCAAGCCCAAGATAGTTGTCCCCCTGAACAACGCCTGGATAAACATGCTCGACTATATAAAGAACAATACGAGCCCCGACGCCCTAATCGTTTCATGGTGGGACTACGGCTACTGGATCACCGTAAACACGGGTAGAAAGACCATAGCAGATGGAGCCACGTTCAATGAGACCCAGATCAGGACCCTAGCACAGATCCTAGTAGGCACCGAGGGCACAGCCAACTACATACTCCAGAGGCTAGGAGCCGACCCAGACAACACCTACCTACTCTTCTACGAGGTCTACAGGGGCCAGTACGACAAGAATCAGGGGACGCTGCTAGTATTCCCAGAGCCAAGCATAACAAGTCCAAGAGCCACGGGGCTAAGGTTTGGAGTGGTGACCCACGGCACAGCTGACTTCCCCAAGTCATTCCAGATGCTGAAGATAGCACACAAGATACCGCCATTCAGCAGGTCCTCGCTATTCACATCATACTCCACAGAGGTGGTAGACGACTTCGGGACAAAGTGGATCCACTTCCCAGGCTTCATAGGGCTACCAGAGGAGAACAGGACCAAGGTGCTCAACACGGTCCTCTACAAGCTAGGCCTATACGGGCTGACGTACCTAAACAAGAGGAACCTAGTGATAACAGACGGCCAGTGCGGCTTCATACAAAACGCCACACTAGTGCTACCATCCGTGATAGCATATCAGACAGGCAACGGCGGGCTAAGGCCACAGGTGGTAGTCCCAGGAGAGCCGCAGTTCTTCAAGCCCGAGGCAATATCAGTCGGGTGCCCGCTGGTAGTAGATAACGGGGATACCGTGTCATTCGTCTCAGTCATAGTGTTCCTATACAAGTGGACCGGGGGCCAGTAACCCACAAACCCTAATATTTCCTATCCCAAGCCCGCCTATCACGGCAGAGTGGAGGATGGCATAATGTGGAGCATACTAGCACTCCTCCGGGAGAACCCCGGGAAGCTTAAAGAGTATGTAGAGAAAAGGCAAATGGATCCCAGGATAGTAGACGAGGCCTATAGGATAGACGCGGAGTGGAGAAGCCTCCTAACCAGGGTCAACGAGGTAAGGCACCTACACAACAAGGTCAGCAGGTCGATTGGGAAGGCGAAGGACAGGGATGAGAGGCAGAGGCTAATAGAGGAGGCTAAGAGGCTCCTCAAGGAGCTAGAGGAGCTGGAGGCCAAGCTGAAGAGTATAGAGGAGGCTAGGAGGCGGATCCTGCTATCCCTTCCAAACATAGTAGAGGACGACGTCCCCCCGGGAGGCGAGGAGGACAGCGTGCCTATAGCCTTCGGGGGCAGACCCAAGGTTTGGAGAGGCCACCTGGAGCAGTTCCTACAACAGACCGAGAGGTACGGCTTCAAGGTGGAGTACGAGCTGGTAGACGAGAAGCCAGTGGGCCACGCGGACATGCTGGAGAGCGTGCTCAAGCTGGGAGACACCCTAAAGGCGGGGGAAGTAGCGGGCTCCCGCTTCTACTACCTATTCGAGGACCTAGTATGGCTGGACCTAGCCCTGTTGCTATACGCGATCGACAAGCTATCGGCGAAGGGGTACACGCTAGTAGAGCCCCCATACATGCTTAGAGGGAAGGTCATCACTAGCGTGATCGACATAGAGACGTTCAAGGATGCTATATATAAGATTGAGGATGAGGACCTATACTTGATAGCCACGGCCGAGCACCCACTAGCAGCCCTCTACTACAAGGACGAGATCTATGACGACAGCCTACCCCTAAGGCTGATAGGGGTTAGCCCATGCTTCAGGAAGGAGGCGGGAGCCGGTAACAGGGACCTAAAGGGGATATTCAGGGTGCACCAGTTCCACAAGGTAGAGCAGTTCATATACAGCACGCCCGAGGATAGTAGGAGGATGCACGAGGAGATCACTCGGAACGCTATAGAGCTAATCGAGGGGCTAGGGCTACCCTACAGGGTGGTCAACATAGCTGCCGGGGACCTGGGTGCATGCGCGGTGAAGAAGTACGATATAGAGGTATGGATGCCAGCACAGGGTAGGTACAGGGAGCTGGTGAGCTCCAGCAACTGCACAGACTGGCAGGCGTACAGGCTGGGGATCAGGATGATCAGGAGGAAGGGAATGCAGAGGGAGTACGTGCACACGCTCAACAGCACGGCAATCGCTTCAACCAGGACAATAACTGCCATACTAGAGAACTTCCAGGAGCCGGACGGGAGGGTAGCCATACCCAAGGCACTCAAAAAGTATCTGGAACCGTTCGAGGCCGCGCCCAAGGACTATATAGAGCCTAGGGAGAGGAGGCCGGCCTAGCCCAGGAGCCTCCGCAGGAACCTCCTAAGGCTAGACCCCTGCTCCTCCTCGCCGCCCCCCTGCCTGCCGAAAACTATGCTCCTGGCCCTATCCTCGGGCATGTAAGCATATGTCCTAGCCTTATCATATAGCAGGGCTAGCTCCTCGTCGCTGGCATAATCGATCGGGTACCCCTTCATACCCTCCTCCTCCCATACCCTCTGGAGCCTATCCAGGACCTCGACCACCTCGGGGTCAGAGTAGAAGGCTGCCTTACGCCAGTTACTATAATTATCGTCTATCAGCTCCAGGATCTCGGACTTTATCTTCTCCCTCTTCAACCCCCCAGGCACCGTGTTGTGGAGGGTGTGTGAGGGCTACTATCCTTTACTGTCCAGCCTCGGCCATCTGCCTCTTCCACTGCTCGACTATATCGTAGCCGTAGATAGCCTTTAGCATCTCCCTTCCCTCCTCGGTGATCCTATCAGGGCTCCAGGGTGGGTCGAATACGACGTCTACTATCACATCCTCGGCCTCGGGGACGGCGTCTCTTATGGCCTCCTCAGCGTACGCAGCTATGGTTCCTGTGACGGGGCACCCGATGGCGGTTATAGTCATCACCACATGGATCCTGGGGCCCTCCTCCCCCTTCTCCACGTGGATCTCGTATATGAGGCCCAGGTCGTAGATGTTCACCGGTATCTCGGGGTCGTACACCTCCTTGAGGGCCTTGATCACCCTCTCCACGATCTCCTTATCCCCGCTAACAACCACTCCCTCAGCGTTGACCGTCTCCTCGCCCATACCAGGGGCACCCCGGCATATATTCTACACAGGGATTTATATAGGCGGGTTTATAGGGCGGCTAGGATAGCGTGCCCCCCTGCTCCCCAGCGGCCCTCCTAGCCTGTAGGAGGAGGCTGTCTATAAGGCTGGTATCCGGAGAGTAGCCGTAGCCCTCCTCGCTGGCCAGGGAGTATATGTGGGCTAGGCTTGAGGAGACCTGGCTCAGGGCTAGATCAACCTCGGGATGGATACCGCTGGCCTTCTGCTGGGCCAGGCTCACCAGCTTCATAAGGGCCAGCACCCTCCCCGGGGCCAGCCTGGGGGCCTTGAGCCACTCCTCCATCTCCCCCGCTATCCCCTCCAGGAGGGCGGTCACAAACCTGAGCCTAGATATCATGGAGCCGTCCATCCCGTACTCGCTGGCCAGCATCGACATGCTCCTAAGCCTAAGTATAGCCATCCTAGCCTCTGATAGCGCCTGTATTATAAGCATCCTGGTGTCGAACGGCTTCAAAGCCGAGCCCCCAGCATGTATTATAGTCTGGGCTCCCCTTATACACTGTCAGGCCCTCCGGGATAGGTGGAGGTAGATTATTAGGTAGGATATCACGGGAGACAACGCCACCATAGCTAGGCCAGCAACTATGATGATCCTAGAACCGGCCCCCGATCCTATGTACACCATTAGAGAGCCGATGGCCGCTATGAGCAGTGTAAGGCCGATCTTAGCCAGTACAACCCTCCTCGCCCACTCTACCCCCCTGCTCCCTTGCATACGATACTACCTCCCTCACGACCTCAAGAGCCTTGGCCCGGGCCTCCTCAACAGACCCGGCAGATGCTAGGGCCCTAACCTCTATAACAGGCCCCTCCAGCTCATGGCCCTTTGGATGGGTCTTCAGGTATACCCCCTCACGGCTCCTAGCCGCCCTTTTAACCACCGGAGCCAGGCCCGACTCGGGGACGCCTATGACCCGGGCATAGCACTCAACAAGGGCAACGTTTGGAGCGATCTCCCGCAGCCTGGGCTCAACGTATCTAGTGAACATCTCCTTCATCTCAGAGGGGACGCCGGGCAGGGATATCACTAGGGCCCCGCCATGGTCTATAATCGAGCCAGGAGCGGCCCCCACGGGGTTTGGTATTGCCTCAGCACCCTCTGGTAGCATAGCCATCTTGACCCTCTCCTCTGTCAGCTCTAGCCCCCGGGCTTCGTAGAAGCGCCTAACCATGTCGAGAGCCCTATCGTTTACAGTCAGCCTCCTACCCAGAGCTCTGGCAACGCCCTCGAGTGTGACATCATCATAGGTGGGGCCTAGGCCTCCAGTAGTGACCACCACCCTGGCTCTAGCAACGGCTCTTCCAACCTCCTCAGCTATATCCGCGACATCGTCAGGCACGGTTATGATCCGGGCGACTCTGAAGCCTAGGAGGGTGAGCCTGGATGCTAGCCAAGAGGCATTCGTGTTCACGATCCTACCTATCAATATCTCGTTCCCGATAGTCAGGATCCAAGAGTCAAACTCTCCCGGGGGCAATAGGTGCACCCGTTGCAGGCCAAGGCCCCTGGAAACCTTAATATGCCACGCCTCGAAGCATAATACGTGAGGGTTAAAGGGGTAGGGTCATGGTCAAGGCCTGGATAAGGAGCTACATCGATGCCTGGAGGAGGATACTAGTACTGGCAAGGAGGCCTGACGAGGAAGAGTTCAGGCTGCTCACAAAGCTCAACCTACTCGGCTTCACAGTAGTCGGGGGCATAGCATACATCATACACCTAGCCTACGTCCTCCTAGCAGCGTGAGGTGTACCACAATGGAGGGTGAGGAGGGGACTAAGCATCCCTCAACATTCTACGCTCTAGCAGTGACTGGAGGCGCGGAGGAGAGGGTGGCGCTGCTACTAGCCGAGAGGGCGCGGAGGATGGGGCTAGACCTTAGGAGCGTGCTAGTCTCGCCCAAGATAAAGAGGTATATAATAGTAGAGGTAGGGGACCCCAACGACTTCTATATACTCATCAGGGGCGTCAAGAACCTGAAGAGGAGGAGGCCGATCAAGATGAAGGTAGAGGAGGTGGTCAGCCTAGCCAAGCCGGAGAGGGAGGTGCCAAAGCTAGAGAGGGGCCAGATAGTAGAGGTGACAGGAGGCCCATTCAAGGGCATGAGGGGCCGTATAGTGGAGGTCTACGAGGGCCGTGGGGAGGTAGACCTAACCCTGCTGGAATCAGACTTCAGGATGGTAGTCACGATCCCGGTAGACCAGGTGAAGCCGGTGGAGGAGTAGCCAGCTACTCCTCCTTCTCCCACTCCTCCTCATACTTAGCTAAGACCGCGTCGTAGAGGCCCTCCTCGACCTCCCTAGTCACCTGCTTCGCATCCTTACCATCGACGGTTATCCCTATACTCCTGGCAGACCCCAGAATAGTCTTCACGCCAGCCTTGAGAGTCTTCGCCAGAAGCTGCGGCTTCTTCTGTAGAGTTATCTCGACGATCTTCTCGAACGGTAGATCCCCTATCTTCTGGTGCATAGGATCACCGCTAGGCTCCTTAGCCCCGACAGCCTTGAGGAGGAGAGCGGTAGTCGTGGGTATACCGACCTCTATCCTATACTTCTTCGTCTTCGGATCCACGATTATCTTAACAGGGATAGTCATACCCTCGAACTGCTTCGTCTTCTCGTTAATCTCATCTACAACCTGCTTAACGTTGAGACCCATCTGACTCAGCATGGGTCCCAGAGGCGGCCCAGGCCTAGCATTGCCACCCTCAATCTGGACCGTCACAACCTTCTCAGCCACAGGGATGCACCTCCAGTGGGCCACTTGGCGAATGGCCGGCTTAATAACGGTATCCCGGCCCCCCACTGTTGGCTTTATTAAGCCCGGGCTGCGACGCCGCGTAGCAAGGACTCCAGCCCTAGGAGGGGCTGGAGGAGGGCCCCGAGGAGGGCCCGACCGGGGTGCGTGGGAGTGCTAGTGGCACAGGATAGGCTAGTCGAGGCTGTAAAGGAGGCTCTATCCCTAGGCAAGCCCAGAAGATTCAAGCAGTCAGTGGACCTAATAGTAGTCCTCAAGGACGTAGACCTCAAGAGCCCCGAGGGGAGGATAAGGGAGATCGTCTACCTACCACACAAGCCAACCAAGGAGCCTAAGATATGCGTGGTTGCAGAGGGCGACATGGCCCTGAAGGCAAGGGAGATGGGGCTGGAAGTCTACACCAGGGAAGACCTAGCACAGCTGAGGGGCAACAGGAAGAGGGCTAAGAAGATAGCTAAGAGGTGCGACTGGGTGCTCGTCAGGGCCGACCTTATGGGTATGGCCGGCGGGACCCTAGGCCCGGCGCTAGGCCCCAGGGGTAAGGCCCCAACGCCGGTGCCCCCAGCGGCGAACATCGAGGACCTTGTACAGAGGTTCAAGAGGGCAGTATGGCTAAGGACTAGGAACCAGCCCCAGGTCATGGTTAGGGTTGGAGACGAGGGGATGAAGCCCGAGGAGATAGCGGAGAATATAAGGACGGTCCTACAGGTCCTCAGCGAGAAGTATGGACAGCAGAAGATCGCCAAGATCTACCTGAAGAAGACCATGGGAGTCCCGGTCCAGGTACACGTATAGCGGGGGTGGTGTAGATGTCAATGCTAGACATAAAGAGGGAGAGGAGGATACCCGAGTGGAAGAGGAGGGTAGTAGAGGAGCTAGTAGACCTCTTCAAGAAGTACCCGGTGGTAGGCATAGCGGACCTAACCGGGATGCCAACCAAGCAGCTGCAACTAATCAGGAAGAAGTTCAGGAAGCAGATAGTCTTCAAGGTGGCCAAGAAGAACCTAATCCTAAGGGCAGTAGAAGAGGCAGGACTAGACAAGAGCCTATTCGAGAAGTACATAACAGGCAGCACGATGCTACTCTTCACAAACATGAACCCATTCAAGATGGCAAGGATGATAGAGTCAGAGAAGGTCCCAACACCAGCCAAGCCAGGACAGGTAGCAGATAAGGAGATCGTCATACCCGAGGGAGACACCGGGATACAGCCCGGCCCAATGCTAAGCGTCTTCGGCAAGCTAAAGATACCATACGAGATAAGGAAAGGCACGGTATACGTGAGGAAGGACACAGTAGTAGCCAAGCCGGGAGACGTGATCAGCCCAGACCTAGCAAGCCTACTACAACAGCTAGGCATAACGCCATTCGAGATAGGAGTTAAGATAGCAGCGGTATACGATGGCGGGGTAATGATACCCAGAGAGGACCTACTAGTAGACCTAGAAGAGTTCAAGGCACAGGTAATGGAGGCCAGCATGGAGGCGCTAGGCCTAGCGGCGGAGATAGTATTCGCCGCGGTCCCAGAGGCTATAGAGGCTGCGATAGCAAAGGCAGCAATGGCGGTAGCGGCGGTGGCAGGAGAAACCGGGTTCCTAACGCCAGACGTGGCAGAGTACGTAGTAGGCAGGGCAATAGCAGAGGAGCTAGCAGTAATAGCGGCTCTAGGAGACAAGGCCAAGGAGCTAGGAATAGAGGAGATACCCCAAGCCCCTGCTGCTGCTCCTGCTGCCGAGGAGGCTAAGGCTGAGGAGGAGAAGAAGGAAGAGGAGGAGGAAGAGGAGAAGGAGGTCGACATCGGGGAGGGCCTCGGAGGCCTCTTCGGCTTCTAGCAACACTCTTTAAAACCCTAACATGCGTGATACCAGTGGTGGAGGGATGAGGAATGGCCCAGGAGGGGAAGGCGTACATCCACGCTGCCCTAGCCCTATACTACGCCGGGCAGGAGGTAAACGAGGATAATCTAAAGAAGGTGCTAGAGGCCCTAGGCATACAGGTAGACGATGCAAAGGTGAAGATGCTAGTAGCCAGCCTCTCAGAGATAAACCTAGAGGAGGTGCTAAAGCAGGCAGTAGCAGCCCCGGTAGCAGCCGCTGCGGCAGCCCCTGCTGCTGCTCCTGCTGCCGAGGAGGCTAAGGCTGAGGAGGAGAAGAAGGAAGAGGAGGAGGAAGAGGAGAAGGAGGTCGACATCGGGGAGGGCCTCGGAGGCCTCTTCGGCTTCTAGCCAGCCCTCCTCAAACACCTATATAACACCCACCCAATTACACCGATTCTCCACGGTGCCCAACCAGATGAGCGTGGACCCAGCGGAGTACGCGCTAGACTTCTTCAAGGAGCACGGATTCCAGAGGAAGATCGGGAAGAGGTGCAGGGAGTACTACTGGACCCTGAACCCCGACTTCGAGGAGCCCCAGGACACCCCCTGCGTGGAGTACTGGTTCGAGGATATACCCTCCAGGAGCCCGCTGGATGTAGAGGGGGCAAGGAGGCTCTTCATAGACTTCTTCGCCCGGAGGGGCCACGAGCCAGTCAAGCCCCGGCCCGTAGTGGCTAGGTGGAGGGAGGACCTATACCTAACGATAGCCAGCATAGTGGTGTTCCAGCCCCACGTAACCAGCGGGCTCGTGCCCCCTCCAGCAAACCCCCTGGTCATAAGCCAGCCCTCCATAAGGCTGGAGGATATAGACAATGTTGGCGTCACCATAGGGAGACACCTGACTAGCTTCGAGATGGCAGCGCACCACGCGTTCAACTATCCTGATAAGTGGGTTTACTGGAAAGAGGAGACCGTCAGGCTAGCCTACGAGTTCTTCACCAAGGAGATGGGTATACCTGGCGAGATGATCGTGTTCAAAGAGTCATGGTGGGAGGGAGGGGGGAACGCTGGCCCAAGCTTCGAGGTAACAGTGGGGGGCCTAGAGCTCGCAACCCTAGTATTCATGAAGTACAAGGTGGTAGACGGGGGCTACGAGGAGATACCGCTAAAGATAGTAGACACCGGCTACGGCGTGGAGAGGCTAGCCTGGTTCACCAGGAAGACGCCGACAGCGTTCCACACGATCTACGGGGACCTACTTCCCAAGTACAGGGGCATGATAGGCCTAGAGGAGCCACCACAGGAGGTGCTATGGGCCGCATACAAGGCGGCGGGCAGGCTAGACCCGGAGGATGAGGCCAGCCTAGCAAGCTACTACCATAACGTAGCCAGCAAGGCGGGCATGTCCCCGGAGGAGGCTAGGAGGATACTCGAGAGGGAGGCTAGGGTCTATAGTGTACTCGACCATGCAAAGACCCTAATGCTAATGCTGGCGGACGGCGTGGTCCCGTCAAACTCGGGCGAGGGCTACCTGGCTAGGCTGGTCCTCAGAAGGGCGCTACGACAGCTTAGGGCCCTCGGGGCAGATGTTAGCATGGTAGACCTTGTCGACATGCAGATCCAGTACTGGAAGAACAGTTTCCCACAGGCAATAGATATGAGGGACTACATCATAGAGGTAGTGACTCTAGAGGAGAAGAGGTTCAAGGACCTCATATCCAGAGGAGGAGCTATAGTCGAGAAGGAGATAAGGAGGAAGAAGAGGTTAAGCCTAGAGGACCTAGTCAAGCTCTATGACAGCAAGGGAATACCGCCAGAGCTAGTTGCGGAGATAGCGGCCAGGAGGGGAATAGAGGTCAAGGTCCCCGCCAACTTCTACAGCATAGTAGCGGCGATGCACAAGCAACCATCAAAAGCAGTGAGGGCGGGGGAGAAGGCCAAGCTCCCCCAGGACGTGGTGGAGTGGGCCCGGGGCTTCCCACCCACAAGACCCCTATTCCACGAGAACCCATACATGACCAGGTTCACAGGTAAGGTCCTAGGGGTCAGGGGAAGCTACGTCATACTAGACCAGACGGCATTCTATCCAACAGGCGGGGGGCAGATACACGATACAGGTATACTAGTAGCCCGGGGCTCCAGGCTGAGGGTAGTCGATGTCCAGAGTGTAGGCGACGTAGTGGTACACAAGGTCGAGGGAGAAGCGGCTATAGACCAGGGAGACACCGTGGAAGGGATCATAGACTGGAGGAGAAGGTACAGGATAATGAGGCACCACACGGCCACCCACGCCCTGATAGCGGCGGCCAGAAAGGTGCTCGGCAAGCACGCATGGCAAGCAGGAGCCGAGAAGACAGAGGAGAAGGGCAGGCTCGACATAACCCACTACAAGCCCCTAACTAGGGACGACATAAAGAGGCTAGAGGAGGAGGTTAACACGATCATAGACATGAGGATACCCGTAGAGGCTAGGCTAGAGCCCAAGAACGAGGCAGAGGAGAAGTACGGGTACGTGATATACCAAGGCGGGGTACCTATGAAAAAGGATATACGAATAGTAGAGATAAAGGGGATCGACGTAGAGGCGTGCTACGGGACCCACGTGGCCAACACAGGGGAGATCGGCGGCTTCAAGATAATCAACTACGAGAGAATACAAGACGGGGTAGTCAGGCTAGAGTACGTGGCCGGGACAAGGATACCAGAGGAGGCAGGGAAGCTAGAGGACGCCCTAGCAGAGATAGCGGAGACTGTAAAGGCCAGCAGAGGCATGGAGGCCCAGAGGGTCAAGGGAGTACTAGAAGCACTACACAAGGCAGAAGAGACCATCAGAAGGTATAGGAGGCAGTGGGCTAAGACGCTCGAAGCGGAGGCGGAGAAGGCGCCAGCAATAGGAGGAGTAAAGCTACTGGTAGCAGAGTCAATAGAGGCCGACAAGAAGGGGGTACAAGACGTCCTAAGAAAGCTAACCATGATGCACAAGAACCTAGTAGCCGCTATAATATACCACATCGATGATAGTACGCAGGTAGAGATAGCCCTAGGAGAGGAGGCGGCCAAGAAGATAGACGCAGGGAAACTAGCAAAGGCCCTCGCAGAGGCTATGAAGGGACGCGGCGGCGGCAAGGGCCCCAGGGCCAGTGTTAGGCTCCCCGGGAAGATTGGCCCAGAGCAGGTAAGGAGGATCCTGGAGGAGCGCCTGGGGAGGACATGATGGAGTACGACGTACTGATAGTAGACGTGGATGGAGTAGTATGGATAGACGGGGAGCCAATAAGAGACAACATAGAAGCACTAGCAAGAATAGCCGAGACCGGAGTGGAGGTGGTACTACTAACAAACAACTCGACCAGGAGCAGAAGGGCATATTCCAGAAAGCTAGCAGCGATAGGCCTCCAACTAGGCCCAGATAGGATAGTGAACAGCGGCTACTCGGCATCCCTATGGCTAAGGGAGAAGCACGGCCCATCAAAAGTCCTAGCAGTGGGAGAGGAGGGGCTAGTGGAGGAGCTAATACTCCAAGGCCACGAGCCCCTTAACCCGGGGGATCACGAGTATGCAGAGGCTGTCGTGGTAGGACTAGACAGGGGGCTAACCTATAGGAAGCTGGAGGCAGCTTCTTGGGCCATAAGGAGGGGTGCCCTATTCGTGGCAACCAATAGGGACAATGCCTACCCCACACCCGGTGGCCTATCACCCGGGGCGGGGAGCATAGTGTCGCTCCTAGAGACAGCTACAGGGAGGAGAGCGGATGTAGACACGGGGAAGCCCAACCCGTGGATACTAGAGGCAGCCCTCAGGCTACTAGGCAGAAAGCCGGAAAGGCTAGCAGTAATAGGGGATAGGGTCGACACCGACATGGAGCTAGCTAGGAGGGCCGGGGTGGATGGGATATTAGTTATGACAGGGGTGGCGGCGAGCAGGGGAGACCCTATACCGGAGTGGGTTAAGACAGTAAAGACCCTTAAGGACCTACTCTGAAGGCATCTTCGACAACCCTACCGGGCACTATGGTACTCCTAATATAGCTGAGGAGCTGTCTAGCCTCTTCTATTGGGGGCTCCTCTAGGAACTTATAGGAGGTGATAGTAGACTCCACGAGCCTCCTATCAAAGCCCAGGAGCCTGGAGTAGGCGCCAAGGTCCACCCTACCCCTCGAGGCCTCTGAGACCGCCCGGGCCATCATCCTACCTATCCTATCATACTCGGGCTCTAGGGATCTATTCGCCCCCAGCACGCAGCAGAAGGGGAGGCCACAGTCCTCTACGTGCAGCCCAGCCTCTCTAGCCTGTGTCAGGTAGGGCTCCCACACCACTCCAGCCTCTAGTGTGCCCCTCATCACGGCGCCGAGGATGGAGGAGCCGCTGCTCATGTACACTCTGGGCCCTGGAAGGCCCTTAACCTCGGCGCAGAGCTCCATGGTCGATGCCATGGTTGTTGCGTGCCCCCTCCTGGTGGGGGAAGAGGCGTATACGACGCCGCTCCCCCCGCTACTACCACCCCCTATAATGTGGATCCTGCCAGCGGTCAGCCTGTGGAGGGCTACCAGGGTTACCAGTGGGGCCATAGCAAGATGAACCCTGCCAGCGGCCAGGTCTAGGGCTAGCCTATAGGCCTCCTCATACACGGAGACCTCTACCCTATCGGATATGTCGTGGAATAGCCGTCTGAGGGGTAGAATGTAGGGGTACTCGCTGGCCCTGAGTATGCCGATTCTCAGTACGGCCCTATAGGAGCCGCTGGCTGGTGTAGCGACTAAGAGCCTGCCCTTCTTGGAGGTTTTGACTATGCCTAGCCTCTCCAGCCTCCTCACCTTCTTCCAGGCCCAGCTCCTGGATATGCCTAGTATTCTCGAGAGTTCGGAGGCCGATAGTGGGCCGTAGGCGTCTAGGGCCTCGAGGATCCTGTAGTCCGTCTCATCTAGACCGGGCATGCGTGGCCTCCACGTGTACTAGTATAGGTCTATAAGTTTAAATTTATTGGGAAACAATTGTTTCCAGAAGGGGTGGAGGGCGTTGAGGCAGGCCATGGTGTATGCCATACTACTACTGCTCATGTACATACCACCGTACACCATGCTCAAGGCAAGCAGCCCGCTAGCGTTGCTCCTCTACTGGACAGCGCTGGGCATCGCGGGGCTAGCATATGCCTGGGTAGAAACCCGGGGGTGGGGTAAGAGTGGATAGGCTACTGATAGGCCTAATAGTGCTAGCAGCATACATAATCCTGGGCACGGCTGTCGCTATAGCTAGCAGGAAGCGGCTCGAGGCCGGTGAGGAGGGGTTCTACATAGCCAAGGGTAGGCTGGGGTCGTTCCTATCGGCGATGACATATGCCGCGACAACGTACAGCTCGTTCATGGTAGTGGGCCTGGTGGGCTTCGCCTACTCCACCGGGGTCGGCGCCCTGGGCTTCGAGCTAGTATACCTAATATCAACCCTAGGCCTCCTGATAATATTCTCGAGGAGGGTATGGAGGAGGGCTAGGGAGAGGGGCTGGGTTAGCCCCGGGGAGATGCTAGCGGACATATACGGCTCCCGTATGGTAGCTGTTGTTGCATCGATCATATTCCTAGTCTCCCTGGTTCCATATGCGTCAGCCCAGCTCAAGGGGATAGGGGAGGCGGTAGCCGGGCTAGCAGGGGGAGGCGACCAGTACTATACCATAGGGGTGCTGCTAGGCGTGGCCGTAATGCTAGTATGGAGCCTGGTGGCTGGTATATGGAGTGTAGCTGCTACAGACGCCCTCCAGGGCCTATGGATGCTTATAGCAGGTACAATGCTCCTGCTATGGCTTGTAGCGGAGCTGAGGTCCTCCGGACTGGGTGTTGTCGAGGCGTTCAGGGTCCTTGAGGAGGCGGGGCTCGCGGGGCCTGGCGGCTTTTGGAGTATACACATCTTCCTAGCGTTCACCATACCCTGGATGTTCTTCGCGGTGACGAACCCACAGGTTGTGCAGAGGCTATTCATGCCGAGGGATGAGGGGAGTCTTAGGAACATGGTGAGGTGGTTTGGCGTCTTCGGCCTTTACTACACGGTCCTCGTAGTCCTTGTAGGGCTATTGGCTAGGGCTGCCTACGAGGCTGGGGTCCTGGGGATTAGCGTGGATCCAGCGGATCCTGCGCAGAGGGATCGTGTTACCCCGTCGCTGCTCTACATCGCGAGCCCTCTACTAGCCTCCATAGTGTTTACCAGCATAGTTGCCGCCTCGATCTCGACTGTGGATAGTATACTCCTCACCCTGTCTAGCAGCATATCTAGGGACCTGGGAGCCGGGAGGAGGGCTGGCCTGGCAGGTCTTATAGTGGTCGCTGGCGTCCTCGCGGGCGTGGCCCTAGCCAGGCTACAGTATATTGTGCTCCTCAGCGTGCTCAGCAGTCTCATGCTCCTCTCCCTGGCTCCCGCTACAATAGCTGGATGGCTGGGCCGTAGGGGCGATCCTAGGCTGGTGGCGGCTTCCATGCTCGTTGGACCGGTTATAGTAGCCATAGCGACAGTAACCACCGGCTCGGTCAAGGCTGCTTTCGTCTCTAGGCCTATGGGTATCCCGATCAGCATCTGGATCCTAGCCGTGTCGACACTGCTAGTCCTAGTAGCTGGTAGGATTAGAGGGTCCTGATAACCCTGCCCCGGGGCTTCTCCTCCCTCCAGGAGGCAACAGTGAACCTGTATATCAGGGTGTCCTCATCTAGCCAGCAGTTGGCCGGGAGCCCAGCCTTTATGCATGCATACCCTAGGAAGTCCAGCTCATTCCATCCATAGTCTAGGGGTACCTGGGGTAATAGTAGGCCCTGGTATGGTCCTCTGACTACTACTAGCCCGTCCCTGCCTATCTTTATTCCCGAGATCCTCTCTTTAGGAGTTCTGCCTAGGGGTTTGAGCCTCGAGAGTACCGAGACCTCGAATACTACCTCATCGAGCTCGCTTCTTGTGAGGGGAGGGAACCTTGGGTCCCTGAAGGCTGCGTCTATCGCCACCCTAATTACCGTCTCAGCTAGTGGGTGGACGGGGCTTATGGTGCCTATGCACCCCCTCAGCTCCTTTTCGCCCCTCCTGACTCCTTCCTTCTCTATCGTCACGAAGGCGGCTCCAGGCCTGGTGAGGACCTCATCTAGATTATCAGGAGGCTGGGGTGGGGCCCCCTTCTCCATGAAATGCTCGACACTTGACCTGGCTAGGCGGACTAGGAAGGAGCCGTGCTTGTCGTCTAGCTCCTCTGGGTCCACAGGCTTGGCCTTGGATGTCCTAAGCCTCAACGCTGGGCGCACCCCCTATAGATAATGGTGCAAGGTCCCCGGGTTATTCTACTCTTTCCTAGCTTGTAGATAGTATTTCTTGATGGTCCTCCACATGAGCAGAGAGTCTAGCGCTAGGAGGCCGGTTATGATCCATAGGACCACTGATGCCACGGGGTCAGAGCCGGGGGCCAGCGTGTAGGCTGCTGAGGCTCCCGCGCTGAAGGCTGCTATGAACAGGCTTCGGGGGAGGAGCTTGCCCTTGTAAACTATGTAGGCGGCGAACATGCCCTCCCTGGGCTTCTTGGCCTTGTAGCCCCCTCCCGTCCTGTATGCCAGCCCGAGCTCTACTAGCCTCTCCAGGTGGTGCCTGGCAGTGCTGGGGCTCTTGAACCCGATCCTCCTCTGGACCTCCCTAACCCCTAGCGGCTCATCGGAGGTTAGGAGTAGCATGTAGACTCTTAGACTACTCCCGGCCAGGCTAGCTATAGGGTCTCCGCTTTCCTCTCTCTCCCTATCCTGCTTCATGATAGTAGTATCCTCCATGCAGCCACAGCGGCCAGCCCGGCCAGTATACCGCCTAGTAGGGTCAACATTAGTCTTTCCCCCGCAGAGCTGGGTGGGACTGCTTGCAGGCTGGCCTGTCCCTCGACCTGCTTGGCGGGAGCGGTTGTTCTATCAGCAGTCAAGCCCCTGGTAGCCTCTTGGGGGGTGGTTGCCTGCTGTGCCGCTAGTGTGGTAGCCGTTTTTTGTGCGAGTGTTGTGGTGACCGTTTCCTGCCTAGGCTTCGACTCTATACCGGCTTCCCTAATCCCCTGTATAACGGGGCCCTGTCCACCGGTGGGTATGCACCTTAGCTTAACCTCGGCTCCCCCCCGGGTGTATATTATAACTACAATCTCTCCCTGATACCCCGTAAGGTTCTTGGGCATCGACATCTGCACGCCGTTGGTGCAATTATACGTTATTACCTGCCCGCTAGAATCAGAGTCTGGGCGGGCTTCATTCTTATCATCGCCGGGGCCTAGGGTCTCGTTCACCGGAATAGGCTGTACTACTGGCTGGATTGAAGGCGATACTTGTGCCGCCCACGCCTGGTAGGCTATCGTAGCCACCACCGTCGTGGCTAGTAGCATCGCCACTATTCTCGGTATCAACGGCTAGACACCTAGGAGGATCATAGGTTAGTAGGGTAATTAAGAGTCTAAGGTGTAGAACGGGCCCAGGAAGCGGATTAGGTATATATCACCTGTAAAAAGCTAGATTATAGTACATGTCAGAGGATGGACCAGGAGGTGTAGGGAATGGTCGGATTCGCGAGGTATGAGCTACCCCCACTCCCATATGCATACAACGCCCTAGAGCCCTACATAATAGAGGAGATAATGAAGCTCCACCACCAGAAGCACCATAACGCATACGTTAAGGGGGCCAACGCTGCTCTAGAGAAGATAGAGAAGTACCTAAAGGGAGAGGCAGAGATCAACGTGAAGGCGGTGCTGAGGGACTTCTCATTCAACTACGGAGGCCACATAATGCACTCAATATTCTGGCCAAACATGGCCCCGCAGGGCAAGGGAGGAGGTACCCCCGGAGGCAGCCTAGCCGACGCTATAGAGAAGCAGTTCGGAGGCTTCGACGGCTTCAAGAAGCTGTTCTCAGCCGCGGCCAAGCAGGTTGAGGGCGTTGGATGGGCATTCCTAGCCGTGGACCCGCTAACAGGGGAGCTTAGGATAGGCCAGATAGAGAAGCACAATGTCCTAGCCACCGCTGGCCTAGTACCCATACTAGTAATAGACGTGTGGGAGCACGCCTACTACCTACAGTACAAGAATGACAGGGGTAGCTACGTAGAGAACTGGTGGAACGTCGTCAACTGGGACGACGTTGCGGCCAGGTACGAGAGGGCAATAAACGGATCGGCCCCACTATTCAAGCTAGACCTACCATTCCCCCCAAAGTAGGCTAGGATAGCCAGGGCAGTGAAAGGTACACCCCGCCATCCCTTTTTCTATACATATAGCACCTAAAGGACAAGGACGCCCGTCCAGGGTCTATGCCTAAGCCGGTGAGCCTAGCCTCTACAAGCCCCAGGTGCACTAGTAGGACACCCCGGGATAGGGTGCACCTAGCTGTCAGGCCGCGCTGGAATAAGAGGTCGCGTAGCGGCTCGGGGACCGTGTTGAAGTGTATATCCAGGTGGGTTTGAGATGCCTTCATGCACCCCCTAGGGTGTAGGTAGACTGTGGCCTTGTAGCGCCTCCACGCACCTCCGGGCGTCCTCACCTCGATGCGGGCGTGGAGGCGCCTCTTACACAAAGCCAGCAACCCGCTACTTTACTACTAGGCTTGACGTGGCGGCGCAGAAGCTTGTGTAGGCTATTATCTGTAGTACCCTTAGCGCGTCATCTATCTTGGTTAGTAGTATCAAGTCGCCCGGCTCCTTTGCCTCAGAGATTCTCTGGCCTATCTCCTCTCTCAGCTTTACGATTGTGTATATTGACTCCTTGCTCCTCTTTATACTCGGGTTCGAGAGGGTGTAGCCCACTATCGGGATTAGCCTCTTAAGCTCCCATAGTAGGGATGCTGTGGTTTTTGAGACGGTGAAGTTATTCTTGGTGATCTTGTAGATCGCGTCTAGCATACTCTCTCCTACTATGGCGAGTAGGCTGGTGCCGATGAGGACCCCGTGCGTGTACTCTCCGTTTCCGGAGACCATGTAGCCGTTACTTATCATTAGTCTTATTATAAGGTGCTGGTTCTTGAATAGTTCATTCCTTATATAGGTGGCCTCCTCGAGTATCTTGGGTCTAGGCTCGACACCCTTCACGGCCCTCTCGAGGACCTCGACTGACAGCGCAACGGTGTTAGTCATTCCCTTGATTGTGGTCCTCACATCCAGCCTAGTCTGGTCTATTACAACCCTCACTTTTATCGAGGTATCGTCGTGGTCAACTATATCAAGGCCGAGGAGCCTGCTTGCGCTCGACCTTATGTTGCTGAGCGTTGATAATACGTCAGCGTCCTTCGATAGAAGCAGTTCTACCTCGTCGTAGCCTAGAGTGTAGATGCAGCTAACGGTCATCGAGGCTAGCCTTGCATCCTTGAGTTTGGAGAGGTCCATCGTTATATTGTGTATGTTGGCCTTTGTGGATGATGGTATTATCCTTATGGAGCGCCCCTCATCTATTATATAGACTATGTCGCCCTGGGATACCTGGTTCCTCTTGACCCAGCTCCTGGGCAGCGTAACGATAAGGGAGCTGCTGCCCAGCTTTTGTATCTTCCTGGCTTCTATCATCGCCTCCACTGCAACCATGCCCCGGGCGCCGGATCCTCATGTTTCCACATGTAAAGATATTGCCTAGCGATATAAACATTATATATTAATAGGTACGCCCTGGAACAGGCTCCAAGACGCGGGGTTTAGAGGGACAGTGGCTATAAGGATTCAGCGGCTAGCAGGGACGCCAGCGAAGGGGCTATACAGTAGGCCGGAGCCGGCACTGGGCTGTAGCCTGTGCTACGCTGGAGTGAAGGCGGTAGTATTCGTAACTGGCCTCTGCGACGACTCCTGCTTCTACTGTCCCGTCAGCAGGGACAGGTTGGGGCACGACGTGTTCTATGTCAACGAGGAGAGGGTTGACACCGTAGAAGATCTTGTAGCCGAGGTGCAGAGGATAGGAGCACAGGGGGCAAGCATAACGGGCGGCGACCCGCTAATAGCCCTAGATAGGACCCTCGAGGTGATCACGTCACTAAAGGACGCTATGGGGCCAGGATTCCATATTCACCTCTACACGAGCGGTAGGTACGCCACAATAGAGGCGCTCAAGGCGCTGGACAGGGCTGGCCTGGACGAGATACGGTTCCATCCCACAGTTGAGGGGTTCGAGGATAGGATAAGGCTAGCGGTGCTTCATACAGGGATGGATGTGGGGGTCGAGATACCAATAGCGCCCAGGATGGTGGAGTGGGCCAAGAAAGTCATACTGGCTGCATGGCGGTTCGGCGCCAAATTCGTTAACCTAAACGAGATGGAGTTCGTGGAGCCCAATACCAGGGGGCTACTAGCCCGGGGCTACAGGGAGAGCAGGAGGAGGCCCTTCACAGTAGAGGGATCCTACGAGGCAGCACTAGAGGTCCTAGAATGGGCCAGGGAGAACACAAGCATACCGGTTCACTTCTGCCCTGCAAGCTTCAAGGACTCCATACAGACCAGGAACAGGCTCAGGAGGGCAGCTAGCCTAGATAAAGCGTGGTATGAGGAGGAGACCGGGGAGGGCACGCTAGAATGGGTAGAGGCTAAGTGCGGGGAAGCCGTTCTACAAGTCCCTCCAGGATACTGTGTGGAGGATTGCGATAGCAGGATTGTTGAGGCATACCCTACGAGGAAGAGGGAGCCCAGGATAGGAGAGGAGCCCTGCACCTAGCTGGTTGGGGCCGCATCTATTATACTCCCGGGGCCAACCCGGAGGATGATAGTGGTTGTATGAAAAGCGGGGTGCCGAGCGCTGGCAGGGACGAGCCCGAGGCCGCCCAGAGGATTCAGGGATTTCCCGCCAGACCTCATGATACTTAGGAAGGACCTGCTATCCAGGGTTGAGCGCGTCTTCCAGAGGTACGGCTTCGATCCCATAGACACGCCAGCCCTGGAGTACTGGGAGACCCTGGCAGGGAAGTATGGCGAGGAAGCTGAGAACAGGCTGATATGGAGATTCACAGACAAGTGGAGCGGCCGAGAGTACGCCCTGAGGTATGACCTAACCGTCCCCATGGCGAGATTCGTGGCCACACACAGAGACATACCCATGCCCTTCAAAAGGTACCACATAGGCCCGGTGTGGAGGCACGAGGAGCCTCAGAAGGGTAGGTACAGGGAGTTCTACCAGTGCGATGCAGACATAGTTGGGTCACCCCATCCGGAGGCTGATGCCGAGATCGTGGAGCTTGTCATAGACGTTATCAGGGAGCTAGGGTTCTCCAGCGGCTTCAAGGTTAGGCTAAACGATAGGAGGCTGCTCAGAGGCATATTTGAGGAGGAGCTCGGCCTAGGCGACGCTATACTCCCAGTCTATAGGGCGATAGATAAGCTTGACAAGATCGGGGTTGAGGGGGTTAGGGGTGAGCTGCTCAAGCTGGGGCTCCAGGATTCGACTGTGGATAGGATAATCGATATAATATCGATTCAGGGAGACCCCGGCGAGCTGCTAGGGGAGGTAGCTAGGAGGTACGGAGGCAACAAGCTAGTTGCTGATGCAGTGAAGCACCTCGAGGGTATTATAGGGCTTGTGGATAATAGTAGTGTAGTCGTAGACCTGAGCCTGGTTAGGGGGCTTGACTACTATACAGGCCCCATACTCGAGGTTGTACTAGACAAGCCAAGGATAGGAAGCGTTGCTGGAGGCGGGAGATACGACAACCTCATAGGGCTCTTCACAAGCACGCAGATACCCGCTACGGGGGCCAGCATTGGTATAGAGAGGATCATAGATGCCGGCCTAGAGCTGGGGCTATACACGCTCAAGGAGAAGACCGTGACCGAGGCAATGGTGGTGGTGCTAGACAAGGGGGCCTACTCCTATGCCTGGAGGGTGGCCAGGGCGCTGAGGAAAGCGGGGGTAAGGACGAGGATCGACTTGAGCATGGCAAGCCCCGGGGTTCAGAGGAGGAAGGCGCAGAGGCTGGGCATAAGGCTCCTGGTGTACGTCGGGGCTAAGGAGGCAGAGGCTGGTACCGCCACGATCTACGACACAAGGACGAGGGAGAGGAGGGAGGCCAGGCTAGAGGATGCTGGTAGAGTCGCCAAGGAAATGCTAGGCACGTAGCCAGGCCTGTGAAGCCGGGGCCTAAAAGTATACTATTTTAGATGTAACGGTATATGAGAACAGTAAAATAATTAGCAGGAAACAATACGAGTCACCATGGTGCTACAGGGTGGCTCAGGCTCCTCTCATAGTCTGGCTGGACGAGATACCGCTCCACGACAAAACCCTTGTCGGCGGAAAGGCCGCGGGCCTAGGCACTATGATCTCAAACGGTATCCCAGTCCCCCCGGGCTTCGTGGTCACGAGCGAGGCCTACAAGCAGTTCATATTCGAGACGGGGATAGCCGGGTTCATAAGGCACATAATAGAGGAAGTTATAGTCAGCGGGAAGCCGGAGGAGTATGAGAAGGCTAGCTCCCTCATACGGAGCAAGTTCATCCGGACCCCCATGCCCTCAAGGATAAGGAACGAGATAATCCAGGCCTACAGGAGGCTTGGTAGCCAGGTGGGTATAGAGGAGCCTAGAGTCGCGGTCAGGAGTAGCGCAACCCTGGAGGACCTCCCAGAGGCCAGCTTCGCCGGGCAGCAGGAGACTTACCTCAATGTCCAGGGCGAGGACGCTGTGGTGGAGCACGTGAAGAAGGCATGGGCCAGCCTATGGACGGCGAGGGCCCTCAGCTACAGGGACTCCCTGAACATAGACCACGAGGCAGCCTACATGGCGGTGGTTGTACAGAAGATGGTTAACAGTAGGAGTAGCGGGGTCATGTTTACAATACACCCGGTGACTGGGGATGAGAGTAAGATTGTCGTCGAGTCGATCTGGGGCCTAGGAGAGTTCATAGTGGGAGGCAAGGTAACCCCTGACACGTTCATCCTAGACAAGGGAACGCTGGAGATACTTGAAGCTAGGATATCGGAAAAGGACAAGGCGCTATTCTACGATGAGGAGCTGGGGAGAAACGTAGAGGTGGAGCTCCCAGGCAGCGAGGAGGAACTAGCCAAGATAAGGGAGAAGACGCCCGGGGTGGCTAGGATAATAGAGAAGTACGGGATAAGGAGGGACAAGCCGTCGATAACAGAGGAGGAGGCGAAGTCCCTAGCCGAGATGGGGCTCAAGGTGGAGCAGGTCTTCGGCAGGCCCATGGATATAGAGTGGGCAATAGACTCAGACATGCCCCAGGGCAGCAACATATTCCTAGTACAGGCAAGGCCCGAGACGGTGTGGAGCAGGAGATCCAAGGAGCAGGTAGAGGAGGAGAGGGTAGAGGAGAAGACGGGGGAGGTCCTGGTAAGGGGAGTCCCGGCTAGCCCAGGCATAGCGTCGGGCAGGGTTAAGGTGGCTCTAACAGTAGACGAGGCTAAGAAGAAGATGGAGAAGGGGGACGTGCTAGTCACTAAGATGACGGACCCGGACTGGGTCCCCTACATGAAACTAGCCTCGGCGATAGTGACGGACGAGGGCGGTATGACCGCCCACGCTGCAATAGTTGCAAGGGAGCTCGGGATACCAGCTGTCGTAGGCACGGGAGAGGCAACCACTAAGCTGAAGGATGGTATGGTAGTCACGGTAGACGGGTCCCGGGGGGTCGTCTACTACGGTGAGATTGCAAAGGAGGAAGAGGAGAAGCCCGCCGAGGCTGCGGTGCCCGCCGAGATACTCGTAAACCTGCACCCAGTAACAGCAACCAAGATCTACATGAACCTAGGGCAACCAGAGGAGATAGACAGGTACAAGAACCTCCCCTTCGACGGAATAGGGCTAATGAGGATTGAATTCATAATATCAAGCTGGATAGGATACCATCCACTATACCTTATAGACCAGGGCAGGGGAGTATTCTTCGTAGACAAGCTGGCGGAGGGAATAGCCAAGGTAGCCAGCGCAATCTACCCGAGACCCGTTGTAGTAAGGTTTAGCGACTTCAAGACGAACGAGTACAAGGGGTTGAAGGGCGGAGAGAAGTATGAGATAAACGAGAGAAACCCCATGATAGGGTGGAGGGGTGTATCAAGGTACATATCAGAGAAGTATGAACCAGCATTCAGGCTAGAAGTAAGAGCAATAAAGAAGGTAAGAGACGAGTGGGGCCTAAAGAACGTCTGGGTAATGTTCCCATTCGTAAGGACAACATGGGAGCTAGAAAGGGCAATAAAGATAATGGAGGACGAAGGCCTATACAGGGGCAAAGACTTCAAGGTATGGATAATGGTTGAGGTGCCAAGCACAGTATTCCTAGCCGACGAGTTCGCAAAGATAATAGACGGCTTCAGCATAGGGAGCAACGACCTAACACAGCTAGTACTAGGAGCCGACAGGGACAGCGGCCTACTAGCCAGAATGGGATACTTCGACGAGAGAGACCCAGCAGTACTCAAAGCAATGGAAATGATAATAGATGCAGCACACAAAAACGGCATAACTGCCAGCATATGCGGACAAGCACCAAGCGTATACCCAGAAGTAGTCGAATTCCTAGTTAGAAAAGGAATAGACTCGATAAGCGTAAACCCAGATGCGGTAATAAGAGTACGGAGGACAGTTGCAAGCATAGAGCAACGCATACTACTCGAGAAAGCACTAAAAAGAGGGTAAAGAAGCCCAGAGACCCAAGGGCGCAACACGGTGATCACAAACAGCGGCCAAACCACAAAGAAACTCTTATTAATATTCGTTACTATAATACCAATAATCATAGCAATAGTATCTCATGCCCAACTCACACTGAATATTGATCACGGGGACTATACTATCCACAACGGGAAAATAATAATAGTAAACACGAAAAATAATATAATTCAAATACAACAAAATGATATATATACAGGAGGAAACAATACAGCATATATAAACATAACACTACCACTGGATATACTCGACGTAAAAATATACAACAATACAATACAAACCCTAACATACACTAAAATACTAGACAGGAGAATAATTATATTATACAAGGTAGACACATATGCACTAAAAATTATAGAAAAAAATGTGATAGATATAACAAATATAACAAATGAAGACGTCATAGCAGGAAACATCATAAATAATACAATACTACTTATAACAAAGCATAATATAATACAACTAAATAAATATAACAACACAATATTAAATAATATAACAATAAATGTACAATACAGTCAATCGTACATAGATGAAACACAAGACAAACTATACATAATATACACATTAGATAACAAAACATTACTACTAATAGTAGACGGTAATAATATTTCAAAGGGGATAATCGACGGTACAGTGATAGATATCGATGACAATAAAAACTATATAGCAGATATACTCGGCAACAAGACAGTAATATTAGACGGGGATAAAAAAGTCGCTGAAATAAATGGGATTACTAGTTCTATATGCACATCTGACAACACAGTATATTACGGTAAACTATATAGCAATGGGACTGTCTTGAGTTCCATGCACTTAGGAAATGGAACGCAGTATATATTATCAATTTATCCGGGAAGCATAGTTGATATAGCCTGCACGAGTGACTACATAGCCGTAGTGTTTGATAATTATACTATTAGCATAGAGTTGATCCGGGACCTAATGAAAAATGCAGTGCAGTTAACGCCGGAAACCGGTAGCCCAGTAACTAGTGCACCTACTTCAGGGGAAGGAACCGGTGCCAGGAGTGATAGTGCAACAGATACAAATGTGGATACAGGCATCGCAGAAGGAGAGGAAGACACTTATGTTATAATGCTGAAGATATCAAGCATCATACTGTTGGCAGTTGTAATATTGTTAACTGTATATATTGTGAAAGGCGGGCGAAGGTATGGGTGATCACATCCGTTCTACCTATGAGTATCTCCGCCATAGCCGGGCACTCATTTAAGAGTAAGAGGCCTATCCACGGGCATCCACAATGCGCGGGAGAAGAGGCGTTAGCGAGCTAGTCGGAACCCTGATTGCCATAGTAATAATCTCTTCACTCCTAGCCTCTGCGGTTCTAATAGGAGGCGAGTTTAAGAGGGATATCAGAGATACTGTATTCAGGGCATCAGAGAGACTTGTTGAAGCGTCAAACCCGCCTAAACTAGAACTATTAACAGTAAATAATAGCCTAGTGCTAAGGATTATACCTACAACACCAATAGACGTTAGCATGATATTTTTATCATTCTACAACGGCTCCACAATAATACTTAATGCAACGGACGATATATATGAAGGGGGACAGGTTATCATAGACGGGTATACATGCGAGAAAGTTAGAGTAGGGGTTATAACGAAGCTTGGCAACATATTCTACTATAACAAGCCATACTACGATTGCAGCGTGGGTGACAATCCAGGAAGCCCCGCTACGGGGACAAGCGTTATCCCTTATACATTCGAGGGATACAGGTATAACCAAAGTAGCATATCAGGTATTAACAACGTGAATATAGGCATAAACCTAACATTAGACTTGGTAGTTACGAATAGCGTGTGCAGGGCATCAATATCATACACAGCCGGGCAGACAACGGTGTCATCCTCCGTATCAACCGGAAGGGAGGGATATAGCTGGGGCAGAGCCCTGGGGCCGATACCGCTAGTGCCAGGGCTAGACCTCTACCTTGCACCCGCACTCTACAGGACCAAGACCCTATGCATAGCCGGGATAGAGTTCAGATACACGAGCCCGAGCATAGTACAGGCAGCCATAGACCTTGATGCAACAATATCAGTAGACTCTACATTCATGGAGAATATAAGGAATGGTGAAGTCATACTAACACCAATAATCTACACTCAACAATCACAATCATATGCAGAAATAGCATACTCCCCCGATGTAAATGAAATAACACTAAACGGGCAGGCAAGCGCATACTCCGCCCAAACAATGATATCGGATATACTAATACTAGCGGTGGCGTCCATACACGAGAGTCAGGTATACAACCCTGAGATCCACGAGTCGATAACATTAACGATAAAGAAGGTCATACAGGGAAGCCAGGCAATAAGCATCCACTACAAGGACGTCCAGGGCCCATACAAGCTAAGACTCCTAACGCCAACACCCCAGGGACTAGGATCAAGCCTAGAGAATGCGCTAGTCGAGGCGTTATGGGCAGCATCCCAATCGGGCTCGCTGAAAGTGGCGATAGACGGTAGGGAAACAAGGCTAGGAGGAAGCCCGATCATGTCTACTAGTAGCAGCAGGATAGGGATAATAGCGATACAAGGGCCAGAGCTCATGCTGAACTCGAGGCTAATATCGTATGCAGTGCTATACTATGACGCGTCCACGCTAACAATGCAGGTAACAGTAAGCTATAGGACAGGGGGCAACATCGTAACGCCGCCGCCAATGATCCTAGTAGAGCATGAAAACGGTTCCTCGGCGATCATAGCGCCATACGGAGGCCAAGAGCCCACAACCACAGGAGGCTTATCCTACAGCGTGAATACCACTATTAACCCGGGAGGAAGACTACTAATAGCTGCAAAGCTAGAACCCATCACAAGTGGAATCAGCGCAGACCTCTCAAGCAAGCTACAGACCCAGGCCCAGGCCACGCCTAGCCCAGGTTTTTATATAGCAAACGAGGTGTATACAGAAGCCGGGATTAAAATGGTGTCAGCCATGGTAATACTCGTGCCCTAACCCAGGGCGGACCCGGGTTTTACCCAGGGAAAACCAGGGCCAGCCCCCCTTCCACCAAGGTTAAATCCTTAAGTACCCCACCCAGCCTCGACTACTCAAAACGACCACCCAGGCAAGGGTGAAGCATGTATGAATATGGATAAGCTCGGAAAGACGGCGATATCGCTCTTCATGGTAGCACTCATGATACTACCACTACTAGTACCCCTAGCACCAGTAAGCCAGGCAGTAAACCCAGACAGGAACATATACGTCAAGCCAGACAACCTGGCCATAGTACCCGGCCAGGACGCAGTAATATTCATAGACAGCCAGACCGGGGCCTTCGATCCGAACGCTGGCCTCTACGTGGAGGTAGAGGGCATACTAGCAGGCCAGGAGTGGTACTCATACCAGGCAGCCCTCGGCGACGCGTTCTTCCCGAGGGTGAAGAGCGACAACGCCGGGAAGATCGTGAGCCAGCCAATATTCCTAAGCTCCTTCGACACCTCGGGACTAGCAGAGGGCACTTATGAGGTAAGGATAACAGACGTATCAACCTTCGAGGCATACCTAGCAGACACATTCGAGGTAGTACCCCTAGGCTCAATACCAACACTATACATAGGCAGCGCCTCATACGCGCCCAGCGAGGTAGTAGACGTATTCGGCCAGCAGATAACAGACTTCGCAGCCATAGCCAAGGTAGCTGTCGGTAGCGATGTACCAGTAGTAGTAGTAGGCTTCCCAGACACCGCATCAACAGCCAAGCTATACTGGGACAACCTACAGACCAGCCTAGGCACAGTAAGCCTGACCGGCGGCAGTGGCGCTGCTACAGTGAAGATACCAGAGTCCTCAATGGGTGTACACGCAATAATAGCAGTTGCACAGGCAGACATAGAGGGCGCCCCCTACAGCTTCGTGGCAGTAAACTTCGTCTATGTAGTGCCAAGCGTTGACCTAAGCAAGATAATAATAGCGGGCAAGGAGGGCGAGAGCATATCAATAACCCTACACGGCTACCCAGCAGGCTACCACCTAGACGATTCAGCTCTAACAGGAGCTAGGCTAGCCAACGTCCTCACAGCGGCAGAGTACCCACTAGACATACAGAGGAACCCAGAGATACCCGCAAACGGTAAGCTAACCATAACAGTCAGGCTAGAGGCCGAGATACTAGACGCCGACAGGGGCCTACTAGACCTAATCCTACCAGTATCAGGCACCCTACCAGCAAGCCCAGACCTAACCCCGCTATTCACATTCCCACAGACAGTAGTAGCATCAACACCAAAGTTCCCAGGAGATGAGGGCATATTCATAAAGGGCAGGGACTTCAGGAGCCCAGTAGAGGTCTACACTGGAGACACGCTAAGCCTAGTCATATACAACTTCCCAGCAGGCAAGTCACTAAAGGTCTACATAGGAGCATGGGAGCAGCCGGTTAGGGTCACAACAGACGCCAACGGCGGTGCAACAGTAACCCTAACAGTCCCAGAGATACCCTACGGTACCTACCTAGTCAAGGTGGTCGACGAGACCACCGGGCTTGTAGCCTACAAGCCAGCGGCAGGCTACACTGACGTATGGCAGATAAAGGTAATACCCACAATGCCAGCAGACGCCATAGCACTTGACCCAGAGCCAGGGCAGCTAGTATGGTACTCCAGGTCCACAAGCACCCTATTCGTAGACAAGGGCGTCCCAGTCAAGATAAAGATAACCGGTCTAGCACCCTACGAGGTAGTCGAGATAAAGGAGACAGACGGTACACTAGTCTACTTCCTAGACTATGCAAGGGCCAACGCCAACGGTGTACTAACATACGAGTTCGCGACCGCCACACGCATACCCGGCACACCTGAGGACGTCATAAGGAGGGAGATAAGGATAGAGATAAGCTCATCATCCATCCTAACAGAGTACGGCACCGGTGGAGTTGTAGCGCTAAGGTACCACCCAACCAGCGAGTCAACCCTAGCATTCGTAGGAGGCGACACACTACCAGTACCATGGATATCAGGCCTATCATTCAACTACGTAAGGGTAACCCTAACCAACCTAATACCAGACCTGCCACACAAGCTATACATAGACAACAGGCTAGCTGAGATGAGGAACCCAGTCACCAACACAAGGATATACACAGTCACCGCAACCAGCCTAGACGACATAAGGGAGGTAAAGGTAAGGGTACCAGTATCAACCTACGGTCCACACATACTCTCACTAAAGGAGATAGTAGCAGGGACTGAGAGGGCATTCGGCGTACTAATAATATCCAACCCAACAGCAGGCAGCTACGTAGGCACCAAGATAGTGCTATCAAGCAACAACGTGGTGCTATCAGGCCCATGGTTTGGCAAGCTAATAGCAGGCTGGAACTTCAACGCTGGCGAGAGCATAAGGATATCATTCGCCCAGAACAGCGTGCCATACACGGCAGACGCTAACGGAGCATTCCTAGTAGACATAGCAGACCTATTCGGCACACTAGAGCTGCCAGCAGGCACCTACGCACTATCAGTCCAGAGGCAGGAGTCAAACTTCACAGTAGTAAAGCCACTAAGCATAAAGGTAATACCATTCCTATACAGCCCATACTATGACTGGAAGTACGTGGGCGAGGGCCTAAGCGTCTTCGCCACCGGCCTAGACTCAAGCAGGTACTACTTCATAGCCTGGAGCACCAGCCCAGACACACCAGGAGAGATAGTAGGCTACGTCCAGAGCAGCCTCTTCGGAACCATAGACGTAACAATAACAACCCCAGCAGGGCTACCAGGCAACTACTACTACGTCCAGCTAATACCACTAGACAACCCAACTGACGTAGTACTAGCAGGCCCAGTAAAGGTGACAACCAGGAGCGGCCCCGGATGGGCAACCAGCCTAAGCGACTACCTACTACTCACTGGCCAGCAGGTATCAATAGACATAGCAGGCTTCAGCAACTACGCCGCAGACTTCGGTCTACCACTACCAACCCAGACCGAGCTACTAATGGTCAAGGGCAAGGGCTTCGTAACCCTAACCAGCGTTGACGGCGAGGTAGTCAGGGTGATACCAGCAAGCCTAGTCTACGACTCAGGAGACGACATGATGAAGGTAGTATTCACAGTACCCAACGACTTCACCGACGTCAAGGACAGGCTATTCACCGTATCAGTAAGGATAGTCTATGTAGACCTAGACGGCACAGTCTACCAGACCCCAGACGTGACAATAGCAGGCATAGCCAGGATAGCTAGCGGCGGCCTACTAGTCAGCCTAGGCAGCGTGGGCACAGACATACTCAACGCAATAAGCAACCTAGAGGAGAAGGTAGTAGCGATACAGACCGACCTAGGCACTGTACTAGCAAAGCTAGAGGCACTAAACATGACACTAGTAGACGTGAAGGACGGAGTAGCAACCCTACAGACAAGCATAGGCGAGGTACAGGCAGACCTAATGACCATAAAGGACCTACTAAACAATGCAACCATAAAGATAGACGGAGTCATGGCAGCAATAGAGACCGCTAACGCCACAATACACGCAAAGCTAGACGCCATACTAAGCCTAATAGGAGGCGGCCAGGTCAACCTAACCGGCATAGAGCAGGGCATAGCAGAGATACTAACAGAGCTAGGCAACCTAAAGATACAGGTAACCGACCTACAGACCCTACTAGCCTCAGTAGGAGACCAGGTACTACTAGCAATAAGCAGCGTAAACACAACCCTAGCAGACGTAGTAGTCAAGAAGGGCGATGAGGTAGTAGCCACACTCAAGGTCAGCCTAGACCAGCTAGACGCCAAGGTGGCAGACGTAAACGACGGCATAGCAATGCTAGACACCAAGCTAGGCACAATGTTCATGAACCTAAGCGAGGGCCAGGCAATGATAACAGACATAGTACAGCAGAACGGCCAGACCCTACTAGTCATAAACGATGCCATAACAGCGTCAACAGACAAGCTAGCAGCGCTAATACAGAACGGCGTAGCAGCAACAACAGACGCCCTAGACAAGCTATCAGCAGACGTCAAGGCAGGCCTAGACAACGTGGCAACTCAGGTAGCCAACGCTAAGGACGAGGTGAAGGCAGACATAGCAAACGTGCAGGGCGCCGTAGCAGAGGTAGACACAAAGGTACAGACAGTACAGGCAACAGTAGGCCAGGTAAAGGACGACACCACAGCAATCAAGAGCGACCTAGCCGACGTGAAGACCACCCTATCAGCAGTAAAGACCACAGTAGACGAGCTACCAAACAAGATACAGCAGTCAGTAGCCCAGTCAGCTGACGACGTAAAGTCAACACTATCAACAAAGCTAGACGAGAGCACCGGAGGCCTAAAGACCTGGAGCCTAGTCAACCTAGTACTAGTACTAGTAGCAGTAGTCCTACTAGCCTACATGCTATTCGTCAAGAAGCCCTAAGCACAGGGCCAGATAAACCCCGAGAGGGAAGATTAAGACCCAACCACTTTTTCCCTCTCCCCCCTTCTATCACTTACACCTTCATTCTATACCCAAAACACTCTATACTCTCCTAGATAGGATCATGATACATGGCCAAGATAATGGACAATATGAGGAATCCTGAATAATGTATAAATACCCGAGAAATCCACTTACTCCCCCACAAGTGGGAGACAAGGGGGTTCTCAAGTCATGAAAGATAAGATAATAGCTATACTAGTAGTAGCGGTTATGATAATACCCTCGCTACAGCCCCTCGCATCACTAGCATCACCAGAAACCGTGAGGCCCCAAGCATTTATAGACCCCAGGCTAATGCTAGACGACACATATACTAGCCACGAAAACGTGCTCACGCAGATATCAGGCGTAGACTTCAAGTACTACCTAGACAAGTATAGGAAAGCCGAGACCTTCGACCTCAGACACGGCCAGGTCAAGGTAGTCGTAACAGCGCTACCAAGCCTAGACCCAGAGACACTCCAAGACGCTGGAGCAGATGTCATATTCGGCTTCAACCTAGGCAAGATAAGCATATACACAGCATGGGTCTCAAAGGACACAGTAATGAGGATAGCATCAACCCCAGGAGTCGTATCCATAAGCCTATACCAACCACCGGTAGACAACATAATAGCAAGCCTCAGCATGGCTAGCATGCAATCCAGGCTAGATCCCAAGCCCCAGCCAGCAATATACAAGGCAGTAGACGTGCTAGGGGTAACAAAGGTCTGGAACGAGTTTAACATAACCGGAGAAGGAGTAGTTGTAGGCGTAGTCGACAGTGGAGTCGACTTCGGGATCGCAGACCTCGGCTCGGAGGCAATAGCAAGGGAGAACGGGATACCACTCCTAATAGACTCAGACGAGATAGGGATAACACTTACAACAGCGGAGGCTAACAGGAGCGGGGACATCATAACAATACCGACACCTGTACTATTCATAGACGGGTTCTTCCTAGAGGCAGGATACACAGACCAGGGATGGCTAATCTACCTGGCTCCAAACGGCAACATCTCAATATTAACATTCGACATATCAACATTCAACGTCTCAGGGATCAGCAGCGGCGCAACCATAAAGTTCGGCCTCTCAGTCCAAACACAGCTACTCTCATACGGCGGCCTTGGGATACTCCAGTACACGCTGCCAGTCATAGTAACAGACTCAAACAACGACGGGCTCTACGACACCGTGTACGCGGACACCTCCACGGTATACTACCTATTCCTCCTAGCACTAAACCAGACCGGAATGGTGCAGACAAGCCCAGACCCGGCATGGTTCGACCTAAGCTTCGCCGACGAGAAACCAGTAACCTACGGAGACGAGGTTATAGCGAGGGACTTCAATGGAGACGGTGAGAACGACTTCAGCGGCGGAGCACTGGCAGGATACCTATACGACTGGATCGGAGTATTCACAGGCCTGCCAATCAACTCGCCCGGATGGAACGCGGCACTAGACATGGCGGGACTCATACTACCAGGAATGGACGTACAAGGAGGCAACTACGTGTCATTCGTATACGACTTCATAGGCCACGGTACCAGCGTAGCCTCGGTAATAGCTGGTAGAGGCAAGACTGTAATCGACCTAGGCTACGGGCAGTACAGGCTAACCGGTATAGCGCCAAAGGCAAAGCTAGGAGCAAACACCGGCTTGATAAACCCATACGTGTCCCAGCTATTCTTCGCAGGCCTAGACCAGGCAGGCTACCCATGGAACTGGACATACACTGGCAACCACAAGGTTGATATAATAAGCAACAGCTGGGGCCTAAGCGCAGTAGGCCTAATAGGCTTCATGAGCACAATGGACCCGCTAAGCATGCTAGAAGACTACATAGTAGCAAACACCGGGACAATAGTAGTACATGCCATGGGCAACGGAGGACCAGGCTATGGGACCGCAACAATACCGGGATCATCGACACTAGCAATCTCAGTAGGAGCCTCAACCCTATTCGACTACAGGCAGTACTACGGATACCTGCCAGGCGCATGGGGAGAGGTAGTAAGCTGGAGCGACAGGGGACCCACAAACCTGGGCCTAGCCAAGCCAGATGTGGTCAACATTGGATCCTTTGCATGGGCAAGAGCACCAGTCCTCACAGGGCTAGGAGACGGAGCCCAGGCCTACGACCTGTTCGGCGGAACCAGCGAGGCAACCCCCATGACCAGCGGCACAGTAGCACTGATAGTAGAGGCATTCATGAAGGCAACCGGGGAGAAGCCAAGCCCAGGCCTAGTTAAGACGGTGCTAAAGAGCACCGCTACAGACCTAGGCTACGACCCATACGTACAAGGCTCAGGACACGTGAACGCCTACAAGGCAGTAAAAGCCGTGCTAGAGGGAGGCATACCCATAGCGTCAACCACAGCAACATTCGAGAACGCATACCAGTACGCAGGGATAAACATGCAGTACCTACCAGAGGGCAACACGCTAAGCCCAGTCAGCGACACGCAAGTATACACTGGAGTCATGAAGCCTGGGGAGGGCAAGGAGGTACCCATAACAATTAACACCCTAGGAGGCACAACCTACGCCAGCGTAGAGGCGGTAACCTACAAGCAGTACAGCGAGCCCCTGACAAAGTACCTGAAACTAGACGAGGCGATAGTATACACGACAGAGGGCATATTCCCACTAACAGACCTACTCCAGGCAACCAGCGACGAGGGAATAACTATACTACTAAACTACACCAGGGCCAGGATACTGATACCAATCGACATGAACGCCTTCCAAGGCGCAGACCTAGTAGAGATAGTCGCATCATACCCATACTCTAAGATGGACCCGCTAGGCAGGCAAGGCTACTACGTCCCATTCCTCTTCACAGGAGTAGAGCTCCAGTACTGGATCGACGCGAACGGGGACGGACAGATATCACTACTAGAGACGGCCAGGATGAACTATGACATAAGGATGGCAAACGTATTCCACATAACACTAGGCAAACCAGCCGAGAAGTTCAGCCTAGTAGAGAACGTCGTCTCAGAGTACCTAGGAACCGACGTGACAACGCTGGACAAAGCACCACTACTAGACATAAGGATACTAATGAACCAGTACCCACTACTAGGCATACCACTCTCACTAAACATAAACCTAGAGCTAAGAAAGACTGTAGAGCAGCCATGGAGCTGGATCAGCGTACCATCAACAATAGACATAGCGGACAGCCCAACAACACTAGTAGCAAAGATAAACGTGCCCAGCAGCGCCAAGCCAGGACTATACCAGGGCTACATAAAGGTAACATACAATGGAGACACACTACAAATACCCGTATCAATACCAGTAGCAGCAACAATAACAGGAGACACCAAGGCGCTAACCCTAGCCGGCACAGAGGACACCCCCTACAAGAACTACGCAGTCGAGGGCCAATTCGACTGGACCTGGAGATACGAGAGCGGCGACTGGAGGACAATACCAATAACAACAACAGACCCAACAATAGTAGGGTACGTAATCACAGTAGAATGGGAGGCACCAAACACTAACATAGACGTAATGCTAGCCGGAGAAGGAGTACCAATACTAACAACAAGCCTCTTCGGCTACGGCCCAGAATCCAGCTTCTACGGGGCAGTAGTGGCAGGAAAGCTATCCCTACCACTAACCGGAGGCTGGTTCACCCACTACGACAGGCCATTCCCACAGAGAGCAGTCATAGTAGCACCAATATTCTCACAATCACCATACTGGATCGTACTACACAACACACTAATAGACGCATCAAACATATACCCAGAGCCATACAAGATCACGGTGATACCAATCAGGGCAAACGTACCGACAATACAACTACAGCCAGGAGAAGAGACAATAGTAGAAGTCACAATAAGCGGAACCTTCCTACTATCAGGAGCATTCCCCTACACAACCGTAACCAGCGGAGACGCCTGCGCCAAGCCCCTAGTAGACAGGACTAACTTCGGAAACGAGATAACGGTACCCATAAAAATCAGGGCAAACACAACCTCAACAATAAACCTAATGCTAGTATCACCAGTAGGCATAACCTACACCGTAGGACTAACCCTAAACGGCATAGAGATGGCAGTATTCGAGATCCCAGCATTCATAGTAGTCCCAATAAACGTTAATGTAGGGTAAGGTACCCCATAATACATATTTTTCTTTATATAAAATAATGATAATATATTTTTATAACGTGTTGGAACAGCCCGTTCTAATGTATAGCATTAATACAGAGTGAAGACAACAACACTATCGGGGCCAGACGTGGTATGGTTGTAACAGTGGAAATATCAGGAATACTTGAAGAAAAACTACGAAGACTAGTAGAACTTGGAGTATACTCGAGTGTAGCTGAAGCGGTGCGGGACGCCGTAAGGAACATGATAGACAAGATGGATCTAGTAGACATAGCACTACAACTATACATAAACAAGGACGCGTCATTCCAATACATATCCTATTTCGCCTCCAAGCCATACAAAGTAATGATAGATATAATGCTATCACAAGAGATACTACCACTACTAGGAGCCAGGACAGGCGAGGAACTACGAGACCCAGAACCGGGAACCTATGTAATAGACCCCTTCACAGCATTCGTAATATACGAGAGCGACATACATGATATACTAGAGGAGAAGACAAACTCCGGGGGCTACAGGTTCCTATACCCAGAAGCGGGGAAACCCCAGCTAGAGGTATACATGGCACGGAGGCTATCCAGGGGGAGAAGGGCCACGAACATAATGCACATAGCCCCAATACCGGTGCCAACAGAGCCTCCAAGACACCTAGTGACGCACATTGAAGAGGCGCTAGTAAGCTACGCCGAGGCTGCTGGAGCAATACTCCTAAGCGACGATATAAGGACGAGGGAGTATGCTAGGAAGAGGGGTGTAGAAGCCTATAGCACACTCTCACTACTCAAAGACAGTATAGCAAGGGGCATTGTCTCCTTTGAAAGGGCGGTTGAGATTATATATAGCGTCAAGTCAATACCACTCCTAGTACCGGACACAATAATACCCACAAGGTGAAGATTGTGCAGGGCCTAACAGACACGGTAATACTACTAGACGTCTCCCTGAGCATGGGAAAAGGCTACGGGGACCTCAGGCCGTCAAAGCTAGACGCATCAAAGGAGGCACTACTACTCCTAGCATCAAGACTACTGGAAAACCCCTCGAACAGGATCGGTATAGTCGTATTCTTCGGCAAATCACTCCCAGTGCTACCATTAACCAACGACAAGGCCAAGCTAGTAAAGACGGTGTACAGGATAAACTTCACAGAAGAAGGGTCAGCACCGGGAGACGGAATAGTAGACTCAGTAAAGATGCTGAGAAGAGCCAGGGAAGGGAGAAGAAAGGGGATAGTGCTAATAACAGACGGGGACATAAACCTGGGGATCCCGCTAGAGGCAGCCCTGCTCTATGCAAGCAACGCCGGGGTGAGGATGTACACCATAACAGTAGGAGAGAAACCGAAGACAGAGGAGATATACAGGAAGGGGATGGAAGCCTACGGCTGGACGTATAAGCATGCATCAAGCAGGGGCCAGCTACTCTCAGCAATACTAGAATACATAGAGGAGGCATAACCACGTTGATAATAGTAGTAGCCGAGAAGGCTAAGTACACGCAGCAAGACGTGGTATACAGGATCCTCGAGGAGCTAGAGACAGGCAGAGGCATGCATATGACCGGGCTCATAATATTCGGAGAAAAAGCACTACCCCTAGTAGACCCCCGCCCCCAAGCGAGGCTAACACAGCCGTACACAGAAGCACCAGTAATGCCAGGAAGACCCAACCCAGGGCCGGGAATACTAGAAGCAGTGGAGGCAGCGGAGGCATACGAGGCCGGAGAATGGCTACTACTCCTACTATGGAGCGCACGCTCTAGGATAAAACACCTAGACATATACCTAAACTACGCAATAGCCTCGGGGGCAACGATAAGCCTAGTAGCACTAAGACCCAGCAAACCACCATGGATAGACGAGGAAGACTACAAGGGAAACCTGATACTCAAGAGAGTCAGAAAGAACACCAACTACAAGAAGCTAGTGGCAGAGATACTAGGATCCCATGTTTAAACAACCCCCGGGCAACACCCATAAACACCCGGGAGGGGAAGAGTGGGCAAGCTAAGATTCGGGCCCGCAGGCAAACCCCTCAACTTCAAAGGTGCAATGGAGAAGGTACCAGCATACCTAAGAGAGATAGGGCTAGACGCGCTAGAATACGAAGCAGTAAGAGGAGTCAGGATAAGCGAGAAGAAGGCACGACTACTAGGCGAGGAGGCAGAGAAGAACGACATAGTAATGAGCATGCACGCACCATACTACATAAACCTAGCCAGCCTAGACCAAGGCACCTGGGAGAGAAGCATAAAGAGGATAGTAGAGTCAATGATAGCAGCAGAGTGGATGGGAGCCTATGCAGTAGTAATCCACTCAGGCTTCTATAAGGGCCACCATGACAAGAGGAAGGCCTTAGAGAGGGTAATCGAAGGCTACAAGAAGGCCCAAGAGCTCCTACCATCATGGGTGAAGAAGCCAGACTTCTCGCCAGAGATCATGGGAAAAACCAGCCAGGTCGGGGATGTGGACGAAGCGATAGAGATATGCACGGCCCTAGGCAGGTGCAGGCCAACAGTAGACTGGGCCCACCTCTACGCAAGGTACGAGGGAAAAATGGTTACAAGCGTAGACCAGGTTATAGAAGTAATAGAAAAGATCGAGAAAGAGCTAGGCAAGAGAGCAATAGACCCTCTACACACCCACTTCTCAAGGATAGAATATGGGAAGGGAGGAGAGAGAATGCACCACACACTAGACGAGGAGGAGTACGGCCCTGAGTGGAGCATAGTATGCAAAGCCTACAAGGAGACCGGGATCAACGCCGTGATCATAAGCGAGAGCCCAATACTAGACAAAGACGCGCTGGTGATGAAGAAGGCCTGCCAGGAGGAATAGTATAGGTATTAAAACCTGCCAGCCGCCCCAGGACACCACCTGGAGGAGAGTGGCGTACCCATGGGGAAGATAAAGAAGATCATACTAGACACGATCGAGTCACACCCGCTCCACAAGGCCTGGCTAAAGCTAGCCGAGCAGCTGGCAAAAGACGCCGGAGTAGAGGTAGAGGTAAAGAAGGAGGACTACGTCTTCGCGATAACCCACGGGGACACGGACGACCTAGGCATGGCCTGGCTCCCCCAGCTATTCGCCGAGCTAGAAGACGGCTCCATAAAGCTGATACTAAGCCAATTCCCATTCGACCCCAAGACGACACAGCCAGACCCAGAAGAGGCGCTACGCCAAGCTCGGGAGAAGCTCAGGGAGATCTCAGGTGACCCATGACCACTGCAAGCACTACCCCATAATACCAGTCCTAATACTAACAGTCTACACGGGCATCCTCTACACATCCCACAAGCTACTGGCAAACCTGCCAGGCCCCATACCCTGGCTAGCTCCCGTAGCGGCGATCCTCATAATCCCAGCACTAGTAACGATAAGAGACACCATACACATACTAGGAGGCCCTAAAAAATACTTCTGTAGCGGGGCTAGAATGCTAAGAAGCTTGATAAGTAGAGGGGCAAGATGCACGGGGCCAACAGTGATAATAGTAGAGGGCCCCTTCTCCCACACGCGCCACCCAGTATACTCCTCGACACTACTCATAACAATAGCGCTAACAATAGTGGACCCACGGCTACTACTATCAATACCAATAGTGGTAGTATGGGTAACACTGGCATCCATAGTGGAGGAGCGTGAGCTCGCACAAGCAGAAGAGTATAGAAGATACAGGGAGAGGGTGCCAAGGCTCTCTATAGTAGGGGTGATCAGGTACGGCTACTCCAGGATCCTCGGGAACCCTAGGTAAGGCAGAATACATAGTCTACTCGACAACAGCGGCCACGGGGCCAATATTCACAATCAAAGGACAAGCAAGCCAAGGAGGCAGGATGGACGTTATAGCCTCCAGCATAATAGCGGCAGGATACGATCCAAACCCCGGATTCACCGGCGTACTCATGGGCCCCCCAGAACCGGTCAAGATCCTACGTGTCAAGCGGTGGGGGCTAGGAAGTATAAGGCAGGTAGTATCCGAGATCCTGGCAGCATACAAGGGCAGGAGTAGGAGTATAGAGATAAAGAGCGGGGACCCGCTAGACCCTATAAGGCTGTGCAGGAAATGCACCATAATAATGCTAGACGAGGCTGGGAGCGACATATCACAGCTGGGGGACAGGATATGCGGCAACACAGCGTTCCTACTAGGAGGTCACACAGGATTCCCAGGAGAGCTGTACGAGGACCTACGCAGGGCATCTCACGTACTCGTGAGCCTGGGGCCGATAAGCCTGCAAACGTACCAGGCCATACTATACACAGCGTGGAGGAGAGCCACCCTCTGCGGCCCGTCGAGCCGCAGGGAATAGGCCACCCCCACACGGGGTCCCCCTAGGTGTTGGCTCATCATCCGGGCCGATCCCAACCTAGATACGGAGAGGGTAATAATACAGCTCCACCAGACTCCAGGGATACATGGGTGGGCCACATGGTGAGGGAAGGCTTCATAGAGGACATAACAGCCAGGGGACCACCGGTTGTAGTGTACCACTGGGACGCTGATGGCATGATATCTGCAATGCATATAGTCATGGCCGCGGGGGAAGACACCGTGCTACACCCCCCAAAATTCACGTTCAAAGTGACGAGGGAATTCATAGAATCGCTGAAGAAAAGCCTGACGAGGAGCAGGACAATACTCATACTAGACCTAGCATACCCCGGCAAGATCCTAGACATGATAGCCAAGGAAACCGGAGCCAGGGTTATAGTAGTAGACCACCACTACCAAGAGGAGGAGCCTAGAAGCCCAAACGTCGAGTACATAAATCCTGCGAGCAAGGGAGACCAGGAGGGTAGATGGCCAAGCGCTGCACACGTCCTAGCCAGGCTGCTAGGCAAGTACCACCCAGCCCTAGTGGCGGCAAGCATAGTAGGCGACCTAGGCCCAGCCGCTAAGGCAAACAGGGAGTACCAGAACTACATGGTAGAGGCAGGGTTAGACCCTGTAAACGACTACTGGATAATACAGGAGGCAGTAGAGCAGCTAAACTCTATAGACAGGATGGGGAACTACCACGGCCTCCGCTGGATCCCTAAAGTCCATGCAATAGGACAATTCGACCCGCTAAAGAGCGTGTTGAACGATCCGCTGCTAACCACGTTGAGGACCCAGGCCGACGTTGAGTGGGAGGAGCTGGTGGCAAGGGCAGAGGAGGAGCTTAGGGAGGAGGCCCCAGGGATCCTGGGAGTAGTTCTGGAAGGGGAGGGCAGGCACGTCAGCAAGCTGGCGAGGCACCTGGCATCCAAGCACAGGGGCAAGATAATCGTAGTCGCGTACTACGCCTCATCCACAGGTGAAGCCAGGGTCTATGCAAGGGCCTATGGCTACGACAAACCCCTAACCCCACTGATACGCTACTTCAAAAAGCTGGGGTATGAGGCGGGTGGCAAGTACCAGAGGAATAACAACGTGGTGGGCGTCGAATGCGCAAGAGAGGAGATGGAGAAGGTTTACAAGCTCATGATAGAGAAGCTCAAGGAGATGGCAGGCTAAGGGTAGTAGAGGACCTAGAGGCAGCTGTAGCCGTGATCAGGGAAGTAATGGGGTGGTGGCACGCCTACTATGCAGGGCACTCGAGAAGCGTGGGAGGAAGAGGGCTAGTATTAGAGGCGCGGGGAAATAGGCTAGGATCAGTGGTTTTCTACGAGGCAAAACTAGGCAGCACAACCCTAGGAGTCATATACTACGTCGCCGTAAAGCCACACTACAGGGGCCAGGGACTAGGAAAGATACTAGTATTATCGGCAGAGGAACTAATGAACCCAGACCTCTACGTGTCAACACTACAATCAAACAACACGCCCTCCAGGAAGATGTTCGAATCCATATGCTACAAGCCATACACCTGGAGCAAGCTAGAGGACCTCTCACCCATGCTGGCAGAAGCCATATACAGGTCCACATGCTCATACGAGGACGACCTAGTCATGATAAAGGGTAGCATAGGGGAGGTAAGGCTGAGCAGGGACAGCCTGAAAAGAGCAAGGAGGATATGGGATATCACATGCTATAAGCCATGGAAGAGGATGAACCCTACCTAGCCGCGGCAGGCTGCTCTATCCTCTTCAGGTACTTCATCCTGTTCTTAATCCTAGGCGGTATACCCTTCTTGGGCTTCCCCTCAATCTTGGGAGTCTGCTTCCTAACCTTGCCCGCCTTAGTCATCGAGCCGTGCGTTGGCATACAGATCCACCCCCTAGCCCAGAGATGGTGGAGGGTAGGGTATTAAGGTGATCGGTAGCCGGGAGAGGCTAGTATTTAATATTTCACATGCAACCCGCTACCCCTGTGGATGGGTGAATGTGTTGAAGGTATACCTAGCAGACCTAGCGATAGGGTCGTTCGCCCTAGATGAAGAGGGCAACCCAGTAGCATGGGAGCTAGCCCCAAGGAACGTGGACGACGCGGTAGAGGAGGCGATCAGGCTAGAGGAGGGAAGCCTTAACGCGATGCAGCGCAAACTAGCAGAGACCCTGCTCCAGCGGGGCGTGGAAGCAGTAGTAGTGGAGGACGACGGTATAGCCAGGGAGTTATCTAGAATCGGGTTCAAGGTGGACGTAGAGCCTGGCAACAACATTGCGGTGAGTGCCAGGGCCTCCCTGGTGCAGCTAGCCCTGAAGACGGAATTCATGGAGTCGGAGGAGAAGGTCCTAGAGTGGCTACACAGCCTGGAGCTAGAGTACACCAGGAGGAAGCTCAGGAGTGTCGCACAGAAGAGGGACCTACTAGCGGCCCAGGCTATCAGGGCCATAGATGATATCGATAAGACCGTGAACCTCTTCGTGGCAAGGCTAAGGGAGTGGTATAGCATACACTTCCCCGAGCTAAACGACCTAGTAAGGGAGCACGAGGACTACGTAAAGCTGGTAGCAGAGCTAGGCCACAGGGACAACATGACCAAGGAGAACCTGGTAAAGCTGGGATTCAGCGAGGCTAAGGCAGAGAAGATAGCAAACGCCGCCAAGACGAGCATAGGAGCCGACCTGTCAGAGTTCGATATAGAGGCTATAGTGACGCTCGCCAACATAGCGAGGGAGATGTATGACCTGAGGAGGAGGCTAACGGACTACATAGAGACGGTGATGAAGGAGGTAGCCCCCAACATAACAGCACTAGTAGGACCACTACTAGGCGCAAGGCTGATCAGCCTAGCAGGAGGACTAGAAAAACTAGCCAGAATGCCGGCGAGTACAATACAGGTGCTAGGAGCAGAGAAGGCCCTATTCAGGGCGCTCAGGACAGGAGGAAAGCCGCCGAAGCATGGGATAATATTCCAGTACCCGGACATACACAAGAGCCCCAAGTGGCAGAGAGGCAAAATAGCAAGGGCGCTAGCAGCTAAGCTAGCCATAGCCGCCAAGGTAGACGCGTTCACAGGAAGATACATAGGAGACAAGCTAAGGGAGGAGCTGAGAGCCAGGATAGAGGAGATAAAGCGGATATACGCAAAGCCGCCGGCAAGGAAGAAGGAGGAGAGGCCAGCCCCAAGAAGGCCAGGCAAGCCAAGAGGAAGGAGAAGGGGGAGAAGAGGGCCTAGAAGGGGAAGGAGATAAGGGAGGGGTGAGAAGGCGTGGTAGGAGTAGTAAAGGTAGAGGAGCACCCTAGATACAAGGGGGTATACATCGTAGAGCTCGAAGACGGGAGCCTGAGGCTAGCCACAAGGAACCTAGTACCAGGGCAGAGGGTATACGGGGAGAGGATATTCAACTACGACGGAGTAGAGTACAGGGAGTGGAACGCCTACAGGAGCAAGCTAGCAGCATCACTACTCAAAGGCATAGAGGAGCTCCCAATAAAGGAGGGAGACAGGATACTATATCTAGGCATAGCCAGCGGGACTACGGCCAGCCACATAAGCGACATAGTAGGAGAGAAAGGCCGGATCTACGGCGTCGAATTCGCGCCCAGAGTGATGAGGGACCTACTACTAGTAGTACAAGAGAGGAGGAACATATACCCGATACTAGGAGACGCCAGGTTCCCAGAGAAGTACCGCCACCTAGCAGAGGGGGTAGATGGCCTCTACGCAGACGTAGCCCAGCCAGAACAGGCCCTAATAGTATCTAGGAACGCGAAGGTATTCCTAGTAGACGGCGGCTACATGCTCATGGCAATAAAGGCCAGGAGCATAGATGTAACAACAGAGCCCAGCGAGGTCTACAAGAAGGAGATCAAGGTCCTAGAGGAGAGCGGGTTCGAGATACTAGACGTGGTGCACCTAGACCCGTTCGACCGGGACCACGCAATGATATACGCCAGGTTCAGGAGGAAGTAGCATGAACAAGGGACTAGAAAAGAGGATAATAGCAAAGTACAGGAGAGACGCGGCACGACTCTCAGCACTACTACCACAATCACGGCTCACAATAGAGGACCTGAACCGGGGCGAGAGGAGGATACAGCTATACTCGGGAGACGAGCACATAATAGACGACGAGGAGGCAAGGAAAATAATCAGCCTAGTACCCCCATACTTCTGGAGGCTAATGAGCGTACCAATAATACTCAAATACATTAAATACAGCGACGGCACCAGGAAGTACCTAGTAATGGGCGACATATGGCAGAAGAGACTAGTAGAGATACTAGTAACAGGAGACTACACGTCACAGGGACTAGAGGAGCTCGAGGTAGAAGACTTCACACGACTGCTATCAAAATACAAGACTATTATATTCGTCACAATAACACTCTAGCCAGGAGCACAAGCCCCAAACCCAAACCCGGGGGAAGATGAATAATTGAAGGAGAGCGATGAGATAATAGTAGAGGAATGGGTAAAAGCAAGGAAACTAATAGACACGAAGCTACAGCCAGTTATAACCGAGATAGGAGACGCAGCAACCCAAGAGATCCTAGCATACATAGCAGAGGGAGGAAAAAGGTTCAGAGGATTCCTAACCCTAACCATGGCACAAGCCCTAGGAGGAACAATAGAGGAAGCCATAGACGCAGCGATATCAATAGAGCTAGTACACTCAGCAAGCCTAGCACTAGACGACATGGCAGACATGGACACGATAAGAAGGGGAAAACCCTCAGCATGGATAGCATACTCAACATCAAAAACAGCACTAGCAAGCCTACTACTAATAGCAGTAGCACAGAGAAGAGTAGAACGATACGGATTCGAAGCAATAAAACGAGTAATAAGAGCATGGGAAGACACAGTCAAAGGAGAAATACTAGACGCATTCAAATACAACACCCTAGACAAGACCTCATACATAAAGATAATAGAACTAAAAACGGCAAGCCTATTCAGACTAGCATCAGAACTAGGAGCACTAGCATCACCAAGCAAAACACAATACCTAGAAAACGCATCACGATACGGCACACTACTAGGAATCATATACCAAATAACCGACGACATGGTAGACTACATACAACACACAAAAACAGGAAGACAACTAGACCCCACAGAACAACTATACTACCAATGGATAAACCCAACAGACGGAGACCTCATAATAAAAACAAAAAACATACTAGAAAAACTAATACAAGACGCCAAAAAAGAAATACAAAACCTAGAAAACACAAAACACAAAGAAATACTACTACAACTACCAGAATTCATATCAAGAAAAATGATAGAAGAATCAGGAATAAACAAACACGCCACACTACCCTAATAAACCCCAACAACACAGAAACAACACGGAGAGCCGGGGTGGCCGAGCGGTCAAAGGCGGCGGGCTGCAGTAGGCTAGCCTGCCCATCGCAGATACCCGTTTGATCCCGGGTTCGAATCCCGGCCCCGGCTCCATTAGCTCCTTACCATGGCAGTGCATGGGATAAGGGTGGTCGTGTCTTTGCTGTTATAGTGTTTGTGTGGTGCTTGTTTGATGGTAGTATGTGTTTTCTGGTGGTATTGCTTTGGGATAAGTGGAGTTGTGTGGCGCCGCGGCCGGGATTTGAACCCGGGTCACGGGCTTGACAGGCCCGCATACTAGGCCAGGCTATACTACCGCGGCGCTCCCGGGTGGGTTGGTTCTCTTCTACGGGTTTTTATGGGTTTCCCTGTGGTGTTAGGGGGTGACTCTCTCGGGGTCCCTGGGTAGGAGTCTGGCTTCTCTTATGTTGTCTAGGCCTAGGGTCTGCATTACGATCCTTTCTAGGCCCATCCCCGCTCCTCCGTGGGGTGGGGCTCCGTGCTTGAAGAAGTCTAGGTAGAACTTGAATGACTCGGGGTTTAGGCCCTTGTCCTTTAGGTTGTCTAGGAGTACCTCGTATCTATGCTCTCTCTGGCCTCCGGTTACGACCTCCAGGCCCTTGTAGAGTAGGTCGAAGCCGTAGGTCCACTCTGGCTCGTCCTCCTTCCTCATGGTGTAGAATGGTCTAACCTTCCATGGGTACTCCGTGACGAATATGAGGTCCGAGTCGTAGTGCTTCCTGGCGTAGTCGCCAAGCAGCCTCTCTGCCTCACTGTCTAGATCCTCGCCGTAGGGTATCTTCTTGCCGTACTCCTCCTCTAGGATCTTGTAGGCGTCCCTTATAGAGACCCGGGGCACCTCCTTTGGCACCAGGATATCGACATTGAACTCCTCTAGTATAGGCTTGAGCTGGGGGTCCCTCTGGAGGTTGCCCAGCATCTCCTTGAAGAAGCCCTCGACGTAGTCCATAACATCCTCATACCCTTCAATGAACCCGAGCTCTATGTCGAGGCTGTGATACTCTGTAAGGTGCCTGGTAGTGTGATGCGGCTCAGCCCTGAACACGGGGCCGACCTCGAACACCCTCTCGAGGCCACCGATGACTGCGAACTGCTTGTAGAACTGGGGGCTCTGGGCGAGGAAGGCCTCCCTGCCAAAGTAGATGACGGGGAACACCTCGGCCCCGCTCTCGGTGCCAGCAGCCACTATCTTGGGAGTAAATATCTCTACGAAGCCCTGGCTACGGTAATATTCCCTAAACTGCCACGCCACCCAGGACTCGAGTAGGAAGACCTTGGTAACCCTAGGGTTCCGGAGGTCCAGCCACCTATAGTTGAGCCTGGTAGCCAGTATGCTACCAGTACTTGTATCCGGCTCTAGGGGTAGAGGCTCGACGGGTGTAGACAGGATGCGTATAGACTTTACCTTAACCTCGACGCCCTCCTTAGCCTTGCCCCTAGCCAGGACCCCATCTACGCAAACCACGCTCTCGAGCTTAAGCTTTGAAGCCTCCTCCACAACCCACTCCGGAGCCTCGCCAGCCTTCACAACAGCCTGTATAAACCCGGTCCTATCCCTAAGCACGAGGAACTTGATCCTGCCAACATCCCTAATATTATGGACCCAGCCACAAACCCTAACCTGGGAGCCTACCAGGTCCTCCCTGGCAAGCAGGTCCCCTATGAACAAGCGCTTAAGCATGCCGTGCACCCTCCCCTATCCACTCCCAGGCTTAGGGGCGAGTGTGAGGAGTACTAGTATATTACCGATTCGCGCCCCTAAGCCTCCTAGCCCCAGCCTCCAGGCCCCCTGCCAGGAGGCCAGCAAGCGCTGAGGAGTATCTAACCGCCTGGTACACGATAAACCCCACCGTGACAAGGGGATCATCAAAGAACCTCCTCCACTGCTTCAAGTAGGACGGCCTAACAGGGCTGAGCTGGGCAACACCACGCCGGCCATTCTTTGCTATGAACCTACCTATAGTCTTCCCATAGTAGAAGTGCTTCCTGGCAACCTCTAGGAGGGACCGGGGCTCACCTATATGGATCTCCCTGGACCGTATCTCCCCGATCCTGTAGCCAGCCCTGGCAATCCTATTATGAAGGTCGTAATCCTCGCCTGCAACAAGCCCCTCGTCAAACCCGCCAACGCTAAAGAACACGTCGCGCCTCATGAAACGCACCGCAACATTAAGGCGGTCACCCATGTAGAAGTCCCTCTCAAACTTCCTCACGCGTGCCCAGAAGCTTACTGTAGGATCCGAGGTGTTGTGAATGAGCACTGCATCATACCCCTCCACCTCACACTTATCCACAGCCTCCTCGACAACCCCAGGCTCCAGTATGAAGTCGGAATCTACGAAGTAAAGGTAGTCGCCCCTAGCCTCCCTAGCGCCCACGTTCTTCTGCTCACTCCTCTCACTAGCACCAACAACCAGAACCCTAGCCCCGAAGCTCCTAGCCACATCCACAGTAGAGTCGCTAGAACCCTTATCGACAACGATAACCTCTATATTGCCGTACGTCTGCCTGGCTATAGACTCCAGCGTACGGCCCAGAGTCCTAGCGCTGTTATATGTGGGAATCACTATAGAGACCAGCGGCCGCCTATCCAACACTCAACCCATAGCAAGCCACGGCTGCAATAGGAGCTAATCAGGTTTACCCGCGCCATGCAGGCCTAGAACGGGTTTAAATCTCCCCGGGGGGCACACTGCCAGCCAGGGGTGTAGCTATGGGCGTAAAGGATACCCTAGAGAAGATATACAAGGACTTCGCCGAGGGCCGGCCACGAGGAGTGATGCTAACAATCCTATCCATACTAAGGCTAAACAATAGGAGGGAGAACGCCAGCCCCGAGGCCATAGCAAGGGAAGGGAGAAGGATCATAAGGGAGACGAAAGGCAAGATAGACTGGGGTGTAAGCGAGGAGGCCTACACGAGGGAATTCGTAGAGGAGATCCTAAAGGAGCTAGCAGGCAAGGGCATAGTGGAGGAGCTAGAACCAGGCAATTACAGGATAAGAGATGAGGACGACCTGGTCGATGAGATCTATAGAAAAGTGGGCCTCATATTCTCCCTCAGGTGCTGCTAGCCCTCAACAGGAACCAGCTCGTAGGTGAGATAGCCCTCCGGCTCCCTCTTAACCACTTCCAGCCTAACCTTCATACCCACCCTGAGCTTGCTAGGGTCAGTCTCCCTAACCCAGGCAAGAACCTGGACCCCATTGGAGAGCCTGGCAACGCCTACAGCATAATCGGGGTAGTGGCTGAACGTGTAGGGCTTCGTGTAGATCACTGTATAGGCAACAAGCTCCCCATCCCTGGGTAGCTCCACCCACTCTACCTCGCTGTCGGGGGCATCGGGGCAGTCAACCTGCGGGGGGAAGTAGATCTTGCCGGTCTCCTTGCATCTCGTAGCTAGCACCTTGCCCTCGCTCAGGGCCTCAAAGAACTTCTTGATCCTCTCAACACTTATGAAGAAGCGTAGTCTTAGCTCCCGCTGGTCGAACCAGAGCGCAGTCCCAGTCTTCTGGTCGAACACCAGGGGGAGACCCATGCTCTGCTTCATCATGTTTGCAAAGTCCTCCACCTGCTTCATGAACGCGTCTGCCATCTCCTTCTGGCTCATAACGTGTACACCATGGAGGTATTGGAGGTGGCGGGGTTTAATAGCTGTACATCAATGCGCTATACTTGCCTGAAGGCCAGCTATTATTAAACCCTAGTCTCCGTGCACAGGTTTAATATAGCCATGGACATAGTGTTGTATGTGCGTGTTGACTTTAACAGGGATAAACCGGGTAGATGGTACAAGTAGCTTAGGGTGGGGCAAGTGGAGGAGCTAAAGAGCAAGCTCCTAGACCTCTTCGAGAAGGCTAAGGAGAGGATGCCGGAGGTCAAGACCTGGAGCAAGGTATACCAGTTCGTAGTGGAGGGAGACGGCGAGTTCTACATCGAGATAAAGGACGGGAAGATGGAGGTCAAGGAGGGCAAGCACCCTAGCCCGATAGCCACGCTATCCGCAACCCGGGAGGTGCTAGAGAAGATACTAAACGGCGAGCTAGACGCCATGAAGGCGTTCATGACCAGGCAGCTCAAGATAACGGGGAACGTGCTAGACACGATGAATCTAAAGAAGCTAATAGACGCCGGCCTCGGCAAAGCCTAGCCTATGCACCCTCCCATCATCTATCCTAGCATAGAGCGAGTGCATCCCAACCCTTTTTAGGAGCCAGTAATATGGGTCCCCCATCCCCCCAAGGTTGCCATGACTTATATGGAAGAGGAGGAATCTAGCCGGGCCACCCTCAACTATCAGCTTAGGGCTAGAGCCTACGATACGATAGCCCCCCACGAGAAGGGACTCCAGGATCCACCTAGCAGACCTCTTAACACCACGCAGGCGCGCCAGGAAGAGGAGGGCACGAGCCTCCTCCCACACATCAGGGGGGATCCATGAGGCATTATCAGTACCCAGCCCAACAGTGACTCCAGACCCTATAACATCGGTAAGGGGAGGCAAGCCAATACCATGCCACATATTACTCCTAACACACAATACAAGACCCACACCACGGCTCCTCATATACTCTAGATCGCCCCTATCAAGGTAAACCCCATGAACAACCCCATCGAAACCATAGCGAAGCGCAAGCTCCAAGTCCCCCCCAAGCCTGGAATCCCGGGTCTCCGCGACGTGAGCCATAGCAGGCCTATGTTTAGCAAGGGATGCAAGCTCCGACTCGCTATAGTCGAGGGGAGACGAGATGCCAAGACCATCACAGCCACGAGGCCACCCTGGCCCAGGCCTGCCCAGGATAAGCACCTGGAGCCCTCCTTCAACCCCATCTAGGGCCTCCCTAGCTGTGAGGCATCCTAACCCACCCAACTCGCGGAAATCGACTACCAGTCCAACACCGGCCTTCCAGGACTCCCTATAGAACCTCCTAGCCGCGTCAACAAGCGCCTCACGGCTCGAGGAGGCCAGAAGCCTATGCTTAAGCCCATTAGGAGGGGCAACAAGCTCCTCGAGCCCGAGATCCACGCCATACTCCTGGTAAAGATAGTCAGCCGAGTGGACATGAGCATTAGCAGGCTGAGGAACCGCGGCCATCCGAGAGCCTCCAATGTAGTCGCGGGGGCACGCAGAGCCGGACTCAATGGACTCTACCATTCCATCCCTAACCCAAATACATGTATCCCTCCTAGCCTCAAGCCCCTCGCCAACCAGTGCTAGACCAGCCCTGAAGGCAGCATCCACTCCTGGGATCCCAGGTGGATGCACCGGTTGCAGGCCAACCTATTATAATGGTGGCTCCAACGCCTAGTGACCCCGGGGCCTAGGATGTCGTATATCGAGAACATGAGGAGCAGGCTACTCATGGGACAGGCCTTCGTAATACTCTACAGCCTACTAGCCGCCGTCCTAGGCAGGGAGACGAAGACCTTCGTAATAATATTCATCCTGTTCATAATTGTCGCTATAGTACAGTCTAGGAGGGGCAAGGGCCCCCTGGGCATAGGGAAGGCCAAGCCGGAGGAGATACTGGAGGGGAGGAAGCTATACTCCGAGGAGAAGATACGCGACATACAGCTGAAGGACGAGAAGCTAATGGAGGACCTACAGGAACAGTCGAAGTTCAGTATGTACACCAGCGCCTCGATGTTCGTCGGCATAGCATACTTCTTCCTATTATGGCCCAAGATAGATGCTCTATACAACTACTTCTTAGCCCACACAGGCAACAACGAAGTGTTGGCCCACTTCCTGGCCTTCCTAGTATTCTTCGAGGGCCTGTTCGTAATAAACCAGGCCGCCATGATAGTGGCCATGAAGAAGGCCGGAAAAATGCCCATGATAAACATACCACAATCCTACACAGTGACGGATAAAGGAATAGTCTTTGGGGGCCTAATAGGCAAAAGCGGAATAAGGTTCCCCCTGCCAAGTGACGTGCAGGTTAGGGTAAACACGAAGAGGGGGTTCGTAGAGCTAGTTAGGGAGGGTAAGAGGAGTATAATGAAGGTTAGGCTATACAGCAGGAATCCGAAGAGGCTATATGACGTGCTTAGGAAGTATGGGGCGCAGAGATCCTCTGAAGACTAAACCCCACATCAACCTGCTCCTCCACGCCGAGTACATGGACTCCTAGCTTCCTGGCCTCATCCAGTATAAGCCCCTTCATAGTGGAAACGATCTCCTCCAGCCTATCCCTCCTCGTAGCCTGGGTATAGAACCTTATCTTAGGCTCAGTCCCACTAGGCCTAACCAGGATCCAGGTCCTATCCTCAAAGGTAACCTTAACACCGTCCAGGGTATCCACAGTGGCGCCCTCCCTGGCCACCTCAGATAGTAGCCTGGTTGAGACAGCCTCGTAGAGGCTGATCCTATCCTCCCTCCTAGCCAGCTTGACAGAGACCCTAGCTGAGGGGTAGAAGGGGAGCCTCATCAGGAGGTCCAGAGGAGTAGCCCTCTCTTCTATAGCGATCTTAGCTATAAGAGCAGCCTGGTATATACCATCAACCCAGGGACCCCACGAGGGGTCTATTAGCTTCCAGGGCTCGGCGGCAAGCAGGGCAGCGGGAACCTCCTTAAGCTTCTCATGCAACTTGCCCAGCTTAGCCCTGACCAGCTTACCACCCATAGCCTCGACGACTTCCTCAACCTCTATACCTACATCCACCGATACTATGATAACACCCTTCTTATCCCTCAGCTTATGCATCGCAAACAGCGCTATCAAGAGGTCCTGCTTCACAAAGCCGAACCGGGGTATAGCTAGCGCCAGCCTATCGGCATCGCCATCATGAGCCAGGAGTGCATGCAGGTTCAGGTTCTCCATACTGCTTATGAAGCTCTTCAGCACGTCCGGCCTAGGCTCGGGAGGCCTCCCGGGGAACATGCCGTCAGGGTGGCAGTTGAAGCTGACAATCCTCCCCACGCCCATGTGCTTGAGGACCTTGGGGGTGACGTTGCTGGCAGCCCCGTTAGCGCAGTCGACAGCTATCTTCATCCAATCCCCACGGCGCCTTGGCTCCATGACTGTGGTGAGGTGCCTTATGTAGTCGTCTAGGTACTCTTCAGCTTGTATAAGAGAGCCGACTTCATCCCATTCTGCATGGAGCTTCACGCTGTCCCCATTGAGGATCAGGGACTCGAGGTTCTCCTCCATTGAGACGGTGTACTCCATCCCGTCGCCGCTGAAAACCTTGATACCATTATCGGGGGGTGGGTTGTGGCTCGCCGTGATCACTATACCAGCCTTACTTCTGCTCCGCGGCACGCTGTAAGCCACCACTGGAGTCGGTGCAAGGCCGACGTAGAGTGCATCCACGCCGCCAGCCATGAGCCCGGCGGCGGCCATCTGGGCCAGCAGGGGGCTTGTGGTTCTGACATCGTGGCCTATAACGGCTGAACCCTGGCCGCCGACATATGACGCAACAGCCAGGCCAACCCTATACGCGAGTTCTGGAGTCACAGTATCCAGGTATCTGCCCCTGATCCCGGCCGTGCCGAAGAGGCGAGGCACCCCTCATCCCCTTAGCTTGGCCGTTGACAAGATCATGGAGGGGGGCCCGACGAACACGGCGGCAGAGTACCTACCACGGATCCTGACAACCTTCACATACACTATAACATCAGGGCTACTAAGGTTAACAGGCCTTTCAACACCCTCCGCTATCTTAATCGCGGCATCCCTCCTATGCATAAGAGACCCATCTACATCCCTAAGGTACCCGTCGACCTTCACAGCAAAGCTACCAGGGCCTGCCTGGAGTAGAAGATCGTCGACAGCCTTTTTGACCGCCTCGATATTGGGATCTACAACCCGGTAAACCGGTATAACCCTTAGGATCACGCTATCCTCGCCGAGGCCGCCCCGGATCCTCGAGACGGCCTCATCGGGGTCCCTAACCCTAGCGAAGATTATATTGGGAGCGGTAGCTACAATATCCACCTCATCGCTGAGCAGCCTATGGAGCTCCATTATAGCCTCCCGCTTAGCAGGAGCCCCTGGAAGGTGGGTCACTATCAAGTTAAACCATCTGGCCAACCAGCATCCTCCCAGTCGAGACAATTGGCTAGCCTTAGGGTAATATAATCTCGCCGGGTACCGGAACGTTATATAGGCTACCAGCCACAGGCCGGAGACGGTGAGCGGCTTGGACAAGCCCAAGCTATACATGGCCACAGCAGACGACATACTATCCGGGAGAGCCACCGACATATACTTCCTAAGGACCAGGAAGATCCTGGAGAAAGCCGGGCTCAAGGACCTACTAGTCAGAGCAGAGATACACGCGTACAGCATGCCGAAAGGATACCAGTGGGGCGTCTACGCTGGCCTAGAAGAGGTGCTAAGCCTACTAGAAGGCATAGACGTAAAGGTCTTCTCCATACCTGAGGGTACCCTATTCAGGAGGAAGGACCCCCTAATGGTAATAGAGGGAAGGCTATACGACTTCATAACATACGAGACCGCGATCCTCGGCATACTAAGGTACTCAACAAGCGTAGCAACCAAAGCAGCCAGGATAAGGCTAGCCGCAGGAGAGAAAACAGTCCTCTTCTTCGGGCTCAGAGCCGCACACCCAGCGCTACAGCCAGCTGCCGATAGGGCTGCCTACATAGGGGGAGTAGACGGCGTCTCAGGTGCACTATCGGAAGAGTACCTGGGACTCAAGCCCAGAGGCACAATGCCACACGCACTGATAATAGCAGTGGGAGACCAGAGAAAGGCCTGGAGGCTATACGCGGAGCTTTACGCAGGGGAAGCCCCGGTTATAGCCCTAGTAGACACGTTCTTAGACGAGAGAGAGGAGGCACTTATGGCCGCAAAGGAGCTAGGCGAGATCCTTCACGGGGTCAGGCTAGATACCCCGGGGAGCAGGAGGGGGAGAATGAGGGATATAGTGGAGGAGGTCAGGTGGGCACTCGACATACACGGCTACAAGCACGTCAAAATATACGTGAGCGGGGGGATCGACGAGGAGCAGATACACCAGCTAAAAGACGTGGTAGACGGGTTTGGGGTTGGTACTAGCATAGCGTGGCCGCCAAACATAGACATAAGCATGGACATAGTAGAGGTAAACAGGGATGGAGAGTGGATACCACTCTCAAAGAGGGGCAAGCTACCCGGAGCCCGGGGACTATACGAATGCAATGGAACTAGAACCGCAGCACTCCTATCAAACCCGCCAAGCGGCTGCAAGCCGATAACAAGGGTATACATGGAGTCGGGGAGGCTAGTCAGCAGTCTGCCAGGCATAGAAGAGATCAGAAGCTACGTCATCAGCCAGCTCAAAGCACTACCTCCTAGCGAACCTGGATGACACCACGGAGGCAAGTAGGCTAGTCACCACCACGGTCCCCATCAACACTATATACAGATCCTCCCCGATCAAGCCAAGGTTAAGCCCAACATTCCCAGCTATTATTGTAACCGTAAGGAGCGGGACCTGGCTAGAGGAGAGTATAACCGCTACCCTGCTACGGGCCCCCGAAACCCTGGTAAAGTAGAGGTAGGCTGGGACCATCTTCAGCGCCGCCACGACCAGGCCTAGGCCCAGGACGACCACGATGTTATCTATGAGCATCCTAGGGTCGACGCTCATGCCAGATACGATGAAGAAGAAGGGTGTGAAGAACCCTGTAGCAAGGCTCTCAAGCTTCTCCTGGAAAGCCTTGCTACCTCTAACAGTCTCAGAGGCTACAACTCCAAGTATGAAGCTAGTTAGGACGGAGTGCATCCCCAGTATCTCGCTCAGAACCCCAAGTATAATTATAGTCATAGTGATTAGCCTGACCTCCAGCTCAAAGGGAGCCCCACTAACCCTAGGCAGCAGGGGGCCCAGGAGAAGGGCTGATAGAAGGATCAGCACGTAGAGTCCTATCGTAGGGTCTATCGAGGCCGTTGCCAGGCTAAGGGCTATCATACCTATAATATCGGCGACCATAGCGGCGGTGAGGGCCAGCTGCCCGTGCCTGCTAGCGGTCAAGCCGCTATTCTTCAGGATACTATAGGTGAGGGCGACGCTGGTCGCTGAGAAACCGGCTAGCATTATAAGGACTGGAGCCCCGGTGAGGCCGTAGGCCTTCGATAGGCCTAGAGCAAGTAGGCCGGGTGACATGAAGCCTAGGAAGCCAAGCATGAAGGCGTGGAGGGCCCTCCTCCTGAGGAGCCTAACGTCGATCTCGGCCCCGGCCATGAAGAGGAGCAGGTTTGCGCCTATGTTTGAGAGTAGTGTGAGGCCCTCGCTAGGCTCGGCTCCGAAGCCAGCAGCGGCCATGCCAAGGATTATCTCTATGATGGCTACGGGTAGTAGTAGTATTGATGCTATGTGGCCTGAGATTAGGATGAGGAGGGCGGCTAGGCCCAGGGTAAGGACTTCTAGCTCCTCGCCATGCACGTGGTGGGACAGGGCTTTGAAGGATCCTAGGGCGAGTGCTATTATTGCCAGGTCTAGTGCTAGACTTCTCTTTCCCGTTGTAGCCGTTTCGAGGAGTATATGGAGTACCCGTGACAATAGGCCTGCCCCCTACCGGTCCAGGGCTTAGCGCTAGTCAGGGTCGTCTGTGGATTACTTTTTGAGGTAAGTGTCTATGTAGCTCTTGACCTTCTTCTCTAGCTTCTCCTTGGACATGGTGCCAACTATGGAGTCGATGACCTTGCCCTTGTATAGTACAAGCATGGATGGTATGTGGTTTACTCCGTACCTGTCTGCTATGGTGAAGCTCTTATCCACGTCCACCTTGCCCCACAGGATCCTGGGGTCCTCCAGGGCCGCGGCTACCTCCTTTATCGTTGATAGGAAGGTTATACAGGGTCCACACCACTCGGCAGTGAAATAGAGGAACACCAGGTCGTGGCTGGATAGGACCTCGTCTAGGTTACCCGTGTTGACCTCCACAACGGGGTCCTTCGCCATCCTCTCTATCATCGATGCCCTTGCCCTTAGGGCTTTCGCCAGCTCTGTTGCTATCTCACTTGTTGTCATTATACTCTTCACCAGCACTAGGCTGAGGGGCTGGGGGGCTTTAAAGGCTCCGTGGCCGGGTAGGGTGTCTACATTGTTAAAGCGTTATTTTAGTGTATATATTTTAGTGTTGAGATCAGTGTGTATTATATGGTTCTTGCCCTTTCAAAAAGGGAAACCCTTATATATCCTGGCCGATATTTTATTTTGTGAAACAGAGGAGAGTCCTAACAGAGGTGTAGCGCAGTGGCAGTAGTAGAGAAGAAGGCGCTAAGGATAGAGAAGACACAGACACTGCCATCGCCGGCAAAACTCATACGCGAGAATGGAGAGGTATACGTAGAAATCGCGGGCAAAAGAATCCCGATAGGAGGCCCGATGCCAAAGCTTAGAGAGGGAGAGCGCCATGTCAGGGTAACCAGCAGCCTATGCCCATACTGTATGAGGCTACTGCCCGCAAGGATCCTAGAGAGGGACGGGAAGATCTACATAAGGAAGGTGTGCCCAGAGCACGGGGAGATAGAGGAGTTATACTATGGAGACGCGAAGCTATACAGGCACATGATGAAGTTCGAGGAAACCGGAAAGGGTCCTGGATTGGTGAAGGCCTACCTGACGCTCTCAGCCCCATGCCCATACAACTGCGGGCTATGTAGCATGCACGAGAACCATACCGCACTAGCGAACCTAGTGGTAACCAACAGGTGCAACATAGCATGCTTCTACTGCTTCTTCTACGCCGAGAAGGCAGGTTACGTCTACGAGCCAGACCTAGAGAACCTGAGGTTCCAGGTACGCCAGCTAAAGAAGCAGGGCTTCACAATGGTAGTCCAGATAACAGGAGGAGAGCCAACAGTCAGGGAGGACCTGGTAGAAGTCATAAAGATGCTGAAGGAGGAGGGTGTAAGGCACGTCCAGCTCAACACTAACGGGATAAAATTCGCTGAGCTATACTTCAACGACCCAGACTATGCCGTGGAGTACACCAGGAGCCTGAGACAGGCTGGAGTAAACACCGTCTATATGAGCTTCGACGGAGTCACGCCCAAGGTAAACTGGAAGAACCACTACGAGGTACCCTTCACATTCGAGGTCTTCAGGAAAGCCGGGATGACCAGCGTAGTCCTAGTGCCCACGGTAATCAAAACGATCAATGACCACGAGCTGGGGGACATAATCAGGTTCGGAGTGAAGCATGTAGACATAGTCAGGGCAGTCAACTTCCAGCCCGTAAGCCTAAGCGGGCAGATGAAGAAGCATGAGAGGGAGAGGATGAGGATAACCATAGCAGATGCAATACACAGGATAGCGGAGCAGACGGACAATCAGATACCACCTGAGGCGTGGTACCCCATACCAGCGGCAGCCAAGTTCGCAAAATTCATAGAGTCAGTCGTCACAGTGCCGCAGTTCTGTATGAGCAACCACCCGATGTGCGGCGCGGGGACATACATATTCTTCGAGAGAGACGAGCAGGGCCTACCCAAGAAGTTCATACCACTAACAGAGTTCTTCGACGTCATGGCGTTCATGGAGTGGCTGGATGAGAGGAGGATAGACCTACTGAGCGGTGGCAGCAAGAAGCTGGCCATGCTAAGAGCAATGGTAGACCTGAGGAAGTTCGTCGACGTGAAGAAGATGCCCAAAGGGTTAAGCTTCGACAAGCTCCTAGTAAAGGTATTCCTAAAGAGGAACTACGACGCCCTGGGAGAACTACACTACCATATGATGTTCCTAGGCATGATGCACTTCATGGACCTATACAACTACGACGTGACCAGGGTAAGGAGGTGTAACATACACTACCTATCACCCGACGGCAGAGTGATACCATTCTGCACCTTCAACGTCATGGAGAGCATATACAGGGACTACGTACAGGAGAAGTTCAAGCAGCCACTAGAGCTATACATGAAGGACCTGGAGACTAAGGCATTCAACCCAGGAGAAAAGTATAACAGGGCAAAATACATAAAGCTCATGAAGAACCACCCGATCTACAAGGAGGCATACAAAGGAATAATATTCTAGGAGTAGACAACCCTATAACGAAGGTGGACCCAGCCACCACACAATATTTTATTATAATACAGGGCAAGCCTAGCCCTAACGCTCTCGACTCCATCAAACATGGACCTGCCAGCCCCAAACACATAGGGAGCAAGAGTAACCCAAACCTCATCCACAAGCCTTTCCTTCAAGAGCACATAATTAAGGCCCCCGCCACCCTCCACCATAAGCCTCCTAACGCCCATACCAGCCAAACGCTCCATAGCACCCCTAAGATCGACCCTACCCCTACCACTCTCCACAACAATCACACCCCTCCTCCTATACTCCCACAACTTATCACCACCATGGCCCTCCACAGTCACCAACACCCCCTTACCGGGAGCACTGAAGATCCTAGCAGAGGGGGGCACCCTAAGCTTAGAGTCTACTACAACCCTCAAAGGGCTCCAACCCCTAGCCAGCCTGACAGTAAGCCTCGGGTCATCAACCACAGCAGTCCTACTACCAACCATAACAGCATCAACCTGAGCACGAAGCATATGCTGGAGCTCGAAGTCCTCTTCACAGCTAAGCCGCGAGAACCCTGTAGGGTCAGCGATCCTCCCGTCCAAGGTCTCCGTAGAGAAGATTATAGTGTAGGGCCTCACCGGCGGATCACCCCAGAGAGAGCGACAGAAGCCAAGCCAGTAGCCACGCCATGGTAGAGCAGCGGGGCAACGACGCCCAGGGGCCCAGCCAGCTCAAGGGATATAGCTAACGCGGCGGGCAGACTACCAGTATAGACCAAGAGGGCTAGATACGATGTGACGCCAATGGCGACCCCAGCTAGAAACGCTTTGAGGCGGCTAGGAGAGCCAGCCCACAGAGATGCTAAGACGCCGGAAACCAGGGGAGCCACCATTATATTCAAGGGGCTCGGGAGAAGGTACACTACCACAGTATAAAGGGCCACACCCAGCACCGCTGCAACAATGCCTCTAGACATGCTAACCACCTCCATGGAACACAATACTGGCATCGCTATGAACCTCCTCCAGGTCAAGGGTATAGTACTTGCCAGTGAGCCAGAAACTCTCATAATGGTCACTATAGTGCCTGCTGAACGGGTTCCCGCTCTCGCCCCCCGGAAGCGCTACGTATAGGACGGATGTCGAAAGATCCGAGACAAGCCTAACACTAGGACCAACACTCACCGGAGCCCCCACGCTAGCATCGACACCGCTCGGAGGAGCCACGTTAACAGAATAAGGGCCACCAGCAGCAGGATCACCAGCTATATCGACCTTCAACACCGGGTTCATGATACTATAGAAGTGCATCCTGCCATACTGCCACTCTCCTCCGCCGAAGAACGAGTCTAGCGTGGAGAGGGCCTCCCTTAGGGAGCTGAGGGCCAACTCCTCCAATGTGGAGCCTCCTAAGTAGGATCTAGCCCACTCCTCGCCTCTAAGGTACCCATCAACCAAGGCCTCTAGGTGCTCTATCTTGAAGAAATACCTGTTATCGGTGGAGCCGTAGAGCTTCTCCCATACCGACTCGTGGAAATAGTAGCTCCAGGCAAGTACCAGGGGGGCTATCCTATCGTCTGCATCGGTAGAGGGATCCTGTAGCCAACGCATGAGCATATCCACATACTCCCAGGCCTCGTCATCCCTAGGGGTGAGGCTGACTAGAATCGATGCAATGGCCTCTAGGGAGTAATCCCTAGTATCCAACTGGATCCTAGCCATGTCGTCAACACTAAGCGGCCTCCTGCTGGATGCCTCTCCCAGCAGGTCATAGATCCTCAGGGTCCTAAACCTGTCGGCGTAATTCCATCCAAGGCCCAGGCCGCAACTGCCGTTCCAGGGCTTGCTATTCGCCGTAGCAATGTAGGGCAGGTTGGGGTTGTAGAGGGCTGGGAGGTCCTCTAGTGGAATGAATCCTATCCACTCCCCCTCTCCCCGACTCCCATTGAAGGGGAGGAATCCGGTGTTTACCACACTACCCTTGCTGGTCTTTATGACAGGTAGGTTGGTCCGTGCAGGGTAGCCGCCGTTGGGGGAGTATGCTATATTGCCGCTGGAATCGGCGACAACCAGGTTCTGTACCGGGGATGTGAAGTATCTCTGCGCTTCTAGCGCTTCGCTAACGGTCTTTGCCTTGTTGAGGTTGTATATGAATACTACCTCCAGACTAGGCCCGGCACCTGTGAACCTGACGGAGAAGGCCTCTCCGTCCTCCTCAATCAGTGGGCCATGCACGGTAGACCTTACCACTATCTTCTCCTCAGTATAACTCCTAGACGTTGGATTCCAAACCATGATACTATACTCTCTAGATGATGGCTCTAGCCACTCGCCCATGTACAGGTACTTCCCATCCCTCCACACATAGTAGTAGAAGTCTACGAAGTCGCTGCCTACATTGGTGAAGCCCCATGCAACGTCGGGGCTTCTCCCGATCACGATGAAAGGCACGCCAGGCACAGTGACGCCCGCCACATTAATGCTGGGAGTCTTAATGTGGAGTACGAGCCATATAGGGGGAGCGGTAAGGGTTAGGTGCGGGTCGTTAGCGAGTAGGGGCTTACCGCTACCACTAACCCGTGGAGAGACGACCCAGTTGTTTGATGCGTCGCTCCAGCCAGCGTAAATATGGGAGAGCTTGGAGGCTAGGGCTGATGAGGGGGGCAGGAGTGACGCATTAATGTCTCCACTAAGCACGTTACCCAGCCTCACTGCCTCAGAGCAGGGTGCATGCGCCACGTTCCTGGTCCTGTTAATCATGTCAAGGTTCACTATAATATCTGGGCCGTGCCTCCTGACAAGCTCGTTAAGGACAAGGTCATCAGTATCCCAGGCTAGCATGAGCGAGAGAAGCTTGGCTATCGAGAGGGAGTGTATAGGCCTCCAAGGCTCGGGCTCCAGGCCGAGAACCCTATACTCGGCTGGAAGCAGTCCATTAGACTTGGCGTACTCTATATAATCATTCACGCCGCGGGAGTAAGCCTCGAGTGCGGACGCGATCTCAGATAGATCCGGGCTGGACTTGATCATACTCCAAGTCTCCTCCAGAGCCTGTGGGAGGCCTAGTGTTAAGGACAGCCTGTCGCTCTCCAGCCCGGCATCGCCAACCAAGCTACTAAGATTACCCAACGCAACCCTCCTGTACAGGTCCATCTGGAACAGGCGCAGGCTAGCAGAGATCCAGCCGACAGCATAGAACCCAGCCTCATCGCTAGTAGCCTCTATATGGGGTACAAGCCACTCGTCATAATACACCCTAGCCTCTCCACGCAGCCCAGCAATGGTGAAGGACCCCTCATACCTATCGGGAACCAGCGCCGCACCCGGAAGCCCGTTAACAGGATCGAGGAACGGGATAAGCGCGGGAGCGGCCACGGGAAGCGCTATAAGGGCCACCAATAGGATGGAGGAAGCCACAACAGCCCGGGACAACCAGGCACACCAGGGAGAATCATGGATCAGGGAGGCTATAATAGCCTTGGGAATATAACTCCAGCAAGGCCCGACACGACACGGGAACCACCGGGATGCATGTGATCAGCGTAGACAACCTATGGAAGACGATCAAGAGGAAAAAGGTGCTTAGGGGGGCCTCCCTCACTGTAGGGGAGGGACAGGTATACGTGCTAGCGGGCCCCAACGGGGCCGGGAAGACTACACTGATCCGCATACTAATGGGGCTCATAACCAGGGACGCTGGCAGGGTTGAAGTTCTAGGACTAGAGCCCGGGGGCGCTGGATGGGATACTGTTAAGCTGGAAATAGGATACCTGCCCGAGGATGCGAGCCCATACGACAGGCTCACCGGGTGGGAGAACCTACGATTCTACGCCGAGCTCTACAGCCGCGGAGACCCAGGCAAGGTGAGGGAGTACCTAGAGAACGCCGCGGCCATAAGCGGGCTCACTAGAGAAGAGCTATCCAGGAGGGCGGGGGGATACAGCAGAGGCATGAAGAGGAGGCTACTCATAGCAGCAACGCTAATGCACAACCCTAGGCTAGTGGTAATGGACGAGCCGACAAGCGGGCTCGACGTCTTCGCGGCCTACAGGGTAAAGAGGACCATACGCTCCATGGCGGGCAGGGGCTATACCTTCCTCATAACGACCCACGACATGAGCGAGGCCCAGGAACTGGCAACGCACGTGGGCTTCATAGAGTCGGGGAGGATAGTATTCCAGGGAACAGTTGAGGAGGCCCTCAAGGCCTACTCTGCCCAGAGCCTCGAGGAGGCATTCGTGAGGGCGGTCGGCGGTGGCAGGGGCTAAAACGGTCCTATGGAAGGAGCTGAAGGACCTCTCCAGGGATTATAGGACCCTAGTGGCAGTGGTAGTCCTCCCACTGATAGGGCTGCCAGGCCTAGCCCTACTCACGGGAGTCCTAGTTACATCCCAGACGATAAGCCTCGCAGTAGTAGTGGAGGACCCCTATATGGCGCAGAACGTTGGGCTCCTGGTCAACGCTATAAACGCCTCTCTGCAACTCTACGGAGTGGCCGCAAACATTAGCGTCTACACGAACCTAAGCGATGTAGCTCCGCAGGAGGCCGACGTGCTAGTGTACATACCAGACGGGTTCTACAGTAACCTAACAAGGATAGACGGGCAGGCCAGGGTGGTAGTAAGCATACTAATAGGGAGCCAGGCCAGCGAGACGGCAAGGCAGGCTGTTGAGACGACCTTCAACATGCTCTCACAGAATATAGTAAGGGACAGGGTGCTGAGGCTCGGCGACATGGCAGGGGTCAGGGTTAACCCTGAAGGCTTCCTAAACCCGATAGTAGTAGAGAGGGGTTTCCACAAGGTAACAGGAGCCCCGGCTACAGGAGCTGAAGCATCGGTTGCACAAGCCGCAAGGATACTAGAGTTCAGCCTATTCTTCGTAGTAAACCCAACAGTGGTCTTCATGACCGATTCTATAGTTGGAGAGAAGGAGAGGAAGACAATAGAGAAACTACTCATGGCGCCCATATCGCGGAGGAGCCTGCTAGTGGGGAAGCTAGCCGCCTCGGGTATACTAGGACTACTGTCGGCAGTGGCTGACGGGGCAGGCATTATAGCGTTCTTCCAGATCTCCGGGACCCAGTTCACACTATCACCCACAATAATAATAGTGTGGTTCGCAGCCGTCGTCCTTCTCGTGCTGACTACAGCCCCCCTAATAGTATTCATAGCCTCTAGGAGCGAGAGCGTTAGGGCGGCACAGAACGCCTCGTTCCTAGTAGTAATGGCCGCCCTTGCGATATACTTCTCAACGCTGATGGTGGATCTATCTAAGCTACCGGGCCCCCTATCACTAGCACTATCGCTAGTCCCCTTCACCCACGCTGCCCTAATGATCCACAACTATGCACTGGGAGAGGTTGAAGCGGCCCTACTCAACGCCGCCGTGATGACCGGGTACTGGGTGCTACTCACGCTACTAGCTGCCAGGAGTTTTAGCACCGAGAAGCTGGTCATGTACAAGAGCTAGCGGCCAGCGAAGGTCCTAGCTATTATGTTGAAGAGGGTTATCAGGGGCTTGAAGAGCGTGTAGAAGAATTCGACTATGAAGGCGAGCAGGGCGTGTATGACACCCTTGCTCCTGTACACGTCATACAGCTTCTTCCAGTCCATAGTCAAGACCACGTATGACAGGACAATAGAGCCCACGAGGGCCCCAGCTATGAGGACCTCAAGGCTTACTGGAGTCGTCCCCCCACCCATAAACTTGTCCAGGACGCCCCTATACGCTCTGCCCAGGAAGACCGCTATCCCGGTCATAACGATCTTCCCAAGCACCACTGCAACCACGAACGGCACAAGCCTGTACCCAGCAATACCTAGGGGTATATAGAGAAGGTCGTCCGGGAGTGGCAAGGCGGCGAATAGGAACACGGTAAGGAAGACCCCCTTGCCTGCCCTACCCAGGATCCACTTAGCCTGCTCCCTCCTCCTCTGTATACTCCTAGACTTGGAACCCAGGTAATTGGATACAAGGAAAACCAGGACCTTGCCAAGCCCGGCGCCCACGCCCGCAAGGACAAGGGCAGCTATATTCGCGTATACATTATCAACAAGCGCCGCATAAGTCGCCACCAGGGCCAGGTACACCGCGGGGAAGCCAGGGATGAGGTTGCTAATGAAAGCAGCCAGGAAAAGGCCCAGAGGCCCCTGGTAGTAGAGCGACTCTATAAACCCGGCTAAATCCCCAGCGCCAGCAACCGTCGCATTCGCCTGCTCCACCTGTCCGGGCAACTACTACCTACCTCCAGGCGGGGTTCCTATCGCTCCAGACCCTCCTCATAGCTGGGGGCTCGGAACGTCCCTGCCTAGACATCCCCCACTACCTACGCCCCCAGGCGAGGGTTTAAACCACTTAGCTAGAACAAGCAAGCCTAGAGTAGTACTGGGTGCTATGACGTATTGTCGACTGCATGGCTCTTCGACTCCAGGGCGCTGGAGTATGACTCCTGGTATTCCAGGCACAGGGTCACTGCTGAGAACGAGGCTAGACTAGTAGAATATATGACCCGGGGTGCCCCAAGCCCGTGCATGGAGATCGGAGTAGGCTCAGGCTTCTTCGCTAAGAGGGCCGGGTGCAGGTTCGGAGTAGATCCTAGCCTGGAGATGCTAAAGATAGCGCTAGAAAGGGGAATAGAGGTTGCAGCGGCTAGAGGAGAGGCGCTGCCTGTCAGGAGCTCAGCTCTAGGCAGCATACTTGTAGTCGTGTCAATATGCTTCATGGACGACCCTGAGAGGATGATGGAAGAGGCCTACAGGGCTCTCAAACCCGGGGGAGTCATGGTGGTATGTATAGTACCAGCGGAGTCACCACTGGGTAGACACTACTCCGCCCTGGCAAGAATGGGTCACCCCTACTACTCCCACGCCAAGTTCATCACGGTGAAGGGGCTAGTAGAGATGGCTAGAAGGGCCGGATTCAAGGTCGACTCTATAAAGGCCACAGTAACGTATATGCCGTGGGAGGAGGAGAGGCCGGAGGAGCCGAGGGAGTACACTGGAAGAGAAGGATTCGCATGTATACGGCTAGCACGGGGATGATGTGGCTCGAAAGGGCGGAGCCCTAGAGGGTTGTGAAGACCCCGCGCAGGGCTGACCCCAGGATACCCTATATTATACCCCTTCACGGCACGATAGTCTACCGGGTGGAGAGAATGCTGGGCAGGGATGTAGTAGAGGAGATCTCCAAAGCGGCCAGCCGAAGAGGGGCCACAGCCAAGAGCAGGGACGGCGTGATAGAGGTCATCGTACCAGACGAGCCAGTATACATAGAGATCTACCCGGCCGGAGAAGCTGTTGTTGTTGAGATGAAGGTTGGGAACGGGCTAAAAGAGAGGGTAGACGAGTACCTGGACCATGGAGAGGACCCCAGGGAGGCTCTGGAGGAGGTCCTAGAAACCCTAGTCTCTATAGTAGACGAGGTAGACAGGATACTAAGGCTACACGGGTTCAAGGTCGAGAGGAAGACTAGAGAGGCCATACTAGACGTATACGACGAGCTGGAATCCAGACTAGAAGAAGCCTAACCAGACAAAACACGGGAAGCCTCCAGCAATGCGGAGGCCAGCCCATACACACCCTTGAATACCCTATCATACCTAAGGCCTAGCATGGACCTCAGATCCTTCCGAAGGTACCTATAGTCCAGTAGGAAGAACGCAGCCCTATCCTCAGGACTCCTACGAGCCCTACCCAGGGCCTGCTTAACCTTAACCATGGTCAGATACCTGTAAACATAGTCCCTACCCCCATCCTCACCCAGCCTCGAAGAGACTATCTGGAGCTGCTCCCTAGTATAATCATCAGGCTGAGGGAAGGGCACACCAACAACGATCACAACCCTGACAATGCTACGGCCATTAACCGTGAACTCAACGCCCTCCACAAGCTTCCCGCCAGCCACCGCGTTGATCAACACACGATTACCCGGAGACAAGGACTCGCTGAGAGAGTCTATACTAGTACCCCTATCCTCTACATACATCTCAACGCCAGCAGGCATCTTGTCGAGGATACTACGCATAACCTCATAGCTTGGGTAGACGACAAGTTTGGGCCCAGGAAGCCTTGTATTAATCACGTTAATGTAGGAGGCTATCCTAGAATATGTAACCCTATTCCTCTCCACATACCTAGTCGAGACGTCGGACGCCACAGCAGTGTATACAACCCCCCTCTCCGCCCTACTAGCCATGGATAGATCCAGATACTCTATGTCCCTCTTGATCCCGATTATCCTACTCAAGAAGCCATGGGGAGGAAGAGTGCCACTCATCAACACAGCGCTATACACAGACTCTAGGGGCTCCCTAGCTATCAGGGCGGGATCAAGAAGAGTGGCTAGTAGAGAGGGCCTCCCCTCCCCGCTATAGAACACCCTAGAATCGTCTAGCACAACGGTCTCAATCCACAATGATACGGAGTACAGTGGGCTCCTTACCGATACCACGCTCGACGCATCACCGCTAGCAAGCGCCTCGCTGGCAGCCCTAAACCGTGACTCCTCCGCGGCGTCAAGTATAAGCTGGTGGTCTCCCAGAGCCTCTAGCACTATCTCCTTCTCAACCAGCCTAAGCCCCCTGACGCGCCTCCTAGCTAGGCTCGATATGACGCCTTTAAGAGAGTCCAGGCTCTCTACAACATCCTTATACTCGGGTACCCTAGTCTTAACCTCCTCAACAGCCCTCTCCAGCATCTCTAGGGTAAGGCTCCTCTCGGTTATCGAGTGGATCGAGAGTATAGAGTGGGCCTCATCGATCACAACACTGAGATCCCCGTAAGACACGCCCATCTCAGCCACTGCATAGTCGAACAACTCCTTCTTAAAGAAGTAGGGGTACGTCGCTATGATGAAGTCCACGTCCTCAATCAGCCTCCTAGCTGTGAAGAAGGGGCACGCACCTAGCTTGGAACCTATAAGTCTAAGGCCTGATAAGGAGCTAGAACCACTTGAGAGGACCGATGAAGCCATGCCAGGGTCTATGGACTCGACCTCCATATAGTAGGGGCAGGCACCACGAAGCCTCGCTATCCTACAATTCTCCCAGAAGTCCTCCGCAGGCACATGGCCAGGAGCCCCCCGGAGTAGGGGGCATGTCCTCCGAGGAGAGACCAAGACAGTATAGCTAACACCAAACCTCCTCAACTCTCTGACAACCGGCTCAACCTCGTTAACTGTCCTGACAAGGAAGAGGACCTTACTCGCCTTGGCCAGGAGGTGGCCGTAGATGACCGCAGCGGTCTTCCCGAAACCGGTGGGAGCCCTTACAGCAAGCACGCCCCCTCTACTAACCGTCCTAGCCACAGCCTCCGCCAGCTCCCTCTGCCCAGCCCTGAACTCCTTGTAGGGGAACACCGGTTCCTCCACTACTATACCCCTCTCGGATGGGCGGGTCGGACAGCCGCCACCAGGTCATCCCCTACCAGATAGGGTCCCAGTCACCCTGTTCGGGGTGATCGTCATCCCACTGGAGGCCGGGCGGCTAGGAGCCTATATAGACTAGGTTGAGCCTCCTACTCCTAGGCCCATCCATCTCCAGAAGCATCACACGCTGCCATGTGCCCAGCGCAAGCGAGCCCCTGGCTACCGGGATCACCCTGCTATCGCCTACTAGGACCTGGGCTAGGTGTGCATGGGCGTTATCGTCTATCCTATTATGCCTCCATCCTCCCCCGGGCCTTGTTATCTCACGTAGGAGGTCTAGTATATCCTCCATTAGGCCTGGCTCAGCCTCGTTCACTATAACCCCCGCGGTGGTATGTGGGCTATAGACGAGTAGTATGCCATCGCCGGCATTGATTGTTGCTAGCCACTCCTGTATCCTGGCCGTAATATCAACCAGCTGGAACCTTGAGGAGGTTGACACTCTTATACTAGTCGACTCGACCCTAGCCATGCCTGCCCCCATGGTATCTATGGTGGCATTGAGGGTTATAGGGTAGAGCCAGGACCGGTTATATATCGGGTTTAGATGTATAGGGGGTAGGGGCGCAAGGGTGGAGCTAGGCTACCTGCTGGCATTCGCATCGGGATTCAGCTTCGCGCTAAGCGACGTGCTGACCAGGATGGCGTCGAAGCACGTGGAGAGGAGCATGCTAGTCCTAGTCAGCCTACTCGTAGGCGCGCCATACCTATGGCTGACGGGCGTCCTGGTAGGGGAGCAGATACCACCCCCAGGGCCAGCACTGATCTTCGCGGCGATAGGCCTAATACACTTCGGAGTTGCACGCTACCTCTTCTACACTGCTATAACAGGGCTCGGAGCCAGCAGCGCGGCAGTCATAGTATCACCGGTCATAGTACTCAGCAGCTTCCTAGCCTGGCTACTCCTAGGCGAGGACCTAACAATAGGCAAGGTAGCGGGTGCTATCCTAGTTGCACTAGCGGTATTCCTAGCAGCGGACAAGCCCTCGGGCGCCCCGCTCCAGGGTGTTAGCAGGAGGAAGGGGCTGGCGGCTGGCCTGGCGGCGACACTGATCTTCTCCATATCGTCAGTCGCAGTCAGATACGCGGGTGCATCGAGCGGATCGCCCATACTGGGCGCGGCGATATCCTACACCGCGGCTATACCGGTGCCACTAGCCATGGTTGGGAGATCCTATAAGCCGGGTAGGCTGCGTGGCAGGGGGATGTTCCTAGCCGTCCTCTCGGCGCTGGTTGTCACATCCGCACAGCTCTTCAGGTACACTGCGTTGAGCATGGTTCCAGTGGTGGAGGCGCTGGTCTTCATAAGCCTCTTCCCTGTCCACACGGCAGTCCTAGCGGCTGTGCTATCTGGGGAGAGCGGGGAGAAAGTGAGGCTTGTGCATGCTATAGCGGCTGGCCTAGCGGTATTGGGCATTGTGCTCGCTATCAGATACTAGGCCTGGCTTAGGTATCTCCTCTGCTCCTCTGTGAGCTCATCTATCCTGATGCCCATAGACTCTAGTTTTAGGCGAGCAACCTGCTCATCCTGGCTCCTGGGGACCTCGTAGACCCTGGGCTCTAGTCTGCCCCTATTCTCTAGCAGGTAGAGTAGCGCAAGTGCTTGGTTTGAGAAGCTCATATCCATCACCTCGCTTGGGTGCCCCTCCGCTGCCACCAGGTTGACTAGCCTCCCTTCTGCTAGTAGGTAGAGTCTTCTGCCATCCTTGAGCCTGTACTCCGTCACGCTACCCCGTATCACCCTCTTCGACTCTGCCAGGGATTCTAGGTCGTTTATGTTGATCTCTACGTTGAAGTGGCCCGAGTTGGCTAGGATCGCCCCGTCCTTCATTACCTCCATATGCTCCCTCCTGATCACGTCCCTGTTACCGGTAGCCGTGACGAATATGTCCCCAACTCTGGCGGCCTCAATCATTGTCATCACGTCGAACCCGTCCATAACGGCCTCCAGGGCCCTTATGGGGTCGACCTCCGTCACGATTACCCTAGCACCCATGCCCCTGAGGCGGAGGGCTATGCCCCTGCCTACCCATCCATACCCTGCCACTACAGCTACCTTGCCCGCTAGGAGTATGTTAGTGGCCCTAAGTATGCCGTCCACGGTACTCTGCCCGGTACCATACCTGTTATCGAACATGAACTTGGTCATGGCATTGTTAACTGCTACGACGGGATAGAGGAGTTCTCCCTCCCTCTCCAGTGCCTTAAGCCTTATCACGCCAGTAGTAGTCTCCTCGGCGCCGCCTATGACACCCTTAGCTATATCCCTCAGCTCCCTGTTAAGGAGTACGTGCAGATCCCCGCCGTCATCTATGACGAGGTCTGGGCTAGCCTCGGCAACCCTCCTAATTGCCTGGAAATACTCCTCGGTAGACATGCCCCTCCAGGCATACACGTGCACGCCCTCCTCCACAAGTGCAGCGGCCACGCTATCCTGGGTGGAAAGCGGGTTACTAGCGGCTAGGTACACCTCGGCCCCCCACGCTTTAAGAGTCCTCATAAGGACCCCCGTCTCCTTGGTCACGTGAAGGACGGCGGAGACCTTGACCCCCTTCAGCGGCTCCTCGCCCCGCCTAGACTCCCTCAGCCGGACAAGAACCGGCATGTGCATCTCAGCCCAGTCTAGCTGAATCCTGCCCTCCTCGGCTAGGCCAAGATCCTTTACCTTATAGTCCTCCACACCTGCACACCTCGTCCTCTAAGAGGCCCGCATGCCCGCGAAGCGGCATTTAAGGGCTAATAGGCTAGGCGGTATGACACTTATAAGCCTGGCATGCTAGTAGTGTTATACATGAAGACTGGGGCAGGCAACGGGCAGCTAGACATCAGGATGCCTCAGAGAGGCCATAGCCCCTCCCCAAGCAGGGGATGGGTGGCCCAGGGCCTAGGAGAGGGGTGCAGGAAGCTATGGGGAGCAATGGGAAACTGGTGCTGTGCCCAAGATGTAAGATCCCAATGGAGTACACGCTAGAGACGGAGAAGTCGAGCAACGGCCACAGAAGGCTGATAAGGTACTACAAGTGCCCGGCCTGTGGCACACAGATCACCGACGAGATCATAACAATTGAGACGAACGGCAACGCGGAGATAATACTAAGGATCACCGACGAGAGGAGGACTATAATCAAAAAAGTGGCGCCAGTGAAGCGTAAGAGAAGAAGGTAGAGGCCCACCGGGCCCCATTCTTTACCAAGCCCTTCCATTAACACTCCTACCTAGTCTAAGGGGGGGGGGTGCGCTAGGGGGTGTACGCTACACCTGCATGGAGCTTATAGCTCCTAGGGTAGACCCTGACAGACTCCAGGTTCTCCGGCACTATAACCTCTGGTGGGGACTCGAACCCCATCCTACTCCACTTCGTCTTTATCGCTGATGCTAGGCTCAGTAGGGCTGGGGGCTCGCCGTGGTTGAGGAGTATAGTCCTAGGCTTCGGCTTTAGGTACCTAAGGTACATTTGTAGCTCGCTCCTTGTGGAGTGGCCTGTGAAGCCTTCTATCCTAACCACCTCCATGTTGACCTTTATAGTCTTCAGGTGGCCGTTCTCCTCCATCTGTATCTCCCTCTCGCCCTCCATTAGGCGTCTACCCAGGGTTCCCTGGGCCTGGTAGCTTACGAATGCTAGCACGTTCCTGCTATCCTCCGCTAGGTGCTTGAAGTAGTCTATGACGGGGCCCCCAGTCATCATGCCGCTGGTTGCTAGTATAACTGCGGGGCCCTCGCTATACTTGACCTCGTCCCTGCCCTGCTGGTCGTTCACGTAAACGGTAGTTGGCCCTAGGAACGGGTTCTCCCCGTGGTATAGTATAAGATCCCGTATTGGCTTGGCTAGTAGCTCCGGGTATGCCGTGTAGATTGCCGTGACCTCGTAGACCATGCCGTCTACATAGACAGGTATCTCCGGGATCTTCCCCTCCTTGAGCGCCCTGTTTATGACTACCAGTATCTCCTGGCCTCTACCAACGGCCATGACCGGTATCAGGATCTTGCCACGGTTCTCATACACCTTATTGATCATCCTTATCAGGTCCTCCTCGGCCACGTGCCTGGGCTGGGTCTCGGTGGCGCCGTAGGTAGCCTCCATTATCATGGCCTCGACCCTGTGGAACTCGTCGTTGGCTGGGGGGAGCAGCCTCACGCTGGTGTCCCCCTTGATCCTATAGTACTTGAAATCGGCTGTGTAGAGTACGTTGAAGAGCCCCTGGCCTATATGGAGGTGGACCAGGGAGCTGCCAAGTATGTGGCCGGCATTGGTAAAGGTCAGCTTTATATCAGGGGCTACATCTGTTACAGTATTATAATTGACGACTATAGTACGGGTTAGCATAGTCTGCACGTCCCTCAACTCGTAAACCGGCTCGACGCCCTCCCTCTTCGCCAGCTCTATATAGTCCTTCAAGACTAGTAGCATTATGTCCCTCGTCGGCGGGGTAGCGTAGACGGGGCCGCGGAAGCCGTACTTGTAGAGAAGGGGTAGCATGCCAACGTGGTCCAGGTGGGCGTGGCTTATGACAACCGCGTCGAGCTCCTCTATCCTGAACTCGGGCGCCATGAAGTATGGGAACGCTGAGGGGCCGAATCCCGTGGGCGCGGCCCCAGCGTCTAGCAGGACCTTGCTCTCCCCGGTATCTAGAAGTATTGCAGATCTCCCCACCTCGCCGAAGCTACCTAGTCCTATTAGCCTGATGTACTTGGTGCCGACTAGTGTATCCCTGAAGATCCTCTCTCCTATCTCCCTCAGGGCCTTCTTCCTCTCCGCTGATGCCCTGAATAGGTGGCTTAGTATAGAGTTGAGGGTGGAGCTCCTCAGCGGGGGCTTCCTATAGACCTCCAGCCTCCACCCGGTCTCTGCGAGGACCTGGTTCCTGAATGCCCTGTTCTTTCCAAGTAGCAGGCCGGGCTTATCAGCTAGGACCCTGACCTCCCCGAGGACCTCGTCGAATAGCATGTTCTCCGTGTCTATACCCGCCTCGTCTGGTGCGTGCTCTACTATGTACTTCTTGGTCTCGTTCTGGCTTCTCCTGGACTTGGGGTCTGTCCTCACCACGACCCTCTTCCTGATCTTCTTGGCTAGCTCCTTGATCTTGTCCTCGATCTCGAGCAGGTAGCGGGGGTTCCTGACGTAGACAGCTATCTCGGGGCCCTCGAATTCTATGCTGGTTATATCGGCTCCTCCTAGGACCTTGTAGATCTCGAGGATTAGCCTCTTCCTGCTGTCGAGGGTGGCTTGGACCCTTCTAGCCTCCTGAGCCGCCAATATCGCGTCACCTACATTACCCATCCTCTAGGAGGGATCCTAGGCCCTATCCAGGGGGCTGAGGAGCTACCCCCTGCTCTGCCCCAAGGGGCTGGTGTTACCCCTTAAAGGGTATAAACCTTTCCTCGTACAGGTTCCTGCCTATTATCACGACGTCGACGCCGTCCCCGGTAGCAACGTCCCTCCTTATAGCTGATTTCACTGCGCTAACTGCAACCTTTACGGCCTCCTCGAGGTCTAGGTCCTCCCTGTAGCTGTCCTCGAGGACGCCGTAGGCTACCGGGGACCCGGAGCCTGTGGCCGTGTAAGTCTCCTCCGTTAGGCTGCCGTAGGGGTCTAGAGTGTAGAGCCTGGGCCTAGTATCGTAGCCCCCAACGATCAGCTGGACCAGGTAGGGGAACCACTTGGAGGAGAATAGCAGGTTTGACAGTAGGGTCGCTATCCCCCTCACGCTTAGCCTGACACCATTGGTTAGCTCGTAGAGCCTTGTCTCCTCCCTAACTAGCTCCGCTAGGGCCTGTGCATCAGCCACCAGGCCGGAGACTGTCATCGCGGAGTAATCGGTGAGCTTTACTATCTTCTTAACGGTCCTGCTGGCTATCAGCATGCCAGCGGTGGCCCTCTTGTCCGCCGCTAGTATGGTGTAGTCCCCGGCTATCAGGCCCACGGTGGTGGTGCCGTGGATCGCCTTCACAGCCCTGCCCTCGGCTCCTACCCAGTCAGGATACATGCCTCCTTAAACCCCTCCAACCGGGATAATGGCTCCTATAAGCCATTATAGGCTTATCGTAGTATACAACCCCTGCACGGGGGCAGCATGCGGGATGGATAGGCACGTCATAGACCTGCCGCGTAAGGTCGTGGTTGGCAGGGGCGTTATAGGAGAGGTCGGGGGATACGCCTCCCAGCTGTACCCCCGGGGGGCGTCTATACTGGTTGTAACCGGGCCTAGGGTACACAGCCTATACTACCCCAGGGTAAGGCAGTCCCTCGAGGAGGCAGGGTTTAGTGTCGATAGTATAGTTGTTAGTGATGCGACCGTAGAAACGGCGGAGAGGGTAGCCGGGGAGGCAGGTCAGAGGGGTGTGAAGGTCCTAGTTGGCCTCGGCGGGGGCCGCTCGATAGACATAGCAAAGTACGCCTCCAGCCGGGCGGGGGCCGGCTTCATCAGCCTACCCACCGTGGCTAGCCACGACGGCATAACATCGCCATTCGCCAGCCTCAAGGGGTTCGATAGACCCATATCCAGGAGGGCCAGGCCCCCCGACATAATTATACTGGACGTAGACGTGATCTCCAAAGCCCCGAAGAGGTACAACATAGCAGGATTCGGAGACCTAATAGGCAAGTTCACGGCGGTGAGGGACTGGAGGCTGGCACACAAGCTACGGGGAGAGTACTACGGCGAGTACGCCGCCAGCCTAGCCCTAATGAGCGCTAGACACGTTGCATCATACGCCAGGGAGATCGGGCTAGGCACGCTAGAGGGATACAGGGTCCTCCTAGAGGCGCTGGTAAGCAGCGGGGTCGCTATGTGTATAGCAGGAAGCTCTAGGCCAGCCAGCGGCTCAGAGCACCTATTCGCACACGCCCTAACAATGATCGCGAAGAGGAAGCCCCTCCACGGGGAAGCGGTGGGCGTGGGAACCATAATGATGTCATACATACACGGCCTGAAGTGGAGGAGGATCAAGAAGCTGATGCAAGAGGCCGGAGCCCCCACAACCGCCAGGGAGATCGGCGTAGAGGACGAGGAGGTCATACAAGCCCTAGTAATGGCGGCGAAGATAAGGCCGGAACGCTACACGATCCTAGGGGAGAAGGGCCTCACAAGGGAGGCGGCCGAGAAGGTTGCACGAGCCACAGGAGTCATACAGTAGCGGCAGGGAGCCACAGTGCCCGTCAAAGTCCTAGTCGAGGGAGTGGGTCTACGGAAGCTGAGGCTAGGATCAGCGATAATCTACAGGAAATGGGTCAAACCACGCCGAGCAGCCAAGCCAGGGGAGCTAGTGGAGGTGCACTCCAGCGAGGATGGGTTAGAGGCCTGCGGCCTATGGGAGCCCCAGGGCCCGGTAGCGGTGAGGGTTGTAGAGCATGGTGGGTGTAGCTACTCCACCCCCGAGGAGGCTATAGAGGATAGGATAGAGGTTGCATATAGGGCTCGTGAGAGGCTAGGCTACACTCCAGAACAGGGTATGAGGCTAGTTAACAGTGACGGCGACCTCCTCTCAGGCCTAATCATAGATATCTACAACGATGTGGCAGTACTACAGTCCAGCAGCTGGGCCATAGACCCCCACATATCCCATATAGCAGGGGTCCTATCCAGGATAGCTGGCACCAGGCACGTCTTCAACAAGAGCACACAGAGGAGCAGAAGGGACATAGGCCTGGAGCCGGTGGCCGAGTGGGTTACCGGGGGTAAGCGGGAGGTCGTCATAGAGGAGGCGGGAGCAAGATTCATAGTAGACGTGGTAAATGGGCAGAAAACAGGGTTCTTCCTGGACCAGAGGATCAACAGGCTAGAACTGAAGAGGTATGTAGGGAGCAAGGTCCTAGACGTTTTTTCATACACAGGAGCCTTCGGTATACAGGCAGCCAGGGAGGGTGCCAGCCTGGTCGTATTCGTGGAGGAGGATCCACACGCGGCCAGGATACTCAAGAGGAACCTAGAGCTGAACAGGGTTGAGAGGTATAGGATCTACAATACTAGCATATGGAGTATAGGGAGGCTTGAGGATAGGTTCGACACGGTAACGGTGGATCCCCCAGCATTCATACAGCGGGGGGATCAGGATAGTGTAAACCGGGGGGTTAAAGCATACAAGAGGGCGTACACCTGGAGCCTAAAACACTCGACACCAGGATCGACGATAGCGTACCTCAGCAGCTGTAGCTACTTCCTGACAAAGGAGAACTTCCTCAAGATAGTTTCGAGGGCGGCCCTAGCGGTTAACAGTAGCTATAGGATACTAGGCTCGCTAAGAGGAGCCTCCCCCGACCATGCAATGAGGGGGGAGGAGTACCTTGATTATCTGAAAGGAGCGTTCATATGGATCTAGGAGACCACGATCCTTACTCCAGGCAGTGATATAGGCTGGAAGGGGACCCCAGTGCCACTGTAGAACTTGCTGAACCACTCGTAGAAGTGCAGCCTTATGCTGTGCGCGTAGGCCAGTATACCCTCTAGGCCAGCCGCTAGCAGGTTACCAAGCAGGTAGATCAACACGCCGGCAAGCAGGCCAATAGCGCCACCTTCAGCCACGATGTGGTAGAGCTCGGTGAAGCCCAGCATCAGGCTGGCGTGCGCCAGGCTCAGAGCCATGATCCTAAGGAAGCTTGGTATGTTGCCCACAGCCATCAAGACGCTCTCATACACCTCAAGGAAGCCGTGGCCTAGGCCAGCCAGCGGGGACTCCTTATGCATGACCGCCTCTATGATGTTGCCTATGAAGAGCCAGAGCAGGCCAGCTATAGCGCCGTAGTACAGGAACGCGGCCACAGGGTTCTCCAGATTACCCTCCAGTAGGGCGTTCCTAAGCACGGCTCCTGACATGCCTATGTCAAAGTAGACTAGGAACGGGCTAGTTACGGCGGCGAAGAACAGTAGCTTAGGCGCCTTTATCAGGATGGCCCCCATCTTGTCCCCCTTGAGGAAGGCGTCTACAACCCCCAGTAGGGCGCCTAGGGTCAGCATGAATCCGCCTATCCATAGGGCTATAGATATGGACTTGTAGAGCAGGGTAACGGATAGCTCCACCCTCTCAGGCCCGGGCGGGTACAGCTCGGAGGCTAGAGTGGGTGGGGCCAGGGGAGGGGTCTCGAAGCCTAGGCTCTCCCAGAACTTGTGTATACCGATCGCCTTAGAGACTAGGGGGCCGAACACTTCTCCCGCCAGGAGGCCTGATATGACGCTGGAGGCGCCTAGTATAGCGATGATCGTGCCCCAGTCCCTATTTCTGGGCATGACGTAGAGGAGCCCGAATAGGAGGACCAGGAGGCCGTGGCCAGCGTCTGGGAACATGAGGGCGAAGGTTAGGGGTAGCGTTATGGCAAGGAACAGCGTGGGCACGATCTCGTCAGGATCGGGCTCACCATACATCCTAACAATGTTGTGGAAAACCCTGAGGGGGCCCGGTAGTCTGACCTTTGTCGGTGTCTTGCCAGCGGCCCTCTTAACGCCTAGGCTAGCCATTATGAATGCCCCATCGGTAGCCTCCTTGAGGATCCTCTCCAGCCGGCTCCTGTCCGCTACATCGACGAAGCCCCTGAATGTCCTAGTGGTCCTAGTCCTCACCGTATTCACTAGGAACTTGAATATCTCCCTGAATGCTAGGACCTTAGTATAGTACTCCTTAAGCTGTGAGATCATCTCACTCCTGCTCAGCCTAGACCGTATATTATCAGCCTCCCCCATGAGCCTCTGTATCTCCCCGCTTACAGCCTCGAACGCTTTGGCAGGGGATCCTGGCAGGTTTGCCGGGATCGAGAGCGGGCTCCACTTGTACCTGGTCAACTGTGAGACTACCGACCTAACGGAGGGGTAATCCCCTGCGACGGCCACTAGCCCCTTCTCCTCGTCGATCCTCTCAAACGCGATTACAACGTTATACTTCTTAGCATAGCCCTCAAGCCTCTCCTCTGCCTCGGCGTCCACGAAGCCGACTGTGAAGCTGAGGCGCGTAGCATCCATGGCAGCCCTTACATCCACATCTATATGCCTAACCTGGGAGAGGACCGCCTTCAATGCCTGTAGCTCGCTAAGCTGCGTCTCTATCTGGAGCAGCCTAGAGATGCCCCTCTCATACTCTTCGTGGAGGTCCTTATACTCTTCTACCACCTTGTTGAAGCCATCTACCCACCTTGACACCTGTATGGTGACGCCCTCAACGGTTTCTGGCTCAAGGCCGAGCGCCTTGAAGAAGGATTCCAGCTTGGATGTGTACTCCGATGCCAGGGATAGGGCCCTAACGTGCTCCCTATCAATGCTCCCCTTAAACCCGCTGGGGGGCGAGTCTATGTGGAATATGCCCTCCATCGCTAACCTAGCGATCGCCTTGTCGTAGTGCTCGTCAACTAGCGTCACTACGACCTCCTCAACCCTGCTGGATATCAGCAACTCCCCCAGCACCTCGCCCTTACTATCGTGCACCCACCTGGCACATGGCTCCACGTCGAGTTATTAAAGCATGGCAGGCCCGGGGATCAATGATAAGTACTCCTCCAGGAGGCCTCACATGGAAGGGATTGAGGGTTGGGCGAGTACAAGGTCGCAGTCATCGGTGACAAGTACAATAACCCCCTCTTCAGGAGTGCCGGGCTCGTGACTATAGAGGCTTACAGCCAAGACGATGTTGTGAGGAAAGTGGTAGAGGCGTCTAGAAGGGATGATATAGGGCTGATAATAGTGCTCAAGCATATGATCGAGGACGAGGAGACGTTCAGAGATGGGATAAAGGATGTGGAGAAGCCAGTATTGATCCTACCCACCCGCTGGGCCACGGCTGAGCCCATAAACGTTGATAAGCTACTAGCTAAGGCTCTAGGACTCGGGTAACATGCAGGGAGGGTATACGAGATGAGGATCTACGGCGACCCGGAGGCACTTGCCAGGACAGTAGTCGAGCGTGAGGCTAAGAATGCGGAGTCAGTCATAGACGAGTCATACCAGGCAGCGCTGAAGATCATAGAGGACGCCTACAAGAAAGCCCTAGCGGAGGCCCTCAGAAGAATAGACGATGAGTACCAGAGGCTAGTAGAAGCGATCATGAGTAAAAGGTCCTCACTGGAGCTGGAGCTAAGGAACAGGGTGGCCGAGGTCAAGAGCAAGTATATAGACGAGGCGATATCGAGAGCAGTGGAGGCGATAATCGCGAGTAAAAACGAGGAGTGGTACACCATGTTCATGCGGAGGGTGCTAGAGAAGATAGCGGAGGAGGCCCAAAAGTACGACCGTGTCATAGTTAAGGTGGCCAGAGACGACCTGGAGATGGCCAGGGGCATACTCCAGACCCTGCCAGCCGGGAATATAGTGCTATCGCCAGAACCGGCCCCGATAAAGGGAGGAGCGATAGCCGAGTCGGAGGACGGGAGTATAAGGATAGACTACAGCCTAGACCTCATCCTCAGCCTAAACGAGGCCAAGCTGAGGCTAGCCGCGTCCCGTGCCCTCTTCGGCGAGGCCTAGGCCCCCATCCCTCCTACACAGCCCCTCCTGGTGTAGCTAGATTTAAAGTCAAGACTTAGGGCCGTGTTCATAGTGGATGGCCAAGAGGGGTTAGGTTTGCCGGTTAAGGGTAGGATCGTGAGGATCTCCGGGCCACTAATAATAGCAGAGAACATGCAAGGAGCTCAAATGTTCGAGATGGTTAGGGTGGGAGAGGATAGGCTCATAGGGGAGATAACGAGGATCCGGGGGGACAAGGCCTACATACAGGTATACGAGTCAACCACCGGCTTGAAGCCCGGGGAGGTAGTGGAGGGAACCGGAGCCCCACTGAGCGTCGAGCTCGGCCCAGGCCTCCTGGGCACGATCTATGATGGGGTGCAGAGGCCCCTACCCCTGATAGCTGAGACCATAGCAAAGGACATGCCCCACAGGAGAATGTTCATAGAGAGGGGCGTAGACGTGCCCCCACTGCCTAGAGACAAGAAGTGGCACTTCAACCCGCAGGCAGAGCTGGGTAGCAAGGTTGAGGGGGGCGATGTACTGGGCATCGTGGAGGAGACTAGCCTAATCACCCACAAGGTAATGGTGCCACCCGGCGTCAGGGGCACCCTAACCTGGCTAGCAGTCGAGGGAGACTACACTATAGACGATGTGATAGCCCAGGTTAGGGTAAACGGTAAGACAGTCGACATAAGGATGTCCCAGAGGTGGCCAGTAAGGATACCCAGGCCCTTCAAGGCAAAGCTAGACCCCACAGAGCCCCTAATAACCGGGACCAGGATAATAGACACGCTCTTCCCAATGGCCAGGGGAGGAACCGGGGCCGTGCCCGGAGGCTTCGGCACAGGCAAGACAGTCACCCTACACAGCCTAGCGCAGTGGAGCTCCGCTAGGGTAGTAGTCTACATAGGCTGCGGCGAGAGAGGAAACGAGATGACCGAGGTCCTAGAAAGATTCCCCAAGTACAAGGACCCATGGACGGGCAAGCCGCTGATGGAGAGGACTATACTAATAGCGAACACCAGCAACATGCCCGTAGCCGCTAGGGAGGCCAGCATATACGTGGGGGTAACCCTGGCAGAGTACTACAGGGACATGGGATACGATGTCCTCCTAGTAGCAGACTCCACAAGCAGGTGGGCAGAGGCCCTCAGGGAGATAGCCGGCAGGCTCGAGGAGATGCCGGCAGAGGAGGGATACCCAAGCTACCTAGCATCAAGGCTGGCGGAGTTCTACGAGAGGGCTGGCAGGGTAGAAGCCCTAGGCTCCCCCGAGAGGATGGGTAGCGTCACGATCGTTGGCGCAGTAAGCCCGCCGGGAGGAGACTTCACCGAGCCGGTGACGAGCCATACCAAGAGGTTCATAAGAGTATTCTGGGCCCTCGACACTAAGCTAGCCTACAGCAGGCACTACCCCGCAATCAACTGGCTACTAAGCTACAGTGCCTACACAGACCTAGTAGCGGAGTGGTGGCACAAGAATGTGGACAAGAGGTGGAAAGAGTACAGAGACGAGGCAATGGAGATACTCCTCAGGGAGGACGAGCTACAGGAGATAGTCAGGCTAGTGGGAACGGAGAGCCTAGACGAGAAGGACAAGCTGGTCCTGGAGACCGCAAGGCTACTCAAGGACGGATTCCTAAAACAGAATGCGTTCGACCCGATCGACGCGTTCACCACGCCAGAGAAGCAGTTCAAGCTACTCAAGATGATACTAGACTTCCACAGGAAGGCAGCACAGCTAGTCGAGCACGGCGCAACAGTGGCGCAGATAAGGGACGCCATAGGAAGGCTGTACGTAGAAATGGTCAAAGCCAAGTTCAGCATAAAGAACGATGAACTGGAGAAGATAGAGGAGCTGAGGAACAGGGTCCTTAAAGCCCTAGAATCCCTAGAGGCAAGGCTCGGGTAAAATGGGGGTGCAAGGGATGGGTATGGAGATAGCCGGGATAAGGGAGTACTCCAGGATCACCGAGATCAAGGGGCCCCTCCTCATAGTAGAGGGCGTAACCAACGTGGCCTACGACGAGATAGTGGAGGTAGAGCTGCCAACAGGAGAGAAGAGAAGGGGCAGGGTGCTGGACGTAGCCAGGGGAGTAGCAGTAGTCCAGGTATTCGAGGGCACCACAGGGATAACCACCACAGGGACAAGGGTAAGGTTCCTAGGGAAGCCCCTCGAGATACCAGTAAGCGAGGACATGCTAGGAAGGATATTCAACGGTCTAGGAGAGCCGATAGACGGGGGCCCGAAGATCATAGCAGAGGACGAGAGAGACGTCAACGGGGCTCCACTCAACCCCGCGGAGAGGAGTTACCCTGAGGACTTCATACAGACCGGTGTGAGCGCAATAGACGGGATGAACACCCTGGTAAGGGGCCAGAAGCTACCCATATTCAGCGGATCCGGAATGCCCCACAATATACTCGCGGCGCAGATCGCGAGGCAGGCAACAGTCAGGGGAGAGGCCGAGGAGTTCGCAGTAGTATTCGCCGCCATCGGCATAAAGTATGACGACTACATGTTCTTCAAGAAGTTCTTCGAGGAGACGGGTGCACTAAACAGGGTTGCCATGTTCGTGAACCTAGCAGACGAGCCCGCAATGGTAAGGCTGGTAACCCCCAGGTCAGCCCTAACCCTAGCAGAGTACCTAGCATACGAGCGGGACATGCACGTACTAGTCATACTAACCGATATGACCAACTACGCAGAGGCCCTAAGAGAGATAAGCGCCGCCAGAGAAGAGGTCCCCGGAAGGCAGGGATACCCCGGATACCTATACAGCGACCTAGCAAGCATATACGAGAGGGCAGGCAGGGTCAAGGGCAAGAAGGGGAGCATAACACAGATGCCCATACTAACGATGCCAAACGACGACATAACCCACCCAATACCAGACCTGACCGGGTACATCACAGAAGGCCAGATAGTCCTGAGCAGGGAACTACACAACAAGGGGATCTACCCGCCGATAAACGTACTCATGAGCCTATCCAGGCTAATGAAGGAGGGTATAGGCCCAGGAAAGACAAGGGAAGACCACGCCGAGGTCAGCAACCAGCTATACGCAGCCTACAGCAGAGGAGTAGAGCTGAGGAGCCTAGCAGCGGTAGTAGGAGAGGAGAGCCTAAGCCAAACAGACAGGAAGTACCTAAAGTTCGCAGACCTATTCGAGCGCCGCTTCCTAAGCCAGGGCCCCAGGGAGAACAGGACTATAGAGCAGACCCTAGACATAGCATGGGAGATACTAGCCACACTACCAGAGGAGGAGCTCGTCAACATAAAGGAGGAGACCATAAAGAAGTACCACCCCAAGTACAGGGCGATGTAGCAGAGATGGACCCGCTAAACCCGGCAACACAAACACTACTAACCCTAGCAGGCCTACTAGCAGGCATACTCTCATACCACGACTACAAGGCAGAGCTAAGGAACGCCATATGCAGCGCCGGGGAGGAGCCGGGCGGGTGCAAGCTAGTATACATGCTACCCGAGGCACTCCTTCTAGGAAGAATACACCTATCCCAGCTAGCCCCCACATACTTCACAGCCCAGCTACTACTATACATAACACACCTAGCGACGGGAAGCCCGGTACTCCTACAAGTGTATAAGCTACTCTGGATCGCGGGGGCCCTACTAGTACCATACCTAGTCTACCTGGAGCTGGCGAAGGCCAGGGCAGTATGCATATGGTGCACGATAATGCACCTCATAATACTGATCCAGGCCACCATACTGGCTCTAGCCTAACGGGCCTCCACAGTAACGTTAAGGCTGACATCGTGCCAAACACCGTCAACCTCGACGCTAGAGGTCATTGAGAAGACGCCCCTAAACGGGGTAACAACAATGAACCCGTAAATAGTCGCGGAAGAACCGCCCGGAGGGAGCATATGCATGATAAGCGCAAGCTGGCACAGGCCACCATACCCCACCGCAACCCCGCCCTCAAGAACCCTATACTCCAGCTCCGACACAGGCTCCCGGTGGGCAACCAGCGGGTCTAGTCTAGGATCCCTGAGATGCTCAAGATTGTAGCTATAGCCACAGATAGGACCTGGGCCGCCAACACGAACCGGGACCAGGCCAGTATTGGAAACCCTGGCCACCACCGCTATAACCGCCAGCCTACCCTCGACGGCGTACTGCTCAAGCTCCCCCGGCTTCACTCCGCAGGCGCCCAGATACCCTGCCGCATCCTCCCTACAATAGTCCACAATGCTATCAACAGCCCTAACAAGGCTATCACCATCAACATTAACCCTATAAACACTGAGCCGCACGGTAACGGAGGCAAGCCCAGATTCAATAACCCTCTCATCCCCGCCAAGAAGAAGCCACCCAGCAGGCCCCACAACAGGATTCACCAACCCAAGATAAGCCGAGAGCAGGGCCGATGCTAGGATAGCTACTACAAGCACTATAGCCATACGCCCCGGAGCAGGCAATAGACCTACCCTCAACAACCTATCAAGAAATAATAACAGGCCAGCCAAATTAAGTCTAGAAAATAGAACGGCCCATGCCAGACTAGCATATATCCCCATAGAAGGTATCACACCCTTAGGGAGCGATGACTGGCGCTCGATGACCGAGCCACTAGGCAATGAGGTTAAACGGGTCTGAGGAGCCCTACTCCTCCCGGCCGATGAGGAGCCATGTAAGGGCCGACCATGCATCAAGATGAGGAATGACCAGGCTCCCGAGGCCCGGCAGACACTAGTAGCATAATGCGACTATAGGGGCTAGGCTATAGGGATCCAGCTCTCCTCTCCTCACAGCTTCTCTAGGCGAGGGATTGAAGGACGCCGCCTTGCCGATGCCATGCATAGACTGGAAGGCCGATGCTCAAGTCCTATTCTACACGTGATAAGTTATGAGTAACTCAAATAACTAAATACAAGAGTACACAAGCTAGGACTCAAACCGTTTATACCATCGATACTATATTTCTTCTTTATTCCTCTAGGGAAGAATTTCTCCTCTACACCTGGTTGATCCTACCCTTCTAACTAGCTAAGGGTGTACATGGGCCTGTGTATAGGAGGTAGGCGCCTTTTAGACCTGTGAGGGGTAAGTCTATCCCAAGTCCTTTACTGTTTATAACTTGTCGGCTAGCTATACTAGGGTGTGGTGGCTTCGTGTTGGTTAAGGACGACTGTAGGGGTGCTCCCTGTCATAGCCCCGAGGAGTTGAGGAAGAGGGCTTCTAGACCTGGGATACCTATAGATGAGCTCATAGAGGAGATAGCCAGGGAGCTGGCTGCCAAGCCCAGGCGCTAGTAGCAACTGCTCCTGTGGCATATCTCGACCACTCTAACCAGCCCCTCGGAGTCGATGATCGTGTATATTATCCTGTAGTCGCCCACCCGCCTACGCCAGAAGCAGTGATACCCGTCCTTCAAGTGCCTTGCGTCCCCGGCCCTGGGATCATCTTCCATCTCCTTTATGGCTAGGGCCAGCCTCATCCTAGCATCACCCGGGAGCCTCTTGCTCCTGAGCAGCTTGGCAGGCTCACGGTCCACCTCAACCCTATAAGCCATGCAATCCCACCAACCCAGGCGCTTCCACGCAGGGAAAAAGGATGATAGATTAGGCTATAGGGATTCGGCCTCCCATCTCTCCATAACCTCTCTAGGAGTTCTAGCGTGAGTTTGGCTATTCTCTCGCCTTCAGGTGTCAGTCTGGGATGGTCTGGTTGACATGGAGACCAAAGGCTGTTAGAAGCCAGAGGTGCTGTGTAACTACGCCAAGCTCCAATAGTGTGGATGCGGTGCTGTGGGAGCTAGAGGGAGACCTAGCCCACGTGCTGCCCGAAAGAAAGACAGCGAGGCAGAGGACAGGGGGAGCCGTGCAGGTGAACGCCTAGGCTCTTTCGGGTATAGCGATGTGCTGTACTTGATTGCAGCCCTAGCCTATGCCCTGGTAAGGATTCTGCGGAGTCGTAGCATGGCAATCCCCATAGCAGTACTACCCTACCCGGGCAAGAGGCACCCATACAGGAAGATACTAGTCACGCTAGAACCACGTAAACTAATGAAACAATAACACCAGTACCCGTAGTACAAGTATCACGAGAAGGTGATGATAAACGTATAATACACGTTTCTAACTCATTAATTCTTTACATTTGTATCGTGTTTATTAGGGCCGGTGACTTAGTGTTGTGTGATTGTGGGTAGTTAAGGTTAACTACAGGGGTGTACGCTATTGCCTGGTGGTGCGCGGGATAATAGTGCAAGGGTAGGCCATACATCTACGAGCAACACCATAAGGCCGGCAAGGTGATAACCAGGTACATCGGGAGCCTGGAGAGCATTGTTGATTGTTGGGAGAGGTGTAGGTATGGGGTTGAGGGGCGTAGCTCCGAGGTGGTGGGCCCGGGGGGATTCGAACCCCCGACCGCCCGGTTATCAGCCGGGCGCTCTACCTGGCTGAGCTACGGGCCCTAGGCCCAGCGGGGCCTCTACTCTCTAGCCCCAGGGTTGGGGCTGTTTGTTTGTGGGTTTTTAAGGGGTTTGGTCTCCTTGCTGGGGCTTATATTAGCTTCTCGTCCCTGAGTTGTTGTATGATCTTTAGCTTGGTATCGTTGTCTAGGGGGAGTGAGTTGTATAGCATCTTCTCGGGGACTATTATTGACCCGGTCTTGGCTAGCTTTACTATGGTCTTGAACGCCATGTAGTGTTTGATTGTTTCGCTGGCGTCTCCTGCAAGCTCGCTGGCTATAGCGTAAGCTACAGAGTATAGGGCCGCCAGCTCCTTGGGCGAGGTTATCTCGATCGCCTCACCGTCCGCCTCCTCGACCATCCTCTTCAGCGCCGCGTATATGTGCATTGGAAGGATCACTATGAGGTTCTGGCCAGCCCTATGGGTTAGAACCTCGCCTCCAGCCATCTCTAGCTTCTTGGTGAGATCCGGGTCATAGTTGATCCCCTCGGCGGGGTAGGCTATCAGGGGTACCCCTAGGCTGGCTGATATTATGGCTACCTGGGGCCTCTCCTTGGATGACATTAACGAGGCTATCCTGTCCACGAGCACCCAGACCAGGAAGGTCGAGTCGTCATTATCTATAACCTCATCGCCAGGGAAATACAGGTCCTCGAGCTCCGCTTCATATAGCTCCCCGAGGCTCCTATGAATCCTGTCGACGACGACGTAGAATACTAGGAAGGAGGATAGTATGAGTACTACGAGGACGGGAGGGGAGAGGTGGACGCCCAGCACGCTGGCGAGGATGTAGCCGCCGAAGATCATCCAGGTGAGCATAGCCGCTATACCAATCTTCAAGGCTGAAGCACGGCTCGGCATCCTCAAGTGCATGGGCGTCACTCTTCACCTCACGTGGGGTCCATCCGATCCTAAGCCCCTTGCAGTACCAGGCTTATAAGGGAAGATGCCCGAGGGCTAGAGGAAGGAGTCCAGGCCCACCCTGCCAACGATCCTGGTAAGCCTACGGGTCAGGGGGAGAGCAACGTTATACACGGGAACCCCGCCGACTAGTGCGTAGGGCCTTCCCCTATGAGCATGGCCATGCACAGCTGCATCGGGCCTAGCTTCGGCGAGGAGCCTCTCCATGCTGCGAGAGTACAGCTCGGGCCACACCCCACGAGGCTCCCCCACTATAGTCGCAGACGAGAGTGCATAATGGGACACGAGCACAACGGCATCGGCAGCGCTCCTAGCCTCTCTTATAAGACCTGCCAAGACCCGGGGCCTCCTCCTGTAAACCTCCGCCAGTTCCGGCTTATGCCTCCTCTGCCACCGCGTCAACCTGTCGAGGGCTCCGGTTGTGCCCACGACCGCCAGCCTGCACGACCCCTTATCCACCACTGTGTAGGAGTCGTCCAGCCACTCCACCCCGGGGTACCTGGAGAGGCTGCTCCTAGCCTCCTCATACTCCTCATTTCCGTAGACGCCTATAAGCCTGGCACGGGGGAACCTGGATAATACTCCTTCTATAACGGGCTTGAGCCATTGGTGCCTCCCCTTGTCGATGATATCGCCGGCTAGGATTAGTATCTTAAGGTCGTCGACCCCTGAGAGGGCTGTCCTGTACAACCCTAGGTACCGGGGGCTGTGTATATCGCTGACTCCATAAACGCCGTCCCAGCAGGGCCTCGGCGCTACAATAGTGCCGTCACCACTCAGCCTGCCCATCGCTCCTCATAGGCCTAATAATCATTGCTAGGCCTGTCCTGGGGGTAAAGACGGTTGCCCCTCCTACCATGCCCGGGATAGGTACTTGTGGAAGCTGCCTGTGAGTGAGAGTATTATGGCTCCAGCTACTATCTTCTCATCCACGCCTATCGGCCCCATCTCCCATCCCATGCACTCGGCATAATCCTCAACCAGCCCTATGTCCACTTCCCCGGGGATCCCGTGCAGGGTGTAGACGGCCCACTCGAGCACCTCCCTTAGGGCCTCTGGGCCCAGGCAGTCTGCCGCCTCCAGTGCGTCTAGCAGAGGTGGGTTGACCATGCTCCCTGCCTCCTCGGGGATCAGGGGTGACAGGCTTGCCAGCATCTCCTCGAACACGGCGGCGGCGTATGCCAGGGTCTCTCTCCTAACGTTGCCCCTTACCACAGCTGATATCCCGAGTAGGCTGTAGAACAGGTCAAGCCTGCTCAGGTCCTCGTCGGGGGCCGCCAGGCCAGGGGTAGGGTGTACTGGCGCGGGGGCTACCTCTACTCCTTCCACTGGCAACACCGGTAACCTAGTACGGGCCTTACAGGTGTTTTGGCGTGTACGGGTGGAATTAATGGTGGATTACCGGGGTATGACTCCCTTATAAGCTGGGGCCGGGGTTCTCCTGTAACCAATTTTAATAATTATGGAGGCAAGTTTTATTATGGCAAACATGGTATAGACATGTATATAGTGCAGGGGTTTAAAGACCCCCGGCGGGGTGCACGTGTTGGCAAAGAAGATTTTGATCCTGGGAGGCGGGACAGGGGGCTATATTGCATTAAGGGGAATATACAAGGCTAAGGAGCAAATCGGGCTAGACGCTGATGTTACAATGTTAACAGCAGATCCGTGGCACGACTTCCAGCCGTTATACGCTGACCTGGCATTCGGCATGATAAGCAAGGAGAAGATCAGGGCCTCAGTAGAGAACTTCAAGAGGCTGGGTGCTAGGATTGTAGTGGGACGGGCAACAAGGATTGACGCCGCCAATAGGGTCGTATACACCGAGTCAGGAGACGTGTACTCATACGACTACCTGGTAGTCTCGCTAGGGACAAAGTACGGGTGGGACGCCTACCCGGGGCTACAGCAGGCAGGAGTACACAATTATACAATGGAGGCGGCGGAGGAGATGAGGAAGGAACTGGCCAAGTTCAAGGGAGGCAAAGTAGTAGTCCTGGTACCCGAGACCCCTCACAGGTGTGGAATGTATCCCTACGAGGCAGCTACACACATAGCAGAGACCTTCAGGAACCGTGGGGCCAAGATAGATGTGAAGCTCCTCTCCCCCGGGGAGGTGCCCCTAGGGCCACTGGGTCCAGAGATCAGTAGGGCATGGAAGGAGAGGATGGAGAGCGTCGGAGTCGAGTACGTCCCAATAAAGGGCCTAGAGGAGATCGACCCGGAGAAGAAGGTTGTAAGGGCGGGCAACGTCGAGGAGAGCTATGACCTCCTCATAAAGGTCCCGCCCTCGAGGTTGCCAGACGTATTAGCGCAGAGCGAGGGCTTCCAGTGGAAGATGGACGGCAGGTTCGCGCCGGTGAGGGGATACAACTTCAGGCACCCAGACTATGACGACGTATACATGGTCGGGGAGCACTCTATGCCCCCCGCAGGGCTGCCAACGGCGGGCATACCAGTCCACTACGCGGCAGAGGTGGCGGCAAACAGTATAGTAGCAGACATGGTAGGAGCATACCCGGTCTACATGCCACGGGGCATGATACCATGCATAGGCTACTATGGCCTCTCAGCCTTCGCCGGCTTCTGCGAGGTCAGGTACAACGAGTCGGAGGGCAGGAGAACAATGAAGTGTTACAGCATAGCGAGGAGCCCCCTGGTTAGGATACTAAAACAAGCCTTCTACGAGTCCTGGATCTCCGCGATAAAGATGGGGTGACCCGGGATGGCGGAGCCTAGGAGCGAGTATGAGGCACAAGCCCTCAAGGACCTAATCGAGGTCGCCGTAGCCCTAAAGAAGTCCGGCATGCTGGACCTTCTCAAAGCCCTCAGCGAGAAGTCCGAGGACCTAATGACGCTAATGGCAGACGACCTAACAATATACCGGGCACTAGGACTGGTCGATGCAGCTGGCTCAGGCCTAGACAAGGCGGACCCAGACGACATAATAGACTCGAAGCAGACAATAGAGGACCTAACCAGGTGCACAATAAAGTCCATGGCCGAGGTCAGCAGGAAGGGAGTAAAACCGGTAGGCCTAACAGGCATGCTAGGCGCGCTCAGAGACAAGGACGTACAGGTTGGCCTCGGCCTTCTAATACAACTAGCCAAGGGGCTAGGAGCCTGCTACTCGAGCAAGAAGAAGTAGCTCAACACACAAAAAACCATTCTTTCCCCAGGCAGAGCCCTAGGATAATACCCCCAATCCTCCCCAGCCCCCAGGGGGTGCTGCGGGGATAGGAGAAGCAACGCCATACAGGGATATAGTCAAGGAGATCGATGCAACCCTGCAAAGGCAGGGGGGAGGGGTAAGGTATACTCACCTAGAGCTCCAAGGCCCCCCGGAGCCTGGCCCCAGCCTCGAGGAGGCAGGCCTCTCCAAGCCCGTGGTCGAGGCGCTAAGGTACTTCGGGATCCGGAGGCTATACAAGTTCCAGCATCAAGCCATAGAGGCCGCCAGGAGGAGGGTGGATCATGTTATCGTCTCGGGCACGGGGACAGGCAAGACAGAGGCGTTCCTAACCCCTATACTGGACGAGATCACCAGGCGGGGCCCCGGCCTGGCTAGGCCCTACGCCCTCATATTGTACCCCACCAAGGCGCTAGCCAGGGACCAGCTCTACAGGATCAAGGTCCTGGCAGAGGGTAGGCTAGGCATAAGAGTGGCGGTGCTTGACGGGGACACGCCGCGGGGAGAGAGGGTCTCCATATACAGTGACCCGCCCCACATACTAGTTTCCAACCCAGACATGGTCCACGTCGGCCTGGCTATGAGTGACAGGTTCAGGAGGCTAGTCTCCAACATAGAGGTGGTTGTCCTAGACGAGATGCACGTCTACAGGGGAGTATTCGGGAGCCACGTCAGGTGGGTCCTCCACAGGCTGGAAGACGCAGCTGGAGGCTTCACAGCTATAGGTGCGGGAGCCACGCTAGGCAACCCAGGGTACATGGCATCCAAGCTATTCGGCAGGGAGGTCGAGGTTATAGAGGGGCCGCGCAGGAGGAAGGGGGCGGCGCTCCACCTCCTAGCCGACTACGGCTACGGTAGCAGGTGGAGCACCACGGCATCCATAATCGCCCTACTCGCCAGGAGGGGCCTCAAGGTACTAGGCTTCGTTGACAGCCAGCAGATGGCGGAGCTAATAGCAAGAATAGCGAGGAAAAGCCACGGAGTCACGGTTGGAGTCCACAGAGCCGGGCTAATGCCGGAGGATAGGAGAAGGGTCGAGGAGGACTTCAAAGAGGGTAGGATAAAGGCAGTAGTAGCCACCCCCACAATGGAGCTAGGCATAGACCTAGGAGACCTAGACGCAGTGGTCATGGCACACCTACCAAGGAGCATATCCAGCTACATACAAAGGGCAGGCAGAGCGGGCAGGAGAGACAAGCCAGGGCTAGTAGTAACAGTGATGGGAGACGACCCAATAGAGGCATACTTCCTAAACAAGCCCATAGAGCTATTCACAATGAAGCCCGACCCAGGCTACATAGAGCCGGGGAACAGGGAGATAACGAGGATACACCTAGCAGCACTACTACTCCAGAGGGGAATGCTCAGCATAAACCAGCTCCCCCCAGAGCTAGCAGCCGCCGCTGAGGACCTCAAAGTCATGGGGCTAGCGGTAAGGGCAGGCGACAAGCTAATCCCAAGATGGACCAGGCTCAGGGACTACATAGAGGCCCACGGAGGCCTAAGGTCTAGCGGGCCCCAGGTTAGGATAATCGAGTCGGGCAAGGAGATAGGGAGGAGGGAGATGCCCATGGCCCTCTACGACCTCTACCCCGGGGCAGTCTACTACCACGGAGGCAGGACCTACGTTAGCACGAAGCTAGACATAGAGGCCATGAGGGCCGAAGTAAGGAGGGTAGACGCCTCCCTGAACTTCTACACCAAACCCATGTACAGTATAGACGTAGTAGAGATAAGCCCCCTAGAAGACAGGACCCTAGGCCCCCTGAGGCTTGTATACGCAGACGTCAAGATACTAATCACAGTAGAAGGGTACTACGTGAAAGACGAGTACAGTGGAGCAACGCTATCAGAGGTCGCATATAGGGAACCGCTAAAATGGATCTTCTGGACAAAAGGAGTAGCAACAAGGTATCCAAACCCAGGTATCACCGATGAGGTGGCACTCATAAGCGGGTACCACGCCCTAGAGCACACGATAATAGCAGCAGCAAGACCAGTAGTAGGAGCGTCAGACACAGACCTAGGGGGAGTAAGCTACCCCAGCGGCCACATAGTCATCTACGACTCAGCCCCCGGAGGGCACGGGGCATCGAAACTAGTGTACGAGAGGCTAGAGAGAATACATGATATAGCCGAGAACATACTAGCATCTTGCACATGTGAAGACGGATGCCCGAAATGCGTATTCAGCCCGTACTGCGGGGTAAACAATAGGTTCCTCTCACGGAAAACCGCGCTAAAGATACTAGACTACACGATGAGGGCAACCGCTAGGCCACCTAAGTCATTGCAAACGCCGCAAGGAAGCCCATACGCATAAACAATACTTGGTGTGGCCGCGGGGATTTGAACCCCGGACCACGGGGCTCCTGAGGCCTGCCATAGCTTAAATGAAAGGCATACGGCCTATACGCCGTGAGGGCACAGCCGGACTCCTATATGGGGCCTTTCGTGAATTAGACTTCATGCCCATATACTAAGATTTTTAAGAGATATTATATTGAATTTTCTCTTAGTATGACTAATCCCTCCCTTTGGCTCACGAGGGCAAAGGCTCTCCCACTTTCTGAACGTTCCTGATGGTACGCGTTAACTTAAACATTTGCTACCCTTGACCCGCTCTCTCGTGTTGAAGAACATTGTGATTGTGGAATGGAGAATATAAGGCTGGTCATAGAATTTAGTAACGTGGGGGAAGTAATGGCTGAGAGTAGGAAGGTCTTAGTAGAAGTAGAGGTACCGAGTGGGCTAGAAGTGGATGAGAGAACCCTATCCAAGGCTATCAGGCTTGCTCTCATCGAGATACTAGCAGCTAGGCTAGGAATCACGGAGGAAGAAGCCGAATGGCTAGAGGAGGAGGTGAAGAAGAGGCTAAGGAAAGAACTACTAGGAAACCAGCAATAGTGCTGGATACTAACATCATAATATCGTCGCTAATAAAGCCAGGCGGCTTCACTAGGAGAGTTATACTGCTTCTGGAAGACCAGGCAGACCTCTATGCTCCGAAGGCGCTTCTCGAAGAGTTAACCAAGAAAACGGAGTACCTGGCCCGGAAAAAGAGGGTCTCCCCCGCAGAGCAGAGACACTTACTCACCCTACTCCTATCAAGCGTCCGGACAATAGAGAGCGACGCCATTAAACCCCTTATAAAAGCGGCGATGGAGTATGTTCGAGACCCGGATGATGCACCCTTCGTAGCACTAGCCATCTACCTTCAGAGGGTGTACGAGGACGTAATAATTCTAACGTGGAACACAAGCGACTACAAAAGGGAGGACCTTGAAATGCTGAAAATAAAAGTTTTCACGCCAAGGGAGGTTCTAGCGCTGTAGAGATAGCATCAAGTTGCTTGGAAAGCCCGCAAGCTGTGACATAAAACCTTACTCAATAGATCCTAAAATTCTAGGCTCAGGTGCGGCCCAAGCTCTGGGTCACTGACGGCTCCATCCTGGTGGATACGCTGGGTTGTGCTGAGAGAACGGGGCGGCTTAATGCTGGGTGAATTCACAGCTGACATGCTAGTACGCTAGCCTGAAGATGACGACGTGGCAAGCTCCTGGCACTCTCTTGAGGTGATGTGCTGGGATGGGTTTTGTGTATTGGTGGGGCCGCGGGGATTTGAACCCCGGACCACGGGGGCCCAAGCCCCGCATCCTAGCCAGGCTAGACGACGGCCCCACCCATGGATTACTATAGCGCTCCAGGGGGCTATTTATAGTGTTCCCCGGGCGTGGAGGCGATATGGGTGCCCCCTGGTGGCTGGCAAACCCTCTCGGAGACATGCATTGTCAAAGAAGGATGTTAAGAGGCTAGCGGCTAGGGTGGCGGAGGAGGTCCCCGGCTTCCCCCTGACGGTCAAGGATAAGGTGGAGCTAGTTGACTACGGGGAGTTTACCGTGTATATGGTTAACGGGGAGCCGGGGCTCGTCGAGCTGCGGGGAAGGCTGCTCCCACACCTCCGCTGGCTCCTTAAGCACGGGGTAGGAGAGTTGCCCAGCGTTAGGGTCGACCCTGGGGCTACCAAGGCGGTAGGCCGGGGGGCCGATTTGATGGTCCCCGGCATCACTAAGGTTGAAGGCGACTTCGAGGAGGGAGGCATTGTCGTTATAGTGGATGACAGGTATGGGGCCCCTATAGCTGTGGGAGTTGCATTGATGGCATCAGAAGAGGTAAAAGCCAGGCTCGAGGGGGAGAGGAGGGGGAAGGCCATTAAGGTGCTCCACAGGCCCGGGGACAAGGTGTGGAATGCCCAGCAGTAGTCTGGGGATTGACTTCTAGGCTCAAACCAAACCTCTAACAGGATAGCCAGCGAGTCCTACCAAATACAGGATAAGCATGCCTGGAGGGTGATTGTGATTGCCTATGGGAGTCAGCCCCCTAACCATGGTGGGGGCGGTTATCCTAGTCATAGGGCTAGTTATTGCCAGCGTACCCGTCAGCCTAGGATCCGGGGGCCAGGGGGCCCTAGACGCGAAGGTCTACAGCGTGGAGTATGTAATGACGGCCGCCTACAAGGTCTACGGCAACGAGAAGCTCGGGAAGTGGGTCGCGAAGACCCTGCTTAGGAACACAGGTGAAGGCCCCCTATACGACGTCGAGGTCTCGTACAAGATAGAAGGATTCACCGAGTGGAGCGAGCCCTCCACGTACAAAGCAATACCGCCAGGGGGAGCAGTAGTGGACCTCTACTACCCCAAGTTCCAGGGGGAGAAGGTTAGGCTCCAAACGGCAACACCCACAACACTCTACATCAAGATAAAGTATAAGGCCAGCCCCGACGGGGAGGTTGTGGAAGAGACAAAGCAGAAGCAGATAAACATGCTAGGATTCCACGACTGGGTATTCTCGGGCATACCGCCAGAGGAGAACACAGGCTCGTTCCAAGACAGGTACAGCAACTACGAGCTAATAGCCGCGTGGGTAACCTACAAGGACCCCGTTGTCGAGAAATATGCGGCGATGGCCAACAAGCTAGCCGGAGGCGCAGGAGCATCACTATCCGACGAGGACGCACTAGCATTCCTAGAGGCAGCATGGACCTTCAGCGTCATGAACGGGATAACGTACCAGACAGAGCCCCAAACCTTCTGGACCGGGAAGGGGGCACAATACGTCAAGTATCCTAGGGACGTGATAAGGGACAAATCTGCAACGTGCCTAGACTCCACGATATTCCTAGCAGCCCTAGCCATGTCGCAGGGCCTAAAGGCCTACATAGTATTCAAGCCAGGCCACGCGTTCCCAATAATAGAGCTGCCAAGCGGCCAGTGGGTCCCCATAGAGTCTACACTGCTCAACGCCCAGGTCAGCTTTAGGGAGGCAGTCCAGAAGGGAGTAGAGGTAGCGCAAGAGGCGTTCTCAGGCCCATTCCTAATAGCAGACATAGGAGCCCTACAGGCTGAAGGCGTGATTCCCCCCGAGCTACCCGAGCTCCCGCCAGACGTGCTGGAGAAGTGGGGCTACACCCAACTCCAGCCCCAGCCGCAGCCTCAACCACAACCGCAGCCCCAGCCAGGACCCCAGCCTCAGCCGTCCCCACAGCCAGCACCCCAACCACAGCCGGGACTAGTCGAGTACACGAGCACCAGCCCGCCGCCCGTGTGGAGCATAGGGGTGCCCAGCGACTGGATCGTGGATCAGTACCTAGACTATGAGCCATACGAGGTCGACTTATTCAGCCCCGACTATGCCATGGGCGTGATAGTAATGTGGATGCAGGGAGACGTGGCTACGATGAGGCAAACTCTAGAGGAGATACTGACAGCAACTTTCGGAGACATAACAGTAGTTGGCGAGAATATGCAGGGGGCCCTAGGAAGTTACCCCGCGGTAACAGTCGCATACCAGAATAGCTACGAGGACCTCATAGTTGTTAGGTACGTCCAGATTGGCGGGTACGCCTTCGCAGTCTCATACATGATAGTATCCGACATGGTGGGGGATGACACCGTGTCCATGATGGAGAGCATTGTAGCTACATTCAGGGTACAGGGGTGACCAGCATGAGGAGGATAGGAGTAATACTAGCGGTCCTAATCCTCGCCGGGCTCCCCCTTCTAGCGATAGCACAGATAGAGCCTCCGGTAGAGCTAGAGGTGAAGGGGAGTACAAAGATAACTATAGACGAGACTGGCACGGCGTCGGTAAACGAGGAGATAAAGTTCAGCGCCAGCGCGTTCAACCAGTTCAGGCAGATGTACAATCCATTGTCGACATTCGTCAGGGACATGGCCCCAAGAAACATGCCCATACAGATAGAGGAGCTACAGGTCAACCTGGATGAGGCTAACAACAAGCTGACTGCATCATACAAGATCCTAGGAATGGCCACATACATAGGCGGGGACAAGTGGGTAGTCAAGCTGGGAGATCCCAAGGATCTGACGCTGTCAGCACAAAACGGCAACACATTCGTGTTCACAAACACCTACGCGGTAGGAACGGGAGTCAGGATAATAGAGACCGTGACAGTTGTACTCCCCCAGGGGGCGGAGAACCCCTCATACCAGGAGGATGAGGGAACCATAACATACTACCTACCACTAGAAGCCCCAGCAGGAGGCCAGGTGAAGTACCTAGGCCTAGGCCTAGCCGCTGCCGGGGCAGCGATCATAGGAATATCAATAGTTCAGTCTAGGAGAGGAGGCCACGAGGGTACATAGCCAAGCCTAAAACCCCGCCACCACAACGCCCAGCCCCTAGGGCTAGGGGATGAGCAGGAGCATAGCCTATATGATATATCCGGCTGTGGCGGCAGCTACATGGGCGTCAAACATAGTGGCGGGGAGGTACCTAGTAGGGGGAGGCCACCTAGACGGGGCTACACTCTCTTTCTACAGGTTCCTAATAGCAACACCACTCCTAGCCATAGGCCTAGCACTAGCAGGGGAAACCCCCAGGCCGCGGGGAATGCTCGGCAGGCTAGCCCTGGCAGGCCTCCTAGGTGTAGCCGCGTTCAATACGCTACTCTACTCATCCCTGGGCTACATATCAGCAGCTGCAACCGCATTCATGGCTACAACAGCGACGCCAATAACATACCTCATAGCAGCGGCTACCGGGAGAGAGAGGCTCCGGGCCATCCCCATGGCCGGAGTAGCACTCAGCCTAGCCGGGGTCTACGTGCTACTAAGGGAAGGGATAAGAGTGTGGGGACTCCTAGGCCTAGCCCTGGCCCTGTTGGCAGCTGTATCCTGGAGCATCTATACTATAATAGTGGATGGCGTCCAAAGGATGTATAGCCCCGGGGAGACACTGTTCTGGACCATGGCCTTCGGAACAGTAGCCCTAGCACCCCTAGGCCTTAATAGGGTAGATGTCGGCCCACTAGAGTGGGCCCTAATACTATATGTCGCAGTGGTCCCCGGGATCCTGGGATACCTGGCCTGGAATATAGGTGTAAAGGTCCTAGGCCCAGCCCTGCCGTCAATATTCATACCAACAATACCACTACTCGCTACACTAATGGAGATATCACTATTAGGGGCTAAGCCTGGGGGCGGAGTAGCGCTAGGCGGGGGGCTGATAGTGGCTGGTGTGGGTCTGGTGATCTATGAAAGGATAAAGGGGTCTCGTCACGGATCCTAGTTCTCCAGGAGCCCCTTGCTCTTGGCCTTCCTGACGATCTCCTCGACAAGCTCATCCCTAGACTTGCCCTTGGAGTCCACACCAAGCTTATCTGCCAGCTTGAGGAGCGTCTCATCGTCAACCTTGCTGCTCCTAATCCTAGACTCGCTGACGGTGAAGGAGCCGCTTGGGGAGGCTGAGACCGCCTCCCTGAGATCGCGCTCGACCTCCTTCTTAGTGGATTCCACGCCAGACGCTGCTCTTCTAAACTCTCTAACCGCCTCTCCAAGGCCCCTGGCTAGGGCTGGTATCTTCGAGGGGCCTAGTATTAGCAGTAGGATCGCGAAGATTATCAGTATCTCCGTGCCTTGGAAGGGGCCGAAGGGCACATCTATCCCCGGGTATGTGATAATATGGAGGGAAGTGTAATATAGGTTACCGTGGTGCCTGGGCGTGCATATAATAGCGGTGGCATCGGGTAGAAGCGGATCAGGCAAGACGCTATTCCTCGAGAGGCTGGTGGCTAGGCTAGCCAGGGCTGGGTGCAGGGTGCCAGTTGTGAAGCACATACACCACGGCGGCCTCACACTGCTGGAGGGGAAGGATACAGAGAGGATCTTCAAGGCGGGTGCGGGCGCGGCAGCGGCATATGCGGGGGACGTATCTATGATACTACTACGAGGAGCAAGTATCGAGGATATACTGAGGATAGTCGGCGAGGCTACTGGCTCAAAGGTTGTGCTGGCTGAGGGCTTCAGGGGGCAGGCAGTTGCTGACGAGTACATCTACATAGCAAGCAGTCCTAGCGACGATGGGTGCGTCGAGTTGGATAATATGGGAAAGCTACTCCTCTCCACCTCGCTCCACAGCGAGGCGAACTGCCCCCGCTTCATGCCCCTAGACGAGGCAGTGGAAGAGGTGGCTTCGATAATACTCAGCCGCTACTGCCAGCAACGCGCCTAAGCTCTCGGTACGCCCTGAGGTACACTCTAGCAGCGGCCTCCAGCTCATCCTCGGATACACGCTCATGCGGCGTATGTGATAGCGAGGGATCCCCGGGCCCGAAAGCCGCTATACTATCAACTATAGGGGCTAGCAGGTTCATATCACTCGTCCCAGCCTTCACAACAGGCCTCGGCCTGACCCCCATGCTGAGCAGGGCCCTCTGCAAGCTCCTAGGCACAGGAGAGGAGGGGCTAACCCTTACAGGCTCCACCACATCGGCAACCTCCCCAATGCATCCGGACTCCTCAACAATACTAAGTGACTTGGACGCCATCTCCGCCGAGCTATAGCCCGGGGGGATCCTAGCATCAAGCCACACCTCAGCCCTGGTGGGGAGGACATTCCTAGTCATAGGGGTGCAGAGGCCAGTCACAGCCATGCTGGACCTCCATAGGGACCCGCCGGGATACTCCTCCCTAAGCCTATCTACCAGAGACAACGCCTTGTCAAGAGCGGAATCGCCCATCCAAGGCGCGGAAGAGTGGCCACCCGAAGAGGTGCATACAACCCTTAGCTTATAGCTTCCACGGTACCCTATAGCAATCCCATCCCCCCCAGTAGGCTCACCGATGATCACCATCCTAGCAGGGGCCCCCCTATCTACCAGGAGCCTAGCCCCCCTACTATCATCCTCCTCCCCTACAAGCCCAGCAACAACAACCCCCTCCCCAGCAGCCGCGGCGGCGTGGAGCATAGAGGCAAGAGGCCCCTTAGCGTCGACTGCCCCCCGGCCATACACAACACCGCCAGACACGCGGGGCTCAACCCAGCCGGGCACAGTATCTATATGGCCTATCAGAGCCAGAAGCCAAGGCCCCCTACTGGAGGCAGAGGCGTATACACTACCCGCCTCATCCCTCCACGCCTCCAAGCCTAGCTCCCTAGCCCTCTCCATGAACACCCTAGCTGCGCCCTCCTCCCTACCCGGGGGGCTGTACTCGCGGAGGAGGAGTAGTAGGGTCTCAGCCACTAGCCTCCCTTCCAATACACTCCCTGAGGCCATCGGCGGCCACACCTAGGTCCTCACTTGTAACCATATAGGGTGGGAGGAGCCTAACCACTGTAGCTCCAGCCTTTATAGCGAGTACTCTCCTCTGCTGGAGGCACCTGAGCACAGGGCCCGGGTTCCTCCTGAGCTCTACCCCAGCCATTAGCCCGAGGCCCCTCACCTGCCTCACACCCCTGAACCCTTCGAGCCCCGATAGCAGGTCCAACAGCTCCTTGCCCCTCTCCCTGGCCTTTGCAGGTACATCATCACCGGTTAGTACCTCCACGCCCCCAGCCACAGCTGCCAGGGCTAGAGGGTTGCCGCCATGGGTGGAGCCGTGCCTGCCCCTGAGAGAGTCTACTATATCCCTCCTAGCCGAGACCATAGAGACGGGGAAGCCGCCGCCTATGCTCTTACCAGCCACGAGAATGTCTGGCTCTATACCGGCCCTCTGATAGGCCCAAGTATACCCGGTCCTGCCGAAGCCAGTCTGGATCTCGTCCAGTATAAGCAGGGCCCCCGCCTCCCTAGCGGCCCTGGCCACCTCCCTTAGGAAGTCTGTGCTAGCCGGGACCACTCCACCCTCGCCTTGCACGGGCTCCACGATAACGGCTGCGTGCTCCTCTCCTATAACGTCGAGCTCGCTGACATCATTATATGGGAGGAAGTCGACTACCTCCAACGTGGGGAGCCCAGACCTATACTTGGGGTTCCACGTGACACTAAGCGCGGCCAAGGTCCTGCCATGGAAGGATCCCCTGAAGGCGGCGATCCTCGTTCTCCCCGTGTAGAGCCAGGCAGCCTTTAAGGCAGCCTCAACTGCCTCAGCCCCACTATTCTGGAAGAATACTCCCCACCCGCTGGGTAGTATGGAGGAGAGTAGCCTCGAAACCTCGGTTTGGATGCTACACTCGAACTGGGGGGTGCACACGCCTATCTCCATCCACTGCCTATGGACCCTCTCAATGATCCTAGGGTTACCGTGCCCTAGAAATGCAGCTCCATGGCCGGTATGGAGGTCTAGATACCTGGCCCCGTTAACGTCCCATATATACTGCATACTGGCCCTGGCAACCCTAAGGCCCCTGGAGGCGTAGAACCTGGCTAGCTCCACCACCCATAGGCACCGGTAGACGGCCTAGGCCGCCCGGTCCACATTTATTAGCTATATGTAATCCGCGCCTCCCCTGCATAATAAGGCTGGATAGTCGAGGGCCCCAGGCGGTGTAGGAGCGGTGGCCGGGTTCAAGATAAGAATGCTAACTCTCCACGTGGGCGACGCGAGAGACGATACAAGGGCGCTGGTCGAGGACTTCTACACTGTTCTAGCGGAGGCCAGGGATCTAGTCGTCGGCGAGACGGGGATACAGGTTGAGACGGTTAGAATCACACTCCCAGACCCGGCTAGCGGCAGCGAGGCGCTGGCAAGGGTTAAGGCGCTAGAGGACCTGGAGGGGGAAGACCTGATAGTATCCATAGGCAACATATCCTCAGCCATGGATGGCCTAGAAGAAGTGGTAGTGGAGACCGCTAGGGCAGGCCTCTTCACCGCCATACTTCTACAAGAGCCAACATGGCAGGAGGCCAGGAAGATCTCAAGCCTGCTACACAGGCTAGCCGATGAGGAGCCAAGCCTAGGGGCGCACATAGGCGTAAACACCCTAGGCACCCCACTACTCACACCATACTACCCACTAAGCCACAGTCCACGGGGCAAGAGGCTCCTAACCACGGCTCTAACATATCCCAACTACCTGGCGGACGCATATATGAAGAAGGGCCTGGAGGGGATAGAGGAGGCAGTGAGAAAAGCGGGCTACATTGCACTAAAGAGCCTCGATCTAGCCAGTAGCCTAGTCAAAGCGGAGCCGGCCGGTGTGGACCTAAGCGTAGCTCCATGGATGCAAGACACAAGCCTGGGCCTAGTAGAGCTAGTTGCAGGGGTAAGGATGCCCCAGCCAGGCTTCAGCATCGGCCTAGCCCTAGTAAACCAGGTCCTCGCAAAGGCGGCGAGAGAGATTAGGACAGTAGGATTCAACGAGGTCCAACTGCCGGTTGCCGAAGACCTTAAGATGAAGGCGAGGGTGAGCGAGGGAGACACAACAGCATTAGACCTGGCACGCCTAACTGGCGTGTGCCTGGCTGGCCTTGACCTTGCAGTAACCCCTGCAAGCATAGACGGGGTAGCGGGCCTCATCCTAGAGGTGGCAGCATACTCTAGGACCAAGTCCAGGCCGCTAGGCGTTAGACTCATACCAGTAGACGGCGTGGAGCCGGGAGACAAGGTATACCTAGAAAAGTTCGGCGAGACGCCAGTAATTCCACTAAACTAGGGGTAATTCAACACGGAAGCCAAGATACTGGAACATAGCATATATATCTGTATTTGTAAATCACTAGCTACCAGAAACAGGACAGGGAGGGAGCAGGGCATGGCTAGTAGGGGCGGCATAATACTACTCACACTATTCATACTAACACTAGCCACCCCAGCGTTGTTGGGTGTTGCGCAGCCTAGTGGGGAGGAGGCTAGGCAGAAGTTTGAGCAGTTGGGTTGTACTGGTTGTCATAATGGTGGTGTTGCTCCTGCCTGGGATGATGTGGTGGCGTTGTTCCAGGAGTGGAAGACTAAGTATGGGAGCCTGGATGAGGCTGTGAGTAGCGAGGTCAACTATTTCGGCAAGACCTTCAATAGCTATGATGAGATGATGGCGGAGATGGCTAAAAGCTCCGCAGCCGGCACAATAGACAACCCAGACTTCCAAATAATCTACCAATACCTCAAGAGCATATACGAGGGTGGCCAGGCAGGAGGACAAGAAACAACCCAACAAACCCAGACGCAGGCTCCAGCCGAAGAGACGCAGACAACCCAGCCAGAGGAGACACAAGCCGGAGGCGGAGAGGAGGCCGCTGAGACCACGACCGAGACACCTGGCCCGGTACTTGGATTCGGCCAGATAGTTGGAATAGCAATAGTAATACTAGTGATAATAGTCGGGATAGCGTACTTCGTGGCCAGGAAGTAGCAGAATATTAGGGGGTCAATTGTATTTTACGGATGAAAATATATATGGGTCCACACCCTTTTTCCCAATACCAGATACCCCAGCCCGGTCCGGGTGATTGCAGTGAATAGAAAAGAATCAACAGGCAAGGGAGCCCTAACACTAATGGTAGGATGGGCAGTACTCCTCCTAGTATCATGGATAATCGTGCTCAATAGGCTACTAGAGGGGGGATTATTCTATGGCAAATGACGAGGGAGTGATATACGAGTACGTGTGGATCGTGATCGTCTCAGCCATAGTCGCAGGTATGGCAGCATCACTAGCCTACTACGGCATAGCGCTAGACCTAAACCCAGCGTGCAACGCCACGCCAATAGACGTGGGGACACTCACAGAGAACTTCCAGCCCGGAGTAAAACAGCTAGGCCCCGGAATATACCAGGTGAACATACTAGCAGGGCAATTCTTCTGGAACCCCAATAAGATAGTCCTAGAAGACCCGGTAAGGATAGAGTTCAGAATAACGAGCAAAGACGTAGTACACGGCTTCGAGATAGTAGGGACAAACGTTAACGTCATGGTGATACCAGGCTACGTCGCAGAGTTCGTATGGGAGCCACCGAAGAACGCAGAGGGCAAGTACCTCATCATATGCCACGAGTACTGCGGCGTCGGCCACCAGTTCATGCAGGCAGAGCTGGAGATAAAGAGGACAAATACCTTACTATCTGGAGATTCAATCGGTACAACGGATGATCTAGGAAAGTTCTCGGAGGTTAAGTACCTAGAGTTTAAGGGGGTGATCGTGGATGAGGGTTAACGAGGAACTATTCGCTAAGATAACAATAGCATTCTCCTTCGTGATAATGGCGGTAGGAGGCACCTTCGGCCTCCTACAGGCTCTCAACAGGGTCCCATTCCTAAGCCTACCAGGAGCCCTAGAAGTCAGCGACTCGACATACTACAGGATACTAACCTGCCACGGCGTGTGCCTAGCAGTAGCAATACCGATATACTGGATCACTGGCCTAGCGGCGTTCATAAGCCCCAGGATCCTGAAGGTGGAGCTAGACAAGAGGCTACTAGCACTATCACTAGCAATGATGCTCGTAGGAGGCGTGATGGCGACAATAGTCATACTAGCGGGTAAGGCAAACGTGCTATACACGTTCTACGCCCCCATGACGGCGCACCCAGGCTTCTACTGGGGAGCCGCGCTACTCATACTGGGCAGCTGGGTCTTCATAGCGGCCTTCGTCAAGCAGTACCTACAGTGGAGGAGGCTCAACCCAGGCGTGGGCACGCCCATAGCGATCTACGGCCTGCTAGCAACATTCATAGTATGGATCGAGGCCACCACCCCCCTAGTCATAACAGTCCTGAAGGACTTCATACCGATGAGCATGTTCGGCAAGCACGTAGACGTCCTAGAAACCAGGACCTGGTTCTGGTTCTTCGGCCACGCCCTAGTATACTTCTGGCTCCTACCAGTAGTCGCAATGTGGTACTACCTAATACCCAAGAAGCTGGGAGTACCGCTATTCAGCGAGTCTATGGCCAAAGTGGCATTCATACTATTCATCCTAGCATCAACACCGGTAGGCCTCCACCACCAGTTCACAGACCCCGGTCTAGCGGCAGAGTACAAGTTCATGCACACCATACTAACCCTAATAGTAGCAACCCCTAGCATGTTAACAGGATTCAACATACTAGCCACAATGGAGAGGGGAGGCAGGGCCAGAGGAGGCAACGGCCTACTAGGGTGGCTAGCCAAGCAGCCGTGGAAGGACCCAGTCTACCTAGGCCTAGTGACCTCGATGATAATATTCGGCATAGGCGGGATCACCGGAATAATCAACGCCAGCTACCAGCTAAACATGGTGGTTCACAACACCGCATGGGTGCCCGGCCACTTCCACATGACCGTGGGCAACATGGTGGTGATAGGCTACACAGCCATAACCTATGCGCTACTGGCAGACCTATTCAAGAGGAAGCTAATCAGCAAGACCGCCGCCTACAGCCACATACTACTATGGAGCATAGGCCTATTCATATTCTCACTAGCATACTACTACGTGGGCCTCCACGGCGCACCCAGGAGGACCAGCAACATAGAGTACGGAGGCCTACTACCATCAACGTGGATCCTACCGATGGAGATCTCCGCAATAGGAGCCATACTAATGTTCTCAGGAGGAGTAGCAGCAGTGTACGCAGTACTAGGCTCACTACTATTCGGCAAGACCAAGGGAGTAGCCATAGAGGGCATGAAGATAGGCAACCCACACCCAGAGACAACAGAGTTCAACCCACTACTAGAGAACCTGAAGATGTGGGTCATATTCGCGGCAGTACTGATAATAGTAGCCTACATATTCCCATTCTACGAGATATTCTCCAGAGGAATAAGCCCAGTACCACCGGTAGAGACGGGCCTAAGCTAGTACAGCCCCCACTCTCTCTTTACAATTTCTTTGTAATACTTCTTCAATATGTAGGATATGTAGCTCCTAGCTAGTATAAGGCCCCAAGTACCGATCGCAGGAACCTCCTAGCAGACTCGTCCCAGGTAAATCCCATAGCCCTAGACCTGGCCGCAGCCCCCATCCTATAAGCCAGGCCCAGGTCGCTGAGGAGCGACAGTATAGCCTGCGCAAGGCCCTCGATATCACCGGGCTCCACGAGTATACCGGTAACCCCGTCAACCACAGCATCGCGGAGACCCGGAACCCTATAAGCTATAGACGGTGTATAGCAGGCCCCCGCCTCAATAACAGTCCTACCCCACCCCTCCCTCTGCGAAGTGTAGACGAGTGCCGCAGCCCTGGCTAATATCTCATGCTTCTCCCTCTCCCCAACCTCGCCTAGCAGGGAAGCCCTCGACAGGCCCAGCGCCGATGCAAGCCGCCTCAGGCGGGCCAGGTAGCCAGGGTCAGGCCTACCAGCAACGATAAGCCTAGCCTCGGGATCCGAGGACTCGACTATACTCCACGCCCTTAGAAGGTCCTCCAGGCGCTTATACCTCGAGATCCTCCCCACATAGGCTATAAGCTTCTCCTTCGGGGCCCTGCATACCTCTTCCGGGTACCTAGACGGGTCTATCCCATTGTAGATAATCTCTATGATGCTACTAGGATAGCCCAGCTCCTCTAGGTCCTCCCTGGTGCTCTCGGACACGGTGACTACCAGCCTAACCCTCCCCCTTCTAGCCGCCCTGATGTACACCTTGTGGAGTAGCCTCTCTAGGGCCCATCCAGGCCTTGAGAGGAGAGGGTGTACGGCGGGGCCCCAGCAGTCCCTGCATAGCTGGTGGATAAGCATTACGATCGGCTCCCGGGCGTAGAGGGGGGTCATGAAGGGTATAGTGTTAACCTCATCCACTACCAGGTCCGGCTTGAAGCCGCTCCTCTTGAGCATAGAATACGTTACAGCCGCCATCGGGTAGACGGTCAGGCTACCACCCCTCCTGACTATAGTGTAGCCATCCACATCTTCCCTAGCCGGCAACCTCCTAGGCCTGCTTGTTACGAGTACAACCTCGTGGCCCTTGGCCGCCAGCCTCCTGGCGATCTCGTGGGTGTAAACCTCGGCCCCACCCGCCCTGGGGTGCCTTATACACCTCCAGTTAAGCCAGAGTACCCTTAGCGTCTCCACCTTCACACTTCCCCCTACGGTACAGGTTCTTCACTCTATGCCTCCACGCTATCCTGATCAGGTCCTCAAGCATGACAAGTATCTCTCTCATGCTGAACCTCTTCCTCAGGTTTATCCTCCACAGTGCAGGCACCTCAACAGCCCTATAGCCACGGGCATACGCGGCGGTGATCAGCTCCACGTCGAAGGCATATCTGCTGGTCTTGACTAGGCATAGCACATCCTCGAGGACTTTCCTCCTGAACGCCTTGGCCCCTGTTTGGGTGTCACTCACCTTCAGGCCCAGGAGCAACTTGGCCAGCATGTAGAAACCCTTGCTGAGTATAGCGCGGGTCAGGCTTGCATCGGTAACCGAGTCTGGGTGCCACTTGGAGGTTACCACTATATCGGCCCCGCTATCCCTGAGCGTCTCCACTAGGAGCTTGATCTGCCTCGGGCTTATGTCTAGGTCGGCGTCGAAGAACACCACTATCTGGCCCCTGGACTTGGTGAAGCCAAACCTAAGCGCGGCCCCCTTACCGGAGTTCCTCTCGAGCCTGTACCCCCTAACCCTAGAACCGTCACTCGCACGCTGGATCCCTGTGTAGGTTCCGTCATCACTACCGTCATCTATCACTATAATCTCGTATGGGAGGCCCAGGGAGGAGGCAACCTCCTCAACCCTCCTGATGGACTCCTCGATCCTCCCAGCCAGCCTGTAGGCAGGCATGACTATGGATACCATCATCTCCTCTAGGTCCCCGGAGCCCCCTCTACCACCACGGCTGGCAATACCGGGTTTAAGGGTGTTCGGGTCAGCACTCAAGACCATCCTCACAGCCCCATGGGGGCTCGGCGATGCCGAGCTCATCAACCCTACATCCTCTTAAGCGGCTCCACGCCTAGTAGGCGCAGGCCGCTGGCTAGTACGTCCCTTACAAGTCTGACTAGCATCGCCTTAAAGTTCCTAGCTCCAGGGCTGGGGTCCCTCACGACGCTATCCTTCTGGTACCAGGAGTTGAACATGTCGGCCAGCCTGAGGAGGTAGGTTGCCAGGTCCTCGGGCGCCATGTCGTCGGCAGCCTTGGCGGCTGTGTATGGGTAGCGTAGGCTTGTTATGAGTAGCCTCCTCCTGTCCGGGTGTGAGGCGGAGGTGTAGTCTATGTTGTGGTAGTCTATACCCCCTAGCTTCTCTAGTATGCTGTGGGCCCTGGCGTGGGTGTACTGGAGGTAGGGGGCCGTGTTCTCCTTGAGGTCTAGGACCTTATCCACGTTGAATACTATAGGCTTGGAGGCGCTGGTCTGGACCATGGCGAACCTGACCGCGCCTACTGCTATCTTCTCGGCAGTCTCCTCGATCCACCCGGGGTCAGCGCCGGGGTTCCTCTTCTCAACCTCCACCCTAGCCCTCTGCCTAGCCTCGTCGAGGACCTCGTCTAGAGTGACGTACTCGCCCCTCCTCCCACTCATCGCCCTGCCGGGTAGCCTTACGATCTCGTAGTCATAGTGGATCATGTTGAGGGCCTCCCTGGTATAGCCTAGGCCCAGGAGGGCTAGTCTTATCTGGAGCTGTGGGAGCCTCTGGTCGGCCCCGATAACGTTAACAACCCTATCCGCCCCGGTCTCCCTGAACTTGTAGATACTATAGGCTATGTCCCTGGTGGTGTAGAGAGTGGTGCCATCGCTCCTAACCAGGACAAGCGGGGGGACCTCGAAGCCGCGGGGGAGCTTGAATGCGGCCCTATACTCCGGGTTAGGCTTGACAAGCTCCTCTACGATCCTTGGTATGTCGAGGGCGCTAGTCCCCTTGTAGATGATATGGTAGGGGCTCCTCCTAGCCTCCTCTATGACCTTGGCCACTAGCCCGCTCCAGACCAGGTCGCTCTCCCAGTCCCAGGCATCAAAGTCTACCCCCATCCTGGAGAGTGTTTCCCTGAACCCGTCTAGCGCAGTGCCTGCAACCTCCCTCACAAGGCTCCTCTCAGGCTCAAGGCCCTCCTCGTACCTCTTCATGATCGAGGATACCTCTGCCTCAGGGTCTGTGAGGGAGCCCACACCAGACACTATAGCCTCGTATAGGTCTGACGGCCACCCTTCCTTGAGCCTAGCCAGTGTGGAGAGGAGCTTATCAAGCTCCCTGACAAGCATAGTCCTCTCATCATCTCCAGCCTCGCCCAGCTTGGACTTGAGGATAACCGCATCAAGGGCTGTATGGGTTACAGCATACACCCAGCCAACTACGTGATCAGGCTTCCTGCCAACCCTAGCCGCCACCTCCTTGGGTCTGGAGGAGAGCAGTCTGAAGCCCAGCGCAGCGACGGCTGCCTGCCTGCCAACGTCGTCGACGTAGAACCTCCTGTTTACCCTGTGCCCCCTAGCCGCTAGTAGCCTGGCCAGCGTGTCGCCGAGGCTTGTATTCCTAGCGTGGCCCATGTGGAGTGGGTGAACGGGATTCGCACTGGTGTGCTCAACCACTACAATACGGGGCTCCCTAGACCTGATGGGCTCCGGCTTCCACCCGTTTATCATCAACCCGAACACGTACTTAGCTAGCGCCGTCTCTTCGAACCTTATGTTCAGGAATCCTCCGGTGACCTCTATATCTATGAACTTGATACCCTTCTCCCATATCCTCCCCCTGAATGCCTCCACGACGGCCTGCTGGTTGGCCGGGCTCCTCCTGAGGAACCTTAGGAGTGGGAATGACAGGTCTCCGTACTCCTCCCTGGGTGGTGGCTGTATTAGCCTGAAGGCCTCCTCTACGCCTAGGTTGAAGACCTCGCTGAAGTACTCGGCACCCTCGCTGATCACCAGGCTTACCGGGTCCATCCTATCCACGTCCAGGCCCCTCTCCACGAGCCCCCCAGGGAGGGCGGCGGGGTCTTAACCTCTTCGAGGCGCTGTAGACCAGTTATACTTCCTAATGAAGTCGCCAAGACCTATCAACTCGATGGCCTTCTCCACGTAGCCAGAGTAGCTGGGGTCACCAATGCTTGCCCTAGCCTTCCTCTTCCTGATAACAGCCCTGAAGACCATCTTACCCTCGTGGTCGTACACCTCGGCATAGCCCCCAATCCTTCCTCTAGGACCCCTAACTAGCCTGATATACACGGCAACATCTCCCGGCTCCAGGTCTATGCTGGAGATCCAGGCAGACCCCCTGCTATACGTTCCCTTAACCCTGTCCCCGCCGGTTATAATCCTCTCCACCCTGCCGTTACTCCTGAAGACTATGACTAGCCTCCTCTCGGCGTGAACGCCACTCTTGCTCTTCGTCGCCTCCACTCTAAAGGTGAGCCTGGCCAATATGCAGGGCACCAAGGGTAGAGTAGCTGGGGGTGGGGGTAAATATGGGGCTAAAAGG
>JALWEI010000019.1 GCA_027014125.1 Acidilobaceae archaeon | reverse complement strand
GGGGTGCGGGGGGCTGGGGGCTATGCCCTCTCGAGTAGCGCCTTGAGGGTGGACGCCTCTAGCTGCCTCTCCTCCCACATCCTCTCCACGGTCTTTACCGCCTCGTACTGCTTCTCTGTGACCTTGCCCTCCTGTATGCTCCTTATGATCTTCTCCACCTCCCTCCTGAGCTTCTCGTCGCCCAGGCTCCATAGCCTCCTTATTGCTAGTATCCTGAGCTGGGTTAGCTCGTACTCCTCCTCCAGGCTCTGTAGGATCGACTCCTCGGTCTTGAGGGTCTCCTCTAGTATCCTCCTCCTGTGTCCCTCAGCTTGCTCCAGCTGGCTCTTGAGCCTCTCTATCTCGGCCCTCTTCTCGTCTATCTGGGCTGTTAGCTCAACCAGCCTGGCTAGGTCCTGGGCCTCGGCTTCCTCTAGACTCTTGACTCTTCTACCCCTGAGCTTTAGTATCAATAGTGAGGAGACGATTATTATGTTTGCCGCTAGCGCGCCCGCGGGGCCTGTGGCTATGAATGCCAGCGCTGGTAGGATCCTTTCCGCGGCCTTCGAGCCTATCTCCCTTGCGAGGTCCTCCCCCACGGTGTTCACCCCTTCTTGTAGAAGAATGCTACCGTGTTCTCCGTGGCCATGACCTTGCCCTTGCCCTGCTCCTCCAGTATGGCTAGGGCCCTCCTGACTATCTCCGGCGGCTCCCCTGTATCCTTGGCTATCTGGTCTATCCTGATGAATGGGGCTACGGGGCTGTTCCTATAGGCAACGTTCCTGGCCTGGTCTCCCTCTAGGTAGTCTATCACCCTCTTGACCCTCTCCTCTGGTAGCAGGGGCTCGGCTATCTCCCTGTTCATCTCCGCCGCCTTGTCGCCGCGGTTGTAGTATACGCTACCGGTGACGGGGTCTACTAGGTAGAGTGTTATGTGCTTGGCTGTGAAGCTCCTGTGGAAGGCGTCGCTGTCCAGGTACTCCACGGCCTTCCTCGTGAAGCCGGTGGGGCTTGAGAGTACTAGTAGGTGGTAGTAGCCGCCCTTCTCTGCCTGGTCTATCCTGGCCTCTAGCAGGTCTAGGACCTCGGATAGGCTTACCGGTCTGGAGTCCCAGCCCTTCTCCCTGTAGGCCTCCCTGTGGACTAGGTTTATCGCCTCTACGACTATCTCCCTCTTCCTCCTCAGCAGTCCCTTCCTCTTCTCCAGCACTATGCCCCTGCCCCGGGGTAGGGGGCCCTCTGCCTCTGCTATGCTCACGTACTCGACCTTGCTCCACTTGACCTCCCTCTCCTTCCCCGCTATTGGGTCATAGATCCTGGCGCCGTCGCCCAGCTTCTTCCTGACTCTTGATACCATGGCGTTCTCTATGGCCCTCGCATCCTCCTCAGTGACGAGGTGGCCCTCCGTCTCGCCCCTAAGCGCGGCCTCCAGCTCGTCTAGCCTCGACTCGACCATGCTCTTCTCCGTCCTGATCCTGTCTAGGGCCTCCCTGTACTCCTCGGCCCTCGCCTTGTACTCCTCCACCAGCCTCCTGAGCGTCTCGGCCTCCGCGTTGAGGGCCTCAACCGCCGCCTTGTCGGTGCTCTTCTCCTCTGCTAGCCTCCTCAGCTCCTCCTCCTTCCTGGCTAGCTCCTCCATGGCCTTCTTCAGCCTCTCCTCCGCCTCCCTGAGCCTCTGCTCAAGCTCGGCGTGCCCCCGGGTTAGGCTCCCCTTCTCGGCCTTGAGCCTCTCCAGCTCAGCCATTATGCCTGCCTTAGCCTCCTTCTCCTCGAATAGCCTCTCCTCCAGCTCCTTGACCCTCTCTAGGAGCCTCCTCCTCTCCTCCTCTAGCATGCCTAGCTTCTCCTCTAGGGCTGGTAGGCCTAGCTCGTTGAGTACCTTGGCCCTGACCTCCTCCTCTATCCTCCTCTTCAGCTCCCCTGCCTCGAGGATCTTCTTTACTGCCTCCTCTATCTCGGTGACCATGGTTAGTACTCCATGCCTCTTGGTGTATTCTAGGACTGCCTGCTCTATCTTGAGCCTCCTGTCCCTGTACCTGTCGTTGAATATCCTGGCCAGGTCCCCCATCATGGGGCCCCACTTCTCGTCGAAGAGGTGTAGCTGCTCCGCGTAGTAGCTCTTGACTAGCTCGTAGACCTTGCCCTCCCTGGTCCTTATGAACTCCACTATGTCATCTATGTTATAGTAGTCTAGCTCCTTGAGGGCCTCGAACTTCTCGAGGAGCCTGTACTCCTCCTCCTTGAACATGCCGGTTATGTGGGGGTACTCCTCGTTGTTGAGCCGGAAGCTGGCGGCTAGGAGTAGCTGTGCGAACCTGAACTTGCCCCTGGTGAGCTTATCGATGCTGGGAGGCAGCTTTGCCGCGCACTCCCTTAGGTACCTCCTCCATGCCTCCCGGATCTCGTTCCACAGCTCCAGCCTCTCGTCGGTGCTGAAGCCTCTGGCTAGGCTCTGGAGGTCCTCCCTCATAACGATCTCCACTACGCCTAGATAATCCTCGGGGTTGCACGCCGTGCTCAAGCCATGCTCACCTCCCCTACTAGGGAGAGCCTGCGGGCCAGAGCCTCCCTGGCCCTCTCGAACACCCTGCCATAGCCCTCCAGCTCAACCCTGATCACACTCCCGGCCCCGCTGTTGGAGGCCTGGACCCTAGCCGTCACCCTGCCGCCCCTCAGGTTGAGGATGTAGGTCCTGACCCCGCCAGCGTTGGATACCAGGGCGCCCTTCATGCTGGCCATTATAGCCGCCATTGCGCCCAGGGCCTCCTCCACGCTCATAGTGGTCCTGAGCGTGAGTACAGCCCTCCTAGGCTCCACGCTGGCCCCGGCCTCCTCTATCCTGTACACCTCGACGCTCCCCGGAGGGAGCCTGGAGTAGAGCTCCTCCAGGAGGCTGTTTATAGCGCCCGACTCGTCCCTCACGATGACAACGGAACCCCCAGGCTTCTCCGCCTGTATACGGTCGCTAAACATCTCCAGGACATAGTCGGCCCGCTTCCTCTCAGCCTCGCTGGAGTATCGGATAATCAATATGTAGTCAACCACCCCCCGCACCACGTATTTCTATGCACGAGGTCCCTAATAAATCCTCCGGTCCGGAGAAAAGCGAGTAACAGACAGGAAGGGTAATAGACACGGAAGATCCGGCATAGGCGTGTAGGATATATAATCCGCTACGGCACAAAGCCATATAGCTGTATTCAACAGTAGAGGATGCTACACGCTATAACGTATACTCTATTGTGGAGGAGTGTGTTAACCCTAATAGAAAAACCGCGCCGCCAGCAGCCGCTCTGTATGTGCTGGTTAGGAGGGTTAGCCCTCCTTCTCGAGGCAGATGTCTATGCTGCTGACCCTCCTGGTCCTCTGCTGGCCGGTGTTGGGGTCGGTCACGGTTATCTCGTGGCTGCTTATCTCGATGCCAGCGATCTTGACGTTCTGGGCGAACCTGTTCCTTACTATCTCTACTGCGTCGACGGCCTTGTTGATGTTCCGGCCCCTGGCCTTGACCACCACGTTCTTGACGCCCTGGTCCATCAGGGTGGTTAGTATAGCGAGTACGTAGTTCATGACGGGCTTCCTACCGATCCTGACCTCAGGTGCTCCCTCGCAGACCATGCCTCGCCTACCTCCTGGACTCGATGCATTTCTTGGTGTTCTGGTTCGAGGCAGGCCCACTTACTGGTATATAAATATTACTGGCGGCATGGGTACCCCTAAACAAGCTACGGGTTCATATACACACATTATACTAAGACCAGGATTAATATATTTTTCCGGCGTAATGGTTAAAAGATAAATATTTAGGTTCTAGACCGAATTATCATAGTAATATGGGAATAAGAGAGCTAGGATAGTATGGGGGTGAGGGGGCGTGAGGGGCGTAATAGCTTCGGTGATCGCCGCCCTGCTGGTGGCTGGGGCGGCCTATGCAGTATGGCTAACGCTGAACCCTGAGGACGTGGCAAGGATCGGCGGTACCGGCCTAGTCCAGGTGCTATCGCCAACCACCAACGGTAACGTGAACGAGGTGCTCTGGCAGACCGACACCAACACCGGGTACGTGACGGGGGTAGATGTGAACTGGACCCCAGCGGAGACGGGCACCTACCTGGTCCACGTAAATGTGTATGACGGCAACCAGAACATGATAACCAGCGGAACCACCACCGAGACCATACAGGCAGCAGACGTGGGGGCTGACAGGGTAACCAGCGTGCCACTAGCACAGAGCGTAGACCCATCCCAGCTGGTATACGTCGAGGTGATAATAACCCAGACCACCACCAGCTAGCGGCCGTAGGCCGCCCCAGCCCCTCTACCCATATTAGTTTTTTGAATAACAGGGGAACCGGGGGTCCCCGGGTATGAGGATTATCGGCAGGGAGCAGCTACTCCTATCCACCGCCCTCCTAACCCTCACCCTATCACTATACACCCTCCTAGCCACGGTGGGTGTCGAGGTCAGGTACGTGGCCACAGGGAGCATGGAGCCAACCGTGCCGCCAGGCAGCCTAGTAGTGGTCAGGAGGTCCACCGGCATGGACTACATGGTGGGGGACATAGTCCTGGCGAACTACGAGTCTATACCACTACTCCACAGGGTCATAGGCATAGACTACACTGGCGGGAAGCTAGTAACCAAGGGCGACAACAGGGACACAGTAGAGGTCCTGGCCCTAGACAAGGTCGAGGGGGTTATGGTTGCTGGCCTACCCTACATAGCCCTCCCCCTGATAGACCCCTGGGCGGCTGCCACGCTAATCATCATAGCAACAATAGCGGCCCTCGGGGTGGTGTCTAGATGGGCCAGAGAGTGAGGCTCCCGGCCCTCATGCTCATACTAGTTCTCCAGGCCATATACCCCCTGGCCCACTCAGCCCAGGCAATCGTAGCCAACCCGCTAGACCAGCCACTCAGGGTCGAGGTCAACGGTGCCCCATACGTCATAGAGCCCGGGGGAAGACTGGGCGTATCCCCGGGCTCCAGGGTGTGCATTTCTGATGAGGCAATCTACACCGGCCCCGGCTCCAGGCTGGCATTCGACTCCTGGCTCAAGGGCGGCGAGGTGGAGTCAGCTAGTAAGTGTATAGTGGTGGGTGAGGGCGAGTATAAGCCCCTCTACAGGGTCGAGTACCTGGTCCAGGTCGACCTGGGGTTCATGGCCGAGGGCCTATGGGCAGCCGAGGGAGGGGTGGTAACCTACACCGCCCCACGGGAGGTGGAGGCGGATGGCGTGCTCTACAGGTTCTCCCGGTGGGTTAACGCCGTTGACCCGGATAACCTGACCCTGGTTATACCGGTCTACGGGCCGGTGAAGGTTAAGGCAGTGTATGAGGAGCTGGTCGAGGTTGTGATCCACGGGCCCGGCGGCTCCTCGAGGGAGTGGGTCAGGCCTGGGGAGTGGAGCCTGATCCCGGTGGACCCGGTGGTTGAGGAGGGCGACTCTAGGCTGGTCCTCACCGGCGTGGAGCCGCTGGGCGGGGAGGCTAGGCTGCTGGGCGGCTACCTTGCAGTCAAGCCTAGTGGGCGTATGGTTGTGTGGCTCAACTACACCCGTTATTACAGGGTGGCCGTGGAGTCGCCCCTGGGCGAGAGGGTCGAGTGGGCCCGTGAGGGCAGCCTGTACACCATCAAGGTGGACCCCGTGGCCATGGTGGGCTCGGACAGGAGGCTTGTCTTCCAGTGGATGGAGGTGAACGGCGAGCGGGTCGGGTATCCCTCCTATACGATACTTGTAGAGGGCCCGGTCAGGGCTATGGTGGGCTATGCTGAGGAGGTGCTTGTTACCGTACGATCCCCCCTGGGGGAGCAGGAGCACTGGAGGAGGGCTGGTGATAGGCTCGTAGTATACCAGCCCCCAGTCCTCCCGGGGGTCGTCTATGAGAGGGTGCTAGCCTACTACCTAGTCAACGGGTCGGCCAGGGAGCCGGGCTCGGGGGGCGTGCTTGTATTAACTGTGGGTGGGCCTACCGATGTTGTCCCCGTGTATGTTGAGAGGATTGCGTGGAGGAACCTCGCTGCTATGACTATGGTCATAGCCTCGGCCCTCATAATATATTATGTGATCGTCTACACCGTGTACAGGCAAAAACCTCGTAGTGTGGAGGAGCCTAGGCTCTAGGAGGGGCTAGGCTTCTATGTAGCCGCGGGCGGTCCTCGGCAGCTCGAAGGGAGCGTCCAGCTCTAGCCTTGTAGCGCTCAGCTCGGGTGCGGGCAGGACCGTGCCCCACAGCTCCCTCTTGAGCAGCTCCCTCACTGCTATCCTTATTACCTCGCTCCTGCTACTGTACCTTCCGGCCTTGACGAGCTCGTCTATCCCCTTGACGTAGATTTCCGGCATCTTCACAGTTATGAGCCTCACGCATCCCACCAGACGAAAGGTTTATTACCTCCCACCAGTTTTAGGCCGCTATCCCCCGCCCCGCAGGGATTCCAGGCGACGTGGCGGAGGCCCTCCACTATAATGCCAGGATGGCCTGCTTTCCAGTGGAAATAGAGCCCCCGGTAAACCCCGGGGTTGTGGAACAGCTCCGTGACGCTCCATGCAAAAGAGGAGGGGGCTACTGGGTGGCCTTCGCCGCCTCCTTCTCCAGGTCGTCGACCATCCTCCTTACAATGTAGAGGATCTCAGTGTTTATGTCCTCATCCATCGCCCTCTCGTAGAGCCTCTTGAGCCCCTCAAGGTCCTTAGCCTTGTAGAGCCTCCTGGCCTCCTCGTAAAGCTCCATGTCCCTGTTTGATGGGGAGTAGCACATCCTCCCTTCACCGCGACCCGGGGAGGATGTTGCCGGATTAATATGGTGGATGCTAGTATTTGACACTATAGAACCAGGGCCCCGCGGGATTCAGTGTTCCGGCTCTCCACATCTTACCCCCTTCAGGAGACTCTCCTACACGACATCCCCCACGGGGCCCCGGTACGATACAATAGGGTGGGCCCGGGGGGTATAAGCCCTTCCCCAGAAAGCATACAAACATAAACAATAATACTAATAAGAAAAATAGATTATATACTATCCCCAGGCCGGAGGCAGTCCCCCAAGGCCAGCGGGACGCCGGAGGTGGCCTGGAAGGATACGGGTTGAAGAGGATCCTACCCATACTCATCCTAACCCTACCAATAATCCTAGCCCCCATATCCACGGGACAGGCAAACCTAATCCTACAGGACCCGGAGGGCGATGCGGTAGGCTTCCAGCTGGGCCAAGACGCTGTAGCCAGCATCGACATAGTCTACACTGGCATACACGAGGCGGAGGACGGGCTAATCATAATAATGAAGTTCGCCGGAGAGCAGCTCGGAGAGGGGACCTACGGATACAGGGTAAGCGTCCAAGACCAGGGATCCGATAAGATGTACGAGCTAGTCCTAGTCACCGCCGGGGGCTCGGTAGTCAACGGGGAATACATTATACAGCTACCCACAGGCACGATAATCATACCAGTAACCCAGGACGACGTGAGCATGGAGGGTACAACAATAACAGTCAACGTAAGGCCACAAAAGGCAGGTATCCAAGAGGTTCCGTTGCCGACGACGGACAAGAGCCTACAGGAGGTCCAACTCATAGTAGAGGCCAGCTACACGGCGCAGGGCGGGATAGCGTCGGACGAGGCAAACACCTTCATATACACCACACAACAAGGCAGGGCAACAACTACACAGGCACGGGCAGAACCCACAACGGAGCCCCCAGACGTGCCCCTAAACACGTTCAAAGACCTAGAAGCCAAGGCCTCAGGCGTACAGGTGGAGATCAAGGGCACCCCCCAGATACGGCTAGTGGACACCGTGATAAACGGCATACCCTACACCATACTCGAGATCAACACGCAGGGCACCTCCCAGGGGGCAGACCACGTAGGCCTGGCAATAGAGATCTTCATAAACGGCAAGCTAGACACACAGACAATAATCAACATGGAGACACACCCAGACTCCATGCTAGACAGCGACGGAGCCAAGAACGGGTACACAAGGAGCATACAGATCCCCCTAGGCCCCAACGCCCCAACAATAACCATAGACGAAACACTAAAACCCACAAACGAATGGAAAGAATGGAGCTTCACAGGAGTCTACAAAATGCCAGCAGTACAACTAGCAAAAACAATAGAAATACAAGAACTATTCAACCAAATCAAGGAGCATAACGTAGAGGTATACATAACGGCAATAGCATTCAGCGACCCAACCGAAACAAAATACACAACCATCACTAAGAAGGCAGAAATAAAACTAACAGAAAACAGCAGCAGACAAGAAAACCCACAAGAAACAACAACAAAACAAGACGAACAACAAGAACAAGACAGGGCACAAGAGGGAGCACCAATAACGGTACTGGCAACAATAGCAATAATAATACTAGCAACAGCAGGAATAATACTAACAAGAATAAAATAAAACAAACATAAATAAATAAAAAATAATAGGTCTGTGTCAGATTTTCTCCCATCCAGCCCCACTAGCCGTAAAACTCCTCGTCTCTAAACCTGGTGTAGCTCCAGTTCGTCGTCACATGTGATTTATTCCCACCATCCCACCTCTATCCCACTGGAGCTTGTTGTTGGATTTGGGTATCTTGTGTCCGTCGTCACATCCCCGGGCCCCTACCATCATCCTACTTAAATGCTTTTTGGTGTGACGATGGTTGTCCTGTACAACCCGTCTCCTGGCATTAAGATTTATTAGGGGTGAATAGTATCCAGGGTGGTACTCGAATCCCGCCTAGGGAACACAAGAGCGCCAGAATTCCCACAATGGGATTAGCAATTTAATGAACGCTATTAGTTCCCAGTAAGCTATATTATTTATTGAATTCCCACAATGGGATTAGCAATTCTTAATTCACGTATCACACTATCTAAATCTATGTTTGAATTCCCACAATGGGATTAGCAATTTGCTATATAATGTACCCATCCGTGAACGCAAGGAGCAGGTGATGAATTCCCACAATGGGATTAGCAATGCTAAGCTGTTCCTTAAGGCCAAGCCACAGCCTCCCAGCCTCATTAGAATTCCCACAATGGGATTAGCAATGAGATTTGGATTTTGCCCATTATCATTAGACCAAACAATATTGTGAGAATTCCCACAATGGGATTAGCAATGGTAGTAGTTTGAAATACGCATACCCGTGCTCTTTTAGATACACGAATTCCCACAATGGGATTGGCAAGATTAGGTGTGATGCTAGCCTGTATGCTAGCTGTCTAGCACGTCCTGCGAATTCCCATAATGGGATTTAGTAATAATTCTAATATGGTTTGTATGTACATGTTATGCAAAGTCCATAGCAGGATTCTTATTATGAGGGGTTCGGGTAGGTGGCATTCTGTTTTGTAGTTGAGGCGTTGGGTGAGCGACGGGTTTCTGTCCTGTCATGGGATTAAGGTTGGTTGCATGGTGGGTTTTGTTTTAGTTTGTGTAGTGCTTCTAGTATAGTGTCTAGTAGTTGTTCTGTTTGGGTTTGTTTTCCTGGGTATGGTGGTAGCCCGCAGCTGCATGGGCCTGTGTGGTATCTTAGTTCTCCCATGTATCCCTTCTCTTTGGCCTGGCGGCATAGGTCTTGGCATCCCTTGGTTGTTGCTAGGGCCCCGTCGTATCCTGGGCCTCTTAGTATTAGGGCTATGCAGAGGTCTCCCCTGCATTTTGATGCTAGGATGCGTGTCTCGGGCTTCATTACTCCTCTAGGCTTACTCCCTTCTCTCGTAGCGCCTTTCTATACTCCTCTACGAAGGATTGTGCTTCTTCCATGATCTCGTCTAGTGCCTCTTCGAGGAGGCTTATGGGGTCTCCCTCCTCTAGGGTTAGGTGTACTATTATCCTGTCCTCCAGGGGGTGTGGGTTGGTGTAGTATGCCATCTTGACCCCGGGCTTCCTGGATAGCCTCTCTGCTAGGAGGTTGCCTAGGGTGTGGTCTTCTCCCTCGATTAGGATATCGTACCTGCCGTCTCCGAGCTGCCTGACCTCTACCCTGGCCATCCTCTAGTCCCCCCTCAACCCGTGCCTTCTCCGGCTTAATAGGGTTTCACTGAGCATCCTCCACTCCATTGCGGGGATAATCCTGTCATCCTCCTCCCTGGCCAGCCCTGCTGCAAGGGCCTCCTCGAGCAGCTCCCCGGGATCCCCGGCACCGGCTGCGTGGGCCGCTGCTATTGCCTTCTTCACGCTCCTAGAGGCACCCGACCCGGCTAGCGTCTTCATGGCCTCCCATACTGCCTGGGCTGCCGCTGCTACCTCCTCGTAGGTTGCTGTGGTCTCTAGGCCCTCCCCTGTCTCCCTTGCCTTGTAGCCTTGGAGGCGTAGTGCCTGGGCTAGGGCGTCTAGTGGTATAGCCCCGCCGGCATCCCTGTGGATCCTCCTCCACGTGTATAGCCTGGTTCCTCCCCTCTCCTGGGTCTTGTACTCCCCGAGGAGCTGCTTGATCCTCCGGACGGTCTCCTTGATCTCCGCCTCGCTGCCGTACACGGTTATCTTGAGCGTGCCCCCCTCGACCCTGTAGATGGCTGAGCCTGTGGCTAGGGCCTTGGAGACCCTCTCCAGGAACCTCTCCAGGTCCACCCCCTGGGGGATCCTCACGGCCAGCAGCCTGCGGGGCAGGCAAGCCTCACCTCTTAAACACCAGGTACCTCCTCAGGTTGATCCTGAGGAGCTTGGATGAGGCGAGGACCGACACCTTCCTCTCCTCCACCTGACCGCAGCGGGGGCACTTCATCGACCGGGGGTTGAGGGGCTGCATGAGGGAGCCGCAGCGGGAGCACTGGGCGTAGACTACCCCGTGCTGTGGTGGCTTGGTCGTGAGGGTGTATGGGGGGCTGGGGCTGAGGACCCTTGCAAGCACCAGGTCCCCGGGCCTGAAGTAGCTGTACAGGTCCTTGACGTACTCCTTGGTTACGAGGTGTATCGGCACCCCGCCGGTGAGGGGGCTATCGTACTCGTAGAGCCACCTAGCCGAGGGCTCTGTAGAAACCTCCCCGTAGAGCTCTAGCACGACCAGGTCGTGCTTCACCTGGGTCACGAGGCCGAAGGAGTTGGACCCGGCCCTGGGGAGCCTGGGCCTCTTGAACGGCCTAACCCTGACAACCTTCCCCCGGGGGTCGAGGTGGAGCACCCCGGGGATGGCGGCCCTGATCACGCCATCCTCCCCCACGTAGGTGCCACTCTCGGCCACATACTCCTCCGCAACCCCAAGGGGCTCACCCGGCGCAACCACCCTCCCGCTCGAAGAGTACGACATCCACCATCACCCTCCTCATCCTGCTCACATGGTGCCTCATACTTGCTGGTATGGGGAAGGGGCTACTCCCCAGCAGCCTAACCCTGTACCCCACCCTAGCAGCGGCTCGGCGGTGATAATCAATGTTACCCGACTTCAGTATAGCGTAGACCCTGTGCCTCGAAGCCTCAAGGGCGTGGAGGAGCACCTCCCAGTCGGCCCCCCTCCTCTGCACCCCGAAGGGCGGGTTTGTGACGACCAGGTCAACGCTACAGGGTGCCAGGGGTCCCCGGCGCCCGGATACCCGGGACACGATGTAGGCCAGCCTATCCCC
>JALWEI010000018.1 GCA_027014125.1 Acidilobaceae archaeon | reverse complement strand
CTTCGGGGCCCCTGTGGGGCTGGAGGGGGCTAGTAGTAGTACCAGATTGTCTCGTACTCCTTGGGGTCCTCCCCTATCTCCTCTAGCCTCTTGAGGTAGTCGTATATGGGCACGTCTACGTATGGCCAGGGGTCGACGGGTGCTATGCCCTTCTCCCATGGGTGCCATAGGTAGATCCTGTTGCCGTACTTGGGCATTACTGCTATCAGCTCCCTGTCCTGCCATGCCCTTATGTGGTTCTTTCCTAGTGCTGGCACGTTGAATACCGGCTCGTCGGTCCTGAAGCTCCCGGGTAGGAGCCTTGCCTCCTCCTTCCTCTCCTGCATTATCCTCGCCACGGGAACCAGGTAGTCCTTCTGCTCGAACTTGCCCTTGGGGTAGAAGTTGTAGTACGGGTCTATGCCGACCATCTTCAGGGCTATCCTGGTTAGGACGTACTGGAACCTCCTGCTGGTGGTGAAGGTGTAGACCTGCTGGTTGTAGACGTATACCTTGTTCTTCCTCAGGTTGGCCACCGCCTGCGCCATCTCGGGGGTCACCTCCTCGGCGCTCTCGACGTGTGTCGAGACTGTCACGTTCCTCTTGCCCGGCTCTATGTAGCTTCCCAGTATCTCTCCCAGCTCCTCTGTGATCCTCATAGGCACGGTGACGGGGATCCTCGTCCCTATCCTTATCAGCTTTATGTGATCCAGCTGGGCTAGCTTGCTTAGTATCCTATCGATCTTCTTGTCGCCCAGGATTAGCGGGTCGCCGCCGGTTATGAGCACGTCCATTATCTCCGGGTGCTCGGCGAACCACTCTATGCCCTTCTCTATGACTGGGAGGGGCAGTATGCCCTCTGCGAACATTGCGGACTCTATCTCCCAGTTCCTCTGGCAGTATACGCATATCTGGGGGCATGTGTCCGCCGCCTTTAGTATCGCTACCATGGGGTACCTCCTGGTTATGAGGTGTGCGGGGCTTGTGTCGTGCTCCCTCATGAAGTCGAATACGTAGAACCTCTCCTTCCTGTGCTTGGCCATCTTCTCGACGAACCACCTGGGGGGTATGACCTGGCTCCTGACCTGTGGATCCCTCTTCCTGTCTGCCCTTGTGAAGTCGAAGAGGTGTAGGTAGTAGGGGGTTATGCCGAATGGTACCCTGAGCTTTATGGCGAGCTCCATATTCTCTATGTCCTCCTGTGTTAGGGGTACCAAGTTCTTGAGGTCCTCTATGTGCTCGAGCCTCTTGAATATGTGCCTGAAGTGCCACTTCCAGTCGTTCCAGTCGTCTAGGGTGGCGCCGAAGTAGTCTAGGATCTTCTGCCTGTTCTTCTTCCTCTCCTCTATAACCTTCGGGTCCAGGCCGAAGGTGTACTTGTTGAAGTACTTCTTCACCTCCCTGGACAGCCTGTCTAGGTACTCGCTCCTCTTTATGGCGGCCTTCCTGCCCCTCATCCTGAGGAACTCCCTGGTGGCCTCGACTCCGCCCAGCCTGGGGCCTAGCCAGCCCTTGCTGTACTCCGCCCTTCCGTGCATGGCCTTGAAGAGGTGCCTGAACTCCTCTACGAATCCCATGCCTATCTCTTCGAATGCCTTGGGCTCCTCTCTGGCTAGTAGGAGTAGGTAGTAGAGTGTGCTGAATGTTGCTATCTTCTCGTTCCTCTTGGATATGATGCTCTTGAAGACCCTGATCGCCTCTAGCGCTAGCCACTGGTCTAGGGGCTCTAGCCTGATCTGCTCCTCCCTTATCCTCCACTCCAGCTCGCTGGCGTAGAAGTAGGCTAGCCTCCTTGCCTCCTCCAGGTCCTCGGCCTCGAGGAGGGTTTTGCGGAGCTCGGGGGCCTCGGCCCACATCCTGTTTATTGCGAAGCTGTCGATGGGGTCATAGCGCCAGGGGACCTCGCCCAGTATATCCACATGGGCCTCCTTGATTGTTTCCAACCCTGTCCACCAGACACATATTGTACCATGTAGATACATACCCAAACCCGGGCACAATTAATACAGGTTTAGCCCCCATTCTCGTGGGAATAACTATTTATATCGTGGACGCGTTAATGGGCCAGTATTTAAGGTATACATGTTACAGGAGGCGGGGGATAGGTCATAAAACACCTTGAACCGTTATCCAGCCCTGCCCTCCAACACGTCATTTATAAACTGAACCAGCTGCTCCCTCTCCTGTTCCCCTACAACCATGTAGGCCTTATCCGATACCGTGTCGTATACTACTATTGTCGGGGTCCCCTGTATGTTGTAGGTCCTATAGCTTATAGAGGCCACCCTAGCCACGTTCTGTAGCTCCTCCTCTATGCAGGCCTGGTCCAGGGTAATACCCTTCTCCTCGAGGAACTTATTCATATCATCCATCGTGGGGAGCGTCTTGTCCTCCGCTAGTATCCGGTACAGGCTTGTCATCGCCTCCAGGAAGGGGCCGTTATTCTTGGCTAGGCACCTTAGGGCTGCATGCAACTCCTGGGCCCCCTGCTGGGGGTAGTCGACGAAGTATATTCTAGCGGTGCCCTCCGAGGCCAATTGTAGGTAGTAGTCTAGGTTGTTCAGTATCTCGTTAGCGCAGTGGGGGCAGAACATGCTGTAGAATATGTATACCTGCAACCTTGCATCAGCCGGCCCCACCGCGGGTACAGGTATGTTGGGGAAGAGCCTGGAGCCGGTGTCTAGGACAACCCCTCCCTCGGGGGCCTCCACCGGCTTTACCTCAACCTCGCCGCTGCCGCCTCCACCCAGGGCGCCGTTCGCTAGCATCATTATAGCGCTCCCGGCCATGAGTATGACTAGTAGTATTGAGAATGCCTTGACCAGGGTCTTATTAGCCACTACCACGACACCGGGTTAAGACCCGGGGGGCTGGGGGAGGTTATATAGTATTGGACAATACCCGGGAGTGGAGGCTGAGGCTCGTACTCCTTGAAGCCCCGCTAGAGACCGTGCCCCGGGAGCTGTGGAGCCACCCCCAAGTTGCTAGGAGCGCCAGGAGGTATGGCGTTGAGCCCGGGAGGCTGCTCCTAGATAAGAGCCTCCACTACAATGCGATGGAGGTCCTGCCCCAGAAGTGGAAGAGGGGTAGGCCCGATATAGTCCATACCACCCTGATGGTGCTACAGGACACCCTCCTCCCCCAGGGCATGCTCGAGGTCTACATACACGTGCTTGACGGCAGGGTGTTCAGGCTATCACCCAATGTCAGGCTGCCCAAGAATTATGAGAGGTTCAAGGGCCTCATGGCCCAGCTACTCGAGGAAGGCCGGGTGCCCCCGAGGGGAGAGCCCCTGGTATGGGTCGAGTATAGTAGCCTAGGGGAGCTTGCAGGGGAGATGGGCCTCATACTCCTCTGGGAAAAGGGGAAGGCCCGGAGGCCTGGCGAGGTGGTGGCGAGGGCCCTGGCAACGGGTATGCCGCTTGGTATAGGCATGTTCCCTAGGGGGGACTTCAAGAGGAGCACCCTGAGGAAGGCTGTCGAGGCGTATAGCATAGCAGGGGGCAGGCCCCTCAAGGCCTGGGGGGTTGCGGGGAGGCTCCTCTACAGCGCCGAGAGGATCCTTGGGCTGGTATAGGTAGGTTCATTAAGCCCCCGCCCTATACTACACTCTAACGGTGCCTGGCATGGCCGAGGAGAGGGAGGAGACTCTCGAGGAGCTGATGCCCGAGAGGCCTAAGGGATCGATCTCGAAGCTACTTGAGGCGGTGCCCCCAGCCTCCGCCCTCAAGGCCAGGGAGAAGAGGATAAGGGAGAAGAGGATACGCCTACGCTACGACGCCTCCCTACAGCCGGAGCAGGCCAGGATAAACCAGCAGCTGGCCAAGGAGCTTGGCGTCGAGGAGATGATAGAGGTCGTGGTAGCCGGTAGGCACCGGTTCGTCTTCTACGCCATAATAGACGAGGACGTCGACTACAACAATGTACACGTAAACCCGGACCTGATGGAGGAGCACGGGGTTGCTGACAGGAGCATAGCGACGGTTAGGGCCTACAAGGGCACGGAGCAGGCTGGAGTGAGGCTAAACGTCTAGAGGGAAGGGTGCCCAACCCCATGCCCAGGGCCCAGGACCTTATAGACAGGCTGGCCGCCCTCCTCCAGGCCCACGTCGACCTAGTTAATAGCCTAGAGAACACGGCCATGGCCTCCATGGCCACCGGGGACCACACCAGGCTATCCGAGGAGCTGGAGAGCCTCAGGAGCCTCAGGAGGAGGATCCTAGACGACATAAGGAGCCTACAGGAGGCAGGGCTTGAGGGGGAGGATCTAGAGGATGCCTGGGCCCTGGCAGGCTTCTACCTAGAAGCAGGGTCTAGGCGGGAGGAGAGGGCGCTGGAGAAGGCCTCCAAGCTGGTTGACACCAGAGGCGACCTGAGGGAGGTAGAGGAGCTCAGGGGCGAGGCTAGGAGGCTAATGAGCAGGAAGGGGTAAGGGTGTAACCCTTATCCCCATCCATGCACCACACTACCATGGGGGTGCTATGCATGTCTAGGTGCTTCAAGGTAGGCGGAACCCTGGTTGAGGTACTGGAGGGCGATATAACCCAGCTGGACGTGGATGCGATAGTGAACCCGGCTAACAGTAGGATGATCATGGGGGGCGGCGTCGCTGGGGCGATCAAGAGGAGGGGAGGCAGGGAGATAGAGGAGGAGGCCCTGAAGCATGCCCCAGTACCCGTGGGCAAGGCAGTAACCACAGGGGCGGGGAGGCTCAGGGCTAGGTACGTGATCCATGCTCCTACCATGGAGATGCCTGCAATGAGGATCCCTCTGGAGAACGTATACAAGGCTACCAGGGCCGCCTTGGAGGAGGCCGAGAGGCTGGGCGTTGAGAGCCTTGCAATCCCAGCCATGGGCGCTGGGGTGGGGGGCATAAGCCCCAGGGACTCCTTCAGGGCCATGCTTGAGACCATAACAAGCTACAGGGGCAGGCTGCCAGCTAGGATAGTACTAGTCGCGTGGGGGAGGGAGGCCTATGAGGCAGCTGTAGATGCAGCCCGCTCCCTGGGCCTAGAAGGGGCTGAGTGTTGAGGGCCTCCATAGCCGTCACCGGGAGTAGCGGGATCCGGGTGGCCCTCAGAGTCCTAGAGGGCCTGAGAGGGGCCGGGGTAGAGGTTACCGGGGTCATAGTGACTAGGGGTGCCGTGCAGGTTGCTAGGCTAGAGGAGGGTATGGGCGAGGAGGAGTTCCTCTCCAGCCTGGCAGCCTACTCCAGGGTGTATATGGAGGACGACATGGCTAGCCCCCTGGCCAGCTCTAGCAGCCAGCCGGATGCTATGGCTATAGTCCCTGCCAGCATGAAGACGGTGGGCCTCCTCGCGTCTGGTATACCCTCTAACCTGGTGGTTAGGGCCGCCATGGCGATGCTCCGCCTGGGCAGGAGGCTTGTCGTCGCGCCTAGGGAGACGCCTCTGGGGGTGCTGGAGCTGAGGAACCTGCTTAGGGTAGCTGAGGCTGGGGGGATCGTGGTCCCCCTCACTCTGGCCTTCTATAATAAGCCTAGGAGTATTGATGATATGGTTGGGTTCGCCGCTGGTAAGGTTCTTGATGCTATGGGTGTCGAGTCTAGCCTCTATAGGAGGTGGAGGGGGCCGGGCTAGAGGAAGTCCTCGTCTAGCCTTAGCTTGCCCCTTATCTTCGGCCCTGTATCCCTCTTAAGCTCCTCCTCGAAGTCGGTGTCCTGCTTGCTCTTGACCGCGAATGCGCACCTTCCGTCAGGGAGTATGGCCCTCTTCTCGCAGTATGCGAATCTGCATGTCGCCCCTATGCATTTGTCCCCTATCCAGGCGCACATGGCGGTCTTGAAGGACCTGCCCCTGTAGTGGTCCCTGCTTATCCTGAGCGCCTTCTTGCCGCACCTGAAGAAGGGGCATAGGGGGTTGCACTTGTCTCCTATGGGCATTGGCCTTGGCTCCCTGTGCCTACCGTAGCCTCGGGGTCCTCTTCTAGGCTGGCTCAACCCCATTGACACCCCTCTGGCTTCGATGTACCGCCGAGGCTTGGATAGTGTTGTTGGAGGTTGATATAGTAAACGGTATGCCTGCTAGGGCTTGTACCACTTGAACATGATGTACTGGACCCTGCCGCCGGGGAGGGGTGATGCTATGGTGAATGTCTTCCTCACCGTGTGGCTTAGCCTCCCTGCCCTGACTATCTCTATCGGGTCTATCTCCTCGTCCAAGCCCACAACGTTTACTATGAAGGGGGCGTGATCTATGCCTGGCCCGATCCTGTACACTGTGAAGTCAGCGCCGAACTTGAGCCCGGGCCTCACTACTAGGCCCCTGTCCCTGAGGTCCACGTAGACCCTGTAGAGCAGCCTGAAGCGTGGGTGACGCTCTAGGATGCTCCTCAGCTCCCCCACCCCCACCGGGGAGCCGTCGGGCTTGTATACCTCCAGCATCCCCTTCTCTACCAGGTAGAGGGCCTCCATTAGGCTCAGCTTTAGGGGGGCGTCGAAGTCCCTCCCCCGTGGCTTCTCCACGCCTATGGGCTTCCCGTAGAAGCCCTGGCTGTATAGGCTGCGGGACTCCTCGATGTCTGGGACTACTATCGAGTCGCCGAGGAGGAGGCCCCTGTACTTTGCCTGGCTCAAGGCTTCACCTCGAGTATATCGCCACTCCCAGCGCCCTAACGTAGTCCCCGGCCTCTGCTATATGGTCCATCGCATTCTCTGCGCTATCCGCCAGGTCCTTCAGGGCTACTAGCAGGCTACAGTCGCCCCTGTACTTCTCCAGTGCATAGGCTATCACCCTCCTGTACAGCTTATCCGCATCCTCCTCCGCCACCTTAACCCTCGACACCCTCTGGTCCAGTAGCTTGTACTGGTCCCTGTTGGCCCCGCTCATGTTCTGCACTACCCTTAAGGCTGAGGATAGGTGGCTTAGCGCCTCCCTCATGCTGGAGAATAGCCCCGATACCTGGGCTAGCGGCTCTCCTCCCTGCTCCTTGGCTATGCTTGTGAATAGGAGCATCCTGTATACCGCCGCATCTAGGCTCTGGGCGGCCCTCTCGAGGGATATTGCGATGGTCAGGTAGAAGCCGCTGTGCTCGACCACCTCTATCCTGCCTGAGGCCATGTACTCGAATAGCCTCGACTTCATCTCCTCTATCTTGTCCTTCCTAGTAACCACCTCCTGCCTGTAGGCCTTCTCTAGGACCTCGACCTCCGGGTTCTGGCTCGACAGCTTCCAGGCCAGGTGCGCCAGGTCCTCCAGGTCCCTGGCCATGTTGAGTAGGTGCTCCACTATCGCTGCCACGCTTATACTGCTCCCGGCGTACACTATTTATCCCCTGCCCTAGAGCACCATCCACCAGCGTGCATTGTCATCTTAAAAAACCTTATAATGGGCGCCTAGGCGGGCTGGCCCTCCAGCTTCTCTAGTATCCTCTCCAGGGTCCTGTTGAGCCTCTCCAGGAATCTGAGCGCCTTCCAGTAGTCCCTCGGCGACCTTGAAACCACCTCGCCGTGCAGCCTATCCGGGCTCTCTATGCCCCGTGCTATGAGGCCCCTAACGTTGATCCCCCTCCTCCTAAGCTCATCCCTCCTCCGCCTCAGCTCCTCTATCCCCTGGAGGAGGCGCTGGTACTCGGCATGGATCCTCCTTAGGACTTCAAGCTCCCCCGGCTCCACCACTCCGGCTAGGTCGTCCACGCCGCCCTGTAGGGTGTATGCTAGTATAGACCTCCTGGACTGGAGCCCCGTGACCCTGAATAGGTAGCTCCTCGACTTGAACTTGACCAGGGGATCTATGCCCTCCAGGGGGCCCTGGTAGGGGCTCTCCCTGTACCAGGCAACTACACCCTCTATACCCAGGCCCTCCACCACGCCCCCTAGCTCCTCCGGCGAACGTGGCACGCTAAGCCTGGAGGGCTGGTGGGGCCACTCGCTCTCGCCAGGCTCTTCGAGACTGCCATCCCTGCCCCTATAGGCTAGTAGGTAGGCCACACCACGTCCCTGGATCGCCTCCATGTACTCCTCGGGGTCGTGGTGGGCTCTGCTGGCCGCCATACCGGGGGCCACCAGCTCTAGCATCACCGTCCACTTTTCATCAATGATACTCTCAAGGCTCCTCCTGAGCTCGTTCTCCTCGATGTACCTCATGAGGCCCCTGACGAAGGGGTTCACGACCCTAGCCCTAGGGTCCGGGTTTCCCCTGCCCCCGGGGTGGCTCCATAGGGAGCCCCTCGTATTCGCCCTCAGCTCCCCGGTGACGGGGTCGCGCCATACTACCACCAGGGTCCCGTCTAGCTTCTCATAGACGCTCCCAACCTGGAGCTTGGATAGCCTGTTGTAGAGCGTGTAATCGGTCTCCCCAGCGTTGAAGAACTTCGTGAAGGGGAGGTACACGTGGATCCCACCGCTCCTATCCTCTACGACGACTGTGCCCCGGGAGTAGAGGAGGCAGGGCTTCTCCCTGAATACCCTCCAGTCAGCAGTCTTGTACGTGTAGACGCAGTACCTTGCCCACGGGTAGGAGGCGCACCTAACCCTTGCCTCCCTAACCCTGCTACAGCTGCCCAGGACCTCGACTAGCCGCTGCTGGTTCAACCCTCACGGGCCTCCTTTGAAGCCCGGAGGGGCTGCCGGGCGTGCACGGTATATATGCCTAGCATGCTCCCGATCCCCCGGGGGTCTAAGGGCTGGTGTAGGGGTATGCCGATTCATGCTAGCGATAACGAGCTCCTCCTAAGGGTTCCGTGGAGGATTGAGGCGGGGCAGTGGATCGAGATTGGCGATGCACGGATCGAGAGGAGGGAGAACGGGGACCTGGAGGCCTGTGATAGGTATGGGTGTGCCACTGCCAGGATCCCCAAGGGCCAGCCTGTCTACGCGGCCCCGATACCTGCGATTTATAGGGTGCTCACTGCGACCCCCTACATCTACGTCGACTTCGAGAGTAGCGTATACATCGAGGACGGTGAGGACTACTGGGCCCTGGCCCCATATGAGGTAGAGGTCTACGTCGGGGACATAGCCGTGGCGAGGCTGAGCCCGGTCGAGGTCAAGTTCACACTGGTCGGCGACATAGTTGACGGCCTCCTAGCCAGGTACTATAAGAGTATAGCAGCCTACACAAAGGAGGAGCTGCCCGACCCCGTGGGCACCGCGGTGGTTAGGTTCATAGTCAGGGGTACCAGCATACTCCTCCCCGGCGTGGGTTTCAACGCTGTGAGCACAAGGTTCTACGTCGACAATACCGGCCTCATATACTACCCCACCCTGACGGTCGAGGCAAGCAATGGCGGCGTGGTGGTTAAGACCAGCGGTGACCCCCCGCTGGAGGGGCTGAGGGAGGTAGTGGAGGTCAGGAGGGCTAGGAGGCACATAGCAGCGTTCCTCCAGCAGACCCAGCCCTTCGTCATGAGGGTGCAGGTGCAGAAGAGGAGCTTGGCTACACAGTAGGGGGTGTATGTGGTGGCTGAGGACATACTCTCCGGGCTGGCTGGAGCCATAAGGGGGAGTATAGAGAACTTTGTGATCGCGATCCTAGTATTCACCGCAGGCCTCATCATAGCATACTTCGTAAGGAGCCTGATGAGGAGGAGCCTCAAGCCAAAGCTGCCGCCTCACGTGTACAGGCCCCTCGAGCTACTAGTATTCTACAGCCTCCTGGCGGTCTCAGGCATAGCGGCACTCTACCCCTTCGGGATAAACCTCTCCGGCCTCCTCATAGCGGGCGGCTTCGCCGGCATAGTAGTCGGCCTCGCCGCCCAGAACACTCTGGGTAACCTGGTTAGCGGGGTCATGCTCCTCATAGAACAGCCCCTAAGGATCGGGGATCCTGTCAACGTCGCGGGCGTCTCGGGTGTCGTGGTGGGGATCAATATATTCTCGACTAGGATAAGGACGTGGGACGGGCCCATAGTCAGGATCCCTAACAACACTGTCTTCAACGAGATCATAACCAACTACGTCAGGATGAGGGCTAGGAGGGTTGAGATAGCGATAGGGATCCACTATGACACGGATATAGACAAGGCTATAGAGACGGTTAAGAGGCTCATGGAGAGCCATCCCCTGTGCCTAGTCAACCCGGGCCCCGAGGCCTTCGTGGACCAGTACGCCGACTCAGCGATAGTGATTAAGATGAGGTGCTGGGCGCCCCCGCAGGCGTGGTTCGCCACCAAGATAGAGTTGCAGACCAGGCTGAAGAAGGCCCTGGATGAGGCCGGGATAAAGATACCATACCCACAGCTAGACCTCCACATAGTGGACCAGGAGGAGGACCTCAGGGTGAGGCTCAGGGGGGAGGGCTAGAATGAGCCTAGGCCCCCCAGCCTCCTGGCCCTAGCCTCCAGCAGCCTGAAGACCGTATACCCGACCACCGTATAGGCTATGGCCTCAAGTGCTAGGATCCCAAGGAGGTGGATAGCGGGCTCCCCCTGGAGGAGCGAGGACCTCACAACCTCTATCCCGTGAGTCACGGGTATGAGTCGTGACACAGCCTCCACGGGGCCTGGGAGGGCCTCTACGGGGAACATCATGCCTGAGAGGAGCATGAGGAATGGGGTCAGCATGACGTTGAATGCGTGGGGCTCCTTAAGGTTGACGACTATGCCGGCAAGGGCTATCCCCATACCAGTCATCCCTGCCAGGGAGAGGAGGAGCCCGGCTAGGGCGTATGGCGCGCCCCCTAGGTGTACCTCGCCTCTGAAGAGTGTAACGTAGTACACCGTGACCAGTGCCACGTCTGCCATGCTTATCATGAGGCTCCCTAGGGCGCCTCCGATTAGCCATGCAAGCCTGCTAGCCGGGGTGAGGAGCACCGTCTCCAGGGTCCCCTGGACCATCTCCCTGTGGATCCTCTCCCCCACCTCGAAGAGTGTTGTGGTGAGCATGGTGAAGAATGCGAAGCCTAGAGCGACGTACCCCACGTAATCCACGTAGCCAAGGCTGGCGACCAGCCCGCTGGGAGAGGCTATCTTGGAGAGGGCCCACGCCGTCGCTACCATGAAGACCGGTACGCTGAGCCTGACCAGTATGAAGCCCCAGGCTGAGTAGAGGGCCAGCACATCCCTGGCATAGGCAGAGAGGCTGGCCCGGAGCACTTGTAGCTTAGAAGGTGTGTAGCCACCCATTCCTCCTAGCCACCCCCTCTGCCCACCTAACCATAGCTACCCCAAGCATTGTAGATGCGATGCTGAGCAGGAGCAGCCTGTAGAGGAGGGGCCCCACGTCGCCCAGCCCTGCCCCCTGGAGCATGGTCCTCCTAACCGCCTCGAGGCCGTAGGTTAGGGGGATAGCGTAGCCCACGTACTGGAGGACAGCCGGGAGTATCGTTAGGGGGAAGGAGGAGCCGGTGAAGAACCTAGTGGGGTGCTGTATAGCCACTGCTATGGGACCCGCCGACCTGGTCAAAACGTATAGCCCGGCCAGGCCGATGCCCATGGATAGGGCTCCCACCGCTGCTAGGAGTATGCTAGCCACCGCCGCCAGGGGGTCTGCCACGTTGAAGGTCGCCCCGGTCAGCGCTATCACCGCGAGGGCGGAGAGGAATGAGGCCCACCCTGCATCTACCAGGCCGAAGAGGCTGGAGCCCGCTAGCACCGCTATCCTGCTGGCTGGGGCCTGGAGGATCAGCTCTAGTGTGCCGTACCACCTCTCCCTCTGGATCGCCATCCCAGCCCTCCAGTTCAGGGCGTTGAATAGGCTGAGTAGGACCTGGCCTAGGATTAGGAACCCCACGGGGTCCCCGGCCCAGCCGTGGGCGGCGAGGGCCTCGCTGGATCCGGGGCCCATTATGCTCCTGTAGGCGTATACTAGTATGAGGGTCCATGCTATGGGCTGGAGGAGGCTGTTCATTATCCATGGTATGTACGTTATCCTTATCTTGAAGTCCCTGACCGCGACCGCCTTTATGACCCTTGCATGGTATACTATGTTCACCGTGGCCCACCGGTGAGTTTTATGAACGCCTCCTCGAGGCTGGGCTCCCTGACCTCCACCCTCCTGACCCGTAGCCCCCTCCTGAGGGCCTCCCCTAGGACCTTGTCTATGAACTCCTCCTCATCCTCAACTACTGCCTCTATCGTTGTTACCCTGTCTATACTCCTGGCCCTGGCGCCTAGTAGTGCCGCTAGCCTGGAGGCCTCCCCCGGGGGCCCGGTGAGGCTTACTAGGACCATCCTGCCCCCTATTATCTTCTTCACCTCGCCCGGGCTGCCCTCCGCTATTATCCTGCCCCCGGAGATTATCCCTACCCTGTCCGAGAGCTCCTCCGCCTCCGCCATGTAGTGGGTTGTTAGGAGTACCGTCCTCCCCTCTGCCACGATCCTCCTGATAAGTCCCCGCACCTCCCTAGCTGCGGCTGGGTCTAGGCCTATCGTCGGCTCGTCTAGTAGTAGGACCTCGGGGTCGTTGAGCAGGCCCCGGGCTATATGGAGCCTCTGCTTCATGCCCTTGGAGTAGTTCTCCACCCTCACATGCTCCCAGCCCTGGAGGCCTACAAGCTCTATCAGCTCCCTTATCCTCCTCCTGGCCTCGGCCGGGGGTATGCCGTAGAGCTGGCTGAAGAACCAGAGGTTGCTCCACCCTGTGAGCCTCCAGTAGAGGGCCCTCTCTCCCCCGAGCACCACGCCCACCCTCTTCCTAACCTCGACCGCCTCCCTTGCAACATCGAACCCGGCGACCCTGGCCCACCCGGCGTCTGGTATGAGTAGTGTTGCCAGTATCTTGACCAGCGTGGTCTTCCCGGCGCCGTTGGGTCCTAGTAGGGAGTATAGGGTTCCCTTCTGTATCCTCAGTGACACGCCTCGTAGAGCCTTCACCCTCCTCTTTGATAGTAGGCCTATCCTGTACTCCTTCTCAAGCCCCTCGGCTTCTATAGTGTACACAGTCAGGCCCCCTGTGGTGCTGGCACTGGCGGGGTTTAGCCCCTTAGTCTATAGACACTCTTACACCCATCCTGCCCAGCTCCTCTAGGATCCTCCCAGGGACTCCCTGCATCTCAGCCAGGTGCTCGGGGTACATGAGCCCCCTGCCGCTTATCTTGCCCTCCAGCATTAGGTGGGCCACTGCTGCCTGGAAGCCCCCGGTGGCTTTTGCCATCGCACTCCACTCCTCGTCGGCCCTCACCACTACCCTTGCCTCCGCCACCCTGTCCCCAATGGCCTTGACTATCATTACTAGCATGTCCCTGATACCGCCGTACCTCTTCTTGAGTAGTCCTGCCAGGAAGCCCCTGGCCTGGACTAGGCACCCGTTGCTCCTGACCTGGGATTCCGAGAGTAGTCCTAGGGCTTTGAGCCTCTTCATGGTGTCTATGTGTCCTGGCCAGCGGAGGGTGTACTCTACCAGCTCCTCCATCCATGAGTGGGTCTCCAGCAGGCTCCTGAGGCCGTCGGTTGGGAAGTACTCTAGCCTGCCCACTCCCTCGACCTCTACCTGGCCCGGCTCCCCCTCGAGGGGGTCGACCTCCACTACCCTGCCCCCGCGGATCATCCTAGCGGGCCTCAGGTACTCCTCTATGAGGTCCTCCACGTTCCACGTGGCGGAGATGCCGAGGGGCCACTCCGGCTCCTCTGATATGCCGCCCACGTATATAGCGCCCCTCCTCGCCTTGGCGCGGGAGGCTAGCATGGAGAGGAGCATGTTGGAGAGGCCCGGCGCTATGCCTGCATCTATGACCATAGCCTGGCCCGGCCCGGGCTCCACCCTGCCCCTCCTGGGGTCGAAGAAGGAGACGTCGACCACGTCCACGCCCAGCCTTGTTAGGACTCCGAGGACCTCCAGGCCCAGGGAGCCTGGTACTGCGGTTGCCGCTAGCCTTGCCCCAGCCATTAGGTTTTTGAGCGACTCCGGGCTGGTGGCGTCGCCGACCTTGGCCTCTAGGCCTAGCTTTCTGGCCCTCTCCACGGCCCTCCCATTCCTATCTATGCCCAGGGCGCTGTGGCCCCGTGAGGAGAGCTCCCAGAGGACCCTTAGGCCTACATTGCCTAGGCCTATAACGACAACCTCGGGCTTCAACTTTGATCGGGGTAGCCTCCGGGGCCGGCCCTCTTGCGGCCCCGGTTAGTGTTGATTATGAGATTGTGGGGGTAATAGGTTTTAGCGGGGGCCTTGTATCCTGGATACTAGGCTCCTTGCCTCTCCTAGTATCCTCTCTATGTTCCTCCAGTGGCCTCCCCTCCAGTATACCCTGCCGCATACTGTGCATATGTAGAAGGTGTTGTAGGCCTCCAGGGCCCTTGGGGGGACCTTGTCCTTTACTAGGCTCTTGTCCTCGACCCTCCTCAGGGGCCCGTTGCACTCTGGGCACCTGCTCCTGTCTGGGTCGGCGTCTAGCCTTATCCCTGTCCTAGCAGCCACCTCGGCTAGCCTCTCCTCTACCCTGTGGCTGGTTATGTAGACGCTCCTGAGCCCCCTCTTCCTTGCCCTGTTGTGGAGGCCCCTGTCTCCTGTTATGATAATCCTGCCTGTCTTCTCTGCTATCCTTAGGATCTGGTAGTCCGTGTAGTTCCTGTTGTATAGGGTGTCGTAGCCGAGGATGCGGAGCCACCTTGCGACCTCGCCCATCATGGCGTCTGCTATGAACCTCTTATCCTCCATTACCCTCCTACCCTCAGTATTGCTCTGGCGAGCTCTATACCCGTCACGATCCCCACGGGCTTGTCCTGGTCTACCACCACGACGGCCCTGTACCTGGCCTTGGCCATTAGGTCTGCCGCCTCCGCCAGCGAGGAGTCTGGGCTCGCCCTTGGCGGCCTCAGCTTTATGGCGTCGGCGACCACCACGTATTTCAGCGGTGTTATCCTCTTAGGCTCTCCCCTGGCTAGCTCGTAGTACTTTATGAAGACCGTTGCCAGCTCGTCCACGCCTATGACCCCGACCATCCTGCCATCCTCAACCACGGGTATCACGCTCATGTCGTACTGCTGTATCAGTTGCCTCACGTGTAGTATCCTGGTCTGGAGGCCCACGCTGACTGGCGGGGTCCTCATCACGTCCCTGATACTGATATCGGAGGCCCTGGGGGACTCTGCTATCATCTTGGCTAGCTCGTACCTGGTGATCATACCCACTGGCTCGCCCTCCCTCGTTACCGGGACGCTGGTGAAGCCTCCCTTGTCCATCTCGCTGACTGCCCTTAGCAGGGTATCCTCCTCCCCCACGGATGCGACGGGCTCGCTCATGAAGCTTGATGCGTGCATAGCCGAGGGGGAGACCTGCTTGGTCCTCACCGTGCCCAACTTGAATAGGATGTCCCTCAGCGTCACTATGCCCCTGAGGCTTCCGTCCTCGGTCAGCATGACCCTATCGGTCTTGGCCTTGTCCATCTGCTTCAGTACCTCGGATAGGCTGTAGTCCTTGTCTAGGTGCGGGTAGCTTGCCATGACCTCGGCGGCCCTCCGCAGGCCTAGGTCTTCGAGCGCCACTTTACCACCCCAGGCTTCCCCGTGTTACCCATACTATATTATCTTGCCTATCTTGCCCTCAGAGTGTATACCAGGTCTATGTAGTGGGGGGCTATCTTGAGTATGTCGCTCTTAGTTATTATGCCGACTATCCTCCTCGTCTCCGGGTCTAGGACGGGTAGGTGGCCTATCCCCTTGGTGCCCATGAGCTCCGCAGCCTCCCTCAGGGGGGCGTCTGAGAACATGTAGTAGGGGTTCTCCGTCATTATGTCACCCAGCTTTACCATGCTCGGGTCTAGGCCCTTCGCCACCACCTTAGCTACTATATCGGTCTTGGTAACTATCCCGAGCAGCATGTCCCTGCTGTCTACTATGACTATGCTCCCTATCCCCCTGTTGCTCATCTCCTCCGCCGCCCTTCTAACCGTCTCCATCGGCGTCATCGTCACCACGGGGGTGCGCATCACATCCTCTAGCAAGGGCTCCTCGGCCATAGAGTTGCACCATGTAGATGCTATGGGGATGGAGATTAAAGTCTCTAGCCGTCCCCAGCGTATTGTAGTGGAGGCTGGCGTTGGTTAGGATCGTGATCCACCCGCCGGGGCACCCCCTCCTGCTGGGGACCTACATAGTGCTATCCATAGGGCTGGCCTTCCTGGCCTCCGCTATAGTGCTGGAGGCCGCTGGCGGCGGCTTCTACGCTGGCCTGGTCTCCATGCTGGTCCTCCTGAGCCCCGCCCTCAGTTTTGTTAACGTGGTTGTGAAGGAGGTGGAGGGGGAGAACGTGCTGGAGCTGAATATAGAGTATATGGTAGTCTATGGCCTCCCCCTACCGGTACCCAGGCTCCGGTACACTAGGAGGAGGACCCTGATAGCGGTTAACGTGGGCGGCGCGGTGATACCCGTGCTAGTCTCCCTCATCCTCCTAGCCCTCCTCTACCCAGCCGCAGGCCCCAGGCTGCTGGAGGCCAGCTTGGCCTCCACGCTATCCACAGCGCTCATAACCTTCCTAGCCTCGAGGACCGTGCCGGGGGTTGGGATAGTGGTCCCCGCCATACTACCCCCCATGGTCTCCAGCATAGTCTCAGTCATCTACCTAGGCGGTGGCCCCGAGGCGGGGGTGGCAGCGTTCACTGGGGGAGCCTTGGGGAGCCTGCTGGGGGCAGACGTTCTGAGGCTACTGAAGGACATTAGGAGGATCAACGCGCCCTTGGTTAGCATAGGAGGTGCGGGGGTCTTCGATGGGATATACCTCTCCGCTATCCTAGGCTTCATCCTCGCCTACTAGCCCTGCACCCCGGAGGTACTCCTCTATAACGTCCTTATGGGGCTCCAGCATCTCCAGCACGGAGAGGGCCTCCTCCCTCGTGAGCACGCCCCGGCCCAGCTGGCCGTCGCCCCAGTAGGGGATCACGTGTATGTGGAAGTGGAAGATTACCTGGCCAGCTATCCTCCCACTGTTAGTCAGGACCTTCACCCCCCGTGCCCCCAGCCTAGACCTATAAACGTGGGCTAGGGCAGAGGCGGCGACCCAAGCCTTGGCCAGCAGCCTCGGGGGCGTGTCCTGCACCGCCTCGTAGTGCTCCACCGGTATCACCAGCAGGTGGCCCCTCGAGACGGGGTACTTGTCTAGTATAACCATCAGCCCGTGCCTCCTGTAGACCTGGTATGACTCCGCCTCACCCGCCGCTATGCTACAGAATATACACGCCACCCACATACACCCCAAGGGCATCAACCCCGGGTGGGGGGGGCTAGGTTTTAACCATTAGACCAGACAACCTATCGAGTGTAGGGTGGCCCCGGGGCCTTGGGTAGGAGCGAGATACGGAGTATACTGAAGTGGTTCAAGTACGAGGATAGGGACTACCTAGTCTCAATCCTGGACAGGGACGAGGAGGGGGTTGCAAGGCTCAAGGACATACCCCTCAGGAGGGTGGAGAGGATAACCTCCTGGGCCCTGTATCTGGATGACGGGGACACCGTGATACCCCTACACAGGGTCTACATGGTGAAGGACCGGGAGGGCAGGGTTGTATGGAGGAGAGGGCAAGGTTCCTAGCCGGGGGCGTGCTAGAGGTAAGGATACACAGGGGCCTCCACCCCCTCTACTACAAGGACGGGGCCCTACACGTGGGGGACACGATCCTAGAATCCGACGCCCAGAGGTCCACGATGATGGAGACCGCCGCTGGTCTTCTACTCCCACCCATAGAGGAGCCCCGGGGAGACGTAGGGTGGCTCGAGGGCCTTGCAAGGACCTACAGGTCCAGGGTGATCATCGACGAATACACAGAGGCGGAGGCCAGGCTAGGCGGCCTAGCCAGGCTCCTCAGAGCCAGGCCCTCATACCCGGCAGTATCAAGGATGTCCCTCCTCCGGAGGCTCTACCCCTGCATCTACAACAAGGCCCTAGAGGACCTAGGCGCCCTAGACGAGGCCTACACTGTGGAGCACAGGAGGCTGGGCATAGACCCCCAAGCACCCCTACAAGGCCTACAGGGGGCCAAGAGGAGCCTAGCAGTAGCACGGGTAGCCGTGGCAGGCTACTCAGCCCTCCACCCAGCCGTAGCACTCCTAGCCAGGCTCCCCCACCATGCCACAGGTTGCACCCCCCACAGGCTGCTGGTGGAGCCGTGGAGGCTCCTATCCCTGCCCGAGGGCACGGTATCCCTCGACTGCGGGGCCGTGGATAGGGTAGTGGAGGACCTAGCCGGGCCCGGGTACAAGTGCAGGAGCCCAAACCCGATAAGCTCCAGCCTAGACTGCCAAGGCCCCAGGGGCAGGGTCATAGTGAAGAGCTACATGAGGATGTCCCCCAAGTGGATCCCAGCAGCCCTGGCAGCGAGCCCAGTCTACAGCTACAGGCTAGGCCCCAGGGAGAGGATGGAGGCAGACTACAAGTACCTACGAGCCCTCAGAGGCACCGTCGAGACCCCAATAGTACACCACGTCTGCGGAGACCTATACAACACAAAAATGGTCAGAAGCTACCTAGAGGGCAGAGTAATACTACACTCGAGAAGCCCCGAGGACTGGAGCCAAGCAGGCAAGGGCCTCGCATCCATACACAAGGCAGGCTACACACTAGGAGACACAAACCCCGGGAACATACTAGCAACACCAACAGGCAAAACCGGAGTCATCGACGCAGAACAGGCCAGAGAGGCAACACCAAGGGGAATGGCATGGGACCTAATCGTACTCACAGTAACAAGCATATTCTACGGCGCCCCCGAAGACCTCATAACCACGCTCCTAGCCAGCTACAAAGACACCATAGGCAAAGGCCCCCTAGAGGAGGCTCTGAGGGAGAGGAACTGGATAGGCCTCCTATCCATACCGATAATAGTACAAAAATCACGAAACATAATAAAAAAGACTATAAACTAATTTAATATAAACTAAATCTATCATTTAAACTATTAATTAATATACAACATAAAAATTAAATATACGATATAACCGTAGCCAAAAGAGCTTATTTTATCGCTTTAACACAACACAGAATTAACTCTAGGGTTTTATAAAGATCTCAGTGCGGCTGTTTTTTGAAAATTTAATAGGGTATTACATAGGTGTTAGTAGTGGTGTCTCTTAGGCTTGAAAGATTATGATAAAATAATGTCTAGGATAGGGCAATTGATAGGACTATCCCTAGCGATTATAATATCGTCTATAATACAAAAGGGCTTCAGCATGACCGTTATCATAAAGATTGCAGCGATTGCAGGGCTTTTGGGTCTAGCCGTAGTGGTATACTTAGTTAGAGGTAGGAATCGAGCAATCACAGACATCAATTCAGATACCCCCCATCTAAGTCTATGAAGCTTAAGAATGATTTAGAGATACCTATGGAGTCAAAAACCTCCAAGGAGATACAAATTGCTATGTCTACAATAACTGGCTCAAAAAGTATAACTAGCCTCATGGGTATAGGACTGAGGTTCCGGGAGATTGACCCATGTAGGGGTAGCTATAGGATGGATCTACCCAAGTCCGTAGCCCCCGAGGGCTACGAGGGGTCCTGGAGTTGTTGTAAGCTTGGTTGTGGTGGTTGGGGTTGTGCTTATCGCTGTAGTAGGGGTGGTTCTGGCAATGGTTTTGTAGTGTTTAAGGTTCCCCGGGGTATGGAGGGGCTGGTGGAGGAGGGTGTTGCGGTTACCGTCGATGAGAGGCTCCTCAAGCGTGTGGTTAATGAGGCATCCACCGTGTCTAGGCTAAGCCACCCCCATATCCTACGCCTCCTAGCCTATAGTACTAGGGCCCCACTCCTGGTGTATGAGTATGCCGATATGGGCAGCCTAGACCAGCAATTCGCTAAAGGCTGGAGGCCCAGTATGAGGGATGCCTTGTTGGCCGCGATACAGCTTGGAGATGCGCTACGCTACATCCATAGCAGGGGCCTGGTTCATGGCGATGTCAAGCCTGGGAACGTATTCATCAAGGACGGGGTTGTCAGGCTCGGGGACTTCAGCAGCCTCGTGAGGCTTGTAACCCTGACAAGCAGGCATGCGCTGAGCTACACTCCAGGCTGGAGGGCGCCGGAGCAGGCTTATAGTGACTGAGGAGGAGGGCCTCTGAGAGGGGTTATGAGAACCGGGTTGACGTGTACCAGCTGGGCAACCTTCTACTATACATGCTCACCGGGGAGACCGTGGACGGGGAGGAGGCAGCAGACAGGGCCAGGGTATGGGAGGCCCTCCAGAAGGTAGAGGACAACAGGCTCAGATTAGTGATCGGGAAGATGCTAGCCCTGGAACCCGAGGAGAGGCCCAGCATGGAGCAAGCAATAACCATGCTACACAAGATATACCTGGAGATAGAGTAGTACAGCCAGTGCTCCCCCGATGCCACGAGTCCACTAACCCTTTCCCCTGTACCCGGAGCAGTTCCAGGATCCCTCAACAGGCCAGGGTGTTGCGGATCCACGCCCTCATAGCCCTCCATAAAATATCTATGTTTAAGGCAAAACTATGAACCCCCAATCCCGACCTCCTCTATAACCCTCTCAACATCCTCAGGCCCGACTCGGGGATTCCTCCTCTTGAGAACACCGAAGAGTCGTCTTACCAGCTTCTTAATCGATGGATATGAGATGAGGACGATTATATCACTTGATTTGAGCGTCTTCACAAGGTCTCTTGCTTTATGACGGGGGTTTCCAGCCCTCTTCTAATACCACCTCTTCCAACGCTCACGAGCCTCCCTTAGAATCTTATCGACGTCTCCGCCTGCCTCTACGTTTACCTTATCCACCAGCTCCGGGAACTCCTCAGGTAGTACTTGGATCATAACCTCCTCACCCTCCTCGAGCCTTAGAGGCTCAAGAGGCCTCAATACCCCCTTCTCGTATCTAACCCTGACAACTTTAGGCAACCATATCCCCGGTCTTCCTATGGCTCGTAGAGCCTCTAAGGTTTTGTCTTTTCCAGATGTTGTGTTGGTGTTGGGTCTTCAGCTGGTGGGTGGTGGGAGGCCTAGCTAAGGCGTCATGGATACCCTAATGTGTCCTATGTAGGTATTGGCTCTTGTTAGGGTTTGGCTAGTTTGACTAGTGCCTCTATTCTCCTGATCCCTGTTCTTCTCCTCCACTCTTCCCCCACGACTACTAGGGCTGCTACTCCTACTATAGTTGCCTCGGCTTTTTTTGCTAGTTTCTCCATTACTGCTAGGGTTAGCCCTGTCTGTACTATATCGTCTACTATGAGGACCTTGTCCCACCTTGTTAGGCTGCCTCGGGGTATGTAGAATATCCTGTTTATCGCTGGGGGTAGTGTTAGGTGCTCCTCCTCGTAGTCTAGCAGGGGATTCTCCTTCCTCCTCCTAGCCACCACCATGCCTACTTTCAGGTGGAGCGCCATCGCTGTCGCGAGGCTTATCCCGCTGGTCTCAGGTACTAGGATCCGGGTTATCTTGTCACCCTTGAACCTGTTTAGGAGCTCTTCTGAGGCTAGGTGGAGTTGTAGGGGGTCGCTGAGTACGGGGTTGAGGTCTAAGACGCCTCCCAGCTCCGCGGCCCTCTCCAGGATTACCCTGCCCGGGCTGAGCCTGGATAGGAGGGATGCCATGATCCTCCTCGCCTGCTCCTCGCTGGGGACCATGGCCCCACTCACGTATTTTGCCAGAACAGTCTCGTCTATGCCCGTGATCATCCTGAGCTCCCTGTACGTCATCCTGGCCTTGGCGGCCCTGAGCGCCTCAACAGCTAGTATCCTGGCCCTCATCCTCTCGAGCTTGGAGCCCAACCCCTGCACACCTCCTGGTCTATACACTCCACCTTGCTCCCCAGCTTGGCTCCGCACCCTGTCCATGCTACCTCGTAGATGTCCCCCCTCCACTCCAGCCTCCAGGCCTCCCCGCTCCCTGTCACCCCGCGGGCCCAGGGTATGGGGTGCCTTAGTCCGCTCAGCCTGTCGTACACCGTGGTGAGGCCCCTCTCCACCTTGTATGGTTCCCGTGATATGCAGGCGTTGCAGCCTAGTTGGGTGCATAGTATCCATGCAACTAGCCCCTGGGCCCTGTAGGGCTCTAGCCTTGCTATCAGCCTGTCCACTCTCCTACCCCTCATGGGTAGCCTCACGACTGGGACCTTGGACGCGTCTCCTAGGATCTCCTCTAGGATCCTCCTCGCCTCTCCCGGGTCCATGGCGTGTCACCCCCTGCCTGCCAGCAGCTCTACGAGTCCTAGCACCGGGTCGTCGCCCAGGATCACCGCTAGTATGGTCCCAGCTGCCAGGTGGGTGACATATGGGAGGCCGGGGGTGGCCTCGACCGGCTCCCTGGGGCCCAGCTTGGCCACGATCTCCCACGTCTCCCCACCCACATCCAGGCCCCCGGCCCTCTTGTCCGAGACCAGCCACCACCTGAGCCTCGGGTCGGATAGCAGCCTGTAGCCTGGTACCCTGATCCTCCCCGAGACCAGGCACCGGGGCCCCCTGACGACCCTACACAACATCCATATCCTGTGGGCCACGCTGAGGGGGCTAGCATATAGTATTGCCAGGACCGGCACGGGGAGCAGGCTCCCCGGGGCCAGGGGGTAGGCTAGGGAGAGGAATACCATGGCCAAGACGTCAGCCCCGCCCATGAGGCCGGCGGCGTAGAGTCCAGCCATGACCAGGGCGGGGGCTAGGGCTAGGCCTAGCAGGATGGGCTCCGCCTGGCCTAGCAGGCCCCCGTGGGTCTTGAGGTAGGCTAGGCCCCCCAGGAGGGTGGCGTAGAACCAGTATAGGGGCTCGATCTCCCTGTAGAGCAGGTCGAGTATCCCTGCCACGCCCATCACTACGACCGCCACCACGGCTGGGAGGTAGTCCAAACCCCGGGCCCCAGGTGGCAAGGCCCCCCGGGTAGCTACTTATAGATGCATATACGCCCCCATGTATTAGGGGCCTGGGGCTGGGATGAGGCTTAGGGATCTACCGTCGCTACTGGGCGAGATAGCTAGGGTCAGGCCCCACACGGTCCAGGGCCACGGAGATGCACTCACACTGGAGGACCTCCTCTCGGGGTATAGCGTGGAGGATGTGGGCCTCTTCAGGTCCCGCCTATTCGAGCACAGCTCCAGGCCCCTCCTCCAGCGCCTCCCCCTGCCCCGTAGGAGGCCGAGGGTTGAGGTTGTCGGTGTTGATAGTAGCAGCAGGCTCCTGGAGACCCCCAGCCACTCTATAGTAATAACCGTGGCCTCCGCCTCCTCCCGGAGCATAGTGGAGCTCTACGACTACCCGGAGGTCTACGGGTACCCGGTATCCCCCGGCGGGGGGCCTCCGTTCATAGCGGTGGTGCCCGGGGGCGACTACGGGTACCCCCTAACCGGTAGGGGGCCTGGGGGTTGGCCCTATGGGCCTGGGTATAGTGTGGAAGCCGTTATGGATGAGTGGAGGGTGGCGCTGGAGAACTGGGTGTTGGGCGAGGTCCTTCCGGTAGCGGTGGAGGAGGGGCTCCTACCCGGGGCGGTGGCCCTACTGGACGGGCCCCTGACCCCTGCCCTGTGGAGGGTGCAGGAGGAGGGGTGGAGGAGCCTCTCTAGGGCTAGGTCCTCAGCTGTTGCCAGGCTCGAGGACCTCGGGGTCCCCGTGGTAGGGGTTGTGAAGAGGGTTGAGAGGAGCAGGATCCTATCCACGACCCCGGGCCTGCGGGAGATGGTTGAGGACTGTACCGGTGTGCAGGGGCAGGGGGATAGGGCGCTTATACACATGCTACAGGAGTCGAGGTGCTCCACCCGCTCCCCGGGCAGGCTCCTGGTGACACCCAGAGTCTTGGTTGAGCCTAGCGTGCCTGGGGCCCTGGAGAAGGTCGTGGAGTACCTGGTAGTCCCCCCGGGTAGGTGGCAGAACAGCCCTAGGGCGTCGAGGGTGTACAGGCTGGAGTATAGCAGGGGGAGCCTGGAGTTGCTCAGGGCCCGCGGGCTGGAGCCACACCACGTTGTAGCCCTTGATAGCATAGCCCGGGGCGGCCTGGAGCCCGTGACTATCAGGGCCAGCGACCGTAGGGCCCGGGGCATATCTAAGGCCCTCCGCCTACTAGTAGCCCGTGGGCTACGCATCCAAGGGGTGCCCGTCTCGTATAGTAGCGAGGTGGACCTGAGGAGTTGAAGGGGCTGGGCGACTACCTAGAGGACATGGTTGCAAGGGCGTACCGGGAGGCTGAGAGGCATGGCCGCCTCATAGGCAGGGTTTCCAGGTATAGCGAGGTTAGGACCGAGGCCGGGGGCAGGGTTAGGGTTGAGGTAGACCCGGAGGTGTATTACAGGGTTGAGGGGCCCCATAGGAGGGTGGGGGACTACCTGGTCATAATAGACCCGAAGACCCTCAACGCCGTCCTGGCAAGGGTGGCGGGTATAACCAGGCTGGACGAGATAGCCGGGCTCGGGGTGGACCCGCCGCTGAGCCCCTACACGAGCAGCCCTGACCCCCAGAGCCTGCTCACCCTAACCTTCATAGACGTGGAGCCCCTCCTCGAGGCCCCCCTCGAGGGAGGCCCCCCGGCCCCGGCGGTCTCGGCAATAGAGCCGCAGAGCCCTGTTATAGACCCGGAGCCTGGCCTTCTAGAGAGGCTCCTCCACCTGCCCGGGGAGGGCGTTACGCTAGGCGCCCTCGCCTCACCTGGGGGCCTAGTGAAGGGTGGCAGGGTCCCCGTCAGGCTCCCCCTCAAGGTTTTCCTACAGCACGTGCTAATCATTGGGACTACTGGTAGCGGGAAGACTACGCTTATGAAGAATATGGCCGCCTCCATGATGTCGCTATCCAATCCCCCGCTACTGGTCGTCATGGACCTGAACCAGGACTTTATACAGCTCCCCCTCGAGCCCTCTGGGGGCCCGCCGAGCGGGGATCCTGTCTATGAGAGTGTATACCGGGGGGTTAAACCGCCGGGCAGGGTGGTGGTTCTCACCCCCGTCACCACCACGATGGCCAGGATGGCGGTGGAGGAGGGGGCCTCCGGGCTGGAGGGTATAACCCTCAGCCTGGCAAGGCTCCACTATGCAGACTCCCTGGAGCCCCTAGCCGGCCCCCCGGGCCCGTGGAGGGTTGCAACCAGGGAGGGAACCCCCGTAGCGGAGGAGGACAAGGTCGTGTTCATACCATACTCTATAAACACTATGAGGCTCCCCACCGATAGCCTACTCTCCCTCATGCCCGGCCTAACGAGCCTCTCCCGGGAGACGCTGAGGAGGATCAGGGAGAGGTTCAGGAGGATCCACGGCCACTACCCCCCACTCCAGGCCCTCTACGCAGCGCTGGTCCAGTACAGCGAGAGGAGGAGAGACCATGGGGAGGAGGATATAGTGGACCTACTGCTAGCCCACATAGTCTCGGGGAGCTATAGCGAGGCCGAGGTTACCACCTTCAAGGTGAACGAGCTGGGGATGAGCCTCCTCGACGCCGCCCAAGAGGTCCTAGCCGTTGTGAGGGGGGTTAGGCCCCACCCAGGGAGCGTGGAGGCTCTACACAGGAGGATCGGGGCCATCCTCGACAGCGGGGTCGCTGATATACTGGTCTCCACCCCGCCCGGTGGTGGAGGCACCGGGGCCCTAACCCCCCTCCCCGAGCCGGGCTGGGGCCTAGTCTCGAGGCTTGCCAGGGAATCCGGGGCCCCTGTGGTGGTGGATCTGGGGTGGCCTGCTAACAGGGGGCTGGGGGGCCTTGAGGGGCCTAGGCTTGCGGCGTACAGGATCCTCGAGGCGCTGATCTCGTGGAGGCAGCGCCTCTGGGCCTCCCGCAGCTTGTCCACGGGCGAGAAGGTTATCGTGTTCATAGACGAGGCGCACCAGTTCTTCCCCCAGGAGAGGGGCGCCAGGGAGGAGCAGGAGGCTAACAGGCAGGTGGCCTCCATGATCTCCAGGATAGCCAGGCTGGGCAGGGCCCGGGGCCTAGGCCTGGTCTTCAGCACCCACAGCCCCAGGGATCTGCACGACATCATACTCCAGCTCGCAAACACTAGGATCGTGCTGAGGACCGAGAGGGGGCACGCGGAGAGGCTAGACCTCCCCGGCGATATAACCCCCCTCCTCCCCCGCCTCCAGGACAGGATGATGGTCGTGGCAAGCCACGCCTACAGGGAGGGATACGTGATGGCCCAGACCAGCCTGCCCCTGGTTGCGCACTACGATGCCTCAGCCCAGTAGCGCTTATATCGCCTGGGGCGTCATCATAACCTCTAGAGCACACTCCAAGGGTGACCCCCTTTTGGGTAGCACAGCCCAGGAGCTCGAGAGGAGGCTCGGGGTCAGGGCGATAGACGACCCCGCCATACTGAGGCTCTACTCGAGGGAGCCCAGCGGGCTCGAGGGCGACGCTATGGCAGTCGTCTTCCCCGAGTCCGTCGAGGACCTATCCAGGATAGCAGCCTACGCGTACAAGAGGGAGATATACCTCTACCCGCAGGGCTCCTCCAGCGACCTGGTGGGGGGAGCAGTCCCCGAGAGGAGAGGCCTCATAGTGTCTATGGAGAGGATGAACAGGATCCTGGGGATAAGCCTTGGCGACACCATAGTCGATACCCAGCCGGGGGTGAGGCTGGGGGACCTCAATATAGTACTCGCAGAGAAGGGGTACATGTTCCCCGTCGACCCGGGGAGCGTCTCCATAGCAACGGTTGGAGGAGCGATAAACAGCGGGGCCGGGGGGCTCCGGGGGGCCAAGTACGGTGTTATGAGGGACTGGGTGCTCGGCCTAACCATAGTCCTCCCCGACAGCGAGGGCACCGTGCTGAGGATAGGGTGCAGAACCCTAAAGTGCAGGCAGGGCTATGACCTCGTCAGGCTCATAGTCGGGAGCGAGGGCACACTGGCCCTAGTCGGGGAGGCCACGCTGAGGATAACCCCCCTGCCCGAGAACGTCGTGACGGGTCTAGGCTTCTACGAGGACCTTGTAAGCCTAGCGGAGACGGTGGTTAGGATAAAGGAGTCCGGCGTCCAGCCCCTCGTCATGGAGTTCATGGACGAGAAGACCGCCAGGATAGCAGCCTCCGTGGTGGGCTCCAGGATACCGGTGGAGGGCCACATGCTACTCGTGGGTATAGATGTGAACCACGAGGCCACTGACAGGTATGCTGAGTGGCTGGAGAAGGTCATGAGGGAGATGGGGGCCAAGAGCGTCTACATAGCCAAGACAACCAGGGAGGCGGAGGAGAAGAGGCTGTACGAGATAAGGAGGAACCTCTTCCCCGCCCAGGTAGCCAAGGCCCTGCGAGAGAGGAGGGGCGCCTCGAGGATAATGGCCTACATGGAGGACATCTCAGTCCCCCCAACCAAGGTCCCCGAGGCCGTTGTAAAGCTCAGGGAGCTGGAGGAGAGGCTCGGCCTCGAGACCTTCCTAGGCGGGCATATAGGTGATGGTAACCTCCACCCCGCCGTAGCCTACGTGGAGGGCCAGCCCGGCATCGGGGAGAGGGTGGAGGAGTGGTACATGGAGGTGATGAGGATAGCCGTGGAGCTGGGAGGCACTGTTAGTAGCGAGCACGGGATAGGGAAGCTTAAGAAGGATGCCCTCAAGATGGAGCTGGAGGCCCGCGGCTCGGCCAAGGCGCTGGATATAATGAAGGGTATAAAGAGGGTCTTCGACCCTAAGGGTATACTGAACCCGGGGAAGGTGGTCGACCCTGAATAGCCCGAGGGACCTGATACTGGAGGAGGCCACCAAGTGCATATTCTGCGGCTTCTGCGAGCCCGTATGCCCCACACTACCCGGGGAGCATAGGGGATACGGGCCCCGGGGCAGGGTCAACCTGTCCCTGATCCTTGCCAGGGACGGCTACACCTCCCGGGAGCTGGAGGAGTCCATATACACCTGCCTGCTATGCGGTGCATGCATGGAGGTGTGCCCCTCCAAGATTGATATAGTAGGCGTGGTTAGGGCGTCAAGGAGCCTGCTCAGGATGAAATAGCCTATAGGCGTCACGGCCCACTTTTATACTAGTACGCCCGGCTAGCCTCCTCCATACAGAATGGGAGGGTTAGGCCGGGTATGGCTGCTAGGATAATCGTGGCCGCAATACCCCTAATCGTGCTAGTTGCCGTGGCAGCACTCCTCCTAACCGACCAGGCCGGGGAGGAGGGCGAGCCGGTTATAGCAGCCTACTACCTAACCATGATTGACCCGGGTAAGATACAGTGGCACTACTGGAAGGTCCTAGTACTGGAGCCCGACGAGTCCGGGGAAAGCGTTGTAGAGGTCGGCTTGAACTGGTCTAGCCTACTCCTGGCGTACCTGAATGCGGGTTACGCGGAGGAGTGGAGGAGCTACTGGAGCAACATATCCGGGGCCCCCTGGGTTCACGGGCCCACGGAGTACGAGGGCGAGTACTACATAGAGTACTGGAGGCCCGAGTGGCACGAGATCATGAAGCAGATGGCCACGCAGTACCTAGACATGGGCTTCGAGGGGATCTACCTCGATAATATAGACGCTGCCGAGATCATAGAGGAGATGAATCCCTCATGGGCCTCCGGAGTCGATACCAGGAGCGAGATGATAAACCTCGTATGCGACATAAGCAGCTACATTAAATCCCTAGACCCGGGCTACAAGGTCTACATAAACATTGGTGGAGCCTATGACATGCTATACAACCAGACCCTCCTAGACTGCATAGACGGGGTGCTGAGGGAGGAGCTCTGGACAGCCTGGGCAGGGGTGAATGAGACCACACCCCAGGACCCCGATGAGACGAGGAGCGCGCTAGCCGCCCTAGAGTACGCGCATAACGCTGGCAAGGAGATACTGGTAGCAGACCCGGCCAGGACAGGGGAGGAGGCCGAGGCCCTATGCAGCACCGCCTGGAGCAGGGGCTTTGTCCCGATACCCCAGCCAGCCTGGGCTATGGACTACGAGATGCCCCCGCTAGCCTCCTGGTGCACCAGCGCGCCCGGGGTTAGCGTTGATCTCGTCGCGAGCAGCACCGTGGTCGAGCCTGGAGGTGTAGTGGTGCTTGACTGGAGTGTCAGCGGCGCCACCGGGTGGGTCACCAACATACCCGGGGCCGGGATCCCGGGCGTGGACTACCTGGTGCTGAGCCCCCTGGTAGACGCCTCCAGGGTGTCGCCCGGTGTCGGGTATACCCTGGGTTATGTCAGCCTAACCACCGTTGGGGGCTGGGAGCCCTGGGCTGGTAGTGTGAGTAGCGACATGATCATAGGGTACACCAGCTGGGGGGATGCTGTGGTGAACGCCAGCGACCCCCGCTGGCACGAGATCATACTCTGGGAGGCCATACCCTACGTGCTGTCCCAAGGCTTTGATGGCGTGATGCTCGACAACCTCGACATGGTAGACGTGTACCCCGAGCTAACTGAGGGCGTCATAGGGCTTATCCAGGAGATTAGAGAGTCCTACCCCGGCCTAGTAATCATGGTTAACAGGGGCTTCACAGTACTAGATAGCATAGCACCCTATATAGACGCTCTACTATTCGAAGGCTACGGCTCCTACTACGACTTCTCCACCGGCCAGTACAAGCCATACACTGGTGTGGACCTGAGGTGGATAGAGGAGACCCTGCGCTCCACAATGGAGTACTCCAAGGCCCACGGCTTCAAGGTCCTAGGCCTAGCCTATGGCGACCCTGAGCAGGAGACGTGGAGCAGCATACTGGAGACAGTGTGCGGGCTCAACTCCAGGTATATGAACCCCGTGTACATAGCCAAGATCGGCCTGATGGATGTAGGCGTGGTGAATCCCTGTAGGGCCCGGGGGAGCTTCGCGATATACTACGGCACGCTGGAGGCTATCATGAAGCCCAGCGGCAGGACCGCCGTGACGATAGACAGGGACACCACGTTCTACATATACGCCTGGGGCCCTGGCGGGGAGGTGAACAGGAGCATAACTATACTGGCTGGAGGCGAGCCGGGTGGGGGCGTGGAGATCGAGGTAGTAGCCTACTGGGGCAAGGGCTCCCTACACAAGTACACCATAAGCCTCGACGAGGAGGCCCGCTGGAGCCTAAAGGTCAAGGTTAGGGATGGGGCCATAATCTCAGCCACAGGGGCCACGCTGGCCGGGGAGGAGGACGGCTACTATATACTAGAGGCCCAGCCCTGGAATAGGGGCCCCAACGCCCGCGGGATCATAGTAGTGGCCGGGGACAGGCCCGTCATCACCGAGGCCCTGCTGGTTGTGAACGGCACAGTCGTGGATAGGTGGGTGAAGGAGCCTCCCAACCTATCGGTAGACGTAACCGTGGATAGGGACTGGGGCACAGGCTACAGGGCCAGGCTCACGGTATCCAACAGCGGCCCGGGCCCGGCGACGTGGTGGCAGGTTACCCTGAACACTAGCAGCAGGATCATCCACGTGGTTGGTGGCGTGGCTGAGGACCTAGGCGGGGGCCTGTATAGGGTAACGCCAGCGGGGCACACAGGATACATACCCCCGGACGGTAGCGTTGACGTGATCCTTATAGTAGAGAAGAGGGGCCCGAACCCGTACATCGAGGTCGTTGAGTACAGCGGCGAGTAGCCCGGGGGGCATTATATTATTATCCCGTGGACGGTATTGTATGTGGTGAAGCCGCCCCGAGGGTGTATCCACAGTTGCTGGATCCCAAGCTGGTCTCGGACCTAGTAGCACGGTATATGAGGGACACCGGCCTCCCCGTCCCAGCCCCCAAGGAGGCCCTCTATAGATGGGCCGAGCCCCTGCGCCTCCCCCGCGAGGGGCCCAGGTACCTTTACACTGGCGGCCTATACCAGCTCATGCCCTACATACAGGCCATGGTGAAGTACCTGGAGAAGATGGAGGAGGGTAGGGCCGGGAGGCTGGCCCTAGGCCTAGCAGGCAGGCTCGCCGGGCTGGGGGGTCTTGCTAAGGCTGTGGCCAGGCCTGATAAGGGGCTCGTAGCCTACTCGGAGTCCGTGCTCAGAGGGATAGCGGGCCACCTGAGGAGGGCCGGGGTTGAGTACGCCTACCTCTACGAGGATGACCTGTATAGCGGCGTGATCCTCCACGACCTCGGCCTGGACGAGGACTTCACCAGGCACGCCAACATGGTCTACAGGAGGCTGAGGGAGAGGGGGGTTGAATCGGTTATCACCGTGGATCCCCACACCACCCACATGCTCAGGAGCGTCTACCCCAAGTACGTGGACGGCTACAGCCTCGAGGTCAAGACCTACATAGAGCTCCTAGACGAGGCCGGCTACCAGGCCAAGTCAGGCGGGGAGGCTGTGATCCACGACCCCTGCCTCTACGCCCGGTTCGAGGGCGTGGTGGAGCAGCCCAGGAGGCTGCTCTCCAGGAGTGGTGTGGAGGCTAAGGAGCCGAGGAGGAGTAGGAGGATGACCTACTGCTGCGGGGGCCCCATAGAGGGGCTAGCCCCTAGCCTCTCCAAGAGGATTGCTAGGATCAGGATGGACGAGCTCCGCAGGGTCTCAAGTAGGATCGTGGTCATGTGCCCCATATGCTACGCCAACCTATCCAGCGTGGCCCCCGAGGGGGTGGAGGTCGTAGATCTGGCCCTGGTCCTAGGTGAGCCCGGTGCCTAGCCCCCTGGATAGGGTTAGGAGTGCCCTAATGGATGAGGGGCTCCAGGAGGCCCTGCTGAGGGCCGCAACCAACAACCAGGTTAAGGTTGAGTCCCTCCTCCGCGAGAGGCCCGAGCTGGCTGAGGCCGCCAGGCGGGCTAGGAGGGCGAAGGATGAGGCTATAGGAAGGCTGGAGGAGCTTATAGACGAGGCAATGAGGAGCCTGAGGGCGATCAACGCGGAGCCACACTACGCTGAGACCCCCGAGGAGGCCCGGGAGGCGGTGGCTAGGATCGTGGGCAGTGGGAAGCTGGTGGTCATGTCTAAGAGCATGGCGGCGGAGGAGGCTGGGATAAGGGAGTACCTGGAGGAGCTTGGTAACGAGGTGTGGGAGACGGACCTCGGCCAGCTCCTAGTACAGCTCGAGGGCGGGAGGCCAATGCACACGATAGCCCCGGCAGTCCACATGACCAGGGAGAGGGCCCTGAGGCTAGTCAACGAGAAGCTTGGGGCCAACCTGCCGGAGGATGCTGGGATAGAGGAGATAGCTGGGGCCGCCAGGAGGTTCCTCAGGGAGAAGATCGTCAAGGCGGACGTAGGCATAAGCGGGGCCAACGCGCTAGCGGCTGACACCGGCGCCATAGTGCTGGTGGAGAATGAGGGTAACATAAGGCTCGTCACAACAGCGTCCCCCATACACATAGCAGTGGTGCCGGTAGACAAGATCGTGCCCACACTCCAGGACGCCCTAACAGTGGCGATAGCCCAGGCGGGATACGCGGGCCTCTACCCCCCAACCTACATAAACGTGATAGCAGGCCCCAGCAGCACTGCTGACATAGAGCAGGTCAGGGTATGGGGCGCCCAAGGCCCCAAGGAGCTACACGTAGTCCTCCTAGACAACGGGAGGCTCAGGGCTAGGGAGACGCCGCTGAGGGACCAGCTCAGGTGCATACGCTGCGGCCGCTGCCAGTTCGAGTGCCCCGTGTGGGTCCACACCGCAAATAACTGGGGAGGCCCGGTGTATGGTGGCCCCATGGGGCTGAACTGGACAGCCATAACCTGGAGCATGGAGGAGGCCTCCAAGCTAGCCTTCCTCTGCCTGGGCTGTGGCAGGTGTGATGAGGCCTGCCCGGTGGAGATACCCCTCTCTAGGCTGATAAGGTGGCTCAAGACCCAGGCCCACCGGCCTGGGCGGTCCTGAGGGCTAGGCTCTCCACCGGCTTTACTAGGCCTGCCGAGTATAGGGATGCAGCCTCACCGGGTGGGAGGAGTGTTATCTCGCCGGGCATGTAGCCCACGCCACGGAGGGTGAAGGCTTCCAGCACCTCCACTAGGACCTGCTCGCCGCTGGCCACATACTCCCCGGCCAGGTAGCGGGCGTAGAATGCTAGTAGCCTGTCTAGGGCCTCTAGCACGCCCCTGTCCACGCCCTTGTAGTCGCTTGGCAGGTCGTATGCCCTGGCCCTAGCGACCAGGGCTGAGGACTCCCTGAGGATCTTCAGGTAGCCCTGGCAGTAGTCTGGGGCCCGGCAGTATGTGGATAGCATCTCCCGTGCAGCCCTTAGGTGCTCCAGTGTTAGGGCCTCGTGCATTCCGACGGCCGCCCTATATGGGCCCCCGGCAGGTATTCCCTCGCTCACTTCTTGCCCCTCCCTAGCATGTCTGGGGTGAATGCGTGGGGTAGGAGGTCCTTAAGCCTGTACCTCCTTATAGCCCCGCTGGTTAGGGATACTAGGATTACCTCCATATCAGGGCTGCCGTGCTCTGCCATTACCTGGAGGCAGGCCCCGCAGGGGGGCACCGGCTCTCTGGTCTCGCTGGCCACATAGATCTTCTTAATCCTCCTGGCCCCATTGGTTATTGCATTGAATATTGCAATCCTCTCCGCGCACACCGTCAGGCCGTAGCTGGCGTTCTCGACGTTGACCCCAGGGTATGCTCTATCCTCCTCGTCCACCACGATCGAGGCCACCCTGAAGCCCGAGTAGGGGCTGTAGGACCTCTCTATGATGCTCCTCAGCCTCGACACCATTACCCCATCATCCAGGCCGCAGCACCCCCAAGGATAGAGGCTAGGAAGGCCGGGAGAGGCCCACTCATCCCAGCCCCCATCTGGGGCGTTATGGGCCTACCCCTTCTATGCCAGGTATAGCATGTATCCTTTTACCCGGGTTAATTAGCCTTCCCACTCTACATGCCTGTAGGGTGGCTAGCGTGTGCCCCGCCCCAGGAGCATGCTAATACTCGACGGGTACAACGACGAGCCGGGAGGCCTGGGGGTGCCCCCCTACATAGACGTGTACCCCCGCTACATTGCCGGGGCAGCGTGGAGCGTCGACAAGACCATCAGGATAGACTATGTAACCGTGGACCAGTTCAGGGCCGACAAGGGGTGGCTCAAGAGGGCCCACAGCTACGACGTGGTCGTATTCATAGCCGGGGTGGTGGTGCCGGGCCGCTACATAGGGGCCCGCCCCATGGAGCCCCAGGAGCTGATGGAGTGGAGCAGGGTGATCAGGGGCCCCCTCAAGGTCCTAGTAGGCCCAGCGGCAAGGTGGGGTATGATGGGGCCCCGCGGCCCCGTGGGGGCACGGGAGCTGAGGAGGAGCGGCGTGGACGTGCTCCTCCTCGGGGACCCGGAGGAGTACTTCACCGACCTCTTCGCACACGGGGAGGAGAAGGCGGACCCCTACAGGGTTAGGACCAGCTACAAGCTGGTAGACAAGGTCGCCCCCCTAGGGGCACGAGTCATAAGGCAGCACCCAAACCATGGGAGGAACCTGATGGTGGAGCTGGAGACCTATAGGGGGTGCACCAGGTGGGTCTCCGGCGGGTGCAGCTTCTGCGTTGAGCCCCTCAGGGGCAGGCCGATACAGAGGAGCCCCCAGGCGATAGTGGCCGAGGTCGAGGCCCTATACAGAGCCGGGGCCAGGAACTTCAGGCTCGGCAGGCAGGCCGATATACTAGTCTACGGCTCCCCCGGGCTGGGGGCTGAGGAGTGGCCCCGCCCCGACCCAGGGGCGCTGAGGAGGCTCCTAACCGGGATACGGAGCGTGGCCCCCGGGCTAGTGACCCTCCACATAGACAACGTGAACCCGGGAACCATAGCAAGGCACCCCAAGGCTAGCGTGGAGGCGCTGAAGGCTATAGTAGAGCTCCACACGCCTGGGGACGTGGCGGCGATGGGGCTGGAGACCGCCGACGACAGGGTCTCTAGGATCAACAACCTGAACACCACGGCGGAGGAGGCCCTCACCGCTATAGAGGTAGTGAACAAGGTCGGGGCCCACAGGGGCGGGAACGGGCTCCCACACCTCCTGCCCGGGATAAACTTCATACTAGGCCTCCCCGGCGAGACCAGGGAGACGTATAGGCTAAACAAGGGGTTCCTAGAGGAGGTCCTAGCCCGGGGCCTACTGGTTAGGAGGGTAAACGTGAGGAGGATCCTCCCCCTACCAACAACCAGGGCCAGCAGGATGAAGCCCGGTGTGAAGGGGAGGAACGAGCCCCTGGCAAGGTCCTTCACACACTGGGTCAGGAACGTCTTCGACAAGGAGATGCTCCGCCGCATAACACCCCCGGGAACCATACTCAAGGGACTATGGGTGGAGGAGTGCACAGGGGGCAAGTGCTACGCCCGCCAGCCCGGGAGCTACCCCCTCATGAACGTGATCCCATGCACCCTACCGCCGGGTAGCTACATACCCAGCGTGAGGGTGACAGGAGTCCACAGTGGGAGGAGCATCGAGTCCAAGCCTCCACGGTGCGGGTCGGCCCGCTGAAGGAGGGCCCCAATCACCGCTCATACACTGGCGGTCACGTCATCCCCCTGGCACACCATGCACCAGGGGAGGGTTAACTGTGTTATACCGCCTAGGAGTGGCAGGGGCCTACCAGGCTCCCCATCGACCCTGGCTCATCTACCACCCTAGGGAGCCTGCTGGGGTCGGAGCCGTCTATGAACACCACCCTCACATGGCTCCTCTCTACTATATCGAGTGCGACCCTGTCGAAGAGCTTGTATCCCCCGGGCTCCTGGCTGAACCTTGCTATGATCCTCCTCAAGTCACTGTAGCACAGCCTCCTGGCCAGCCTGCCCCCGGGCTTGTCCTCATACACCCCCTCGACGCCGTGGAGCATGTTGACTAGTAGCCCTGCCCCCATGGCCTCTGCTATCGCCGCTGCAACCGCGTTGGTGCTCTGCCCCGGCTGGAACCCCCCGGTTACGGGTATGAGGCCCTGGGCTAGGACCTCTAGGACCTCCTCCAGCGTCACTAATACCCGGGGCGGGGACCTGGGGTAGAGTGCCAGGGATAGTGTGATTGCGTGGAGCCTTGAGGCCCATATGCCTGCCAGGTCCTGGAGCCCCCTCGTGGCCCCCAGCTCCTGGAGGAGCCTGACCCCCCTCCTGGCTGGGGCTCCGCCCCCTGTGACAACTGCCAGGGGGCCCCGGGAGGCTAGGCTTAACAGCGCCCCGACCAGCTTGGAGTAGTAGCCTGGTTCCATGGAGTCCAGAAGGCTCCCGCTGATCTTAACCACGACCCCCTGCCCCACCATGCGTCCCCAAGGGGTGGACTGCCCCTGTGGAGGGGATAAATAGTAGGTTCCGGGCGCCAGCATTATACCCCCCGGCAGCCCCCTGGTGGGGTTGGTGCCCATGGTTGTCTGGGTTGGTAGGGTTCCTTGTTAACCCGATCGCCGGTATAGGTGGGAGGCTGGGGTTTAAGGGCAGCGACGGGGCTTATGGCATCACAGCCCTCCTCCGGGGCGCCGAGCTCGTGGCTCCCGGTAGGGCTAGGGCTTTCTTAGAGGCGCTTAGGGCTAGGCCCCGGTTCCTCGCTCCGAGGGGTGTTATGGGCTGGAGGCTGGTGGAGGAGACCGGGCATGATGGGGAGCCCCTGGCCTGTGTGTCGGAGCGGATCTGGCCTACGACGGCAGCTGACACGAGGCGGTGTGCTAGGGCCATGGCTGAGGCAGGTGTAGATCTGATAGTGTTCGTCGGGGGCGATGGGACGGCTAGGGACGTCTACACCGCTACTGGGGGGAGGGTGCCCCTGCTTGGTGTGCCTAGCGGTGTTAAGGTGTATAGTAGCGTCTTCGCCGAGGACCCTGTAGCTGCTGCCAGGGTGCTCGAGGACCTTCTCCGGGGCCATGCATCGCTGGGTGAGGGGGAGATTGTTGATGTTGATGAGGACTACTTTAGGAGGGGCGAGCTGAGGCTCCGCCTCTATGGTGTTGCGAGGACCCCCGTGCACCCGGGCATGGTTGGGGTGAGCAAGCAGCCGTCGCCCAGGGACAAGGAGGATGCGTTGGGGGAGATCGCTGATTATATCGTGGAGGAGGTTATGGAGAAGTGCACCCTCTACATACTAGGACCCGGGGGGACTGTCGCGGCTGTCGCCAGGAGGCTGGGGGTTGAGAAGACCCTCCTGGGGGTTGATGCTGTTCATAATGGCAGGCTCGTGGGCAGGGACCTGGACGAGGAGGGGCTCCTATCCCTCCTAGACCGCTATAGGAGGGCGGCGATAATACTATCCCCTATAGGCGGCCAGGGCTACATACTGGGGAGGGGGAACCAGCAGATAAGCCCGAGGGTGATCAGGAGGGTGGGCCTCGAGAACATAATAATAGTGGCGAGCCCATTCAAGCTAGCCAGGATACCCAGGCTCAGGGTCGACACGGGCGACCCCAGTCTGGACGAGGAGCTTAGGGGGAGGCACGTTAAGGTCCTGACCGGCTGGGCCAGGTACAGGGTGGCTAGGATTGGCTAGCACTGTGCTACTGGTGGAGGACGTGTGGAAGAGGTACGGCAGGGTAGAGGCGCTGAGGGGCGCCAGCCTGACCCTGGAGAGGGGGGAGATACTGGGCCTCCTAGGCCCCAACGGCGCCGGGAAGACTACGCTCCTCAAGGTAGTCCTGGGCCTGGCCAGGAGGGATCGGGGCCGGGTGGAGCTACTCGGGGTGGACCCCCTCAGGAGCCCCAGGGCTAGGAGGAGGGTCGGGGTGATCTTCGAGAGGCCCACCCTCCCCGACTCCATGCCTGTCAGGGAGCTCCTGGAGCATGCGGCTAGGATCCATGGCAGCGGGAGGGGTATGGTTGATGAGGCCATCGAGGTTGCAGGGCTCGGGGGTCACGAGTGGAAGAGGTTTAGCATGCTCAGCGCGGGGCTGAAGCAGAGGGCCGCCATAGCCCATGCCATGGTCGCTGATCCAGAGGTCCTCATCGCCGATGAGCCCACTAGTAACCTTGACCCGGTGGAGAGGGCTAGGATACTAGAGCTACTCGCCCGCCTCAACTCTGAGAGGGGCTTGACCATACTGGTCTCGAGCCACGTTGTGTCTGAGGTACTTAGGGTCTCTACTAGGCTTGCCGTGATTGGTGGGGGGAGGGTTAGGG
>JALWEI010000017.1 GCA_027014125.1 Acidilobaceae archaeon | reverse complement strand
ATAGAGAGGCCCGAACTCTTCAAGGAATACCACATAGACACCTTAATAGAGGCACTCAAAAACAACATCAACGCCTCATGGCCCCTCACAAAACTCGCCACAGAGAGGCCCGAACTCTTCAAGGAGGTATGTGGTTCTGGTGTTTTTGAGTGTGAGTTTGTTTATTGGTTGTGTCGTCGTTTTGTTTTTAATTAATTTTTAGTAATTTTTATTTGTTATGTTTTTTCTTATTGTTAAGGGATTGCTTTGTGTTTATTTTGATAGTGGTTTCTTTGGGTGGTGGTTCTTGGGTGTAGTGGGTTGTGTGTTCTGATGAGGGGTTTGTGATGGGATGTGTTTTGGGTTGGTCTGTGGCTTTCTTTGATTGCGGCGTTTTTCCTCTATATATTTTGTGTCTTTAGGTGAGCTTAAAGTATTGTTTCCATAGTTTAGCTAGTAACTTAGGCTAAGAGAATGTATTGCTTTATCTAACTATGTTTTTATCTTGATAGCTGTGGAGGGTGGTGCTGGGTGTCTTACAGGTTGTCTCTGGGTCTGGCTAGTCTGCATTGTGGTGCTAGTAGGTGTGTAAAGTTCGTGGTCTCGGTGTTCTGGTGTCGGGCCTGCCCGGGATTTAGGGCCCGGGGGATCCCGTGGCTCCGAAGGCCGCCACTTATAAGGGAATGGCCCAGGAGTCAGTGCTCTATAATTAAGATTCTAATAGATTAGATTAATTATAGACTGCAATTTGGTATTTGGATAACTATAGACTATACGGCTAATAGTTAATGAAGTTAAGATTAGATACCACTATAATATTTGTTTGAGCCTAAATATCGGAAGTTGCAATAATGTTTTATACTATTATTGTACTATGTGGTGGAATAAGAATGAGAAACTAACTTTCCATTAACTAATATTGTGTTACATACTTTCTTTTTCATTTATTGTCTGTAATATCTTAGCTAGTTTCACAGCATCGACCACAGCAAATCTTAGCAGGGGCTCTTTCTCCAGCGATGCAGCCACTTCCTCAGGCACCTCAACAACTATACGGGCTATACTTACACCTCCTGTCTTGCGGTGAACGGTCCTCCAGGCCACAGAATTGGTATACATGCTAGAGGGTCCCTGCAATCCTACAAATAATTGGCTGCACGAAAGGAAGAGTTCTCGGCATTGAGCCATTAGGTCTTCTAATACTTCCCAGAAACCTGCCGAGGAGCATAGCCAGGCACTATACTAGACATAGAAGAATATACAAGGAATTCGGAGCACAAGGAGTGCTATAGTACCTAATAGCGAAGGTTCACATCTTTTACACTCGTTTAGGCATTGTTACATCTCTTTTCCTTAACTCTACTGTTCTTTATGTATTTGGGAGGTGTTTCTCTAGCGCTGAGACTAATACTTTCAGTAGTTCTTTTCCACTCCCTCCTCTTCTCTGGAACTCCTCTACTAGCTCTAGGAATCTCTTTTCTAGTGGTGTATAGTCTTCTTTGGGCCAGCGGTATATTTCTAGTATGTGGCTTAGTAGTGGCAATGGCCGTGTCTCCTCCTCTTCTCCTTCGAGGTTCTTTGCTAGTTCTATCGTGTTTAGGAGCCTATAGCCCATGTGGAGCCAGAAGCCGAGGGCCCTCCGGTCCTGAGGAAGAACCATTATGTAGACGTAGGGATCGTGCCGCTTGACGTATTCCTCGGCCCTCTCCACGAGCATCCTACCAATACCCCTCCCACGGCGCCTGGGTTTCACGTAGAGCTCCTCAAACCAGTAGCAGCCCTCGCGAGTGGATACTCGGATAAAGCCTACCGCCTCACCGCTACCTGTTTCGGCTAGGAATATCTTGTCGCGCGAAAGGTATCTCTCGACTTCGTTACGATACTCCTCTCTGCTACGAGGCCTTAGGCCTTGACGTGAGCGTAGCTCGCTGTAGAATCCAGTGTAGAGGTCTAGGAGCCCCTCTAGGTCTCCATTATTGGCCTCTCTAACTACTATATGTTCTCGTTGCATGCTACCGCCCATATTGTGTTCTCTAGGTATTCCAGGTAATACGGATATAGCTTGTCGGCTTTTCTCCTCAGGTTGTCATAGTGGCGATGACTTACTTTTAGCTCTCCTGTCCTAAACTGTATAAACGCCATAATAGTCTCCGGACTATCGCCTTCGAGTAGTTCCGGGTGCTTGGAGAATACGCTTTTCATATTGCTCAGCTATTTTACGCATATCGCTAGGATCCAGTAACCCATGCTTCCTCCTGTACTTTTTGTCCATATCTTTAGTTATCCTTAATGGCACTATCTTGGCCAGCATTAACTGAATCAGCTCTATGAGGCCTATTGACTCCAGCTTCCTCCGTCCGCCTAGTAGGCTCCAGAACTCTCCCTCTTCTAAGTTCTCAAGCATCCTGACAACGACTTCGTCTGGTATCCTCCGCCCGTACTTCAAGTACTTTGTTAGTGTAGCCCTACTCTTTATACCGAGGCGGGCTAGGAGTTCATTTGGTAGTATTTCTCCCTAAGACTATTCTTTATTCATTTATCGAGATTGTTTTTCTATTAAAGTTCCATTGATATGTTTATTTGGATTCTTAGAAAGATAAAGATATAGCACTGAGATACCTTCTAGGTAAGGTGAGGCATGAAGGTATCCGTGGGGATGGTGATACTACCAGGATACAATATGGCTCGAGGTGGTGCCGGGTAGGCGTGGTGGCAGACCAACCATTAGAGGAACTCGTATAACAGTTGATGATACTCTAGACATGCTTGCTACTGGCTGGAAACCCGAGGAGGTTGCTGAGGAATTTGATATACCGTTGGAAGCCGTATATGAAGCGTTGAGGTTTGCATCTAAGACGCTAAAGAGGGTTAGAGTTATTGCTGAGGCTCCTAGCTGACGAAAATATATCCTAAAAAGCTGGTAACCTTCTTAGGCCGGTATGGTGTAGATGTTTCTCGTTTACAAGACTTGGGTATCCCGGGTATTAGTGATAGAGAGTTAGTCAATATAGCAAACAAACTTGAGAGAACAATATTGACAAGAGACGCCGATTTCACAGCACCAAGTCTCTTATCTCTGATAAGGTATGGAGTAATCTACATTTCCTACAAACCATCCAAGAATGAAATACAAAACTAAGCTACTTGTAGTCATAGAACATGAATACATAGAGAACTTTGACTAGCATTCTACATCACTAGTTTATAACAATGTCTAAGTTTAGGAGTCCGAATTTAGGAAAATCCTAATATATAAACTAATTAATAATCAATAATAATATTAACCTCTGACCACAAACAATCACACATAACATATCCAATAAATTAAGAGCCACTACATAACTCCCTTAAAATAGTGGAAAATGTATTAAAAAGAGGATTTATATATGGCGGATCCGCCGGGATTAGGGACCCGGCACCTCCGGCTCCGAAGGCGGGAGATCCGATTTATTAACTATGTTCCTGGTAGGAAACCGTCAACTGGAAACATGTTTCAAGGATGATAATCACAGAGGTTTCAGGGAAGATAATTCTGGAAACCTCTCTGCGGGAAAAGGCTAATTGGCTCGTTGCCCTATAGGATTAGGCGGGTGCATGGGGTTGTCCAAGGGTCATTAGAGTAAGGTTTAGGGATGGCGTGCTGGTGCCTGAGGAGCCTCTTGACGTGGAGGAGAACAAGGAGCTTCTTGTCAAGATAATCGATGTTGAAGAGCGGAAAAGAATATTAGAAAAATATCGGGGCGCTTTGGGTCGTGTAGACCCGAGGCTCCTTGAGGAGGCGATAGAGGAGGCCGAGCACCTTTGATTATATGTCGACTCTAACGCTCTGGTCTATCTTCTCCACGATGTAAAGCCGAAGTCAGACCTAGTTGTTGATATCTTATCCAGCAGTGATGAAGTCTATACTAGTCTTAGAACGATGGAGGAGACCTCGTATATTCTCGTAAGGGTATATCTTGGTAAGCATTACAGAGCCAGAGGTGTATACCAGGTAAAAGAATTAATAAGAAAGCATGGCTTAGAGCACGTTAAGGATGAATTGGCAACTCTACGCCGCCTGCTATCTGATTATAATATAATAACGTTGCAGGACAAGGCTACTATAGAGGAAATACATGAGACAATGATTAAATACCGCCTGCTTCCAGGCGACGCTATAATAGCCCTAACCTGTAAGCACTATGGTATAAATACCATCCTCACTTTCGACGAGGACTTCAAGAAGATACCATGGCTGAAGGTTATACCCTAGAGTCGCATCGGTACAGTGTGGGCTTTAATACTAGAGACGTGCGATTATACACCGTGATTATCAGCCATGAAGGAATCCTAGCAGCGTTTTACGGTCTTTGCCGCCGAAACATTTCATGCCTTAATTTCCTATTACTAAAATGAAGTATGCGGCGGGCTCGTCGGGATTCAGGGCCCGGGACCCCTGTGGCTACAAAGATCGAATATATAAAAACAAAGTTCCCTATACTGGACATTAGAGAAGATACTCTGAAACATCCAGCGGAAAGGCTAATTGGCTAGTGAAGCTATACATGATATGGGTGCAGGGGGTTGTCTAAGGTAATTAGAGTAAGATACGAGGGGGGAGCATTTAGGCCTATTGATTACGTTGAGTTTAGTGAGGGAGAGGAGTTTGAGATAGTTGTGGTCAAGAGGACTTTTAGGGGATTTCGGGAGGAGGCTGGCAAGTACAGATTCCAGGTTGACCGAGATGTGGTTGAGGAGTTTGTAGAGGAGAGGAGGTAGCTAGTGAATTGAGGCCTATTCATGCCGTCGTGGTAGACACTAGTGTCTTTGCCGACTACTACTTCCTCTTCCCGGGGAATCCGGAGAGACATAGAAGGGCAAGAGGGGTTCTCGACAGGCTATCCGACCTTGGCCTGCCCGTTTACGAGCCCTTCATGTTCGAGGTGGAGCTCCGTGCAGTACTTGTGAGGAGAATCGACCCTAAGAACGTTCTAGACATTTTAAACATAGTACTCGGGCACATCAATGTGATAGATGAGAAACTCATTCATGATAAGGCGGCAGAAACAGCATTGCTTACTGGCTGTAGAGCGGTCGACGCTTATTATATAGCGGCAGCTAAGCATGTAGACGCGATATTAATAACTAGTGATAAAACAATGAGAGATAACGCTTCAAAATCCGGCGTCGAAGCCTACTACTTATTGAACAATAAAGATTACAATACATTAATAAATAAATTATCATAATAAGAAATTAAGTAATTCAAATCAAATACAATAACTTATTTAGATATTATAAAATCATCATCTTTTACTCTACAAGATATGGTGGCCCCACCGCGAGTTTGAACTCGGGAACCCCATGGATCCGAAGGCCCAGGATATAAATGTTTCCAGAGGGAACCATAAACTGGAAACACTCTCCACAAACTATTATCCATATTGAATATCAAGGAGGATAATCTGGAAACCTCTCTGCGGGAAAAGGCTAATTGGCCCGTGCACCTAATGTGTGGGTGGGGATGGAATTGTCTAGAGTCATACGTGTTAGGTATGAGAAGGGTGTGCTGAAGCCTTTGGATAGCATAAACCTTGAGGAGGGCAAGGAGTATAAGGTTATAGTGGAGGAGGATATAGACGAGTTAATCAAGAAGTATAGGGGTGTTCTCGGGAAATCGTCTATCGAGGAGCTCCGGGAGCTAGAGGAGGAGGCTCAGGCCCAATGATATGCCTAGACACGAACATCATCTATAGTTTCCTCTTTGAGACCGAGCTAACTAGCGCCTCAGAGAAGGTTATCAGGGAAGCAATTATTGAAGGCATGGCCATACCCATGATAGTATACAATGAGCTACTCTACACTACTGGTGCGAAGATTGCTCGGGTAAAGTACGGTGTTAGGGGTAAATACTCATTCCGGAAACACGTAGCCAAGCATGGATTCCCCGAGGAGGCCATAGAGAAGGTGGACGGCTTCATCAAGGACTTCAAGGTAGCCATACTAAGAGATTACCAAGACCCAGACGAACTTGTCAAGACAATCAAGGCTTATAGACTAGCGCCAAACGATGCTCAAATAGCATTAACCTGCAAGCACTACGGCATAGGAGAGCTAGCAACATTCGACGAAGACTTCAAGAAGATACCATGGCTGAAGGTTATACCCTAGAAGCCCCCCCGCTGTCAAGTGGTCTCAATACCATAGGTGTGTGATTATACATCAATTATTAACGGGACTGAGCGAGTCTCAGCCGAGTTTTCAGCACCAGCCGCTGATACATTCGACGCTAGGATTAATGATTACTGGGTGGTGCCTGGTGGCGAACCCGCCGCGAGTTTGAACCCCGCGAGCCTCCGGCTCCGAAGACCCGAGACTTATAAACCACGTTTCCAAGAGAAACCATAGTTTGGAAACACTCTTCACAAACGGTTATCTATACTGGACATTAGAGAAGATACTCTGAAACATCCAGCGGAAAGGCTAATTGGCTGGAGGACTAAATAAGAATAGGGGGTGCTCGAGTGCCCAAGGTAGTTAGGGCAAAGTATGAGAAGGGAGCGTTAAGGCTTCTAGAGCCTGTTAAACTAAAAGAGGGAGAGGAAGTCTTAGTTAGGATAGAGAGCTTTGAGGATAGAAAGAAAATCGTCGAAAAGTTCTATGGGAAACGTGGTAGTGCGCCAAAAGAGCTTCTAGACGAATTCATGTTGGAGGCCGAGGCCCAGTGATACTGCTAGACACTAATGCCATTGTGTACTATCTCCATCGCATTGAGCCTTACGCTTCCAAGGTGAAGCAAGTACTAGTCGAGGAAAAAGACTTTGCAGTATCGCTTAGAGTTATCGACGAGATAATATTCACCCTCATAAGACTCGATGCATTTAGGAGGCTCAATATCAGGAGGCTAGACCAGCTACGGGAATATATAAGAAAGCATGGCGTTAAAGAATTTGCTAATGCGATGAGCGACGTTGAAGAACTCATAGAAGAACTGGGAATAATCGTCTTAGAAGATAAAGGTAGCCTAGGGGAGCTTCTAGAAATCATGAGAAATTACAACCTTCTTCCAGGAGACGCTTTAATAACAATAACAGCCAGACACTATGGTATAGACACTATCCTCACTTTCGACGAGGACTTCAAGAGGATACCATGGCTGAAGGTTATACCCTAGAAGCCCCCTGCCGCCAAGCGGACTCGATGCCGCAGGCGTGTGATTATACACCGTGATTATCGGGACTGAGCAAGCCTTAGTCGAGTTTTGGTTCCAATTGCCGAGATATTCCAATCTGTTTTTATGATTACTAGGATGTGTCTGGTGGCGGGCCCGCCGGGATTTGAACCCGGGACCTCCGGCTCCGAAGGCCGGCGCCCTTGTCCTGGCTAGGCTACGGGCCCTCTCTGTGGTTCCCACTCGTGTTATATACTGAATTAATTTATGCTCTCCTAGTGTATTGTTTGGTTGATGTTGTGGTGTGGGGGTTGCCTGGGGCTCCTGCTGTTGTAGATGCCTATGGGAGGCCGTTCCGTAATCTTCGTGTTAGCGTTACCAATGAGTGTAATTTTAGGTGTATCTTCTGCCATATCGAGGGTGATCCTGTTGGTAGGCCTTTGAGGCCTGGCCAGCTGCCCCCGGTCATGGTTCCCGAGGAGTATGGCGTGGTAGCCAGGGCTGCCTGGCTGCTTGGCGTGTCCAGCTTTAAGATTACTGGCGGGGAGCCGCTGATTAGGAGGGATATCGTGGAGGTTGTGGGCGAGATTAGCTCTAATGCTCCTGGTAGTGACGTGTCTATGACTAGTAACGGTTACCTTATGAACGTGTATGCCCACCGGCTGGTGGAGGCAGGGCTGGCCAGGGCTAACATCTCGATCCATAGCCTGCATCGGGGGAGGTATAAGTTCATAACGGGGGTTGACGGGCTTGATAGGGCTTTGAGGGGCTTCAAGGCGGCCTATGATGCGGGGTTGAGGCTCAAGGTCAACATGGTCCTGCTTCGTGGGGTCAATGAGGATGAGGTTTGGAGCCTGGCCGACCTGGCTGCCAGGTATGAGGCGGTGCTCCAGCTTATAGAGCTGCACCCCGTGGGGTTGGGGGCCCGGTTCTTCAAGCAGTACTTCTACCCCCTCTCCAGGGTTGAGGAGGAGCTTGTTAGGCGGGGGGCCAGGGTGGAGTATAGGGGGCTCCACAACAGGCCCGTGTATACGCTCCCCAACGGTGTTAGGGTGGAGGTTGTGAGGCCACACGGGAACCCTATATTCTGCGCTGGGTGCACTAGGATAAGGGTTAGCGCCACCGGCCACCTAAGCCCCTGCCTCAACTGGAGGGGGAGGAGGATCCATATGCTCCCCCGGATACGGGGTGCAGAGACGTGGGAGGAGAAGGTGCTAGCAGCAGCTGAGGCCCTCTTGGAGGTTAACGAGTTGAGGAGGCCCTTCTGGCTGGCTAGGAGGAGCGACTCGTGGTTCCCAGCCCGCGGCTCGAGCAGGCTGGGGCTGCCTAAGAGGAGTATGAGGGCTAGGATCCTTGGGGAGCTAAGACGCCGGCTTCTAGAAGAAGGAGTCCAAGTAGCCAGAGGGTAGCCACGTAGCTGTTCCACCCTGCTACTACAGAGGCTAGTAGCCCGGCCCCGGAGACTAGTGCTCCCGCCTGTATGAGCCTGTTCTCGGACTTGAAGGGGCACCCGCTCTCCTCTACTATCCTGGTTGATGCTACCATGCCTAGGGTTGTGGTTAGCACCGCTGCTAGCACCGCCTCTATGCCTCCCGTGGCTATTGGCGCTAGTGCGGCTAGCATTGCTAGGGAGTGTAGCCTCCTTGTCCTTGCTAGTGTATAGGAGGCCTGGCCTGCTACTGCCAGTGCTGCTAGGGGCTGGGCTAGGCCTGGGGCTAGTAGGGCTGCTGTTGCTGGTAGTATTGGGAGGAGTGATGCCAGGATCCATGCCTGGCCTCCTAGGGCTGGGAGTGTTAGGGCTAGGAGGCCTGCCGCTAGGGCTAGGCTGGGGGCTCCGTGTAGTAGGCTGGCTAGTGCTGGTAGGCCTGCCACCGCTATTCCGATGCATGCCATCATCCTTTGTCCTGTGCATGCCATGGTGGTCACCCTAGTAGTGTTACGGTTTGTATTGCTTGTTCTATGGGTAGGAGTACGAATGCTACCGCCACTAGGGGGCTGGCGTACTTGATCATGCCCAGCGCCGCCTCCCTCCTGGGGCTCTCGGCGAACCTGAGTATCTTTATGATTGCGTGTATACTCATTAGCGTGGTCACCACGGCCGCTGCTACTCCGTAGCCCTCTACCGCGACGAAGAGCCATGCCAGGACTGGCAGGAGTGCTATCGAGGCGCTGACTAGTATGGCGAAGGTCCTGGGCTTGACCATGGCTGGGAGCACGGGCACCCCGGCTTTGAGGTAGTCGTCTAGGAAGTAGTAGGCTAGTGCTGAGACGTGGAGGGGCTGCCACACGAATACTATCCCTGCAAGTATTATGCCTCCCGGCGTGAAGCCGCCAGCCGCTGCCGCCCAGCCGCCTAGGGCTGGCATTGAGCCTGCAACGCTTCCTAGTATTAGGTTTGCTATGCTCCTCCTCTTTGTGAGCTCTGTGTAGGTTATTATGTCGAAGTAGAGCCCGGCGAGGAGTGCCACGGCTACGTACACGTTTATGAGGAGTGCAGCCATCACCCCTGCCAGGATCATCACTATTATTGATATGAACGCCTCCTCCATTGTTAGCCTGTTGCTGGGTAGTGGCCTCTTCTTGGTCCTATTCATCCTGGAGTCTAGGTCTGCCTCTAGGTACATGTTTAGGGCTGTGACACCCCCTACCCCACCGAAGCCTGCTACTGTTAGGAGTGCGAGTGTTTTGGGGTCTAGCCCTCCGCCGGCGGCGAAGTATGCTCCGTACATGGTTACGAGTAGTAGTATTAGTTGCCTGGGTTTTGTCAGCTCTATTATCGCCTTCAACTTATCCCGCATACCTTTATCCCACTGCACGGATTCTATATTCTTGTAAGGCTTAAATCCTCGCGCACAGTCGCCTGTGCGTCTCCCACCGTGTACACGACCGGCAACGTATATATCTAGCCTCGTGTCTTGTATAAATATTTATTCACCGCTGTCTTGGAACTATTGACATGGAACTAGTCTAGCCCGGTATTATGCATCATGCCCCGGCTCATAACATCGTTACGATAAAGATTATAATCTCTAACTGTTAATACTTCTAGGTAGAATCAGGGTGCACATGAGATGCCGAGGAGGAGGGATATCCTGGATTATAGAGTAGCTCAAACAATCGAGGCGCTTACGCGGAGATCAACAGAGGATGATGAGGCATCACCAGCGATAAGGTGGTACGCCAGATACATTGGCACTGGCGAGAGGAACCTCTATAAGCTTGTTCAGAGGGCCCTGAGCTATGGTTTCAGGTTCGGCATATCCCTGAACTACGAGAGGATCGGGATAAACATGCTGATCACTATCGGCGACACCGTGGACCTGGACCTGCCTATGAAGATGTCTGCCAAGACCCTGGACGGCAAGGAGCTCAAGATGTACTACATGCCCCTGGTTTGCATGAACGAGGTTATAGACAAGCTCTCCAGGGAGAATGTCGAGTACTACCTGAACAGGATCCTGTGGGGCTCTAGGCCGGCCCTCGCATCTATACCCTTCCTGGACCTGAAGCCCGTCTCAGAGATCAGCGAGGAGACCGAGGAGAAGATGACAAAGATAGCCACGGAGATATACCAGGAGGGGCCCCCTAGGATATGGGGCCGCCGCTACCCGCTGGACAAGGTCCTACTAGCTATACTCGACGAGGCCGACGAGGACTCTATAAAGAGCATGGCGGCGATAGCGAGGGAGCTGGGGATCGAGACCCCCAAGGCGCAGAGGAAGTACTACAACATGTGGAGTAGGAGGGTGATACTAGGCTACAGGCTAAGGTACGCCCCGTACTTCGGGAAGAACCATGTGCTAGCAGTCGTCTCGACGCCGGAGCCGCTGAGGCTATCCTACGCCCTGCCAGTGCTACCCCCCGTGGTCTTCGCAACCGTGTCACCCGACCCCGTGACCGGTAGGGAGAGGGTGGTGGTGAGCATAACTGGCGAGGGCGATATGATCTCCAGCACGCTGAGGATAGTCAAGAAGCTGGGAGGCAACATTGACACCATGTACTACTACTACGAGGTGGATAAGGGCAAGGAGGAGAAGCTCTCGAAGAAGATACTATCTATGCCGGGAGACCTCGAGTGCCCCCGCTGATGTGGGGCATAACCGAGACAACATCCCCCGGCCTCACCAACTGGCCCTTTTTCGCCGCAACCCCGTTAACCAGGACCACCACGTCGTCCAGGCTCATACCCTCGGGTAGCCTAACAACATCCTCAACCCTAGCCCCGTCCCCAACCTCAACCTCTACCTCCCTACCCATCTCCCCGGCCAGGAAGCCGAAGTACCTAACCCTAGCCTTGCCCACCACAACCACCAACAGTATGTAGGGAGAGGGGCTACATACATAAAACTAAGCATGTAGCCCTACTATTATGGAGCATGTTAGCTGGATAGAGCCTACCCTGGGGGTGCATATAGGGTTGAAGGGCTGGCACGGCAGGATCCTATGGATAAACCTATCCACGGGGGAGTCTAGGGAGGTCGAGTATCCCAAGGAGTGGGCCCTCGACTTCCTGGGAGGCAGGGGCCTCGCCGCCCGGATTCTGTGGGAGCACCTACCCGTAGGAGCCGATCCCCTGGGCCCGGAGAACCTGCTGATAATGGCTGTGGGCCCCCTGACGGGGGTCACCTTGCCTAGTAGCGGCAAGATGATTGTAGCTGCAAAGAGCCCTCTAACCGGGGGTTATGGCGACGGCAATATAGGGACCTGGGCCGCTGTAGAGCTGAGGAAGACTGGGTTCGACGCGGTCGTCTTCCAGGGGGCCTCTAGGAGGCCGGTGGTGGCTTATATAGAGGATGGGAAGGTCTCCCTTGAGGATGCCGAGGACCTTTGGGGCCTCGACACGTTCGAGACGGAGAGGAGGCTCAGGGAGAGGTATGGGAAGGATGCGGGCATAGTCGAGATCGGGCCTGCCGGCGAGAGGCTGGTCAAGTTCGCTACCGTGATAAGCCAGGAGGGTAGGAGCGGCGGCAGGCCGGGGCTGGGCGCGGTTATGGGCTCCAAGAAGCTTAAGGCCGTCGTCTTCAGGGGCACGCGGGGATTCAACCTCCACGACCCGAAGAAGGTCAAGGAGGAGGGGTCGAAGGCCTACATGGAGGTGGTTAGGGCGAAGAACTACAAGTTCTGGATGCGGCAGGGCACTATGATGACTGTGGAGTGGGCCCAGGAGGCTGGGGTCCTGCCGGCGTACAACTTCAGGGAGGGAGTTTTCGACGAGTACCAGGGTATCGGCGGCTTCAGGATGGAGGAGCTGAAGATCGGCCAGAGGGGGTGCCCCAAGTGTAATATGACGTGTGGCAACATGATCAGGGACGAGGAGGGCGAGATCAGCGAGCTCGACTATGAGAACGTCGCTATGCTAGGGAGCAACCTGGGCCTAGGGGACCTGAGGAAGGTGGCTGTGCTGAATAGGATGGCCGACATGCTGGGCCTCGATACGATAAGCCTGGGGAGCGTGATGGCGTGGGCCGCTGAGGCCAGCGAGCTCGGGCATATAGAGGAGAAGGTGGAGTGGGGCGACTATAAGAGGTTCAGGGAGCTCGTCGGCGAGATAGCGTATAGGGAGACGGGCCTAGGGGACCTGCTGGCTGGAGGCGTTAGGGAGGCCTGCACCAAGACCGGGAAGGGGAGCTGCGACTACGCCATACACGTGAAGGGCCTGGAGGTTAGCGCGTACGACTGCCACGCGGCCCCCGGGATGGCGCTTGCCTACGGGACGAGCCCCATAGGGGCGCACCATAAGGATGCTTGGGTTATAAGCTGGGAGGTCGCCACTGATAGGTTCTCCTACTCCCGCGATAAGGCTGCGAAGGTCATAGAGTTGCAGAGGATAAGGGGCGGCCTATTCGAGAGCTTCGTTGCATGCCGCTTCCCATGGGTAGAGGTCGGCCTGAACCTTGAGTACTACCCCAAGATACTGACGTACGCCACCGGGGTCTCGTACACATGGGAGGACCTCTATAGGCTCGCGGATAGGGTGTACGCTCTGGTTAGGGCCCTCTGGATCAGGGAGTACGGCGGGTGGAGCAGGGAGATGGACATGCCCCCGGCCAGGTGGTTCAAGCACCCGCTGACCAAGGGCCCGCTGGCAGGGGCAAGGCTGGACCTGGACAAGTACAACGAGCTGTTGAACCACTACTACGACCTCCGCGGTTGGGATGAGCGTGGCGTGCCTAGGAGGAGCACTCTGGAGAAGCTAGGGCTAGGATTCACCGTGGAGGCCCTGGATAAAATAGTGGGGTTAAGGGGGTAGAGGGCTAGACTGCCCCCTGGATCGCCTCTGCTATCTCCTTATACCTATTTCTGACCGTGACCTCGGTCACGCCAGCTACGCTGGCTACCTCCTTCTGGGTCTTCCTGAGCCCATGCTTCAGCGCCGCTAGGTATACCGCCGCGGCTGCGAGGCCGCTGGGGTCCTTCCCGGCTGTGAGCCCCTTCTTCCTGGCCTCCTTCACTATCTTGATCGCCTCTACTACTACGGGGTCTGGTAGGTTGAGGGCGCTGGCGATCCTGTAGACGAACCTCTCGGGCTCTATTACTGGTATCTTTATCTCTAGGTCCCTGACTAGTAGCCTGTAGTTCCTTGCTACCTCCCTCTTGGCCTCTGCCTCCTTCATCTTTATGAAGCCTGCGAGCTCGTCTAGTGTGCAGGGTACCTGGTGGCTCCTGCATGCTGCGTATATCACCGCTGCTACCATGCTCTCTATGCTCCTACCCCGTGTTAGGCCCTTGTGGGCTGCTTCCCTGTATAGCTTTGCCGCCTCCTCCTTTACTGTGGAGGGGAGGCTTAGCTTCGCCGTGATCTCGTCTATGAGCTGCATTGCCTGGTTTATGTTCTTCTCGAGGCTTCCTAGGGTGCGGCCCATCCTGTAGCCTCTCTGGACTCGGAGGGCCTCGATCCTCCGGGTTACTCCCTTGATCTTCTGGCCTCCGCCCCTGCGGAAGGTGCCTATGTAGGCGTCTATGCCCATGTGGGGTTTGGCCCAGGATACTGGGCCTCCTACCCTTGTCCTCCTACTCTTCTCTTCGGGGGTGTAGGCCCTCCACTCTGCCTCGTCGCCTATTACCCCCTCTTCTATGACTTCCCCTGTCAGCTCGCAGATGCGTACGCCCCTCTCGGGGTCGTATATGATCTTGTCGGGAGGACACGTGGGCTCCCGCTCCCTATCCTCGGCCACCGAGACTACACCCCGTTATTATAAAGGGTTTGCCCGCCCTGGGCAGGCGATACCCTTAAATCCCCATCACTACCTAGGACTGGTAGTCTTTATAAGCTTTTCGGTTTAGGCTATGTCTCCCAGGATCCTGGCGAACCTGGTGATGAGCCTCCTACCACCTCTAGTCACTAGGACCATGTCCTCGATCCTCACCCCGTACAGGCCTGGCAGGTACACTCCTGGCTCCACGGTAACCACCATCCCTGGCTCGAGCAGAGTCCTAGAGCCCGGCCTCAGGTAGGGCTCCTCGTGTATCTCAACCCCGACCCCGTGTCCCAGGCCGTGGATGAAGTGCCTTGCAACCCCGTGCCGGGATAGGATTAGGCGTGCCTCCTTGTCGGGCTCCCACGCCTCGGCTCCAGGGGCTACCCTGTCTATCGCCGCTGCCTGGGCCTCAGCGACTGCCTCCAGCAGCTTTTTGAAGCCCTGTCCTGGGGAGCCCTTGTGGAGGGTCCTGGTTATGTCACTCATGTAGCCGGCGTGCGCTACCCCCATGTCTATGAGTACCGGCCCGTCTACCCCCAGCCTCGTGGGGCCAGGTACGTGGTGGGGGTAGGCCGTGTTGGAGTAAAAGGCTACTATGGGTGGGAAGGAGGTGCCCTCCGCCGCCTCCATGGAGAGCCTTATGATCTCCCCAGCCACACCCGCCTCTGTGACCCCCTCTTCCAGCATGTTTATTGCTTTCCCGAGGATCTCCTCTGCCTTGAAGGCGGCTTCTGTCATCAGCTCTACCTCCCAGCTGGACTTGATTGCCCGTGCCCTGTTGATTAGGCTGGTTATGTCCTCTACTCCAGCCTCTGCTAGGGCTCGCGCCTGTGGGTATGGTTGTGCTGAGAGGTCCCCCGCGGTCTTGCCGCCGCAGGTTCTAGCTATTTCTATGGCTGCCTTTGTCGGGGTGTCGTGTATTAGATCCCCCTGGGGTATGTCTGCCTCCAGAGCCTCGTCGCTCCTCCTGTATGCCGCCTTTACCTCCACGTAGCTTGGGGCTTGGGATGCTATCCTGTGGTAGTCTAGTAGGGGTGTGATGAGTGTGTATCCGCAGTTCCTGCTGGCTACTGCTATGCCTGTGGGCTCCTGTATGCCTGTGGTGTATCTTATGTTGGCCTTGGATCCTAGGATTATGGTTTCTATGCCCCTCTCCTCGGCCTTGTCTAGGAGTTTGCCTAGGTTCTCCTCCCATCTAGCCTCTGCCACTTGGCCACCCCTAGACTATTCTTACCCTGTTGTACTTCTTATTCTGCCAGCTATACCTCCTCATCCTCCTGCTCCTCCCGAACCCGCAGGCGGCGCAGTAGCCCTTTGCCACGTTGAAGCTCCTCCTGCCGCACCTCCTGCATACTATGTGGGTCTTGCTCCTCCCGTGCTTGCCGAAGCTTGGCGTACCCTTACCCATTCATGGCCACCTCCTACTTGGCCGGGCTCATCATAACTACGTTGTCTCCTCTTATTAGCACTGTCCCTACTGGCCGGGAGTTGCCCTCGCTGTCCAGCTCCTCGGCGTCCTTTAGTATTAGGTTTAGGTGCTGATCGTAGCTCTTCAGGGTGCCCTTCAGGCTCCTGCCGCCCTTGAGCTTGACTAGCACCGAGGTGTCTAGGTACTCGCTAAGCATCTTCAGCGTGTTCCCACTCAACGCCAACCCCCTCTCGCTCCCAGCCTTGCCCGGGGAGCCTTCGTGTATGCCCCTGGCGCCCTGGAGGGAATATAAGCATAGACTCTAGACTCGACGGCATATTATCCTATCAGGCCTCTAGATCCAGGCTGGGGGCCCTGCATCTTGCTTAAGGCTAGGATTGAGGCTGGCGAGGACCTCGACAGGGGTGTGGAGCTTGCCTCGAGGAACCTATCCAGGCTCCTCGAGGCCGGGTCTAGGCGTGGGATGCTGAGGATACAGGTATACCCCTCGATGGATCCCATGATAGCGGGTGCTGTCGTCTACAAGGCGGCTAGGAGCCTGGGGGTCCATGCTGTACTAGCTGTTAGCACCAGCCCCCGGGCTGGCATGGGCCCCACCCTCCTCCTGGGATTCAACCATCTAAGCCTGAAGAGCTGGGATGTGGATGACGCTCTCCTAGCCCTGGCCAGCGGCCAGGTTAAGGGGAGCCCGCCCCCGGGCGCCGTGTACCTGGAGGTTGAGGGTAGCGTATCCTCCGCCGTGGGCCTGGCCTTGGCAGAGCACAAGCTACCGCCCCGCGACCTCCTCCCCCTGCTAGCCGCGTCGTACCATACACGGTATGTAGATCAGGCTGGCAGGTTCCACGGGGTTGATAGGGCCCTGCTCGAGGTCCTAGCAGACCAGGCGGGGCTAGACATGTATACCGGGGTGAAGGCGTATAAGCCCCACAAGTGGCCTGCGTGGAGGAGCCTATCCTCCACCTGCAACCCCTACATGCACGGGGTCTCAGGGAGGCCGGAGGCGGCTAGGGACCTCATATCCGGGGCAGGCCTTGACCCTGAGAGGAGCCTATCCACGCTAGAGCCCGGGGAGGTGGAGAAGCTGGCCTCCACTCTCCTAGAGGCCCTGGCAAGGCATGGGGGCGTGGAGGCGTCTAGGATCCTTGGAGGCGTCATAGTGTCTGGTGACCCGCTGGTTGAGGACCTTAGAATGGCCTCCGACGCCCTAGCAGTGGCAGCGGAGGCCGGGGGGCTGGGCGCGCTGGCTGGCTCCATACTCGATATGGAGCTTGAGTACCCGATAGCTGAGTCTCTCCTAGTCTCGCAGTGCAGGAGCCTTGTCAGGGGACTTGAGGAGGGCCCCCCTGTTAGGGTGAAGGTGGTCCCATGGCTGAGAACCTACAGGCTCCCCCAAAGCCTATCATCGAGCCCCCTATCAGCCTGGAGGGCTCTCGAGGCCCTGGGCAGGGTGGAGGGCGACTCTATAGTGCTCGTGGAGGATGGTGGTTTGAGGGCATCAGTAGTCCAGGCCGAGGCCGCCCAGCCGGGTGTTGCTAGGAAGCTGGTTGACAATAAACTGGCTAGGCTAGAGGGCCTGTGGCTGGTGTTTAACGATGGAGGGGAGGGCGTGTAGAGCGGTTATCAGGGCTAGCGTAGAGCACCCAGGGGATCTGGCTAAGGCCCTGGAGCCTGATAATGCGAGGGCTCCCCCTGGGGTATCAGTGGTGTGTACTGGTGACGGTGTACTTGAGTGCATCGTCGAGGTGGAGTGCCGGGGCCCCCGGGGGCTTCTAACGCTTAGGAATACAGTGGATGACCTCCTCCAGGCGCTCCAGGCAGCTGAGTCGGCTCTAAGAGCCTCCGGCTAACCGTTTTTAAGCCTAAAGGGCGCCTAGCCCGGGGTTTGGAGGGTTAGATGGGATTGGCTAGGAGGAGAAGGGTTAGGGGCGTATCAGCAGACACTTGGAGGCAGAAGAAGTGGTACACTGTGGTGGCCCCCGAGGTGTTTGGCAACGCACCCCTCGGCACAACACCCGCCGATGACCCGGATAAGCTGATAGGCAGGGTGATGGAGACCACCCTATTCGACATAACAGGGGACTTCGCCCACGTCCACATAAAACTATACTTCCAGATAGTAAAGGTTGAGGGCGACACCGCCTACACCAGGTTCAAGGGCCACGAGCTCCTGCGCGACTACCTGAGGAGCCTGACCAGGAGGAAGAGCAGCAAGATCACGGGCATATTCGACGTGTGGACTAAGGACGGCTACGGGCTCAGGATCACCGCCGTCGTATTCACCCGGTACAGGTGCAAGACTAGCCAGAAAAAGCTGATTAGGAAGAGGATGCAGGAGATCATCGAGAACAGGGCCAGGAACAGCACTCTAGACGAGCTCATACAAGCCATGGTCTTCAGCGACCAGGAGGGCAGCCTAGCGCTGGAGGTGGAGGAGGCGGCTAGGAAGATCTACGCCATAAGGAAGGTGGAGATAGCGAAGTCGAAGCTACTATGGGTGCCCGGCCCCGAGGGGCCGCAGAAGGCAGTCGTGGTCTCCCCGCTCCAGTTAAAGGCAAGGTGAAGCTAGGCTGGAGCCCTGCATACTCGTGAAGACGGCCCTCGGCATGGAGAGGGTAGCCGCCTCCCGGATAGTAGAGGAGGCGCCCTGGCTAGAGGCTACCCCCTCCCCCAAGGGCTTCAAGGGGCTAGTTCTTGTTAGCGGGTGTCGCGGCGGCGAAGACAAGATCATCCTCGAGAGGGTCCCCGAGGCTGATAAGGTCCTCGTAGTCCATGCCAGGGCGAAGGCTACACTTGAGGACCTTCAAAGGGCCGCTGTGGAGGCTGTCAGGGGCAGGATCTCGAGTAGCGAGTGCTTCGCGGTAAGGACTGTTAGGAGGGGGAGGCATAGCTTCACTAGTATCGATGTCAACGTTGCAGTGGGAGACGCGGTCAAGAGGGCTACGGGGGCATGCGTCAACCTAAGTAGGCCGGATAAGGTGGTGGCCGTTGAGATACTCCAGGATGAGGCTCTGATAAGCGTGTACCCGGGGAGCATGGAGTGGAGGAAGCACGGCCCCGGAAAGGCGCCCCTGCACCGCTTCTTCAGGAGGTTCTCCATAGTTCAGATGCCCTACCTAGGCCCCTTGGATGCGTGCCGTAACATGGGGGTTAGGATCGGCAGGGAGGTGCAGAACTTCGAGGTTGGCGAGCTGGTGGTCGCCCCGGCTGGCGTGGTGGAGGGGGACCAGCTGCTCCACTTCCTCCAGGGGATATTCGAGGGTATAGAGTCGAGGTACAGGATACAGGAGAAGAGCTATAGCCGGAGGCCGTGGAGGGTCCCCGTTAGGGTTCAGGACCTACACCAGCTAGTCAGGGATAGGAGGGGGGAGCCCATAATAGTGTTCGAGCCCGAGGGGGAGCCGGTGTCAAAGCTAAGGGAGGATCTCTGGAGGCTGGTCAAGGGTAGGAGGAGGGTTAACCTGCTCTTCGGGAGCAGGGAGGGTATACCCCCGGGTGTCTATAGGTTTGCGGACCTTGTGGTGGACCTGGCCCCGGGGATAACGTTGTCCACCGAGTATGCAGCCTCTTCCGCCCTCATTGCTCTCGCCACTGTGTTGTATGGCGACTACCTGGCGGAGGAGTCCCAGTAGTCCTAGCCTGGCTGTAGCGTGGCTCGGGGGCATGTACTGTCTTATTTAGCCTGTGCATATGTATTTTATAGTGTGTAATGGTGTCTGGCTGTGGCTACCGAGAGGAGGCTCCTGGCCTCTGCTATGGCTGGGAGCATACTGGCTGCCATTATCATAGAGGTTATTCTATTCGTAGTCATGCTGTGGGGGCTCGACTCCCTCTTCACCCCCTATACGCTGCCCGGCTTGGCAGCCCTACTCGTTATCGCTGGGTTCGTCTATACTAGGCTGGTCAGGGCCACTAGGTATTCTAGGCCAGTTGTGAGGGTCGCTGGCCTCGCTGGGGCCGTGATCGCTGGTCTTGGCGTTGCCATTGGCGCTCTTGGCAGGCCGTACCTTGGGGCTTGGCTGATCGTTGTAGCCTACTATGGAGAGCTGGTTCTGGGGGTTAGGCTGAAGAGGGACCTGGAGGAGCATGTAAACCGGGGGGTTAACGCCTTCATAGGGGGCATGCTCCTATTCATACTATCCCTACCCCTAGCTGTAGTCGACCACAGGCTAGCGATCATACCCTTCATAGGCAACCTGGTGAAGACCGCGGGCCTCATACAGGTCTACCGGGAGCTCTCTAGTCGAGGGTGAAGACCGCCTTGTCAAGCCTCCCCTTGAGGACCTTGAACGATACTATCCCCCACCCGTGCCCTGACAAGTCTAGGGAGCTCCTGCCCGGGGGCAGGGTGTAGTCGTCAACCTCGGCTCCTCCCGGGGGATCTCCTAGGTTATAGGTGTAGACCCTAAGTCTCGCACCGCTCCCAGACCTGAAGTGGGCTTTTGGATTCTTGTAGCCTGCCAGCGGTATGCCCCCAAATACTCTGCCCTCTAGGGTGGCAGCGGGAGGGGGCCTCAGCACGACTCCTACCCCCCGGGCTGTCGCTATTGTGTCTAGCGGTATAGCCGCTAGGCCCCGGGTGCCAGCGTCTAGCCTCGTAGAGTCGTACCTCTCAAGGTTGGGGCTTGTGCTGTAGCCTATAACCACCGAGTCTCCTAGGCTTTCTAGGCTGGTGGCCCTTACCCCTAGGGGGGCTACTATCCTAGGGTGTGGGCCTTCTAGTGACAGTAGGAGGGAGGGGGCTAGGATCCTCCTCGACTCTGCCTGCACGTCGCTCGCCAGCTCGTCTGTCCCCACTAGTGTTGCGTGGCTCATGTTGTTCCATACCGTGAGTGGGGCTGCCAGTGGGGTTACCGTGTTGACCCGTAGGGGGCCGTAGTGGCTTGGGTAGAAGTCTAGTATCCTGTAGAATATGATATCATCCCCGCCTACCGGGTCTCCTAGGAATACTCCTCCCCTGGCCGTCGTGTATAGCCTTGTGTATGCTGAGACCACGCTTCCTACTCTAGGCTTCTCTACTCCCTCCCCGTCTGGGCTAGGTGCCTTGGCTGGGTCTATGATTGTCGTGAGGGTTTTGCCCGTGCCCATCTCTATGCATGTGTATCCTCTGAATGGCTTCCATTCTCCGGGCCCGTGGAGGGTGAAGCATGCATGGTCGAGGTGGGCCGCGCCCTTGAGTACCGGGTTTGGGCTGGCCTGTAGTGCTTTGCCCTTCATGTCTACCTCGTATATTCCCAGCCTGTCGTGTCCATCGCCTCTGGCTGCGTATAACACGTCCTTGAGCGGGTCGTATATGAGCTCGCTGACTTCTCCTGCCCAGTGCCGGGGGTGATGTATTGATTCTTTCCATAGCAGGGTTACCTTGTCCTCCTTGATGTTGTAGGCATGTATGTGGCTGTACTTGTTTGTGAAGTCTAGCTCCCTCCTCCTGCCCTCCTGTTTTATTGCTGGGGGTGCGTGTGCCCATCCTCCGAAGAAGATCGTGTCGTCTACTGCTGTTGATGCGTTGTAGGTGTCTCCACCGCTTGTCTCCTCTCCTAGGAGGTTGTAGTCGTACTCCCTAGCCTCCTGTAGCTTGCTGTGTATGAAGTATGCCTTGGCCTCGAATGCTAGGGTGAAGTATAGGACTCCCTTGTGGTACTTGAGCCCGTAGACGCCGCCGCTGCCCCACTCGGGCCCGTATCCTGGCTGGAATGTCGCTGTGCCTAGCGCCTCTAGCAGCCTAGTGGCTATCATTTGTGGTCCTCCTAGTGTATTGGCTTTGATACCCTTCTTATCCACTCCCTGTGCTCGTCTCCTGGTAGCTCCACCCAGACCTCGCTTCCCCTTTCCTCCTCCCTCACCTCTAGGTGAAGCCTGGGTAGTGGCTCCTTGGCTTTTCCCCTGCTTGGCTCTCCCGTGGAGAAGTCGAATACCTCGCCGTGTCCTGGGCAGACCAGCTTCCCCCCGTTAATACTCCTCTCGCACATGACGTAGCCTTTGTGTGGGCATACTGCTATGTATGCTCTTAGCTCGCCATTGTATCTTGCCACCATGATTGGGACTCCATCTATAACCTTAACTCGGGCTCCTCCCTCTGGTATGACCTTTAGCCTGGAGAAACGTACCATTGCCACCCCTAGACACCCTGGGTGGTGTTGAGGCGGACTGGGGTTTTATAGTGGGGTACTTGCTACTCTCCCCAGTCCTCCATTGAGCCCTCGAACTCTACTAGCTCTACCTCTCCATCCTTGACCTTTACCTCTAGCGTTGCTCCACAGTCGTGCTCTACCAGCTCCCCGTCCATAACGTCTCCGGGCAGCTCTACGGGGAGGCCGCAGACCGGGCATTTTAGCTTTAGCTTTGAGGCCTTCATCATTCCAGTGTTCACCCCTGGAGGGGGTGCTAGGAGCGTTACACTAGTTATCTATACTGTTACACTGGGTCTATCCCTGCCCTGTTGGCTGGCTTGTTATGCCGAGCTGCTGCTTGGCTATCTCTATCGCCTTGTTGAGTATGTCGAACGCCCTCATGGCATCGTCCTTATCTAGTACTAGTATTGTATCGGTGTAGCTGGACTCGATCTGTGTTATGTTTATCCCCTCCGACGCTATCAGGCTGGTCACGTGTGCGACAAAGCCTGGGACCCTCACCAGGTCCTCTGGGCTGACTATTATAACTGCCGCCTGGCCCCTGTAGGTCTCCACCACGCTGTCACCCAGCATCTCTACTATCGTGTCTAGGTGCTCCTCGTCTATGATGAGGGTGAACGTGTTTATGCTCTGGAGCACCAGGAGCAGCCTAGCCTTCGACTCTATCTCTAGGAGCGCCTTTAGAACCTGCCTGAACTTGTCCCTGTATGCTGTTACCACCGCCACGCTGCTCCTAAGCTCTAGCGAGGACCTAGCCAGGAGGTCCAGCACCCTCCTCCTGGGCGCCCTGCCCCTGCTCTGCGGCGGCGTGTACCGGGTCAGCGCTATCTTTATCGAGTTGACGGAGACCTGGTCTCCTATTAGCCTCTCCACCATCGGGTGGATCCTCCTGGCCAGCTCGCTGTAGCTTATAACCCTGGCTGCCAGTGCCTCCTGCATGCAGGGGTCAGAGTCTATTATCTTCCTAACCGCCTCCGAGATGCCCTTGCCCTTGTACAAGGCCTAACTATACCACTCCTGGTAGTAGCAGCCTCAAGCTAATAAGTTACGTGGGTCACGCATTCATTTAATAGCCGAGTCCTCCTCGACCAGTGACGCTGGGTTACAGATGAGTAACACTGTGGAGCTCGGCGTGGAGCCAGTGAGCCTCCCCCTGCTAGCCTGCACCTCCAAGGCCAGGATCCTCCTAGAGGACGGCACTGCTGTGGAGGCCTGCGGCTTCGGCGCCGAGGCTACGGTTACGGGGGAGCTTGTGTTCACCACCGCCATGACGGGGTACCCGGAGAGCCTCACCGACCCGAGCTACATGGGCCAGATCCTAGTCATAACCCATCCAATGGTGGGGAACTATGGGGTGCCCAGGGTTAGGGTCGAGAACGGGCTCTCCCTAAACATGGAGTCGGAGAGCGTCAAGGTCTGGGGCCTTCTAGTCTCCGAGTACCCCGAGTACAGTCACCCCGAGGCGGTGCAGAGCCTGGGGGAGTGGCTCGAGTCCAGCGGTGTCCCTGGGGCGTATAGGCTCGATACTAGGTGGCTCGTGAAGAAGGTTAGGACCAGGGGGGTCATGCAGGCGGTGGTAAGCGTCTCCAGGGAGCCGCCGGGGTGGGAGGAGCTGTGGAGGAGGCTCAGGAGTAGCCCCAGGTATGATGATATAGACTATACTGCAATAGCAAGCCCCAAGGCCCCTCTGGCCTACAAGCCTGGGGGAACGGCTAGGGGCAGGGTCTCGCTCCTCGACTGTGGGGTGAAGCATGGGATTGTGAGGAGCCTCCTGAGGGCGGGGCTGGAGGTTGTCAGGATGCCCTGCAACAGTAGCGCCGACGAGCTACTCGACGGCTTCGACGGCGTCGTGCTCGGTAGTGGCCCCGGTAACCCCAGGCTCCTAGCCAGACAATCCAGGATAGCCGCTGAGGTGGCCACCAGTGGGAAGCCCGTTCTTGGGATATGCCTCGGCATGCAGCTACTAGCCCTAGGCCTCGGCGCTAGGGTTTATAAGATGAAGTTCGGGCATAGGGGCGTCAACAAGCCGGTTAAGGACCTCGAGACGGGTAGGTGCTACATAACCACTCATAACCACGGCTACGCCGTGGACCAGGATAGCCTAGAGGAGGCCGACCTGAAGCCCTGGATGCTGAACCCTGATGACAACACTCTGGAGGGGGTCAAGATGAGGGGCGCCCCCGTCATGGCCACCCAGTTCCACCCAGAAGCCGGTCCGGGGCCCTGGGACTCCTCCTGGATATTCCACAGGTTCGCCTCGATGGTTGAGGGGGTCTAGACATGGAGGCTCCTGGCAAGGTTCTCGTCCTGGGTAGCGGGGCCATTAAGATAGCCGAGGCCGCGGAGTTCGATTATAGTGGCAGCCAGGCCCTGAAGGCGCTTAGGGAGGAGGGCATCGAGACTATACTAGTGAACCCGAATGTTGCAACGATACAGACTAGCAGCAGGATAGCAGATAGGGTCTACCTGGGCCCCCTAAGGGCCTGGTACGTTGAGAGGGTTATCGAGAGGGAGAGGCCAGACGCCGTTATGATAGGCTTCGGCGGCCAGACTGCTCTTAGCCTTGGGGTGAGGCTCCACGACTCCGGCGTCCTGGGCAGGTATGGGGTTAAGGTCCTAGGCACGCCTATAGAGGGTGTAAAGAGGGCCCTCTCGAGGAGGCTCTTCAGGGAGGCCATGAGGGAGGCCGGGGTTCCGATACCGCCCAGCATGCCAGTCAATAGCGTCGACGAGGCTCTGGAGGCTGCCGAGGGTATAGGGTACCCGGTGATAGCTAGGGTAAGCTTCAACCTGGGCGGTGGGGGTAGCTTCATAGCGTGGAGCAGGGGGGAGCTAGAGAGGTGGATAGCAAGGGCTCTGGCCCAGAGCGAGACCAGGGAGGTGCTGGTTGAGAAGTACCTCTACCACTGGAAGGAGGTAGAATACGAGGTAGTCAGGGACTCCGGGGGCAACATGGCCGCGGTCGCATGCCTGGAGAACCTAGACCCTATGGGAGTCCACACTGGGGACTCCTTCGTGGTGGCGCCATGCCAGACGCTGAGCGACTACGAGTACCAGCTACTCAGGAGAGCCTCCTTCAACGTCGCCAGTGCAATATGGATGGTCGGGGAGGGTAACGTACAGCTCGCCCAGAACCCCGAGGTTAGGGGCGAGTACTACGTGATCGAGGTTAACCCTAGGATGAGTAGGAGCAGCGCCCTGGCCAGCAAGGCTACGGGGTATCCCCTAGCTTATATAGCAACTAAGCTAGCCCTCGGCTACAAGCTGGACGAGGTCATCAACAGCATAACAGGCAGGACCTGCGCCTGCTTCGAGCCCAGCCTCGACTATGTAGTGGTGAAGGCCCCCAGGTGGGACCTGGACAAGTTCGAGGGCGCCATACAGTCCCTGGACTCGGAGATGAAGAGTATAGGGGAGGCGATGGCCATAGGCAGGAGCCTCGCAGAGGCGTTACAGAAGTCGGTGAGGATGATCTCCATAGGGGAGGAGGGCCTGACGGGCAAGTACTACCTTGAGGATGAGCCGCTGGAGGCTGTAATGGAGAGGTTGAAGGAGAGGAGGCCCTACTGGCCCCTCCACGTGGCGAAGGCGCTAAGGCTGGGGGCAAGCATCGAGGAGCTATACAGAACCACAGGTGTTGACAGGTTCTTCCTACTACAGATAAAGAGGATCGTTGAGGTCGCTGAAGCCCTAAGGAGGCATGGCCTCCGCGAGGACCTTCTAGCAGAGGCCAAGAGGCTTGGGTTCAGCGACGAGCAGATCGCACTTCTAACAGGAGCAAGCCGCGGGGAGGTGGAGGAGGCTAGACAGTCTGCCGGTGTAGTTGCTAGGTCTAAGCTGATAGACACGCTAGCAGGAGAGTGGGATGCTGTTAGCAACTACAGGTACCTCACCTACTCGGCCTTCGAGGACGACGAGTGGGATATCGGGGAGAGGAGGATCCTAGTCCTAGGTGCGGGGGTCTTCAGGATTGGCGTCTCCGTCGAGTTCGACTGGGGCGTGGTTTCCTATAGCGACGAGGCGAGGAGGCTAGGGTACACTCCGATAATACTGAACTATAATCCTGAGACCGTCTCGACCGACTGGGATGTGAGCGGGAACCTTCTCTTCGACGAGATCAGCGTGGAGATGGTGAAGGAGGCGGTTAGGATAACGAGGCCTCTAGGAGTCGTAGCCTTCCTCGGGGGGCAGCTCTCCAACAACATAGCTGGCCAGCTGGAGAGGGAGGGCATAGCCCTGATAGGAACCCCGGGGAGGAGTGTGGATGTCGCCGAGGATAGGGCAAGGATCCACGAGCTCCTGGAGGACGCTGGGGTGGAGCAGCCGCCATGGGTGGAGGCCACCAGCCTAGGGGAGGCCCTCAACTTCGCCGAGTCCGTAGGGTACCCAGTCATAGTTAGGCCGAGCTACGTGCTCAGCGGGACGAGTATCAGGATCGCGAGGAGCCCCGAGGAGCTTAGGAGCGCCTACGAGGCGGCCGCTAGGAGCAGTAGGGCTAGCGTGGTGGTCTCCAAGCTTATCGACGGGGTGGAGGTCGACCTCGATGCTGCCGGGGACGGATCGAGGTGGGTCGGGGCCCTGATAGAGCATGTAGAGCCTCCTGGAGTCCACAGCGGGGACTCCACCATGGTGCTACCCCACTATAGCCTCGGCGAGGCCGAGGTTAGGGCAGCAGCTAGGGTTGCCGATGCAGTTAACAGCGAGCTAGGTGTAAGGGGCCCCTTCAACATACAGCTAGTCGCATCCCAGGGCAGGGTTTACCTTATAGAGGTAAACCTGAGGGCCAGCAGGTCTATGCCCTTCACCAGCAAGGTCACAGGGTACAACCTGATGAAGGCGGCAGCCGAGGCGTCGCTCGCTGGTAGGATCAGGGGTCTTGGCGAGTCTATCCTCCTCAGGCCCAGGGCTTGGGGGGTGAAGAGCCCCCAGTTCTCGTGGCCCAGGATCAAGGGTGCATACCCAGGCCTCGGGCCGGAGATGAGGAGCACTGGCGAGGTTGCCGCCCTAGGCTGGAGCCTGTGGGAGGCCCTGCTCAAGAGCTGGCTTAGCGTGCATGGCAACAGGCTTCCGGAGGGCGGCGGAGTGCTGGTGTACACCCCCACGGGCGAGGGCATGGAGGACCTTGCTGTTGCCGCCAGGCTCCTGGCTGGGGCCGGGTATAACGTGTATACCCTAGAGGGCATGGGATCCTGGGGCGCCACGCTGAGTAGGGGGGAGGCGGTGGAGCTTATAAGGAGGGGTGTAATAGGCCTAGTTGCAACCACTGGCTATGCGCCTGATGCTGATTATAGTGTTAGGAGGGCGGCCGCCGATCTTGGGGCAAGCCTGGTGTTGAACCATAGGCTCGCCCGTATGCTTGCTGAGGCGCTCTCGAGGGTTGACATCGCCTCTATGAGTGTCGCGACGCTGGACGAGTACAGTGGGAGGGTTGAGGAGGCTTGGAGGTACTCCTAGCCTACGATCATCCTAGGTGGGAGGAGAAGGAGCTGGCCCGGGGCCTCAGGGAGGCCGGGGCCCGGGTTTCAATGCTAAACGTGGCCCGCCAGCCCCTCTCGGGTAGCCCTGGGTGCGTGCTTGTCAGGCCCGTCTCCATGTATAGGGCATACTACACGTCTCTCTACTACTCCTCCACGGGCTCCACCACTGTTAATAGGCCCGAGGTTATAAGGGCCGCCGGGGACAAGGTGGAGACACTCCTACTCCTATCTGGGAGGGGTATACCGGTCCCTAGGAGCATGATCGCTCTAACCGGCGAGGCTGCACTGGCCGCGGGGGAGGCTATTGGGTATCCCCTGGTCGATAAGCCTCCGATAGGTAGCTGGGGGCGCCTGGTGTCGCTGGTCCGGGATCCGGGTGCGCACAGGGATATAGTGGAGCATAGGGACATGATCCCTAGTCCGCAGCTCCAGGTGCATATTGTCCAGGAGGTTGTGGAGCCTGTGGGGGTTGATGTTAGGTGCCTCTACGTCTTTGGAGAGGTGCCTGCGTGTATGGTGAGGAGGGCGCCTCGGGGCGAGTGGAGGTCTAATGTTGCCCGTGGCGCTGGCGTGGAGCCCTTTAGCGGTGGGGAGGCTGCCGAGCTCGCTGCCAGGGCTGGTGATGCTGTTGGGGGCGGCGTGGTGAGTGTGGATATACTTCCTGGTAGTGGTGGTATGGTCGTTAACGAGGTTAACGGGGTGCCCGAGTTTAGGGGGCTAGCTAGGGCCAGTGGCCTGGATATTCCCGGTATCATTGCTAGTGCCATTGTCTCGTGGTGTAGGAGGTAGTATCGCCCTCAACGCCTCGTCTAGTATCCTAGCTGCTTCCTCGATGCCTAGCCCCGCTATCCCCGCCGCCTCGTCCCATGGTTTTCCCTGGATCACCCTGGCTATGGCTAGTAGGTCTCCTAGCCCGCCTCTTGGCTTGTTCTCCATGTAGTGCCTCCTGAGGGCCTTTACTATAGGGTCTATTGCCTGCTCTAGGTCTAGGCTTCCCTGTTGGTAGAGTTTGAGTCTTCGGGCCTGCCTGGGGCTTATGCATTCGTTGTAGTCGCATGGGTGCCAGGCTTGGAGCATTTCTAGTATTTTCTCTGCTGCCAGGTCCCTGTATATGCTCTGGGCTACCTCAAGTAGCCTCTCCTTCATTGCGCATGAGGCCTCGTTTACCGTCTCCATACCTGGGGGTGTGAGGGGTTTTGCCATTGCTATGTTCTTCTCCCCGGTAACCTTGTTGTACCTGGGGCTTATGTAGACCACGGTGTACCCGTTCTTAAGCCAGAACCGTAGCACGTCGTGCCTCGAGTATATTGTAGTGACCGCGTCGAGCCCCTGCTCCCTGGCTGCCTCTTCTACCTTGGAGAGTAGTGTGGAGCCGAGGCCCCTCCCTTGGAGGCTTGGTGTTACCGCTATCCTCGAGATCCTCATCGTCTCTAGGGTGTGTCGGGGGCTGGAGTAGAGGATTAGCTTCTCCCATGCTATCCTAGCTTCCCTCGGTGCTTTTGGCCCCTCTCTAACTGTCTCGGCTACTGCCACGGGCACTCCCCCAGCCTCTAGCACGTGTACCTCGTGGTCGCCCTCTAGTAGGAGGAGCAGGTTGTCGGGCGTGCTCCTGTAGTGGGCCTGGGTTAGTATTCCCATTATCCACTCCAGGTATCCGCCTGGCTTTGCCAGCTCCCGCCTGTCTACTACTCTATACCTAGCCCCACCCGGGTCCAGGGGGCTGTGGCTTGGGGGTTCTGCCTTGAGTAGGAATGTCTCGTATATCCACTCCTCCAGAGGGTCCCCGGGCGGATACCTTATCGGCTCCCCGAGGGTTACTGTGGCTAGGGGTTTTGGTAGTTGTCCCTCGATTAGTGATGCGAAGACCCTGCCGGAGCCCTCGTAGCCGTGTATCGTGGTTGATACTATCGTCTTGCCGCTCCTCCACGAGAGCCTCCTGACCCTGGCCACGCCGACCGCTGCGGCCTCGTCTACTACTAGTATGGGTGAGGGCTCGGCTGATTCTGGGGTTTCATAGCTTACCCTGAACCAGGGCCCGCTCACCCTCACGACCAGGCCGTTGCTGGCCCTAACGATCCTGGCCTTGACGCCTAGGGCCTCCAGCCCCCTGGTTAGGCCCTTCATGAGGCTGGCCACGCTCCTGGGCGTGGGGCCAACGACTACAACCCTGCCAGCGTGCCTCCTCCATATGGCGTAGGCTAGGGCTAGGCCTACCACGTAGCTCTTCCCCCTGCCCCTGTCTCCCCGGAGGAGGAGGCTCCTCTCCCCTCCCCTGAGGAATCCTGCTATCCTATCCAGCGCCTTCGCCTGGTCCAGTGTCGCCGTCTCTGCCAGTAGCTTCTTGGGCATGTCTCCCCGCGGCTTGTAGCCTCCCGGCCCCGTTCTGGGAGGCGGCTTTGATACCCTAGCCTCCATGCTCCTGGTCGTGCCCTTGTCTATCCACACGTGGAGCCTAGCCCTGGGTATGGCGTTGGCTAGGTACTCCTTGTAGAGGCCCCTACCGCCCTCCCGCGGGCCCGGGGTCCAGGATTCCCAGGGGCCCCCTACTATGGCTAGGAAGCCTCCGCTCCTTACCGCTTCACCCGCAGCCGCTAGTATGCTGGGCCTGACCATGCTCTCCATCGACACCAAGGCGGCGCCGTATTCTCCGCCTAGCAGCTCCTGGTAGCGGGCTGGCGGCAGCTCTAGCCTACACAATCCCCGCCGGGCTGGCTTATCCCCTACTAGTACGCAGTCTCCCCCCGCAACGCTTGCAGCCATCTCCACTAGCCTTATCCTGTCTCCGTTCAGCGCCAGGAGGGCCCTGTACCCCGTCTCCCTGGCCCTCTCTAGGACCCTATGGGCGTCCTCCAGCCTGCTCCACCTGGGTGTATGGCTGGGGCGGAAGTGTTATAAGATCCCTACGAGTGCATACACCCGACTGGGGGTTGAAGGGGGTTGAAGTTCCCAAAGGCGATCAGGACGTACTGCCCCAGGTGCAACACCCACACGCTGCACAGCGTGCAGGTGTATAAGCACGGGCAGAGGAGGAGCATGTCGGAGGGCCAGAGGAGGTATGAGAGGAAGCAGGAGGGTTACGGTAGCAAGAGGAGGCCGGAGCAGAAGAGGTACGCCAAGGTGACCAAGAAGGTGGTGCTGAAGATACAGTGCAGGACCTGCGGGTATAAGAGGCACATACTAGGTATAAGGCTCAAGAAGATAGAACTGGTAGAGGCGGCGAGGTGAGCTAGGGGATGAGCATGCCCCAGGCCGGAGGCAGGAGGAGGAAGATCCTAATACCCCAGCCCAGGAGCAGGTTCATACTGGTAACATGCCCCAACTGCGGCCACAGGCAGGTGGTGTTCAGCCACTCTACCTTCCCGGCAAGGTGCCTATCCTGCGGCGAGCTCCTAGTCAAGCCAACCGGCGGCAAGGCCCAGATACTCGGGAAGATCGAGAGGATCCTAGCCTAGCACCAACAACAATAAAAACCCACCCAGACCCAAGCCCTCCTAACGGTGCTGGGGCCCGGCCCACGAGCCCCCAGTGAGGGGCGATGAGGATCTACCCTGGCGACCAGGCATGGCCCGGGTAGCTCAGCCTGGTTAGAGCGCCGGACTGTGGATCCGGAGGTCCCGGGTTCAAATCCCGGCCCGGGCCCCACACTAACCAATACAACCACTAACGACCCTCTCAATCTCCTTGTATAACAGGCAAAGCCCCCTATATACAACGTCACTAAACCCCCTACAATCAAACCCTTCTCTGAGTAACATGGATTCGATTAAGCCAACACTCCTACGTAACTTACTTTGTTTGAATTTCTTTTTTGAATCAGGGTTCTTCAACGCAGATTTTATCTCTGGATCTAGATTAGGAAGGATAGCGTCTTCAGGCGGCCCTTTTAAAGTTATAATAATTAAACCTCCATCACACTTATAAATCCTAATATATTTATTATAATTTTTGTTTGATTTTTTATTGCAAGAATTACTACATTTAAATTTATTGATAAATGATGATAACATTATTCTATGTTCTTCCGCTTCCTCCTGATCTATTAATAGTATCTTTGTAGAGTTATTACTACTATATTTCTCAATTACTCTCTTTGCGGTTCTAAGGCACTCCGTCATGCCACTACAGTGGCTGGGTTTTCTTTGTACTCCTAAATGTACCTTCATAAGTAGGTATAGTAGAGTATAGTTTAGCCAGCATTCAGCATAGTATATGGGCCTTTCCTTAAAGTCCATAGTATCCACCTGTAACAGTATAATAGTATACACGTTTACTAGCTTACTAGTATACCATCTTTTAGCATCTGATCTATTTTATCGGGTGGTTCGTTTACAATTAAATCTAGATCTTCTATATATTCGGCTAGTAATTTCATGTTAACCTTGTAGGCGCGTGTATTACCGTCTTCTCCACGATGCACATAATATACTATGGCCCTATAACGCTTCTTAAGTATATGATCCCATAATATTTGCGCTAATCTTCCACTGTGTGTAGTTATCATTACCTTGTTGCCTATTGATATAGACTCTGCTACCGCCTCTGCTAAATTATAGAACGCGGCCGGGTACATGTGGGCCTCGGGCTCTTCAAGCATGATCAACGGTACGATTTCTAGTGTGATCGGGACCTGCGTCTTTTCATTTTCATCAAGGGCCATTATTTTTTCGATTGTGATTGTTTTTGGTTTAGAGGCTAACAGTGCAGTGTATCCATAGAGCATCCTTAATACCGTATCGCTAATACTTGTTGGACCCACCTCCTTATTCCTGTCAATAAACGCTAGTCTGCCATCACTTAGCGGCATCACTCTGACTCCACTAAAGTCTTCTAGAATTGTATTTATATCTTCTTGAATACCTGTATTTACGTATAGTATTCTTGATAAGTTTAATGCACTTTCTTCCAAATAACTAACTGGATACAATGCCCCCGTCTTTCCCCTTATAATATTATTGATAGCATGAAGCCTATCAAAACCATATAGTCTAGGAACTACTACCGAAATTCTTCCAGGCGGTATTCTAACTACCTTAGACTCTTCTACTTTAAATGGATCTGTTATTACACTAATATTATCTAGATTCAATAATAATGATAATATTAATGATATAATTGATCTCTCACTATTTATATCACTAGTTCCAACATTCTCTAAGTCTAGTTTTGCTGCTAAATCCGGCCTCGCTATTCTTGCCTTTATTTTATGTAATATGGAGTCCTGCAACGCGAGTGATATCTGTACTACATTTGGATCGTCACCACACACTACTCTGGATATATTATAATCTACTTCTATAACCGCACTATTTCTTCCATAAAACTTATTGATTAAATCTCTGCATACTACTCCTCTTATATATTTATTTATATTTCCTATATATATTTTATCTTTTATACTATATCCTTCTATATAGGGATCTATTAATGTTTTTATTGTATATCCCATAGTCGCTAGTGCCTCTAGAATATTGCTTTTACCGCTGGAGGGGGGTCCTATTAGTATTGTCAGGTCTTCTAGCTTCATGTCTAGTTCTGATATTGACTTAAAGTTTGCTACTGTTACCCTCACTTTTTGCACCCTATCTGGCTGATAGTATATATTGATGGGGGCTTTATGTGTTGGAGCCGCCGGCGGGATTCGAACCCGCGACCACCGGCTTTCTCGGGTGCGCCGGCTTCGGTGTGCCTGGTGCCCGTACGAGGCCGGCGCTCTGCCGCTGAGCTACGGCGGCTCCCTGGTTTGTCGTTGTCTCTGGGTTGGGTTTATTTTGTTTCCTGTGTGAAGGCTTTTACTATTCTTGTAAGTGCTTGTATGAAGTCTGTGGGGTCTATGTGTATTACTCCTAGTTGTTGGGCTAGTTTCGTTATGCCTTCGTCGCTTGCTACTACTATTGCTTTTAGTTCTAGGGCTAGTAGTATTGTGTCTAGGTCTTCTATGCTGTCTACTAGTCCTTTTCTTGTTGCTTCCCTGTACTTGTCTCTCACGTCTCTTATTATGTTGTTGAGGCAGTCGTTCCCGGCTCCTGCGCAGTCTCTTGCCGCTCTTCTGGCTGCGTATTCTGCTACTCTTAGTCCCTTGTAGAGTCTTCTCCTGACGTCTGCTACGTATTCTGAGAATATTGCTGCCGGTATTTTTAGAGAGAGCTTGTCGGGCGCTTTCACTGTGATCCATGTTGCTAGTTCCTGGATTAGGTCTAGTGGTACGTTGTTTCCTACTAGGCTTCTCCTGAGCTCGTTCCATGTTGTGGGTGTCATGTAGAAGCGGGCTCCTGCCTTTATGCGGGCGTCTCTGAGTAGTGGGGTTACGTGTCTTACCACCTCTTCTATGGTTTGTAGGCCTAGTGTTGCCCTTATCCTAGCCTCTGTGATGGCTGTGGTGTCGAGTACGAATACATCCACGCCCTGGATCTACCTCCACTGGCGTTTTATCCCCGGTGTGGCCTGGTATGGTGTAGTGGCTGGTGTGTTTAAATGCGTAGGAGGCCGCCGTTTGCTAGTGGTAGGATCGCTGGTGACTATGAGCCTTTGTTCCTCTACTGGGAGGCTGCCCGGAGGGCTGGTAGGGAGGATCTCGTGGAGAGGGCTATGCTTAGGGAGGAGGATTATAGGCTAGCCTCTAGGCTGGCCAGGGAGGCTGGCAGGCTTGGGGATCTGCTGGATAGGCTGGAGGAGGTTATGCTGGAGAGGGTTGATCCCGGGGTTGCGGCTGAGGCTTATAGGATGTACGGGGCCCCGGTGGGGGATGAGGATGCTAGGAGGCTTATTGCGAGGCTACTTGCCTCGTGGCTTGTGGAGGCTGCCGAGCACTGGGGCTTCCTGAGGCTTAGGGGGCTAGGTGATCGTCATCCTGCCGGCGAGGGAGAGTAGCCTGGCCCTGTTTATGGTTTGCTCTAGTGTCCTGAGCGAGTCTGGGTGTAGGGCCCGCCTGTCTGCTGCCCATGCTAGGTATTCTTCCATGCTCTTGGCTAGGTCCTCGGCTATGATCTTTGAGATCAATAGTGCCTCCTCGCTGGAGGCGATCTCTAGGATCCTCTCCATGACCCGGTCGCTGGGGTGGGTCTTGCCTGTAAGGTACTTGTTTACTGCTGCTGGGGTTATGCCTAGCTCTTCTGCTAGGCTCCTCTGGCTCCGGGCGTATAGCATTACCTCTATTATCCTGCGCCTCGCATCCTTGCTGAGGTTGTGGAGGAATCTGGCCACTTTGCTAGGCACCGGTCCCATGATTTAATGCAGGGCAGGTGTTATAAGGGGGTCAGGGGCCGCCGTGCTAGCTGGTTGGGGTCTTCTCCTTTACTAGCTCTGCTAGCCTGCGTGCCCCTACCCTGATTACCTCTGCCGGTGGGAAGCTGTAGCTTAGCCTCATCGTGTTCATCTTCTTCTCCTCCACGTAGAAGCTGTCTCCTGGTACGAATGCCACTCCCTTCTTCTCTATTGCCTCTACTAGGAGGCTCCTGGCGTTTATTGATGGGTGTAGCTCTACCATTGTGAAGAATCCTCCTATCGGCCTTGTCCACGTGGCTAGCCCTGCTAGCTCCTCTTCTAGTGTCTCTATCAGGGCGTCCCTCTTCTCCTTGTATATGGCCCGGGCCCTGTCTATTGTGCTCGCCACTATCCCCCTCTTTATCGACTCCATTGCTATGTACTGGCTTAGCGTTGCGCTGTGTAGGTCTACCATTTGTTTTAGTGACTCCATCCCTGCTACTATGGACTCGTCGGCCAGGGTCCAGCCTAGCCTGACCCCGGGCATGAGTATCTTGCTGAAGGTGCTTGTGTATATGACCCTGCCCTCCGTGTCTAGGGTTTTCAGGTACGGAGGCTTGTCCTCCTCGAAGGTGAAGAAGCTGTAGGGGTCGTCCTCTATTATTAGGAGGTCGTAGCGTGACGCTATCTCTAGGAGGTGCTTCCTCCTCTCTAGGGTCATCGTGGACCCGGTTGGGTTCTGGCTGGTCGGGTTGGTGTATACTAGCTTGACCCTCCTGCCCTCGCCCTGGAGCCTCTTTACCTTCTCCTCCACAACCTCGGGGTCCATGCCGTGCTCGTCCACCCTGGCCCCGACCATCTTGGCCTGGGCGTAGTTGAACACGTTTATCGCGGCCAGGTATCCTGGCTCCTCCACTATGACCACGTCGCCGGGGCTGACTAGGACTTGGGCGGCCAGGAATAGGGACTGCTGGCTGCCCGTGGTTACTATTATGTCGTCACCGCTCCTCACCCTCACCCCGTTGTCCCGGAGGAATCCTCTCAGGGTCTCCCTGAATGGGGTGGCGCCCTTGGTGGGGGAGTATTGGAGGGCTGATTCTAGGCTCTCCTCTACTATGCTCCTCATTATGTCTATTAGCTCCTCGCGGGGGAATACCCTGGGGTCTGGGAGCCCCCCGGCTAGGCTTATTACATCCCTCCCCTCTGTCAGCTTTAGTATCTCCCTTATGTCGCTAGCCCTAACGTTCTTCATCCGGTCAGCATAGAACCTGGTACCGTCTACCATGGCCCATCATCGTGTATGGCATGTGTGGTTTCGAGTTATTTATGCGTGAGTTGGGGGCGCGCCTAGAATAGCCTCTTTGTGAGGCCTAGACTATCGTCTGTCCTAGTGATGGCCTCCCAGGGGTCCTCCACTAGCCTGGTTGCTGCCCTGATTGCGTCTATGTTCTCCGGGACTACTATTGATTCCTGGTGTACTGCCTGGAATAGTGTTACCCGGTTCTCCTCCACGTGTATCGAGTCCTCGAATACTACCAGTTCTGGGAGGTCTCCTGCCGGCCTCGCGTGGCGGGCTGCGTCCATTAGCTGGGCGGTGCCTCTTATACCGGTTACCCCGGTGTCTATGAGCATTATCCTGGGTGCCCCTGCTAGGGCCTCTACGACGTCCCTGACCGTTGCCCTCTTCTCGAGCTCGAGGGTTACGTGGTGGACGTGCATGAGCGTGGTTGGGACTACGACTGCTGAGGTCGTTATCTCCAGCCATGGCAGTACTGTCTTGACGTCTAGTGCGTGGTGGCTGGGTGTTGTGGGTGGGTTTAGGTTTATCGAGTTTATAGGGCCCTTCTTGACCTCCCTTGGGTCTGCTGCCCTCCTTATGAGGACCGCCTGGACCCTCTTGACGCCCATGCTCCTGTGGAGTGTGCATATCAGCCTTAGGAGGCCTGTGGTGTTGCATGAGACTACCCTGAGGCTCTTGAGGCCTAGTGCCTCGCTGTAGTTGCATAGCGTGCTGAATGACGCCTCTGCTACCCTCGCCTTCTCGCCGCCCTGGAAGATCTGCCTTACCCCGGCCTCCTCGTAGATGCCCTTGTAGCGCTCCCCCACGCCTCCGGGGGTTGCATCCACGATCACGTCTACCTTTGCTAGCAGGTCCTGGAGGGTCCCCTCAACCCTTATACCTGCCTTGTCGAAGGCCTCCGCCTCCTCCTGGCTTGGGGTGTAGAGTGGTATACCCGCGGCTGCTGCCTGGAGGGCTGTGTAGTCTGGCCTTGTCTTGACTGCCCCTACTAGCTTCATGTCGCTTTGGAGTGTTATAGCGCGTGCGACCCTCCTGCCTATGGTTCCGAGCCCGTTTATCCCCACCTTCACGCTCAACCCTGTGTCACCCTCCCCAGAACCTCTTGTAGGACTCTGCTAGGGCCTCGAGCCCGGGTAGGGGTTTCCTTGTTAGGAAATATATCATTGCCCCGCCCCCGCTGCTTATGTGCCCTACCCTCTCTACGAGGCTCCTGGGCATTCTGGATAGGATCGCGTTGAAGTGGCCTCCTCCTAGGATGACGTAGGCCCCTGATTCTAGGGCGGCTCTGAGTAGCTCTTCCGTGCCTCTCCTGAAGCGGGGGTCTTCTATGACGCCTGCCGGGCCCCTGAGTACTGTTACCCTGGACCGGGCTAGTTTGTACCTGTAGTATTCTATTGTTGATGGCCCTATGTCCTTGGGGCTGCCCCGCAGGGTTTTGGCTGGCTGTATCTCCACTCCGCCGTCTACCTCTACCATGTAGTCTAGGGGCACCCTTATGGGTGCCCCGGCTGCGGCTAGTCTCCTGGCTTCTACTACGGCCTCTCCCCCGGCCTTCTCCCTTATGAGTGCCTCTACTGCTGGTGGGAGCCTGGTGCCCATGGCTAGGTGGAAGAGGAGTGAGACTAGGCCTGTGGTTAGTATTTCATCCACGCTCCCCGTCTCTACTAGGCTCTTTATGAGCTTGATCGCGTCTCCTAGCTTTGCCCCTCCCAGGACTAGTGTCTTCGGCCGCTCGCCGCCGTGGAGTACCCGTGATAGTGCTTCTACCTCCTTCTCCATTAGGGGGCCCCCGGCTGAGGGGAGCCTGAGTGGGAAGCCTACTACGCTTGCCTGGCTCCTGTGGCTGACTGCGAAGGCGTCGTTTATGTAGTAGTTGAAGTGGGGGGAGAGCTCTGTTACTAGTATGGAGGATGCGTGGGCCTCTGGGCTGGCCTGTATATAGTCTTCCGAGAGGAGCCTGGTGTTGTCTAGCATCACTACTCTTCCCGGTTGGAGCTCCTTGATCCTTCTGAGTGCGTAGGGGCCTATTATGTCGGGTACGTACTCCACCTCCATGCCTAGTATCTCGGCTAGCCTCTCGGCGTGGGCCTTGAGCCTGGTGAAGTCGTCTTCGAGGGGACGGCCTTGGTGGCTGATCACGGCGACCCCGGCCCCCTCCTCTGTTAGCCTCTTTATTGTGGGGGCGTGCATTCTGAGCCTTGTATCGTCTAGGAGTCCCTCGCTTCCTATTGGAGAGTTTATGTCGACCCTGAGTAGGACCCGTTTCCCCTTTATGTCTAGGTCCTCTAGGGAGGCGATTGTCTTACCGTTGTAGGTAAACGTCACTAAGGCTCCCTGTGGAGGCGCTGGGGGGCGGTGGAATTTAAGCATATACCCCCTTGCCGGTGGTATAGTCATGGTGGTGTCTGGTCATGGCTGTGGAGCTTGAGTGGTGTGGCCACTCTTACTTCCTGCTTCGCTCCTCCTCGAGGCTCATGGCGATTGATCCTCATGATGGTGGTAGTATAAACCTTCCGACTTGTAGGGTTACGGCTGACTACGTGCTCTCGACACATAACCACTTCGATCATAATGCCTTCGAGGTCGCCTCGGGCCCGGGGTCTAGGGTTGTCAGGTGGAGGGTTGGCAGGTTTAGCCTGCCACCGTTTAGTGTTGAGGGGCGCCGCTTCTATCATGATAAGGCTCGTGGCAGGCTTCGGGGCGAGGTTGTCGGGTATAAGATAAGCGTGGAGGGGTTGACCCTTGTTCACCTCGGGGATTTGGGTCATCTGCTTGAGGGTGAGGACCTTGAGTGGGTTAGGGGTGTGGATGTCCTCATGATCCCGGTTGGCGGCACTTATACTATTGATGCCCAGGAGGCTTGGAGGATAGTTGAGGAGGCTAGGCCTAGGCTTGTGGTCCCCATGCACTATTGGATTCCCGGCTCCACGCTGCCCCTGGATCCCTTGGATAGGTTCCTCAACATAGTTAAGGCTCCGAGGGTTAGGCCTGAGTCTAGCAGGGTTGAGCTGTCTAGCCTGCCTAGTAGGACTAGCGTGCTGGTGCTGGAGCCTCCTAGGCGGTGAGG
>JALWEI010000016.1 GCA_027014125.1 Acidilobaceae archaeon | reverse complement strand
ACCCCCAACCCTCCACCCCCTATAGGAGGGCCGGGGGTTCACACGTTTTGAGGCTCAAGATTAACAGGGCATACCTGCTTATAGCCCCCGCATTCGCATACATGGCCTTCTTCGTAGCATACCCCCTGGCGGAGGCGGTCTACCTCGCCTTCTTCCAGGGCGGGTCCCCCACGTGGGAGAACATAGACTACCTGCTCCACAGCCCCTTCTCCAAGTTCTACGATGCCCTCAAGTACACGCTGGTTATAACTGCTATAGTCATACCGGTGGAGACATTCCTAGCCCTCCTGGTGGCGGTGCTCCTCTACAACAAGTTCAGGGGGAGGGACGCCCTACTCTACCTTGTAATAGTCCCCCTGACTATAAGTGACGTCGCCGCAGGGCTGATATGGTACTCTATACTGACGAGCAACGGGTTCATGAACAACCTCCTCCTCAGCTTGGGCGTGATCAGCGAGCCGATCCAGGTCTTCGGGAGCGGGTATACGGGTAGGATGCTCATAGCAATAGCCCTAGCGGAGATATGGAGGAGCATGGCCATAGTATTCGTGATACTATTCGCAGGCCTACAACTGGTCAGTAGGGATATGATAGAGGCGGCGGAGGTCTTCGGGGCAGGGTGGAGGGAGAAGCTATTCAAGATAATATTACCCATGATCAAGCCCAGCCTCCAGTCGGCGCTCCTGATCAGGACACTCTTCGCCTTCCAGATATTCGGGGTTGTCTGGATCCTAGCGGGCAGGAACATACCAGTACTCGCAGGGGAGGCGTACTACGAGCTCACAGAGCTAAAGCACTACGGCGTAGCGGCGCTCTACGCCCTCATAATAGCGGGGATAAGCCTCAGCCTCGGGGCAGTCTATGTTAGAACCCTCAGGGCCAGCCACCTGGAGGTGGAGAGGTGATGGACCCGGAGACGCGGGCCAGGCTATGGGGCATAGCCAGGGCCTTCACAGTGGTGCTAATAATGGTGTGGATAGGCGTCCCCCTGGCAATATCCATACTATACGCCTTCGCCGACCCCCAGGCACTCTACGCCAGGACCCCGATACCCCTCAAGTACAGCCTCTACCAGGTGAAGTTCCTACTATTCGAGGCGGGGGCGCTTGATGCGGTGAAGAACAGTGTAGTGGTGGCCCTGATGACTGTGGCGCTGAGCTTCATACTAGGACTCCCCGCCGGCTACGCCTTCGCCCGGTACATATTCCCCGGGAGGGACGCGCTGAAGCTAGCCCTCATAGGTGTAAGGATGTTCCCCGTCATGATAATAGGCGTCCCCCTGGTTGCCCTATACGCCAGGATAGGCCTCAGCGACAGCCTGGTGGGGGTGGCGCTGGCCCACACGGCGATGGCATTGCCATTCGTGGTCCTCATAACGTCAAGCGTCTTCACCGGGGTCCCCAGGGACCTTGAGGAGGCAGGGATGGTCTTCGGCCTAGGCCCTCTAGGGGTCTTCACGAGGATAACCCTGCCCCTAGCCCTACCCGGGTTAGCGGCCTCAGGCATGTTCACATTTCTACTATCGTGGAACGAGGTCTTCATAGCCGCGGTGCTCACCCTAACCAACAGGACCCTCCCAGCATTTATACTAACCTCAGCCCTGGCATCACCCGACTACTTCAAGTTCGCCGCAAACTTGATCATAGTGGCCCCCGCCCTGCTATTCGTATTCCTAGCCAGGAGGTACCTGGTAACCATGTGGGGCATAACAGTGAGGTGACTCCAGGGGATGGTCGAGGTAAGGCTTCAGGGAGTGGTGAAGAGATTCGGCAGGACCACCGCGCTTAAGGGCATAAACCTCGAGGTCAGGGACGGCGAGGTCATGGTTCTCCTGGGCCCCAGCGGGTGTGGGAAGACTACCACTCTAAGGATAATAGCGGGCCTGGAGAAGCCCGACGAGGGCAGGGTCTACTTCGGGGATAGGGACGTGACCTTCCTGCCACCGAGGGAGAGGAACATATCGATGGTGTTCCAGAGCTACGCCGTGTGGCCGCACATGAAGGTCTACGAAAACATAGCATTCCCCCTAAAGATCAAGAAGGTCCCGGAGCAAGAGGTCAGGAGGAGGGTGAAGTGGGCGGCGGAGCTACTACAGATAGAGGACCTCCTAGACAGGTACCCCCACCAGCTGAGCGGGGGGCAGAGGCAGAGGGTGGCAGTGGCGAGGGCTATAGTAGTGGAGCCCGAGGTCTTGCTCATGGACGAGCCACTCAGCAACCTAGACGCGCTCCTGAGGGTGAGGATGAGGAGCGAGATCAAGAAGCTCCAGAGGAGGGTAGGTGTCACTATGATATACGTCACCCACGACCAGACCGAGGCGATGGTCATAGCGGATAGGATAGCGGTGATGAGCGAGGGCAGGATAATGCAGGTGGGCCCCCCAGAGGAGGTCTACGAGGATCCTGCCAACACGTTCGTGGCGGGCTTCCTGGGGAGCCCGAGCATGAACCTAGTTGAGGCGGAGGCCAGGCCCAGCGGTGGATCCACAGCGATACTACTAGGGCACGGCGAGATCAGGATCCCCAAGCAGCTGGAGGGGGGCAGGGTAATAGTAGGGGTTAGGCCGGAGAGGATCCTATTCAAGCCGCCCAGCGAGGACCATGTGGCGCTCGAGGCCGAGATAGACTTCATAGAGAACCTGGGTTCAGATAAGATAATCCACCTCCGCCTAGGAGACACGCTATTGGTAGCTAAGACAGTGGAGGAGCCTCCGGGCCCCCAGGGATCCCGGGTCAGGGTGTATGTGAGGCTGAGGGATTTGAAGGTGTTTAGGCCCAGCGGGGAGAGGATCCTCTAGGGTGGCCCTCTCTCCTCCCTGCTCCTCAGCTCCCTCCTCAGCTCCTCTATCTCCTCCCTTAGCCTCCTCACCTCGTCCGGGGGATACTGGTATTGCGGCTGCTGTACTCCCCTGGCCAGGCCTATTATAGCGTAGATCACTGCCGCTATGATTACTATGATGAGGATCATCCATAGGAGGCCCATGAAGCCTCCCATGAAGCCGAAGCCCATCATGCAGGGACACCACCAGTCTCCTTGGAGCGTCGTGTTGCCCGGGTCGAGCTGGGCCTCCGGGCCGTGTAGGCTTGCAGCCTGTAGTAGTAGTGGGGTTGCATCCACGTCCTATCCACCTCTCTGCACCGGGTCTAGACAGGACCGTTTAATACTAAAAAAGTTTTTGTTTTACTATCGGTCTCCCCACCAGGAATGCATAGGACCACGCATAGGCCCATGCATAGGAGCCTCGACATGCACACTCCTAGCAACGATAACACGAGAATCGTCAACCAGGAGCCCATTAACGACAACACGATGACCCATCATAGCAGGAAACTCTACAATATCAACCCTACCACCAGCAATCTGGGAGGCAACACGCTTGCCCATAACAACAATATACTCGCCACCAGGCGTATCAACCTTCATAAACGGGACCCTAACACCCTTAACCAGCAGGAACCCATGACCCGATATATACCCCTCAATAGTCACATTCCTGAAATCAACACTCACACTAGCAGCGCCAGCAACAAACCCAGGGGCACCCTCAACGTGCTTAGCATCCATCTCGCCAGCAAAAGCCGTGTATATTATGCCATAGGACTCCTCAGCCTCAAGAGGGTAGGAGACATAGACTAGAACCCCAGCTACAAGGGAAGCCAGGAAAAATATGGGGACAAGGTGTAGGGGCCTCACCCTCGGAGCGCCTCCAGCTACCTGGATAGGTCATATAGCACCGGGTTCATATAGCTGCCCATGCCGTCCACGCTGATCCCCAGCGCAACCATGCCCCTAGGGCCGCCAACCCCCACTATGGAGACGTTAACAGTCTCGCCATTCTCGATAGCGTCCTCCAGCTGCTCTACCAGCCAGACGCCGCTGAATAGGTAGCCGTTACTGGTATCCATATACATCTTCATCACCTTCACCACCACCTGGCCGTCGCTAGTCTCAACCACTATCCTGTTGCCCCTATCCACGACGTCTACCAGCGTGCCGTTAACCTCCACTATCCTATCCATCACAGAGTTGAAGTGCTCCTCCATCTCCTCTTCCATGTCCTCCATCATACCGATCATATCGTCGAAGCTACCGAAGCCATACATACCCATGCCAGGACCCCAGCCGGCGCCCTCAACAGGGGCTCCAGGCCCAGCACTTGGACCAGCCTCATCGTGGCCATCCATCATACCACCCATGCCACCCATCATGGGGCCCCAGCCACCGCTGGAGGGGCTGCCAGGCGGCGCCTGGCCAGTCTCCTGGCTGGCAGGCTCCTGCCCGTGGGCGTACCCGCTTAGGGCATAGGCGGCAGCCCCCACCAGGAGGACCGCTACGAACACTCCGAGCACAGCTACACTACTCCTCATATCTCATCCCTCCGCTGTTCTCCATGTAATAGTAGAACCTGTGAATCCCTGCTTATAAGGCGGACTCACGATAAGTGAATGTAGCGTAAGTATAGTACACAAGGGCTTGCAGGGTATACGGGCACCAGGGTTGGATGACATGGAGCACCTAGGATCAATCGGAGGGGCGCTTGCTCTGGTAGAGGCCATAGCAGCAGCTGCATTCACGGTGATAGCCTATAGGCTCTACATAGTCTACTCCAGGCTCAGGGAAGACCCTCTAGAGTCGGGGCTAGCAGGATTCACGCTCCTAGCCGCCAGTAGCTTGGCGATGATGATAGCCTCCCTAGCGTCATCGCCCAGGGCCTCACTGAGCATATACGTGGCATCATCAATCCTAGCTGTAGGCGGCTTCTACCTCCTCTCACCATTAAGGGGCATGACAGTGGTGATCCCCCTAGGCGGCCTGAAGGTTCTAGTAGCGCTATTCGACTACCTGGCAGGCATCATGGGCTTCACCGCCTCCCAGACGACGCGGGGGCCTGCCAGGGTGCTCCTGGCGATCATAGCCCTCTCGTACATGGTGAGGGGGACCTCGATGCTCGGCGGAGCCCTTGGCATGGGGCCAGCGAGCGTAGCCTTAGCCCTCTTCGTAGGCGAGCTCCTAAGGGCTGCCTCCGCAGCTGCCCTGGCTGTGTTCTACGCTACCCTGGGGGGTAACGGTGAGGAGGAAGAGGAGTAAACTGGACATAATAGAGGGCGTCCTAGACTACTTGTCTAGGGTGGGAGGAGAGGCCCCAGCCACTAGGGTAGCGACCGCGAACGGGCTCGCCTACGACCGGCTCGTAGCCCTGCTTGAGGAGCTGGAGGAGAGGGGTGTGGTCGAGGTTGTACGGGAGGAGGGGAGGAGGACCGTGAGGATCACCAGCGACGGCTACAAACTGCTCAAGGCACTTAGGGACCTTAGAAGGGTGATAAGGGACTTCGGCTTGGAAGTCTAGCAGTCGCCCCCAGCCCCCTGTATAGCCTCCGCCAGCGCCTCCGCAGGCTTCTCGGCCCTGGTTATCGCCGACCCTATAATAACGATATCCGCCCCCGCATCGACTAGGCCTCTAACCTCCCTAGGCTTCACGCCACCCGCAACGGCTATCAGGCCCTTGACCTCCCCCCTAAGCCTCCTGACCACCTCGACCCTGGAGCCGGCTGTGAGGCCAAGCTTCCTCTGCACGTCAATACCAATATGGAGCAGGATCACGTCGACACCCAGCTCCTCGAGCCTCCTAGCCCTCTCCACAGGATCCCCTACCCCAATGAGGTCGCCATACAAGGTAATACCAAGCCTCTTAGCAGCGCTCGAGGCCTCAGCGATCGTCTCATCGGGGGCTACGCCAAGCACGGTGGTTGCAGTGGCCCCGTGCCTGTAGGCTATCTCAACCTCCAGCCCGCCAGTGTCCATGGTCTTCATGTCAGCTACAACCTGGCCTGGCCCAGGGAGGGCCCTGAGCAGCTCCACCGCCTCGAGGCCGTAGGACTTGATGAGCGGAGTCCCCGCCTCCAGCACTAGCCTCCTGGTAGACCCTGCTAGTAGGGATGCAAGCCTGAGGGCTTCACCCATGCTAGTAAAGTCTAGGGCCACCTGTATCAGGGGGCTGCACTTCCTCGCATACTCGTGCAGAGCCTCCACGTATGGCACCCTGGCTAGTAGCGTTGCGTGCCCTCGGGGTTTTATCGTGCTAGCCTCCCCAGAGGAGTTGGATTAGGAGCCTGCCACCCTCATCGACCATAGAGCCTAGCGCCTCTATGGCGCCCGCTAGGTCCTCGCTGGACGCGGCGCTGGAGAAGGGGTCATCATATAACGGGTCGCCGGTGACGGCAGCCATTATTATAGGGTTTACATCGACCCCCGCCAGCCTCAGGCCGATCACGATTAGGAGCGCCAGGATCATGTAGAATATGGGCCTAAGGGGCCTTGGCTTCCTAAGCAGGCTCTCCACCGGCTCCGGCTCCGCAACCTGCTTGATGAAGGCCCTTACAATGATCCAGGATGGCAGCAGGAGGGCTGGCACTAGGAAGCTGGAGGCGCCCTCGAGGTCCATCCCTGCCAGGGTGAATATGCCGGTGATCACGGTGTAGAGTAGGGGGTAGTAGAGTATCGTGGCCACGAGGCTGAAGCCCTCCGAGAGCATGGCGTACTGGCCCCCCTTCATCATGATCAGCGATGAGGCTTCCCTCCTAGCCTGGCTCCTGGCGTCGTAGCTTGCAAGAACCTCGCCGCCCCTCCCCAGCTTCGTGGTTACGTCGACGATAAGCTCGAGCACCCTGAATATAGCCATGCCGACCAGAGTATAGGCCAGGAACCTCCAGGCAACCGTGGAAGTGACCGTGGAGTAGAACACGCCAACATCGCCGGGGAGCCCCTCGAAGTACCTTGTCAGGGCGTCAGCGAGGAGGCTGAAGCTAGTGGTAGCGAACACTATGAAGCCCCCCGCTATGAACGCCATCGACCCGGTCCACGCTAGGGCCTTCCCCCGGTCCACCTCATACCTCGCCCTACTCCTCCACCCAGCCAGCTGGAAGCTCACAGAGGAGCCTAGGATGCCCAGGAGGAGTAGAGCATAGGAGGGCCTACCAGAGGCCAGGGAGGCGGCGAAGGCCATAGCCGTGGATAGGAGCAGGAGCCATGATGCCCCAGGGAATACCATGCCTACCAGGGCAGAGGCAAGTATAGACAGCGACGCCAGGCCGGGCTCGCTAACCGGTATAAAGGGATAATCTGGTATGCTGGAGGCAGCCACCCGAGATGCAGCAAGCCCGGCTAGTAGTATCGCAAGCCTGGCTAGGAGGCCATACACAGGCTACCCACCCCCCTGGAAGTCTACAACCCTCGCATCCCTGAGCCTGGGAACCTCCTCCACGCTGGGGCCGGCTAGCACAACCAGGGCCTGGCCATCAGCCTCCCCCAGCACAGCCCCACGGAGCACACCATGGGGGTTTACACGGGAGAGGAGGTCGAGGAACCTCTCCAAGGCCTGGGGGCCCTCGCCGTGGACCTCGCCCCGGAACCCCGGGGTTACTAGTACAAGCCTTACCCTATGGCCCGTGGCGAGGAGGTCCCTGATTGTCCGTGCAACGCTCCTAGCAGCCTCCTCCAGGGGGGTCCTCATCCACTCTCCACGGTAGCCCCGGGAGTCGGCTAGGAAGTATATTGTCAGCCTCCCCATCGCCTCCGCCAGCGTCTGCTTGACTATGAGCCTCCCACTCCTTGCCGTTGCCTTCCACTCTATCAGCTTCGCATCATCACCCTCAACATACTCCCTGAGCTGGTAGAGCTCTACACCCCTATGCCTGAGCCTGGGGGCCCCCTCGCCCCGTAGCGTGTGGAGCGAGACTACCCTCTCCGCCATGGCATGCAGTGTTGGCTTCACATAGATGCACCTAGACTCGGCAGATACGCTGGCAGTGTACTCGAAGAGGCCCAAGAGGTCACGGCCCCTAACCCTCACCGGCTGGAAGCACCTAGCCCCGAGCCTGGAGATAGCCTTGTAGTGCACCCTAACCCTGGAGCCTGGCGGGACTAGGAGTGTGAAGCGCGGGGGATCCACGGGTTTAACCCCCTCCGGGGGCCGGTCCTCGACCTCTATGATAAGGGGCATAACACCCGTGTTGGTGATTACCAGGGCCACTGGGAAGACCTCGCCCTCATAGGGGCCTGGGGCCTCCCTCCTGATAGCCATCTCTCTCGCGAGGGTTATGATCGAGAGCCTAGCATGGAGGTGCATAAGGGCTATCACAGCAACCAGCGCGACCCCCGCAATGGAGACGCCCCTAGCCCCGGCCACGGCCCCTCCGGCTATGAGCAGGGCGGCGGTGAAGCCGAGGGTTGTGCCGAGGGGTGTTATCCAGAGCCTCTCTACCCTTACATTCAACCCGGGCCTACCTCTCGGCGGGCGGCGAGGGCGTGGGGGTCTTGGACAGGATCTCGTCCAGGATCTCGTCGACGATCTCGTTGCCAACAGCGTGCCTGAGCAGGATCCTGTGCCTCAGCGCCGGCTTGACCACTCTCTTCACGTCATCCGGTATAACATAGCCCCTCCCCTCCAGGAGGGCCATGGCCCTCGACAGCCGGAGTATCCCTATAGCAGCCCTCGGCGAGGCCCCAAGCCTGACCCTCGGGTGCTCCCTCGTAGCCCTCACCAGGTCCACTATATACCTTATGATGGAGTCGTGGACCCTAACCTTCTTGGAGGCCTCAATCATCCAGAGGACTTGCTCTCTACCCGCAACTGGCTCCACGGGCCAGTCCTCAATGTAGTCGCTCCTCCTCAGTATCTCCACCTCCTCCTCCCAGCCAGGGTAGCCAAGGTCTATCTTGACCAGGAACCTGTCAACCTGGGCCTCGGGGAGCGGGTAGACGCCCTCCATCTCCACCGGGTTCATGGTTGCTATAACCATGAAGGGCCTCTCCAGCTTGAACACCCTGCCCTCCAGCGTGACCTGCCTCTCCTGCATTGCCTCCAGGAAGGCGCTCTGAGTCCTCGGCCCGGCCCTGTTGATCTCGTCGGCGAGCACTATATTGGCGAATATGGGGCCGGGGCGGAACTCGAACTCCCCAGTCCTCTGGTTCAACACGAAGGTCCCCAACACGTCGCTCGGGAGGAGGTCGGGGGTGAACTGGATCCTGGAGAACCTGAGCCCGAGGGCGGACGCTATAGCCTTCGCCAGCGTGGTCTTAGCAACACCCGGCACACCCTCCAGGAGCACGTGCCCCTCAGCCAGGAGGGAGGCGAGTATAAGCCTAACCTCAGCCTCCTTACCAACTATAACCTTCCCGACCTCAGCGAGTATCCTCCCGGTAAGCTCCCTGGCCTCAACTGCCCTTAGCTCTTCCAACGTCTAGACCCCGCCCGGTTCTCCTGGTGGGGTCTTGTATGGGTTCCAGTCCTTATCAGTCTATATAATGACCCTAACAACTCTAGGCTCCGGCACGTATCCCTGGGGTGGAGTGGGTTTGACCAGCCGGGAGGCGGTGCTCAAGGTACTGGTGGTACTGGCTATGGTAGCGTATATAGGGGTGAACTTCGTGGCCCCCCTGCCTAGGTTCCTGGTGGCGGAGAACCTGGTCTATGCAGCCCTCTACGGCCTGGGGCTGCTGCTCATGCCCCGGAGGCCCGTGGATGCCCGGGTCCTCTTAGCTGGGCTTGCGGGTTTCAACGCCGGCAGGGTGTCTAGGAGTATCATAGAGCCGACCGGCGTGCTGGCGCCCCTGGCTAGGGACCATATACCACTCTTCATAGTGCTCCTGGCCATCATGATCCTCTCCCTCCAGGACCTCCGGAGCCTCCGGGGCCGGTAGAGTTTATCCTCTCCCTAGTCCTTATCCTGTAGGCCTCCAGTACGGGGAGGACGAATATCCTCCCATCCCCCGGCTGGCCTGTCCATGCAGCCTCCATTATCGCCTCGACGACCTCTCCAACCCTATCATCTTCGACGTAGACCTCGATCTTCACCCTCGGCAGCAGGTCAACCCTGATCACGTGGCCCCTATACTCCAGCTCTATACCGGACTCCTCCCCCCTGCCCCTAACCTCGTACACAGTCATGCCAGTGAAGCCCCTCTCCTCGAGGGCCCTCTTGACAGCCTCGAACTTCTCGCTCCTCACAATAGCCTCAACCTTCATCAAGCCACCCACCCCCGCTACCTGTAGGCCTCCTCACCGTGCTGTGATATGTCGATCCCAACATACTCCTCCGTCGGAGTCACTCTCAGCCCGATTAGCCCATCCACCAGCCTGGCTATGGCCAGTGTCACGGCGAGCGAGTAAACTATAATGATGACAGCGTCAACCACCTGAGCGGCTAGGAGGCTAGGGTTGCCCTCCAGAAGGCCCGGGACACCCCCTATATCCTCCCTGGCGAAGACACCCGTCAGTATGGAGCCGAGCACGCCGGAGACGCCGTGTATAGCCCAGGCGTCAAGGCTCTCATCCAGGCCCCTATCCAGCCTCCAGGCCAGCGCCTTATAGCTGGCAAGCCCGGCCAATGCGCCTATAACGAGGGAGTCCATAGGCCCCACGAACCCCGCTGCCGGCGTTATGGCAACCAGCCCGGCCACCGCGCCGCTAATCATGCCCAGGCTACCCGGCCTGCCATGGCTCCAGGACGCCAGGGCCCATGAAGCTGCCCCGGCGCTGGCTGCCAGGTGGGTTACCAGGAGCGCGTTCCCGGCGAGGCCATCGGCGGCTAGGGCGCTGCCGGCGTTGAAGCCGAACCAGCCGAACCATAGGAGGGCGCCCCCGATCATGGTTAGGGGTATGCTGTGGGGTGGTATGTGGGATTCCTCGAAGCCCAGCCTGGGGCCTATCACTAGTGCTACCGCGAGGGCGCTGAAGCCGGAGGCTGTGTGTACCACCAGGCCGCCGGCGAAGTCGATCGGGGTCGCGCCCGTCAGCCCCTCTACTATACTGTGTAGGCCTCCTCCTCCCCAGACCCAGTGGGCTACGGGGTCGTATACTAGGGTGGTCCATAGCAGGCCGAAGGCTATGAACCCGGTTAGCTTAGCCCTCTCAGCGAAGGGGCTTGTCAGTATCGCTAGGGTTATGGCCGCGAATGCCATCTGGAACGCAGCGTAGAGCACCCCGGGTATGCTAGTGCCCTCCAGCGGCTCCATGCCTATACCCCTGAGCAGGACGTAGTCTAACCCCCCGACAACTCCCCCCATGCTTGGCGCGAAGGAGAGGCTGAAGCCGATCACGGCCCACTGTATGCTTACTATGAACAGGGATATCAGGGAGAGGGCGATCATAGAGGCCACGTTCTTCCTCCTAACCAGGCCTCCATAGAAGAATGCTACGCCGAACGTCATGAGGACTACCATGGAGGTCGCCGCTAGGATCCAGGCCGTGGCGGCTCCATCCAGCTCGCCCACACTACCACCCACCAGATATCCCCAGCGTAATAGGAACATAAGTATGTATAGACAAGTGTAACATAAGTTAACATATATAATCAGTAGACGTTATATAAGAAACGAGCAAATACACAGCATACTATTAACTACTAAATACAGATGTAATATCAATAATATAGTGTATAGACAATGTATATAGGAGCTGTGCGAGAGGGGATAGCAGCATGTTACACCTGTATCAGGAGCAACATATGAATACCTACGAGTGTACCCTAACTCCTGGGAGGCCTCGTGCACAGGTTATGCTCGATAGATGTAGGCACGAGCGGAGCCAGGCTCAGCGTGTACCGTGAGGACCTAGCCCTAGAGTCTAGGCTCGAGTCCAGGCTAGGGCTGAGGCTACATGGGGGCCGGGTGGAGCAGGATCCCCTGGAGCTCCTCAGGGTTTTCAGAGAGCTTGTGGGGAAGGCCTCTCGGCTGGGGTGCAAGGTCCTGGGTGTGTCCCTCTATAGGGGCTCAGTCCTGGCCTGGAGCCGGGGGAGGCCCCTCTCCGGGATAGTAACGTGGATGGATAGTAGGGGGGTAGAGGAGTACTACCGGCTCCCTCCCCACGTCAGGCTGGCATCGATCCTGCCGGGCGTGGGGAAGGCCATCAAGCCCGGGTCTCCTGCACTGGCCATGAGGAGCCTGGCCCGCAGTCATCCCGGGGCCCGTGTGTGGAGTCTCGACGCGTTCCTAGCCGAGGCGTTAACCGGGGAGTTCATATCGGACCCGGGCCAGGCAACGCTAACAGGCCTCTACAACCCCTACACACTCAAACCCCTAACAATAGTGCAGAGGCTCCTAGGCCTCAGGCTGGAGGTCCCCCAGCTGGCGTACCACGACGAGCCTCTGACAAGCATAGAGGGGGTGCAGATAGGCCCCCTGGCACCGGATCAGCAGGCAGCCTCGATAGGGCTAGGATGCCTTAGGCCTGGGTGTATACGGGCAACCCTTGGCACGGGAATGTTCATAAGCGCCGCCCTCGAGGGTAGGCCGCCCCTAGCAACGGGTAGCCTGGTGCCCCTAGTGAACCTAGCTACACGCGGGGAGAGGATGTACGGGGTGGAGGGGTTCGCGGCCGGGGTGGGCATGGTCTATGAGGCGTTCGCTAAGGTACTAGGCGGCTTCAAGGAGATAGAGGAGAAGGCTAGGAAGGCTAGGGAGGCCTCCCCCGTGGTACCCGTGCTAGCAGGCCTGAGAACCCCCTACATGCCACTCCTCCGCGGCGCTGTGCTGGGCGTGGCCCCCGGATTCACCGGGGAATCCCTGGCACGGGGCCTAATCGCGGGGACGATACTAACGTTCCTAGCCATATACAGGGAGGTGGTGTGGCTGGCAGGGCCGGGGGAGGTTAGGG
>JALWEI010000015.1 GCA_027014125.1 Acidilobaceae archaeon | reverse complement strand
ACCCTACCAGCAGCCATACCAGCAGGCACCGCCAGCCCAGAGGCCACGGTGCCCATACTGCGGGAGGGAGATACCCCCGCTCACGCCAGTATGCCCCTACTGCGCCCAGCCCATAAAGTGGTGCCCGGACGGGCGCCCGGTGAGGGCAGACTCTACGGAGTGCTAGGAAGGGTGAGAGTGGGTGTCAGCCGCGGCAAGGTGCCAGCGCTGCGGCGCCCCGCTCGAGCTCACCCCCGAGACGATAGTCGCGGTTTGCAGCTACTGCGGCTACCCCAACTGGACCATGCAGGCATACGTCTACCCAATCGAGCTGATCCCGGCTGAGCAGGGCAAGGCCCGGGGCTTCTTCGACGAGTACCTTAGGAGCGACCCAGACATGAGGGGTCTTAGGGGGGTCAAGCTCAGGAGCGTGGAGACCGTGTACATACCCTTCTACACCATACAAGCCAGCGCAGATACCAGGTACTATGGCGTGGCCAAGGTAACACTGACCAGGGTCAGGATGGTCAGGTCCGGCGGCAAGACAGAGGTGAGGACCGAGACAAGGTTCGCCACCGTTGTCGTCGAGGGCGAGTACAGCGCATCCTACAACCTCCCCCTAGCGGCTAGGAGGAGCGTTGAGAGGAGCTACATAGACCCCCTAGCCAGGCACCTAGTAGAGTCCAAGCCCAGGAGCATACCACTACAGGAGGTAGACTGGGAGGCCGTGAAAGGCACTGTGCTGGCCTCAGAGGTCCCACCCCAGGATGCGGAGGTATGGGCAAGGGACGAGGTATGCGACAGGCTACAGAAGGAGGTGGAGGATAAGATGAGCGACCAGGCCAGGAAGCTAGCGGCGGCCCAGAATCCTGGCTGGGTGCCCTCCATGGTTGCATGGCTCAAGAAGAGGATACCATGCAAACCCAGGGAGGTAAAGCTCAGCCCCCTACTACTAGTCCCCGCCGTCATAGCCTACTACACCTACCAGGGAGGCATATACAAGGTGGTATTCGCCGGCTGGAGCGGGAGGAAGGTCTACGCCGAGGAGCCCCTAACCCCAGGCCAGAGGCTAGCCTACCTAGGCGGCGCGGTGGCGGCATCAGGCATACTAGGCGGGGGCGGGGCCGCCCTAGCCGCTGGGGGCGAGCATACACTCGTAGGCCTTCTCCTCCTCCTAGCAGGGATAGCTGGCTCCTACCTAGCGACATCCAAGGCTGTCAGCGATGTAAGGGTAGAGAAGGGGTGACACCCCGTGGCCACCATGAGGTGCCCCTACTGCGGAGCCTCCTTCGAGGTCCCCGAAACGGTCTCCATAGCAGTCTGCCCCTACTGCGGGACCACCGTGTGGAGGCAAACAGGAGACCTCCTCAAGGAGCACTACATGTACGAGCTCAGGGTAGAGTACAACAGGGCCTTCGACATGCTGAGGAGGACCGGGCAGAGGCTCTTCGCCGCCCCAGAGGATATAGGGGAAGCATCGACCCCGGAATCCGGCTTCCTCCACTTCATACCCCTACACCTCTTCCACGTAAGAGTTAAGGCATCGTGCCCCGGCAACGAGGAGGCCGGCCTGGAGGAGGGGTATGAGACGTTCCTAGCCACCAGGAACCCACCAGGGGGGCTGCCCAGGACATACAGGTTCCCCACCCGGGGTAGGAGGTTCTTCGAGCCCTCCACACTAGAGAGGGGCCGCTACCACCAGCCAGACGTGGACCCGAAGGAGCTGCTGGGGGAGGCGAGTAGGAGGTATAGGGAGAAGGCTGTGCGGGAGGCGCACAACCACTGCGAGGAGCCGGAGGTTAGAGACGAGACCAGGTGGCAGGGGATAATCCACTACCCGATATGGGAGATACGCTACAGGTACGGCAACGAGGCCTACAGGGGGCTAGTTGACGGGGCAGACGGCACCGTAATCTACATGGAGTACCCTATAGGTGGCAAGGAGAGGGGTATACTACTAGGAGTCGCCGCCGGCGGCCTGATAGCAGGGGCCATCCTAGGCCTCGGCGTGGGCACTCTGCTAGGCAGCCACCTAGCAGGGGCAGCTGGCGGGGTCGTAGCCTGGCTCCCCGGCGCCTACGTGTCCCTGAAGCTGGGTGCCAGGAGGAGGGGCGAGTACAGGCTGGAGGAGCAGTCGTGAGGTGCCTCCCGGGTTGAGCGGGGTTAGGAGGAGGGCCGAGGCCGCCGCCCTAGCGAGCATCCTAGTGGTTCTAGCCGTGAGCCTACTGGCCTGGGATGAGCTGGGGGTTAGGGGCTTGATTGGCCTCATGATCCTAGCCCCTAGCGGGGTTATGCTTGGCTACTATGTGTATGACCGCGGGGCCCCGGATAGGCTGTACTCTATAGGCCTCTACTCCTTCCTAATAGCCGTGTCGCTGGTGGTGCTTGGCGTCAATGCCAAGTATGTCGCTGCTGGCTTCCTTTTCATGGTCGCTGGGATGATTATTGCATATAATGCGTTGAGGAGGGGTGGGGGCTAGCCCAGGTCTATCGAGTCCACGTAGTAGTAGGTGCCTCCCACCCTAGCAAGAACCACTAGATCCATATCAGCCGGCGGCCCCGAGGGGGTTGCCAGCGCCAGGAGTAGGTGTATACTCTCCCCGGGCTCCAGGCTGAGGCTCCACAGGGGTATCGGGTGTACTAGGCTCGTGTTTGCCGGGCCCAGTAGCTCCTCCATGGATAGATCCTCCACAATTATGCTTGCCGGGCCCACGTATTCGCTTGGCGGGATTGCCAGGGCTTGGAGGGTAGTGTTTACCGCCACTAGGCTGCAATCGTCTAGGGGGCTTGGCTCCAGCTTGACCTGGGTCCCGTTGCTGTGGCCTATGGTGTCTACCAGGCCATCCAGGTCCGCATCGCCTAGGAGGTATGTGAAGACCGTCTGGTCTCCAGTGTACTGGTTCACCGGGATCACGGTTACGTTGCCCCCAATTAGTATGCTTGCTCCTAGGGTCTCCACGGGCATGACCGTGTAGTATATAGTGAGGTGGCTGTCGCCCCTGTTATGCACCTTCACAACGTAGCACCCGGCCCAGTAGGAGCCCGCCTGCTGGCTGGTCGAGTGTGTTATAGAGAAGCTTATACTACCGAGGATCCTTGTTTTGACGAGCTCCAGCTTGGACTCTAGGCTGGACTCTGCATAGTGGCTGGTGAAGTAGCTATACATAGCTAGGGCCATGACTAGGGTTGCGGCGGTCAGTATGGCCACGCTGACTGCCACTCCCTGGGCGCTCCTCATACCGTATCACCTCCCCCTTGGCGGCTAGGGGGTCTGGTACACTGATATCCTGTCGAATACGACGGTGACGTACCCGTAGGGGACTGCGTCTACCACCATTATCCCTATCTTATACTTCTGGCCTGGCTGTAGGCCGTGGAAGACGTCTATGAAGGATATATCCTCGGCCTCGCTCCAGTGCTCGGGGTTGCCGACCATGCTCCCTATGTCCCTGTAGGTTAGCACCTTGTAGGATATCGGCTCGAGCCCGGTGCTGGTCGCTTTGAAGAGTATCACCACTAGTGCAGGGTTTCTCTCGCGGGCCGGGTAGAAGGCGTTATTCCCGTTTATCTCATAGTCAAACCTGAGTATGAAGCCTGCGCCGGATGGGTAGGGGACCGTGATGTTGTCGCTGGTGACGTATAGCACCGCCACAGCACCGCCATCCTTCATGCCCGAGTAGTGGTACGCCCCCTGGGTGTTGATGATGATCTCGGCATACCCATCGTTATCAGGGTCCCCAATGTCCAGGGGGTCTGTAACGTCGCTGTGGGCTATGAAGCCGGGCAGGAGGCTCTGTGTAGCGGTGGTGGGGCATAGATCTGATAGCCTAGCCAGTACCGCCCCGCTACCGTCTAGGAACAGTATATCGGTGACTAGGTACCTAACCTGCTCCACAGGGCTGCCCCCATCCTTCAGCGCCATCAGCCCCCTCAGCTCCAGGTAGCTTGCCTGGCTGAGGGCATGGGAGATCCCGCAGTGCCCACCCGTGGTCTTGAAGGCTTGGATTGGCTTCACCGGGATAATCGCCCTCTTGAAGCCAGGGTATAGGGGATCCGCTGTGACACTGGCGGATCCAAGGTTGATGTAGGGGTTGGATATGTAGTAGGCTTGTATTATGGATGGCGTGAGGTTCGACGCGGCCTGGAACTCGGACTTGAACTCTAGCTCGAGGAGGTCCGGGTCCGTGTAGTTC
>JALWEI010000014.1 GCA_027014125.1 Acidilobaceae archaeon | reverse complement strand
GGATGTAGGGCCGGGGAGGACAATAGTCTTCTGCGGCATGGGGGGAAGCGGGGTCACAGGCGATATAGCAGGGGCTGTGATAGAGGAGCACGGAGCCAGGGTCAAGGTGTGCAAGAGCCACAAGCCCCCTGCGTGGCTAGGCCCCGAGGACATAGTCGTTGGCATCAGCTACTCCGGGAACACTATAGAGACCATCAAGTGCGTCAAGGAGAGCCTAGGGAAGGGTGCAAGAGTGGCAGTAGTAACCTCAGGCGGCAGGCTCGCCAGGCTAGCCGTGGAGAGGAGCCTACCCCTGGCAGAGGTGGCTAGCGGCTTCTACCCCAGGACAGCGATGGCGGAGATGGTAGGTGCAGCCCTAGGCCTCCTATCCAACGCCTACAAGCTGGACGAGGCAATGGTGATGGAGGCTGCGAGCAGGCTCAAGAGCTTCCATCGGGGCAGGGCTAGGAGTATAGCCGAGAGTCTGGCGGGAGCCTCAATGGTGGGCGTGGTGGCATGCGGCCCCATGGGGCCGGCGGCGAGGAGGATCAGGAGCGAGCTGGCCGAGAATAGCAAGATGGTTGCCCGCGAGGAGGTGTACCCCGAGTCGGGGCACAACGATATAGTATCATGGCAAGCCAGTGCCATAGAGAAGCCCGGCTTCCTCATGCTATACTGGACGAGGGACACGTGGTGCACCAAGCTCCTATCAGGACTAGAGCCCCTCTACAGGCAGCTAGGCCCCCTAGCAGTCACCATACTAGACTCCCCAACCCTCCTATCGGCGCTACTCGAAGCCAGCCTAGCCGGGGGCCTGGCCTCGGTATACCTGGCAGGCCTACGGGGCGTAGACCCCAGGGATACAAGCCTCATATCGAGGTACAAGGAGTCCCTGGAGAGGCTGGAGGGCTCGGATGGGTAAGTTTCGCTCACCACTCGGTACCGGGAGTAACTCCTCACAGCCCCCAGGAGGGCCACGTGTTAGGCCCTAGGTTTAAACGTTAACCAGTGGCTTCGACGATAAACGCTAAAACACATGGATAACGATATAAACCCGGCTATTTCACCATGAGAGCGTGGCCTGTATGAGGGCCATCGGAGATCGACCTGGAGCCAGGTGGTAAATAGGTTGTCGGCCAGCGAGAGTCTGGAGGTACAGGAGAAGCAGCTACTCACCCAGATAGAGCAGCTGAAGGAGAAGCTAATCGAGATCAAGAAGCAGCGAAGGGAGCTGATAGAAGAGGTAAAGGGCCTCAGGGAGCAGCGGAGGAAGCTGATCGACGAGAGGAAGAGGCTAATAGAGATCGCGAAGAAGCTCAGGGAGGAGAGGAACGAGGTCCTAAACAAGCTGGCCGAGCTAAAGGAGGAGAGGGACAAGGTAAGGGCGCAGTTCAACGAGAAGCTAGAGCAGCTAAAGGTCGCTAGGCAGCTAGCAGAGAAGGAGGGAGACGTGGCCAAGATCAGCCTCAAGAGGCTACAGAAGAGGCTAGAGGAGCTGGAGTGGAGGCAGATGACCAGCGTGCTGAGGCCAGAGGAGGAGAAGAGGCTCGTAGAGGAGATAGCAAGGCTAGAGGAGATGATAGAGAGGGTCAGGAAGGCCAGGCAGCAGGTCCTCTCCGTCATGGAGCTAAACGCCGAGGTCAAGGCCCTCAGGCTAAGGCTGAAGGAGCTTAACGAGAAGATCAACGAGCTCAGGGAGAGGGCTGGGGAGCTGAAGAGGCAGATACAGAGCGTCTCCCCCAAGATAGACGAGATTAGTCAGAAGATAGAGGCGCTCAGCAGGGAGATCAACGAGAGGAGCCAGCTGATAGACGACCTGAGCGCCCAGCTAGACGAGGTCTACAACAACTATAAGGAGTCGATGATAAAGCTCAGGGAGATCAAGGTCGCAAAGCAGAGGGGCCTCACCCTGGAAGCCATAGAGAGGAAGAGGAAGGAGATAATGGAGAAGATGGAGAGGGGAGAGCCGCTCTCCCTCGAAGAGCTAAAGATCCTATACGGCGAGTTTTAGAGGACACGGAAGACTTATACCTCCCCAACACACTCCTCAACCCACAGGGGGCGCCTAGGGGAGTGGAGAAAAACGGCAGGATCCCACTGGTCCTAGTGATAGACGTCGACGACGACGTGTCAGAGGTCCTCGGAGAGCCGGTGATAGTGGGCGAGGATAGGGTCAGGGAGGCGGCCCTGAGGTACGGGGAGGAGAGGCCTGAGGATGCCGATGTCAACGCTATGCTAGCAGGCCTAAACCTCTACAAGAGGCTGGGGGGCAGGGGGAATGCGGAGATAGCCGTAGTAGGAGGCCATAGCATAGACATAGTAGAGGCCCAGAGGCTCATCAAGGAGAGGGTATCAAGGATCATAGAAGACCTCAGATCCAGGACGGGGAGGCAGGTAGAGCTCTACCTAGTCAGCGACGGTGAGGACGAGCTGATGATATCCGAGGTCCTCAGGGACCTTGCACCGATAACAGGCCTAAAACGGGTCGTCATAGAGCAGCACCTAGGCATAGAGGGGAGCTATATACTAGTATTCAGGTATATAAAGAAGGCGATGTTCGACCCCCGCTTCTCCAAGTACTTCATGGGCATACCAGGCCTAACCCTCCTAGTCCTATCACTCCTCTCCCTAGTAGGCCTACTAGACATAGCCATCAAGCTAGCCCTAGCCATACTAGGAGCGTCAATGGTGGTCAGGGGCTTCAACCTCGAGGGGCAACTATACCAGGCGGCGTACAGCATAGTAACAACGCTAAGGATGGGGCACCCCCTGCAAATAGCCGGTGTCCTAGTCGGGACAGTAGCGCTCCTAGGCTCCCTGGTTGCGGCGGCCCTCATAGCCTCGACGAGCGAGAGCCCCTACCAGGCTATAGCGAGCACGCTCAAGTACCCGCTGCCCTCGCTAATGGCGGGGGTCGCGGGCTACATACTCCTAGCCCGCCTCCTCTACAAGGTAGTCAACGAGGACCTAGTAGTCTTCAGGGAGGCCTCCATGCTAATACTAGCATCGGGGGTAGCAATGGCCTTCTACAGCCTAGGCTCATACCTAGAATCCAGCGGCCCCCAGATGCTGGACCCCGGGGCCCTGGCCTCCGGCTTCATAGAGAGCGGGTTCGTATCCTACATCATAATAGCCTCGGGGATAGCAGCGATAATAGAGGCGGTGGGCAGGACCCTCCAGCACAGGCTCCAGGACTAGGACTACTTACCAAACTTCCTCTGCTGCATCGAGAACCACTCCAAGGCCCTGGATAGCTCCCCTCTATCGAAGTCCGGCCACAGGGTCGGCGTGAAGTACATCTCTGCATACTCAAGCAGTAGGGGGAGGAAGCTGCTAATCCTCCTATACCCACCGGTCCTTATGAGGAGGTCCACCCCCGGTAGCGAGAGGGACGGGGGCACGAGGCCCCGGGCAGTGTAATACTCTACCTCCCACCTGCCACTGTAGCAGAGCGCAATCAAGAGGAGCCCACCACTCCTCGTGGAGGTAGCCCTGACGGCCTCCAGCGCCTCCCTCCTAACCTCTACCGGGAGCAGGGTTAGGTCGCCGAGGACCTGGATCCGGATCCCCTCATCCCTAAGCCTATCATCCTCCCTCAGCTCCCTGAAGGCCCTCGAGGCCAGGTGGTGGAGGAGCACCAGCTCCCGCTTACCCCTCTTCACACAGTTATCCCTACTCATGGCGTAGACGCTTACACTTCTAACCCCCAGCCTGTTCAGCTCCTCAACGGCCTCCCTCAGCCTCCTGTACCCTGCATCATAGGCCTCGCTAAGCCCCACCCCCCTCCTAGACGCCCACCTCCTATTCCCATCAGGTATTATGCCCACGTGCCCCGGCAGGTTCATGACGTGACACCGATTCCATGCATACCGGTGAGGGGTGAGCCGCCCTCCGTGTAGCTACCCCTGTTGGCGGGCCCCCCTTAAGTAGGATACCATCTACGGCATGGCCCGGGGGGTGTGATCCGGGTGGCCAGGGTAGCGGTGGGCACGGGGAACCCGGTGAAGGTGGCGGCTGTAGAGAGGGTGCTGTCGAGGTACATAGACCTAGAGGCGGTCGAGCCGGTCAGAGTGGACCCCGGAGTCCCCAGGCAGCCGGTGGGGTTTAACCAGCTCCTCCTAGGGGCCCTCAACAGGGCAACCCGCTCTAGGATCGCTGCTGGCGCTGATTATGGTGTTGGCGTCGAGGCCGGGCCGATAAGCCTCTCGGGCATACTGCTCGAGACCCAGGTGGCTATAGTCGTATGCAGGCTTGGCAG
>JALWEI010000013.1 GCA_027014125.1 Acidilobaceae archaeon | reverse complement strand
GACCTGGAGCTCCCCCTACGCTTCTATATAGGCTGAATACCCAGGAGGGTTAACCCCCCGGTTTACAGGGGGTGGAGGGTGAGGGTCCTAGACCTGACATTACCGGTAGGCCCGGGGACGTGGACCTACCCGGGAGACCCTAAGCCCAGGATCGAGGTAATACACACAGGAGAGTACAGGGTGGAGCGTGTATGCATAGGCAGCCACACGGGCACCCACGTAGACGCCCCCGCCCACTTCCTGCCCGATGGGGTGAGCGTTGATAGGATAAAGGCCTCGAGGCTGGTTGCCCCCGGGGTAGCCATTAGGATTAGGAGGGGTGAGATGGGTGTGATAGATGCCGGGGACGTCAGGGAGGCCCTTGGAGGCACGGACCTCAGAGGCAAATACCTGCTGATCGACACGGGGTGGAGCAGGGTATGGGGCGACGCGAGGACTAGGCACCCATACCTAACCAGGGAGGCGGCTGAGTACATAGTGGAGGCTGGGGCCATTGGGCTGGGTGTCGATACGCCCAGCCCCGACCACGAGCCCTACATAGTCCACAAGATCCTCCTGAGCCATGGTGTGGTCATCGTGGAGAACCTGCTAGAGCCCGGCAGGCTCGCCGGGGAGAGGTTCACCCTGGTGGTCGCGCCAATACCCCTAGAGGGGGCTGGAGGGGCCCCAGCGAGGGTCTACGCAATAATCGGGTAATCCGCCTTAATAGCCCGCGGGGTCCTCCCCAGGGGCTGGGGGATGGATTGGCGATAATAATAGGGCATAGGGCCAACAGCCTGAGGATAGCGATGCTCTACAAGATGTACAATATAGAGTACGTGGAGGTCGACGTGAGCCCGGGTGATATGGGGGAACCAGTAGTCCTCCACGGCCCCAGCGAGGTTAGAAGGGCCACACCCATAGGGAGGATATTCGCCTACATAGACTACAAGCTATTCTACAGGGACCCCATAACGAGGCCCAGCCCCCTTGCAGCGTGGCTATCCCGCCTAGACTGGGTCAAAGGCGTGCTCCTAGACGTCAAGTCTACCGTGGAGCCGGGGAAGCTCCTCGAGGCTGTGGAGGAGGCCGGGTTCAAGGGCAAGGTGGAGTACGCCTCCGGGGATCACCCATACCTCAAGAGGATAGCAAGGCTAGACCCCGGGGCCAGGGTGTACCCCTCAATAGGGGAGAGGCTGGCAGACATACCAGGCTACCTCGAGGCGCACGGGTTCAAGGCTGCAACGATAAAGTATACGGTGCTTGACGAGAACCTCGCTTCTAGGCTCAAAGAGGGGAACGTAAGGATCTATGCCTGGACGGTGAACACTAGGAGGGACGCCAAGAGGCTCGTGGAGCTGGGAGTAGATGGGATAATAAGCGACACCCCCTGGGCGCTCCGGGGCACTTGAAGGTGTGGCGCCGGGGGCGGGATTCGAACCCGCGCGCCCCAGAGGGGCAACGGGTCTCCCCTAAGCGCGGCGGGGAAACCCGGCCTGCGCCCTCGAGCCCGCCGCCTTGGACCGCTCGGCCACCCCGGCGCCTCCCGGGCTAGTAGATGCTGCCCTGGGCCGCTATTTTTATCTACCCGCCGGAGGGGTTTAAACCTATGGGGACCTCCTCCCCGCTGACTCCCGAGGCTCCTCGGGGCGGTGTGAGGCGGGGATCCGTCGGGCGTGCCTCCTTGCTATATCCTCCAGCTCCTCCACGCTGGGCCTCTCTCCCAGCCATATCTCAACGTTGTAAGCGGCCTGGGTGGCGAGCATCTTGATCCCGTCTATTGTCCTGCACCCTGCTTCCCTAGCCTCCTGTAGTAGTAGGGTCTCCGGTGGGTTGTAGACCATGTCCATCACGGTGCATGGCTTGGGGGCCATGTGGAGGAGGCCCTGTGGTAGTGGGCTCTTGTCTGCCCCGCTGGCTGGGCTGGCGTTTATCACTAGGCTAGTCGCTGGCAGTAGCTTCTTGTAGATCCCCGGCTCCGCCCGGTACCCCTCAGCCTCTAGGCCGAGGGTCCTCCTGGTCCACTCGGCAAGCTTGACGGCCGTCACGCCGCTCCTACTGGTGTATGCAACCCTATCCACGAGGCCTCGGAGGGCGTAGGCGGCAGCCCTGGCGGCCCCACCGGCGCCTATGATTAGGGCGGTGCCCCCGGGCTTGGCTATGCTGCTGACCGGGTCCCTTACCCCCAGCCAGTCCGTGTTGGCGCCCGCCAGGCCGCTGGGGTGCTTGTAGACGGTGTTGACGGCCTCTATTATACGGGCATGCGCTTCTATCCTGTCTAGGAGGCTCAGTATCACTGCCTTGTAGGGCATCGTAACGTTGAAGCCCAGGCAGCAGGGGTCCCTTCTACAGGACCTGGTGTAGTAGGGCAGCGATGCTGGGCTACTGGGCCTCTCCACGGTGTAGACTAGCGGTATCCCCCTCCTCTTGGCCCACTCCATGTATATCGGCGGGCTCAGCGTATACTCTAGGGGGTACCCTACTATGAATAGCCTCAGCTCTGGGCAATCCCTAGGATCCTCCAAGCCTCCAACACCTCCCATACCCTAGGCTGGCCCGGGGCGGCGGGGCTGTCTAGGGCGGCATACGTGAAGGGCGCCCCGGCCAGGGGGGCCAGTAGCCTAGACACCATGCCCCTAGGCCCCATGCCTATCGCCACCACCCTGCCCGGCCACCGGGCGTTCAGGCCTATCAGCCTCCAGTTCTCCCTTGGGTCCTCGACCATGGTTGCGATCTTCGCTATACCAGCCCCCTCCGCGAGCATCTCCCCAGCCGCGGCGTAGAGGGGCTCCGGCTGTGGGGTGAAGTTGTAGTGGGCGGAAACTATCACCCTGCCGGGGGCCGAGGATAGGGCCTCGCCCAGGAGGGGGAACCGGTACTCAACATCAATCATCCAGGCCCCCCACTCGAGGGCCCCCAGCAGGACTCTAAGCTTCTCCTCCGGGCCCCCCGTGTATGCGCCACCCTCCTCGCTACTCCTCAGGGTGGCCACAACCCTGGCCCCGGTGGAGGCGGCCTCCTCCACGATCCTCCTAGGGTCCTCCATCCCCCCGGGTATGAGGTCTAGCCTTGCCTCCGCTATCCTACACCCTGCCTTCGAGATGCGAGCAGCTATCCCGCCAGGCCTAGTCCTGGATACTGTGCAGCAGATCTTTTCAAGAGGATCCCGCCACACGCCTCAACACCTCCACAAGTCTCTCCACGGGGACCTCCTCGACCCTAACATCCCCAGCATCATAGGCTATGGGGAGCCTGATCACATTGCCCCTCCTCTTCTTATCCCTCCACACGGCCTCAAGCATAGCCTCGCCCACGCCGCTGGGCACACGTGTGGGTAGGCCTAGCCTTGAGAGTAGGTCCTCGACCCTCCTAGCTAGCATGGGGTTGGAGCCGCGCAGCTCCACCCCGGCCCTCAGCTCGGCTACCAGCCCTATCGAGACGGCGTCGCCATGGGGTAGCCTATACCCTGTAGCCTTCTCCAGCGCGTGGGCCACGGTGTGGCCTAGGTTGAGGACCTCCCTAACCCCGGCCCTCTCCCTGGGGTCCCTAGCCACTACCCCCAGCTTGACCTCGAGGCTTGAGGCTATCGCCTCCTCGACATCTCCAGGGCTCCTCGAGGCTAGGCCCCCTGCCCTCGTTTCGAGGTCCTCCAGCATGTCCCAGCCTTTTATGACTCCGTGCTTCACCACCTCGGAGAGGCCGCGTAGGTACTCGCCTAGGGGGAGCTGGAGGGCTATCCTCGTATCAACCAGCACCTGGGAGGGGTGGTGGAACGAGCCCAGCATATTCTTCCCGCCATAATTCACCCCCGTCTTCCCGCCGACCGAGGCGTCCACCATGCCAAGCATAGTAGTAGGGGCCACGGCCCAGTCTATCCCCCTCATGTAGAGGCTGGCAGCCAGCCCAGCGGTATCGCTAACGCTACCCCCTCCATATGCGACCAGCACACTCCACCTATCAAGGCCCCACTCAGCCATGGAGTCTATTATGCGGAGCACCGAGTCCAGGGTCTTCAAGGACTCGCCCCCAGCCACCCCGTAGAGCCGGGCCTCCAGGCCGGACCCCGATATGCCCTTGGCCAGCTCCTCCACGCCCCACCTCGGGGCCGCGGTGTCGTAGACCACCATGGCCCCCGTGTAGCGGCTCCACTCCCCCCTCGAGAGGGCTCCGGGGCCGACTAGGACCCTGTAGGTGTGCCCCTCCCTAGCGGTCGCCTCGAGGATCCTCACAGTAAACCAGCCTCTTTGAGGCCGCTGGCCAGGACCTTGAAGTCCTCCAGCGGTAGCTGCTGCTTGGCGTCGCTAAGCGCCTTGTCGGGGTTGGGGTGTATCTCTATCATTATACCGTCAGCCCCGGCGGCCAGGGAGCCGTAGGCTAGTGGGGGTACCAGGCTCCTCTCCCCCGCCGGGTGGCTCACATCAACGATCAGGGGGAGCCTCGACAACCTCTTGACCACGGGGATCACGGTTAGGTCTAGACTGAACCTGGCGTACTCGTTGAAGCCCCGGGTCCCCCTCTCTATTAGGGCTACCCTCTCGTTCCCCTCGGCTAGTATATACTCGGCTGCGCATAGCCACTCCCCTATCCTGGCGCCGAAGTGCCTCTTGAGGAGGACCGGCTTCCCGCTTCTACCAAGCTCCCTGAGGAGGGGTGTGTTCTGCATGTTCCTGGCCCCTACCCATAGGAAGTCGGCCAGCTCCGCCGCCTGCTCCACGTCTCTAGGGTCCATGACCTCGGTTGCGACGGGTATGCCCGCCTCCTCCCCTGCCTGCTTCAGCCATTCTAGGGCCTTGAGGCCGTGGCCCTGGAAGCTGTAGGGGTGGGTCCTAGGCTTCCATGCCCCACCTCGTAGTATGAGGTTCCTAACTCCCAGCTCGTCCCTGACCTCCTCGGCTAGGAACGAGGCTACCCTCCTGATCATCTCTGGGTCCTCGACGCTACAGGGCCCCGCTATGACCACGGGCTTGCCCCCGCCGATCACGACTCCCCGGCTCTCGACCACGAGCTTGGGCTCCCCAGTGGCGAGCTTACACTCCTTCAACGCCACCGCCCTCTAGGGCCCATCACACCCTGGGCCTATGGACTCTAGCCCCCGGGGCGCCAAGTAATATTTTACCCCGCACGCCCCTCTATATAGTGGAGGTTGACTTGGATATGGCAACGCTTAGGACCGGGCTGGTCATAGCGGGTGCATACGCGGATAAGGTGAGGAGGGTACTCTTCGCCCAGCTCCGCGACAAGGTGAAGTCGGGGGAGATCACGAATACAGAGGTGGCAAGGGCGGCGGGCGAGCTGAACAGGCTCCTATTCGATATACTGGTTAACAGGCTGTCGATAGAGAAGGGTGACGTCGTCAGGATCACGGTCGACTACGAGGTCTCGGACGGCCGCATAGAGTGGAGGCTAGACACGCTACAGGTCCAGGCGTGGAGGATGATCCCAGAGGAGGAGGTCAGCGAGGCCGTAAGGTCGGCGATATCCATGGCGGAGGAGATAATGACGGGCGCAATAGACTTCGAGGCCAGGAGGCTGGGGGAGACCGACACCGGGGACGTGGTCTACGAGGTCCTACACCAGGGCAGGGTTGTGGGAGCAGTGCTCGTGACCCCGATAGATGAGGGCGAGGCACTTGTGCGCGGCGCCGTCACGGAGCCAACGCCCCTGGTCCTCAAGAGGGCCAGGATCCGGTACACCGGCAGCCTCGACGAGTTCATAGCATCACGGATCACCTCTATAATGGAGAACGCGAGCAATACCGAGAGGAGGGAGGCTGAGAAGGTAGTCAGGGAGATAAGGGCCCTGATAGAGGCTGCCGGGGGAGAGGAGGAGGTCGAGGAGGAGCTATAGCCCCTGGGAGCGCCGGAGGAGGCCGGCGAGCTCGGCCCTACTCTCCATATCAACCAGGAAGGCCTTAGTATCATCAACGAGCCTACGGGCGACATCAGCCTTATGCCTAACACCAGGAGCCAGTGCCTCAGGATAGTCAAGCCCCCTCAGCTCGAGGTAGATAGCCTCCATAGCCTCCACAAGCCTCCACGCACTACCATACTCGCCACGCCTCACAAGCTCCAGGGCAAGCCTCCTCAACTCCCCGACAAGGTCGCCCAGGCCCTGTAGGTACGGCACCGGGGGGACACCCAGCTCCCTGGGGCCCGGGAGCCCCATGCCCTCCAGGAGGCTAAGGAACAGCTTGGCCTCTACATACTCCGAGACAGCGTTATTCACCATACCCGAATAGTAGAGCTCGGGATATGGCTCCAGCATGGAGAGGAGCTGCCTGGCCCTATCCTCAGCCTCCCTCAGGTTGATCCTAGCAGCCTCCATATCACCCTTATGCACGCTGGTGACACTCCACCCACTATACCTCACAATATCCCTGCTGAGGCGTATAGCCTTCTCCCTAACCTGGTCCCTCTCCTCCAGGTACCCATCTATCTCCTCCACTATCCTCCTCAGCTTATCCCTATCAAAGCTGAACGCCTCCACTCAGAGTCACCCCATCCACCAACGAGGCCCCCAGGGGAGGGTAATATGAGGGATATAGTGCGTGCTTAATGCTCCCCCATGTACCAGGTGCAGGAGGGTGCCATAGGTGGCGGGGATCAGGGTGTCGGCCCCCAGCCACGTGCATGTAGGGAACTACGACATCCACGGGGGCCTAGGGAGGATGTACGGGACCATAGGGTTCACGCTCGAGGAGCCCCGTACGGTTGTTGAGGTCCACACCGGTAAGGGGGTTGATGGTGCCCCGGAGCCCTACTACAGGGAGTGGGCTGAGAGGGCGGTTAAGGTCCTAGAGGATGCCGGGTGCGGCAGGGTCGGGGTCACGATCAGGAGTGTTATACCAAGGAACGTGGGGCTAGGCGCGACGACTAGCCTAGTACTCTCCATAATAGCGGGGGGCCTGAGGCTCTGCAACCGCAGGGCTAGGCTTGAGGACCTCGCTGCCAGGGCTGGTAGGGGCCTTGTCTCGGCCCTAGGCGTCTACTCATTCATCCACGGGGGTTTCATCGTTGATGGAGGATTCAGGCCGGGGAGCGGGAGGGTGCCTCCGCTCATATTCAGGGCCACGGTCCCCAGCAGGTACGTGATGGTTGTAGCCCTGCCCGAGGCCCCGGTTGAGGGGATACTTAGGATCAAGGAGCGTGAAGACGAGGTCCTAGAGTCGATGCCTCGGATGCCGGAGGAGTTGGCTATGAAGGCTAGCCGGATAGCGCTGATGGGGATCATAGCGAACGCGGCCGAGGGCGACTGGGTTGAGGCGGGAAGGTGGGTGACGAGGTTCAACAGGCTGCTAGGCGAGTACTGGGCCGACAGGCAGGGGGGCGTATACTGCTGTAGGGAGGCGGAGGAGGTGGTAGGCAAGATGCTAGGCATGGGGGCCCTCCTAGCGGGGCAGAGCAGCTGGGGCCCCACCGTCTACGGCCTCTTCCCCGAGACACTGGCACCAGCGGTGGTGGAGGAGGTCAGGAGCCTGCTCGACGGCCTTGGAGGGGGCATGGTGTGGGCTACCAGGGTCGACAATAGGGGGGCGGTGCTGGAGGTGGCTGGGGATGGCTAGGGTTCTGGGCGTAGACCCGGGCACGGGCTCCATGGACATACTAGCGCTCGACGATTCCAGCATGAGGGTTATACTGGAGGAGTCTATACCTAGGGATATGGTCACCAGGGACCCGGGCATAGTACTCAGGGTTGTGGAGGAGGCGCTCCCGCTCGACGCAGTAGTGGCCCCCTCGGGCTACGGGCTCCCAACGGTAAGGGCCCAGGAGGCAAGCGCCGGGCAGATCAGGGAGGCCACATTCATCCATGCGGCTGACGAGGAGAGGGGGCTCAGGATAGTGGGTCTCAGGAGGCTAATGGAGATGTTCAGGGAGAGCAGCCTACCTGCATGGTTCACCCCCGGCGTTATACACCTCCCAACAGTGCCCTCACACAGGAAGGCGGGCAGGATAGACATGGGTACAGCGGACAAGGTCTTCACCGTAGCCGCAGCCCTCAGGCAAGAGGTGGAGGACCACGGGGTAGAGCCGGGGAGGGCCAGGTTCATAGCGGTAGAGGCGGGAATGGCCTACACGGCGGCGATAGCAGTGGACTCCGGGATGATAGTAGACGGCATAGGAGGCACCACCGGGTGGTGGGGTTTCATGGGCATGGGATTCATGGATGCCGAGCTAGCCTACGCCCTGGCCCACGTGAAGCCCTCCTTCAGCAAGTCCCTACTCTTCACAGGCGGCGCCTCCACGATAACAGGCTACAAGACGCCCCAGGAGCTAGGGGAGGCCTACAGGAGGGGCGACCCCAGGGCCCGGGCCGGTGTGGAGATGCTAGTAGAGGCCGTCAAGAAGGATGTAGCGAGCCTCCTAGCAGTCATCGGCCCGGTGGAGAGGGTCTACGTCAGCGGCAGGCTATTCAGGGACGAGACCCTAGGCCCCCTACTGGTGGGGGGACTAGAGGATATGGGGGCCAGCCTAGGCCTAGGGTATAGGGTCGTGAGGGTCAAGAGCCTGGGGGCTAGGACTAAGGAGGCTGCAACCGGGGCGGCGCTGATAGCCAGCGGCCTAGCCGGGGGGAGGTACAAGTGGCTCGTAGACTCGCTGAGACTCAGAGAGGCCAGTGGCGGGGTGTTCACACACATACACCCCAAGGAGCTGGGCATGGAGCTTAGGAGGGCCTTCACTGGGGGCTCACCTTTATAATCCTAGCCCATCCACGAGGGGCAGGTTGGGGAGTGGGATGGTCTCCAGCGTGAGGCTGACGAGCAGGAGGATCGATATATACGACTACGTGAAGCCCCCACTATGCACTAGCTGCGGCAGGATAATAACACCGGAGACCAGGGCAGTCTCCTTCTATTGCCCCAACTGCGGGATAGCGGTCATATGGAGGTGCGAGAGGTGCAGGGCCCAGATAGCACCGTATACATGCCCCAACTGCGGCTTCCAGGGGCCATAGCCTAGAGGGGTGGATGGAGTGGCTAGGGTAGCGGTTATACTCAAGGTCTACCCGAACTCGATCGACCTCGACCTCGGCGAGCTCAAGTCGAGGATAGAGTCGAAGCTGCCGGAGGGCTACAAGATAGAGGGGAGCGGCGAGGAGCCCATAGCCTTCGGCCTCAAGGCGCTCAAGCTCGTCATAACGATGCCAGAGGAGACTGAGGGCGGCACCGAGGCCCTAGAGGCCCTCCTACGCAGTGTTGATGGCGTGGAAGAGGTCGAGATAGAGACCGTACACAGGATGTAACACCACACCCGATCCTCTCATCCACCCTTGTTATTCAAGGATTAGTATTAAAGGGCTCGGGGCGAAAAGACTCCTAGTGGGGTTGATAGGGTTATGGCAGTCAGTGGCACGCCGCCGAAAAACCCGAAGGAAGTATCCTTGAGGGTTGCCGAGGCCAGGCCGAGGGATAGCGGGAAGAGGAGGGTAAGGATAGACCTGAACGTTATGAAGATGCTAGGCATAGACCCTGGGGATGTAGTGGAGATAGAGGGTAAGAGGAAGACAGTGGCAATAGCGTGGCCAGCCCTCCCGGAGGACCAGGGCCTGGACATAATAAGGATGGATGGCCTGCTGAGGAAGAATGCTGAGGTAAACATAGGAGACAGGGTCATTGTTAGGAAGGTCAACGCCAGGCCCGCGACGAAGATAAAGCTAGCCCCGGTAGTCCACTCCATGAGCGTGGACGAGGGGTTCAAGAAGTATGTTAAGAAGAAGCTGATAGGCATACCAGTCATGGAGGGGGACACAGTAGTAGTCCCCGCGATAGGCCAGGCAGTACAGCTAAACGTGATAATGACCAAGCCCAGGGGCCCCGTGATAGTGTCGGAGAACACCATAGTAGAGGTCCTAGAGAAGCCAGTGTCGCAGATAAGCGTCCCCAAGATAACATACGAGGACATAGGCGGCCTGAGGAACGTGATCGTCAAGGTCAGGGAGCTGATAGAGCTCCCCCTGAGACACCCCGAGCTTTTCAAGAGGCTGGGCATAGAGCCTCCCAAAGGAGTGCTACTCTACGGCCCCCCGGGCACGGGTAAGACGCTGCTAGCCAAGGCTGTAGCCAATGAGAGCGACGCCCACTTCATAGCAATCAACGGGCCCGAGATCATGAGCAAGTTCTACGGGGAGAGCGAGCAGAGGCTCAGGGAGATATTCGAGGAGGCTAGGAAGAGCGCTCCCAGCATAATATTCATAGACGAGATAGACGCAATCGCCCCCAAGAGGGATGAGGTGGTAGGAGAGGTAGAGAGGAGGGTAGTAGCCCAGCTCCTAGCCCTAATGGACGGCCTAGAGAGCAGGGGCCAAGTCATAGTGATAGCCGCCACAAACAGGCCCAACGCCATAGACCCAGCACTCAGGAGGCCCGGCAGGTTCGACAGGGAGATAGAGGTGCCCCTACCAGACAAGCAGGGCAGGCTAGAGATACTCCAGATCCACACCAGGCACATGCCCCTGGCGGAGGACGTTGACCTGGAGAAGATAGCGGAGCTAACCAAGGGCTACACCGGCGCGGACCTGGCAGCCCTAGTCAGGGAGGCAGCGATGCACGCCCTTAGGAGGTACCTCCCCGAGATCGACATAGAGCAGGAGAAGATACCGGTAGAGGTCCTCGAGAAGATGATAGTAAAAATGGAGGACTTCATAGCGGCGTTCAAGGACATAACACCCAGCGGCCTAAGGGAGATACAGGTAGAGGTGCCCGAGGTTAAGTGGGAGGATATTGGCGGGCTGGAGCAGGTCAAGCAGGAGCTAAGGGAAGTAGTAGAGTGGCCACTCAAATACCCCCAGGCCTTCGCAAGGATGGGTATTAGGCCGCCTAAGGGTATACTCCTCTTCGGCCCGCCGGGCACGGGTAAGACGCTGCTAGCCAAGGCCGCCGCCACAGAGAGCGGGGCAAACTTCATAGCAGTAAGGGGACCAGAAATACTAAGCAAATGGGTAGGCGAAAGCGAAAAGGCTATAAGGGAGATATTCAAGAAGGCCAGGCAGTACGCCCCGGCGATAGTCTTCTTCGACGAGATAGATGCGATAGCCTACGTGAGGGGTACCGATGTGGGCTCAAGGGTAGGGGAGAGGATCGTGAGCCAGCTGCTAACCGAGATAGACGGCATCACCGACCTACAGGACGTTGTAGTGATAGCTGCAACCAACAGGCCGGACATAGTGGACCCGGCCCTCATAAGGCCGGGCAGGCTGGAGAAGCTCATCTACGTCCCGCCACCAGACGAGGAGGGCAGGCTGGAGATACTGAGGATACACACCAGGAGCATACCGCTGGCTGAGGAGGTGGACCTAAGAGAGCTGGCAAGGATGACAGAGGGCTACACCGGCGCGGACCTGGCAGCCCTAGTCAGGGAGGCAGCGATGATAGCGCTCAGGGACGATATAAACATGAGGAGCGTCGGCTGGAAGCACTTCGAGGATGCACTGAAGAAGGTGAGGCCCAGCGTGACGAGGCAGATGATAGAGTACTACCAGCGCTGGCTAGAGCAGGCCAGGCAGATCAAGGCAGAGACGAGGACAGAGAGGCTCACAATATCATACTAGCCCCCGAGGTGGTGCAGGATGGTCCAGAGGATATGGCACAGCCAGCCCCTCGAGAATATAGTCTACGACGCCGTCAGGGACCTATCAAAGGGCGGCAGTGCCCCGGTTAGGGACGCAGAGCTACTAGCACACCTAAGAAACAGGAGAATAGACCTATCCAGGATAGACCTGGTAAGAGTACTCATAGTCCTCGAGACACTAGGCTACGTGAGGACCTTCTCAAGCGGGGACGAGATCGATATAAGACTCCTCAAATAGCACACCCCAATATATCCCCTCCCCGGCCCCCAGACATTATGGGGGCCAGACATGGGTGTAAACCTCAGAGACCTAATCCCTAGGAGCGCCAAGAGGGAAGTGGAGGTCAAAGCCCTAAAGGGCAACACCATAGCTCTAGACGCCTACAACACCCTCTACCAGTTCCTAGCCGCGATAAGGCAGCCAGACGGCACCCCACTCATGGACAGGCAGGGCAGGGTGACGAGCCACCTAAGCGGCCTCTTCTACAGGACCATAAACCTCGCCGAGGAGGGAGTCAAGCCTGTGTACGTCTTCGACGGGGCGCCCCCACGCTTCAAGGCAAGGGAGCTAGAGGAGAGGGCCCGCAGGAGGAGGGAGGCAGAGGCCAAGCTAGAGAAAGCCAGGAGCATGGGAGTGGTGGAGGAGGCTAGGAAGTACGCACAACAGGCGATAAGGCTGGATAAGGAGATGGTAGAGGAGGCCAAGAGGCTCCTAGACGCCATGGGGATACCATGGGTCCAAGCCCCCGAGGAGGGCGAGGCCCAGGCGGCATACATGAGCCGCAGGGGCGACGTGTGGGCGGCTGGGAGCCAGGACTACGACAGCCTCCTCTTCGGAGCCAGCAGGCTGGTCAGGAACCTAGCAATAACGGGGCGGAGGAAGGTCCCGGGCAAGGACCTATACGTGGAGGTCAAGCCCGAGGTGATCGAGCTCGACACACTACTCAAGGAGCTGGGCATAACGAGGGAGCAGCTAGTAGCCATAGGGATCATACTGGGCACCGACTACAACGAGGGCGCCCCCGGGGTGGGGCCGAAGAGGGCCCTCAGCCTGGTCAAGAGCCTAGGGGACCCGTTGAAGGCGGTCAAGGCGGCCGGCCTGGATCCAGCCAGCGTTGAGGAGATATACGAGTACTTCCTAAACCCCCCGGTTAACACGGGCTACAAGATCCAATACAAACAGCCAGACGAGGCCAAAGTCAAGAAGATACTAGTCGAGGAGCACGACTTCAACCCCGAGAGGGTAGAGAAGGCGCTAGAGAGGCTCAAGAAGGCCTACAGAGAGCACCTAAAAGCCAGGCAGTCAAGGCTAGACGCCTGGTTCACATAACCCCCGGGGGCGCCCATATTGGCCAGGAAGAGCATGAGCCTACTAGACCTCAAAGCATGGCTCCACCACAACGAGGACACCCTAAAAGGAGCGAGGATAACAAACGTTTACTACGAGCACAGCCAGGCAAGGCTACTACTCAAACTCAAGCCCCCCGGAGGAGAGGACAAGCTACTCGTAGCAGAGCCAGGCAAGAGGATCCACTACACAAGGAGAATCAAGCCCCCCACCAGCTACAAGCCACACCCCCTAGTAGCCACAGCCAGGAAGCACATGAGAGGAGCAAGACTAGAGGCAGCAGAGATCCTAGGCGGAGACAGGATACTAGCACTAAGAGCATCAACAGGATACACACTAGTAGTAGAGCTCCTACCCCGGGGAGTAGCACTCCTACTAGACCCCGACAACAGGATCATAGCAGCAACAAGGTACGAGAAGTTCAAGGACAGGACGGTGAAGCCCAAGGAGGAGTACAAGCCACCCCCACCCCCGCAGGTAGACCGCCTGTACC
>JALWEI010000012.1 GCA_027014125.1 Acidilobaceae archaeon | reverse complement strand
GCTCTGGATTCCGGGGTTCCCGTGGGGGTTGACTCGGGGCTTGACCTGGGCTTCATGGAGTGGGCCCTTGATGTGGGGGCCGTGCTGGGGATGAGTCTAACCCGGGATATGCTTGGTAGGGTGCCCAGGAGGCTGAGGGAGGAGAAGGCGTTCGTGGTTATTCCCAGGGCCCTGGGTGGTGCGGGGGATAGGGTTAGGGAGTTGGAGGCGGCGTATAGGGAAGCGGTTGGCATGGGGTATACGCTCCCGATCCTAGACCCGGTCCTCCAGCCCCTAGTCATGCCGGGCGCGCTGGAGGGCCTCATCGCTGCCCGGGGGCTTAGGGGGCTGGGCGCGCCCATAATGCTCGGGATCAATAATGTGTACGAGCTGCTCGACGCCGACACCACAGGGTCTATACCGGTACTGGCCTCCCTAGCAGCGGAGGCGGGAGCCAGCATAATCCTAGTCAGCGAGGAGAGCAGGAAAGCCCTAGGAGCCACACTAGAGGCCAGGATAGCGGCAGACATGGCCAGCATAGCACTCAAGTGGAAGACGCCGCCCAAGGACCTAGGGCTAAACCTATTGGTCTCCAAGGAGAAGAGGCCAGGAGCCTGGTAGGGGTGACCCGGGGGAGATGAAGATACACATAGAACCCAGCGATGCATGCATACTATGCATGGTATGCGTAGCCATATGCCCCGAGGTATTCAGCATAAGCGGCGACAGGATCCTAGTATCAGGCACGCCATGGAGAGGGGAAGCCCCGGAGGGCCTGGAACCCTGCATCGAGGCGGCATCAAGCAACTGCCCAGTGGATATAATACTGCTAGAGCAAGACAACGATGAGGAGGCCCCCAGCGGGGGATAAGAGGGTTGATGCTGGCAAGCTGGAGAGTACTAGCAAGGGCGGTCAAGAAGGCAGACGTGGTCGTAGAAGTAGTAGACATCAGGGACCCGATAAGCACTAGGAGCAAGAGGCTAGAACAGATGGCGGAAGCACTAGACAAGGAGCTCCTCATAGTACTAAACAAGTCAGACCTAGTACCAAGGAGGGTAGCAGAGAAGTGGAAGCGCATAATAGAAGGGCAGGGATACGAGGTCCTCTACGTCAGCTCCCGCATGAGGCTGGGCACCAGGATACTCAGGGGCGCAATCAAGGGGGTGGCAGGCCAGAAGCCCTTCGTAGCAGTGGTCGTCGGATACCCCAAGACGGGCAAGTCCAGCGTGATAAACGCTATAAGGGGCAGAAAGGGGGCCCAGACGAGCCCCATACCCGGCAGCCCAGGGTACACGAAGGGCCTACAACTACTCAAGATCGAGCCAGGATTCTACATGATAGACACCCCAGGAGTCATACCAGCAGAGGGGGGATGGCCGGAGGCAGTAATCAGGGGGAGAAGCCCGGAGGAGCTGGCAGACCCAGTCCCACCAGCAGTAGCACTACTAGAGAAGGCGCTACGCTACAACCCCAACGCGGTGCTAGACGCCTACGGCATAACCACAAGGGACCCATACAGGATACTCGAGGAGTACGCTAGGAGGAGGGGATGGTTCTACAAGCTCACGAAAGAACCTCTAATAGAGGAGGCTGCCAGGGCTATCATAAGAGACTACCACAAGGCCAAGTTGCTCTTCTACGTGCCGCCGGAGGAGTACATAAAGCCGAGCCAGCGGGTATGAACTGTTTAAAAGGAGACGCCGGGCCCGGGTAATACTAATATCAATATAACCCGCATACAAGCTATACTAGAATAGAGTGGTGAGCGTGTAATAGATAAGAAGCAGCAACTACTAGGGTACACGCAAGAGATACAGAAGATGCTGGCAGAGTACAGGCTAAGGAGGGTAGTAGACTATATACAGTACAATAATCCCCGCTACGTCTTCTCCCAGATGGCCAGGGAGCTAGACATACCACTATCAACAATACTGAGATACATGGAGAAGCTGAGAAGCCCCAACATAAGGTTCAGGGCGGACTTCAACATAGGAGACCTCGACCTCAAACTAGTCCTTGTAAAGCTTAAGGGGAGGAGGCTGAGCAAGCACGATACGGAGAAGCTACCGTACAGGCACTGGATCGCGGCAGCCATAAACGACACGTCAAACTCGTCCCTGATAATGTATAGGATCCCAGTTATAATGGACGAGGCGGAGATAATAGAGGATACCATAATCAAGCTCAGGGTCTCCCAGAACCTGGAGTACCAGCAAGTACTATCAACATCGATGCTAGCGAAACCATCGTTCACCTACTACATGGAGCACGCGCCCCTAGACCCGATAAGGGCAATAGAGGTCAACGACAACCACCCCATAGTATCCAGGTACATAGACTACAATGAGCTAGTCAAGACAAGGCAGAGGACAGGCCTAAGCATAGTCAAGGACAGGATAGACCTGTTCGGTCTAGCCGTGGCGGAGTACAACGTGCTAGACCTAGAAGAGAAGCTAGAGGGCTACTTCAGGATGATGAAGAAGACAAGGAGACTAATGAAGCATATAACAACGCATATCGAACACATATCTTCGATAATAAGAGGCAACAGGATGATATCGCTAAGCAAGAGCAACCTGAAAATGATAATAATAGGCAGGGCAAGGGCGGGCTGCCTAGACAAGCTTGGGCAGAGAATGCTAACATACCTCTACACGTACTCCATAGCAGTAAACCCAGAATCCGGGGACTACGTGATAAGCTTCGACGTGCCCCCAGGGAGGGGTAGCGGGGTAGCCAGGGCCTACGCTAGTGCAATTATAAACTACGTTAGTAGCATATGCAGTAACAGTATAATAGACAAGATAATATATAATAGTAGGAGCGTAGTTGAGTATTTCACAATCCCGTTCCAGAACTATGACTATATATCGAAGACCTGGATAGTAGATAATAGTATACTCGAGAGGTACCTGAATAAGTGGAGAAAAAACGGGCTGATATTCTACCTGTTATAGTAGGGCCGTTAGAAGGGGTCCGGGCTCTCCGGGGGCTTTGGTATCCCCGGGAAGAAGCCCGGGTCGGCTACCCCTATGATGCCCAGGGCTACCAGGGCCACCTTGAACGAGATCCTTAGAGCGTGCAGGGCCTTGGAGATCCTTACCATGGTCCTTGCCTTCATGCCGTTCACCTCTCGGTGTCGGGTTAGTATTGTGGAAATCCGGCGGTTTTTTGTTCTTTTATAATGAAGCGTTATTCTACATCGATCTAGCTTATAAGATATAATATAAGCAAGTATATATAAATATATATGTACCAGGGGCTAGTGTATATAAGGGTTGGTAAGGTGTCAGGGGAGGCTAGAGCCTCCTAGTGAGAAAATGTATCTTAGCCAGGTCCTCCACCGCCTCCACGGCGTCGAGCGCATGGTAGACAGTCTTAGCACTATAAGCCACAACACCATGCCTCCTCATGATAGCAACATTGCACCCACTCCTAGCCATGCCCCTAGCAACGGACTCGGCAAGACCCCATGTACCCGGGGGTAGGGGCGGGACCAGGGTTATACACGAGATATTATAGCCAGCCTCTGTGGTAAGGGAAGTATCAAGGCCACCCAACTCCCCCGCGGCTATCGCATGGGGAGGATGAGCATGGACAACCGCCGCAGCCTCCCCCACCTCCTTGTATATAGCCACGTGCATCCTCCACTCGCTACTAGGCCTACCCTCGACAACCTCCCCCTCAAGGGTTATCACCGCTATATCGCTGGGGGAGACTAGGTGCCTTGGCACCCCAGTGGGGGTTATATACACCAGGCCGCGGCCCCTATCAACTATACTCGCATTCCCTCCCCTAACCTGGACAAGGCCGCGAGAGTAGAGGAGGCGCATCACCGCCGCCAGGTCCTCCCTCGGGTCCCCCCACAATCCTAGCTACCTCCTATTGGACTCGCCGATCACGTACACATAAACAGTCTTCTGCCAACCAGCCCTCTCACCCACAACCCTCACCGGCCTCCAGCCGGGTATCTGGAAGTCCAGCGTGACTACCCTTGCCCCGGGCCTCAGCTCCTTCTCAAGCTTAGGCTTCAGGGCCTCATTAACGCTGGTTAGGAGATACATGTAGACCGCGGTAGCCCTGCTTATATCGACCTTAAACATGTCCCCGTGTATAAACTCCACCTTATCAGCGACGCCAGCGTTAGTAGCCCTCTCCCTAGCCTCCTCTATTAGCTCCCTCCTAGCCTCGACACACACGGCCTTCTCGATCGGAAACCTCCGTGCGGCCTCAACCACAACCTTCCCGTTACCACACCCCAGGTCGTAGAAGACGTCTCCCTCCCCCAGCCGGAGGGCCTCGAAGACGAGCTCCAGCGTCTCATCCCTTGTAGGGACAAAGGGGACAGATACTCCTCCAAACGCCAACGCAATCCACCTCAGCTCCCTATCTATACCGTCAGGGTTGAAGCCCTCCATGCCTCGATACACCGTCGGGCTATCCATATTCATACAGTGATGGCGGCATGGCGCCTCTTATTCTATACGGGCCCACCAGCCCCAATGGGTGTAGGCGGGTGGATACAATAGGTGAGGGAGACCTAGTCCACATGGCCGTGGTGAGCGGCTCCAAGAGGAGGAGCTATTACGTCCAGGCCAGGAAGGGCCTGGTATACCACACAATAGCAGGTATTGTAAGGGGCGACAGGCTAGTCGGGTCAGCCTGGGGGTCAGTCATAGAGACTAGGCTCGGAAGGATACACCTTCTCAAGCCAACACTGGCAGAGGTCATGGAGGGGTTCTACCGCAGGGCCACGCAAGTGATCTACCCCAAGGACCTGGGAGTGATCCAGCTACTAGCAGGTCTCAGGAGGGGCATGAGGGTAGTAGAGGCTGGCACAGGAAGCGGGTTCCTCACAACAGTCCTAGCAGCCGCGGTATGCCCCGGAGGGAGGGTATACACGCTAGACCTCAAAAGGGAGAACCTAGAGGAGGCAAGGAGGAACCTCGAGCTAGCCGGGATACCCGAGGGGTGCGTCGAGCTTGTCGAGGGGGATGTGAGGAGCCACACCCTACCCCAGGGGCTAGACGCCGGGTTCCTAGACATGCCAGACCCCTGGGCAGCGCTCGACAACCTCTACAACAGCCTAAACCCCTCCGCACCCCTAGTAGTATTCGTCCCCACATACAACCAGGTGGACAAGCTACTCTCCAGGATGGACAGGGAAAAATGGGTTGTGACATACGCAGGCGAGATCCTGGAGAGGAGGCTAGAGCCAACTCCAGGCGCGGTTAGGCCCGAGGTCAAGATGATAGGCTTCACAGGATTCATAATACTCCTAAGGAGGCTAGCAGCCATAAGCCAGTAATTAACCCCCACCCAATACCAAGCTGGCACACGGGTTCTAGGCCGTGGAGGCCGTAGAGGGGAGGAGGAGCAGGGCCGAGATAGAGGAGGAGGCCCTAGAGGTCGTAAAGAGGCTAGACAAGGTAGCAGGCAACAAGGCACTACGCATGCTAAGGAAGGTAGGCAGGGCCATAAAGGCAGGGATACAGTCAAGGCACAGGACGATGCTACTAGTATCAGGAGGAGACCCCCGAGTAGTGGGGGCGGTAACGGCTAGAGCCCTACTATACTACGAGAAGGTCTACAGGAGGACGGCAGGCAGGAGGCAGCTCAAGCTAGCATACTTCTTCCACGACGAGTTCGATGACGCGCGGCTTAGGAAGGAGATAGTCAAGAGGAGCATAAAGGAGAAGGCGAGCCTCCTAGAACAGACCACGGCCAGGTATGAGGAGAGCGAGAAGTACCTAGGCACAACATTCCAAGCCCTGGTACTAGACCTAACCAACGACCTGAAGCCAAACGACGTCGGCAGGCTGATAGGGGTAGTAGAGGGCGGAGGATTCATAGTACTACAAGCACCCCCATGGCAAGAATGGGACAAGGCCCTCACACTATTCAAGCAGAACCTCCTAGTCCCTGGCTTCAACGAGCCGAGACACATATTCATAACATGGTTCAAGAGGAAGCTGATAGAACACAACGAGTCAATATTCGTATACGACGCAGACGAGGGGAGCATGATAAGCGGGGACCCCCCAGCAAAGGTCAAGCCCAAGAAGAGGCAGGGCATAAAGATACCACAGAAGAGGCTCTTCCCCGAGGACCTCTACAAGCTAGCCCTAACACAGGACCAGGTAGAGGTCATAAAGAGGATAGAGAGCTTCTACGAGAAGCCACCCAGGGGGAAGAAGAAGGTACTAGTGGTAACAGCAGACAGGGGCAGAGGCAAGAGCTGTGCTGTAGGCATAGGACTAGTAGGCCTAGCCCGGGAGCTAGGCAAGGTGAAGCACAAGGTCAGGATAATAGTAACAGCGCCCAGCCTAAGCAACGTGCAGAGCCTAATGGACCTCGCCCTAAAGGCCGCCGAGACCCTGCAACTATCACCCAGGCCCGTGAAGAGGGGCGACATGATCCTAGAGATCCAGGGCAAGGGATTCAGCCTAGAATACTGGGAGCCCGCGGTGGTGCCGAAGATGCAGGCAGACATTGTGGCCGTTGACGAAGCCAGCGGGATACACGTCCCGCTCCTCCACAAGATATGGAGGAGCCACAGGAGGATAGTATTCGCGGCCACCATACACGGCTACGAGGGGGCGGGGAGAGGCTTCAGCATAAGGTTCCTCAAGGCGATAAAGGAGAGCAAGACAACAATACTAGAGACCATATCCATGAAGGAGCCGATACGGTACGCTGAAGACGACCCCGTCGAGAAGTGGCTATTCGACGTCCTACTACTAGACGCCGAGCCGGCCGAGCTTGATGAAGAGGACAAGAAGGACATAGACGAGGGGAGACTGGAATACCTACAACTGGACCCATACTGGCTATTCAGCCCAGAGGGCGAGCAGACGCTCAGGCAACTATTTGGCATATACGTCCTAGCCCACTACAGGAACGAGCCAGACGACCTAGGCATGCTAGCAGACGCGCCACACCACAGCATAAGGGCAGTCAGAACCATGACAAAGGGGAAGATAGTGTCGGCGGCGCAAGTAGCACTCGAGGGAGGACTAGACGAGGAGCTTATAGACAGGCTGCTGAGGGGGGAGAAGATAGCAGGAAACATTATACCAGACAGGATGCTCAAGCACTCTAGGATAAAAGAGTATGGCAGAATGATAGGGTGGAGGATAGTCAGGATAGCAACGCACCCCGAGGTACAGGGGCGCGGGGCCGGGTCAAGGCTACTACAAGAACTATATAAAGAGAGCATAGAGAAGGGCCACGACTGGCTAGGCTCGGGCTTCGGCGTGAACGAGCAACTACTAAGATTCTGGCTCAAGAACGGGTTCGTATCACTCCACCTCAGCCCCGACAGGAACCCGGTCAGCGGGGAGTACACCACCCTAGTCATGAAGCCGATAAAGCAGAGGGCGAAGAAGGCTATAGAAGTATCGAGCAGGGAGTTCAAGAAGAGGCTACTACACAGCCTCTACGACACGTACAGCGACCTCGAGACCGAGATAGCAATGATGATCCTAGACCAAGAACCTCCAGGCATAGAGCCAGGCTACAAGCCAATGCTCACAAGGATACAACTGGACAGGCTATGGGTATACAACTGGGGCCCCATGACGTACGAGGCGGCAACCGACATAATAAACGAGCTAGCAAGGGCCTACTGGATCCAGGAGCCGGGAGAAAGGCCCCCACTAACCAGCATGGAAAGATGGATCATAACGGCAAAGGTCCTCCAGGGCAAGACATGGGATGAGGTGGCCGAGGAGCTTGGAGTAAGGACCTACAAGGTCATGGTAGGCCTAAAAGAGGCTATAAGGAAAATGGCAGCCCACTACTACGGGATGAGCCAGGAAGACCCTGTTGGGGTAGAGCTAGACGAGCTGCCAGGAGAGGGGTGATGAAGACCTTTGGGACCGACCCAAGGGGGGTGAGGACCCCACCCTAGCCTGACCCCCAGGAATCCCCACTACCCATAAAATCCTAGCACCTAGGCATACCAACCCTCGGGGAGGGTGCAGGCGATGCAGAGCTCGCCAGTGGCAAAACTAGCAGAGGCCGTCACATGGCTAGAGTCAGAGCTAAAGAGGCTGGAGGACGAGGCCAGGGGCAAGGCAAACGAGGTAGTCAGGCTAGGCGACATGCTAGCCAGGGAGATAAAGAATGATGTAGACATAGTAACACTGCAAGCCGTGGAAGAGGCGAGGAAGAGGGTGGAAGAGGAGTCCAAGAGGCTCGAGGAGGAGTACAAGAAGAAGATCGAGGAAGAGGTGGCATCACTCAAGGCAAGGGCAGAGGCATTCATGGATGACGCGGTCAAGCAGCTAGTGGCAGAGATAAAGGCTATACTAGGTGGGGTCTAGCCTTGGGAGGACCGGCAAGCTACGCGCAAGTAGTACCCAAGGCTAGGATACTCAAATCAGCCCTACTAACACCAGACAAGATCAAGGAGATGATCGCAACCCCAGACTTCAAAGACGCGGTCGCACAGCTAAGGGACTCACTATACACCCAAGCCTCAGAGGCACCTACAATAGAGGAGGCAACAAGACAGCTTGAAGCCGCCTTCATAAGGATCCTAGAAAAGCTGGAGAAGGCCTCACCGCCAGCGGGGGCCGAGATAGTAGTTGCGTTCAGGAGAGACTACGAGCTCAGAGACATACTCACAGCCCTACAGAGGGTCATAGTAGGATCGCCCGGCCTGCAAGAGCTACCCAGCTACCACGTAGAGGGCAGCCTACTACGCAGGCTAACCCAAGACCCAGAGGCACTAGCAAGCCACACCAGGTTCATAGAGGCACTAGAGGGGACCTGGGCCCACAAGTACCTAGCACTAGCCGACAAGATCTACAGGGAAACCAGGAACCCCATGCTAGTATCATGGGCCCACCTCTACGGTAGCCTAGACATGTATACAGCCCAGCTAGACGAGAACAGGCAAGCAGGCGCGCTACACAGGATAATATGCACCATAGTCGAGCAGCGCGTAGCCCAATCCCTCATCCAAGCCAAGGTAGGCGGGATAGACTCCAAGCTGGTCGAGCAGCTAATCACTCCCGCCAAGAGGTGCGGGCTGGACGTTGCACAGCTGAAACAGGCATATGATAGAGAGGCAGTACCAGAGGACCTCGCAGCATCAATCAGAGACGCCTTCAAGTACGTGAAGCTAGAGGGAGGCAACATAGGAGAAATACTAGCATCAATAAGGAGGACCAGCAGGATGGCCCTGAAATCCGCTATAAGGGCAGCCTTCGAGAGCTACCCCTTCACCCCAGCCATAGTAGCAGCCGCAGCAGCAATGATCAGGATCGAGGTGGAGGACGTGAATACAATACTAACATCAATAACAATGAAGCTAAAACCAGACGAGTACACTAAAATACTAATAATAGATAAATAACACCCTAAAACAGAACACGTAAACGTGGAAAACACGATCCAAAAATATAATACTACTCGGGTGTCATAGCCTAGGCTAAAGGAGGGCAGGGTGCAACACAGTTGATAGAGGACATATACCTCATGAGCATACGGCCTAAATACGCCAGAGCAATATTCGCCGGGAAGAAGAAATACGAGCTAAGGAAGCTATCAGGAGCCCCAACCATAGAAGAGGGCAGCATAATAGTTGTATACGCCAGCGGGCAGATCAAGGGAATAATAGGAGAGTTCAGGGTCGGCAGAGTCATAAGGGCAACCCCCGAGAGGGTATGGGAGATCGTAAGGCAGCCAGGCACAGGGATAGGAGAGGACGCATGGTTCTACATCAGGGGAGCAAAACAGGCAATGGCGCTAGAGGTGAGAGACCCAACACCATACCAGAGGCAGGTCACATTAGAGGAGATAAGAAGGATCATACCAGGATGGATGCCTCCATTCAGCTACAAAGCCCTCAGAGAGGGAGACCCCATATACGAGCTAGTTATAAAAAAGCTAAGATCAAGCCTCAGAAGCCCCTGAACGCCACAAATACCTACGCATAGCCTCCAAAGGCTCCTCACGAACACCCATAAACTCGGCGGCAGAGACAAGCCTAACCCCCACCCTAGATGCCGCCTCCAGGTGCCTCGAAAGCAGGCTCCTATACTCCAAATCCCTAACAAGGTGGTGATCCACTATCAAGGTCCTAGGCCTAGCCTCGGAAACCAGCTCCAACATATACTCCAACCCCCTATCAACAGACTCCCTACTAACCTTATACCCGGCAAAGTAGGTAGGGGGTCCATCCATCAGAACCACATCACCCCTCCACGACTTTAGGACCTCCAGAGCCTCGCTATTCATAGGCCCCTGAACATCACTGGCAAAGACAAACGATTCACCCTCACACCTAACCAGCACCATAAGGACCTTTCCAAGCCTAGTGCCCTCCTCACCATGCCAGAGAGGCTTGGAGAACGTTATCTCAAGCCTGCCAAACCTGAATGAGGAGCCATCGGCATAACGCACCCGAGCAAGGTCCTCAACACCATTCTTACGAAGAAACCTATACGACCTTAGCCTCTGACTCCTGTTTATATCGCTAACAGGGTTCTTAACAAGCAGGACCTTACCCTTATACAGGTCCGGCCTATCCCTAACGTAGTGGTCATAGTGGTAGTGGGTGATCACGACTATATCACTATCAAGTATCCATCTATAGACCCTGTCCAGAGACTCCTCAAGCCTCCTCAGCTCCACGGGGTGCGGCGGGAGCCCATAACGCCTAGGCCCCAACGCGGCGCCCAGGTCTATACCCACAACGTAGCCACAGGCCTCCACCACGGTGGCTATACTCCTAACCCCCATACTATCAGCAGCGATAACCCTAATCCTCAACAGGCTCCACCCCCGTCACCTCAACCTTAGCCTTCCTAGCCGCCTCCAGGAAGTCCTTCTTCCTGACCGGGAGCCACCTCCTCAGCTCCCGGTAAAGGTCCCAGTCGACCCTTCCCCTGCCCTGGGAGGCCCTCACGATCTCCCCATACACCCTCGACACTACATCCCTCCTAGTCATCGTGGATAGTATAGCCCTCTCCACATCACCGTGGTACGTATACCTAGCCTTCAGGAGTATCTCGATTATCCTGTTTATCCTCTCGGGAACCCCTAGTATAGAGCCCCTCAACTCCAGCCTACGCGGAACACCCCAGGGGACAAGGTTGTCCAGCATCCTACTCAGCCCAGGCCTAGGGATCTTATCGACTATCCCCCCTATCAGGAAGGCGTCAGCCGTCACGACATCCTCATCAGTCAGGGGCTGGGGCGCGTCAGGTCTGAGTATGATCACCTTATCCGCATCCAACCCCCAGAGCAACTCGCTGGGCTTACTCTGGGTTATCGTGGCCTTGTGGTGGCCCATCATGTCGCTGGTCCACTCCATAAACCCGGGCTCGGCACTTGTCAGCGCCAGGTGGGGATCCCAGAGGTACTCCCTCACGACCGAGAGGCTCATAGCTATCTGGAGCTTGAGCTTCGTCAACTCCTCCTCTACATGCACAAACCTCAAGCCGAGGTCTACAACGAATAATGGGAGGGGCGGGTTGGGCAGCATCTCCTGGATGTCTCTCCAGGTGAAGAGCACCCTCCCCGCATCCCTCGACGGGGTCAGCGCTGCATCAGCCCTGGAGGTGCCTGGAGGGTAGAATATTGTGAAGAGCCTGTCCCTGTAAACTGTGCTATGGACCTCGGAGCCCCTAGGGGCGTCGGTCTCCGATATGATATGCTCTCTAACAAGGGCCTCAACGGCAAGGTACTGGAAGCCTAGGCTAGAGAGCTTCCTCCTATGGAGCCAGACGCGGGAGCCGAGCTTGTAGGCAGACTCCCGATATAGGAGTTCCAGCAATGCATCCGCTGGCCTCTCGAACGGCACCCTCCAGGCACCTCACATAAAGTCCTCCAGGCTCCCCGTCCTCCTCTTGGGCTTGTAGAACCTGGTGCCCCTAAGCGTTCCCCAGGAGTACCTAACCACCGGTAGCCTCCTGCCGGAGCTCAGGATCCTCATAACGGACTCGACGGTCCGGGGGTCGCTGGGATAACCGCTACCCTCGATGCCATAGAGCCTCCTGATAACCTCTATCCTAGTATCCCTGACATGCTTAGCTATTATACTCGCCGCCCCCACCTCCGGATACCTGGCATCGGCCTTCTCCTCCACCACCGGCCTAGCCTTCACCCCGAGCCTAGCAACCTCGCCGGCTATCCTCCTAGGGGTGCCATACCTATCTATAACGAGCCGGGCCACGCACCGGGGGTCAATCCTGGAGGTTATCCTTCGCAGTACATGATAGATAGCCTCCTCTGTGAGGGAGGCCAGGTTCCTAGAGTCGATCCGGCCAGGGGGCACAGGGTGCACGCTGAATATACCCAACCCGGCGAGGCTCCGGTATAGCCTCCTCCTAGATGCAGGGGTGAGCTCCTTGCTATCCCTGACACCCATATCAACTAGCGTGTCGAGCATAGTAATGGGGACCGCATAGCCGGCAACTATCATCTCGCCTACCAGGCTCCCCCTACCAGCCTCGTCCACTCCAACCGCGTACTCACGGCCCTGGCAGGACATCACCATCGCTCCACTAGGGGTTAGGAGCCCCCCAGGCCAAATATCCTTATAAGAGCATGGCCCCGTGGTATCGTATATACGGGGCGCTCCACGAACATGCACCACCACGGTTAGACGCGGACGGTGTCATGGTATGATACTATTTGGCTCTAAGATAAGGAGGGAGCTGGAGGAGCTAATAGACTCAATACCAGGCCAGGACCCGGGGGAGGTGGCGCTAAGCCTACTCGAGCTAATGGTGGAGAACGCTGGGAAGATCAAGAGCCGCGAGCTGGGTGTAGTGCAGGAGGGTCTCGCAAGGTTCAGCTTCATAGGCACCATATGCACCCTCCACACGCTCCTCAAGGGGATAGCCGGGGATGGCGACAAGAAGAGGGTCAAACACATACTAGGAATGATATACAGGATATACTCTGAGATGTACAACGCCAGCCAAGACGCGGTCCAGTCATACCTGCTTCAGGCCCTAGTGCATGATAGCAGAATCGCAACGACAGGCTATAGCAGGAGCCTGGCGACCACCCTCCTCTACGGAAGGTCAAAGATCAGGACCCTATACGCTATAGAGGGCCACCCCCTGAAGCCGGGTAAGATGCTGGCCGCCGAGCTTAGGAAAGCCGGGGTCCAGGCGTACCATGTGCCCGAGGACTTCACATACTGGGTAGTAAGCAACTCCACAGTAGCGATAATACCGGTATACGGCATATCCACGCGAGGCTGGATGACTGTAGACATAGGCGGAGCGATACTAGCATACACGGCCAGGGAGAAGGGGATAGAGGTCCTAGGCCTCACCCACCCCCTGTTCCCATGCAGACCATCAGAGGACGCACTCCTACCCCACAGAGTAATCCTAACCCGGCGGCTGAAGAAACAGGATACGACAATAAGGTTCTCCGCCTACGAGCACCTAGACCCCAGCATACTAGACAAGCTTGTAACACCCGAAGGCGTACTCCACGAAGTAGATATAACAGAGCTGGAGGAGATGGTAGAGAACGGATCCAGGAAGCTAGAGGCTATAGTAAGAGACGTACTCGGAGCCTGAGCACCCGGATCAGGAAATAAGGGGAGCCAGAGCACAGGCCACATATGGTGCCTAGGTTATGGGGAAGCTATTCGGAACCGATGGAGTAAGAGGCATAGTAGGCAAGGATATGACTCCTGAACTGGCGCTGAGGCTGGGTAGGGCAATCGGCGCTTACTTCGGCAGGGGAGCCAGGATCCTTTTGGGCCGCGATGTGAGGAGCGGCGGCGATATACTAGTCAGGGCAGTATCGGCGGGCCTCCAGTCCCAGGGAGTCAAGGTATACTATGCAGGGCTCCTACCCACACCAGCTCTCCAGTATGGCGTGAAGGAGGAGTACGACGGTGGAGTCATGGTCACCGCCAGCCACAACCCGCCCGAGTATAACGGTATAAAGGTGATCGGCCCGGAAGGAGTCGAGATACCCAGGGAGGACGAGGCGGTCATAGAGGAGTACTACTTCAAAGGGGTCGGCGGGGGAGAGTGGAGATCCCTAACCCTCGCACAATCGGAGGCAGCACACATAATAGAAATGTACATCGACGCCGTAGTATCCCAGGTTGATGGCGAAACAGTCAGGAGGGCCAAGCTATCGGCTGTAGTCGACTGCGGCAACAGTGTGGGCTCCCTCACCACCCCCCTAATACTAGGCAGGATAGGGGTCAGGGTCTACACGGTAAACTGCAACCTAGACCCGCTATTCCCGGGTAGAGAGCCCGAGCCGACGCCCCACAACCTAGACCTGGCCTCCCTAGCAGTGAAGGGAATGAAGGCAGACTTCGGCATCGGCCACGATGGCGACGCAGACAGGGCTATAGTGATCGACGACCAGGGAGAGGCATACTGGGGCGACAGGATGGGAGCCGCACTAACGGCGTTCGCTAGAGACCACTGGCCAGGGCTACCCCCAAGAACATACACAGGCGTCAGCAGTAGCACAGTGATAGAAGACTACCTAAAGGACAAGGGCATAGAGGTCGTATGGACCCCGGTCGGCAGCGTAGTCATATCCAGGATGATATTACGCGACGGAGGCGCCATATCCGGCTTCGAGGAGAACGGAGGCTACATGCACGTCCCACACCAGGTAGTCAGGGATGGAGGGATGACCGCGGCGCTGGTAGCATACATGATAGCCGCGGCAGGAGAGCCCCTGAGCAGGATCATGGAGGCCATACCAAGGTACCACCAGATCAAGACCAAGATACCGGCCTCAAAGGATCAGGCTAGATGCGCGGTGGAGAGGGTAAGGGAGCACTACTCCAACCTGAGACAGGTAGACATAGACGGGGTGAAGGTATTCGGAGACGGGTTCTGGATACTAGTAAGGCCCAGCGGCACAGAGCCGGTCCTCAGGATAATGCTAGAGGCGGAGACAAGGGACAAGGCTGAGAAGCTACTAGAGGAGGTAAAGAACGTGGTAAGCACCTGCCTAAGAGGTGCCCAGGAGTGAGGTACTACTTCCTAGAGATACTAGCATGCCCAGAATGCAAGTCAAGGCTAACCTACTACACGATCAAGGAGAGGGAAACCAGCGTAGACGTGCCAGTGGAGAGTATAAGATGCCGGGAATGGTGCGGCCTCCACAATAAGCCAGCCAGAGAGGTGCCCCTAACCGAGTGCACCACATGCATAAAGAGGGAGGTTATAGAGGGGGTTCTAATCTGCACCAACTGCGGGCGCTGGTACCCAATAATCGACAGGATACCCGTGCTAATAGACGACAAGTATAGGAGGGAGAAGGAAGACAGGGAGTTCCTAGCAAGAAACCTAGATAAGATACCAGTAGAGGTCAGGAAGCTCATGAAGAGGCCACCCCTACCCAACCAATAAAACAGCTGAGCCGCAAAGGGAGATACAAGGCAAGGCGTGGGGTGCACGTGATGGCACAGCCCAATATAGCGGACTTCCTAGCCAGCCTAGACAGGTGGGTCCAGCTACAACAGATGATACTACAGAACTTCAAGGACATGGAGGACAAGGTAAAAGAGTCGGACAGGCTAGACCTTATAATACACACCAGGATAGCGTTCAACCACATGATCAAGACACTCAAGGCCTTCGACGACTGGCTCCAGGACCCATTCATAACGAGCAACATCCCCAGAGAGATGCTAGTAGACGTGTGGGTAACAACCCTAGAAATACTGGAGAAGCTCCTAGAGCTCGACATAAGGCACACAAGCCAGGTAAGGAACCTAATAGAAGAGTCATTCAAGAAAGGAGAGATAAGCCCGATAGTAGCCCAGCTCAAAGACCTAGCAGTATCCAAAGACAAGGACGAGAGGAGGCCGCCAGGGCCATCAATATCAATCTAGCCAGCAAGCCTACCAGCCAGAGTACCCACAATCCTCCTAATCTCATCCACACCAACCAGTCCCACTCCAACCATGAATACGAGGGACGAAAGAGACGCAACTAGGGCGGATACAAGCGGAGCCCAGTCAGCAAGGAGGCCAAGCAAGGCCCCCACGAGGAACCCAGCCAGGGCCTGCAAGGTGCGCCAGGCCAGCCACGGCATACCCGAGGCCAGGAGTGAGATGTATATGGATAATGTGTACGCCGCCGCAACTCCGATGACTCCATAGCCGCTCAAAGCTATAGACAAGAACGTCAGAAGGGCTAGCCTAGATAGGCCAACAGCAACCAGCCTAACCCTATCGCCGCTGGCGTTAAGCATAGATATGGCCATGTAGAGGGAGGAGTAGCCCACTATGGAGGCGGCTAGAAGCATCATAACCCTGGGATCCCCGTCCACCCCGAGGACCTTATAGGCGAGGCCGGGCTCGGCGGCCAATGCAGGAGCTACAACGGCTCCAGCGAAGATAGCGTACCTAGTTATATCCCTGTAGGCGTCTAGGGCCCTATAGCTTACCGCGACATACGCTAGGGAGTACGCGAAGCTCCCAGCCAACAGTGAGATCGTCAGGGACAGGTAGAAAACCCCCACATCGCCTAGAGTATCGGAGGCCAGTACCGCCAAGACGGTACCTATATTCGCCGCCAGACTGCCAGCCAGTACGTTCGGGTAATTAGACAGCCCATCCACAATCACCTCGGGCTCGAAGAGCCTATGCCCAGCCTTAAGAGAGCCGGATAGAACCGGCACGGCGAGCACAGCGGAGACAATAGACCCGGCTATGAAGCCAGCAACGATGCCAGCGGGCCCATAGGCAACAGCAAGGCCAAGCCCGGCTATAACCTTAACAATGGAGGAGGCCAGAGTTATCTTGGCATACTCGACACTCCTCCTAGCACCTACAACACCCCATAGGAGGAGGAAAGACAGCACAAAGCTAGCTGAGAACGCGTAGACCAGCACCATGTACTGGCTAGGTATCTTAGCGGATAGAAGTCCAGCTACACCAGCAGAAACAAGGAGGGCCAGGGGCACAGCGACGGCTATACTAGTAGTAAGGACGGATGCCCCGAGCCTAGCCAGGTTCCTCACAATAGCCATATCCAGGCCAAGGCTAGCCAGGTAGGCCGCCATAAACCCGGCGCTAACTATAGAAGAGGCGAGCCCGACCCCCTCACCGCCTAGGATCCTGGAGGCAACTATCCACAATAGCCCCCCAGACACGGAGGGTAGGACCGAGCCTACAGTGACCAGCAAGCCACTGGCAAGCAGAGACCTCCTACCACCCTGGCCCTCCATAGCCTACCCTAAGCCTCCAGGCCCCAACGGTCCACCCCGTAGAATTAAAGGGCACAGCCTCCAAGCAGGGATCTGCATATGATAACACGATGCTTATTAGCAACCCACTACCCAGCCTGCCGGTGAAGGGTGGGAGGTGTGCGCCTTCCAGGAGGTTCTCGGAGATAAGACCATAGCGATCCTCGGCGCAGGTAAGATCGGCACCGCCATGATAAGATCCTTGAGGGGTGTTGCGGGGTCCATATTGGCAACTGGGAGGAGGGACGAGACACTATCCAAGGCAGAGGAGCTAGGTGCGGTAGCCCTAAAGGACAACGCCCGGGCCGCGTCGATGGCTGACATAATAATAGTTAGCGTCAAACCCTACCAGCTCCCGGTTGTGATCAGAGACATAATGGGCCACGTTGAGGGTAAGATTGTCGTCTCTGTGGCGGCGGGGGTTAGGAAGGCTACCATAGCCAGGAGGCTGCCCGGGGCCATAGTATTCAGGGCGATGCCTAACATAAACGCGTTGATCGGCATGAGCACTACAGCTATAGTAGAGGGGGACTACAGCCCGGAGCATAGGCTCATGGTAGAGGCGGTATTCAGATCCATGGGTACAATATACTGGATCCCGGAGGAGTGGATAGACACCTGGACCGGCCTAGTGGGAAGCGGGCCAGCATACCTAGCGGAGATAATAGATGGCCTAGTCCTGGGGGCAGTCTCCATGGGCCTGCCAAGAGACGTGGTATACAAGGCCGTCCTGGATACGTTCAAGGCCACAGCAGAGCTACTAGCCAGGAACGGGAAGCACCCAGCCGTAATCAGGGACGAGGTCACCACCCCAGCAGGCACGACGATCCACGGACTCAAGGTTCTAGAGTCGAGAGGAGTCAAATCAGCTCTAATGGACATAGTAGAGGCATCATCAAGGAGAGGCAAGGAGCTGGCCAAGGAGATAGATGCAGCGGTAGACAACGCATTATCAGAGGGCTAGAGCCTAAGAATCCTGGGGCCCCCGAGTAGGTCCTCAACCTCCCTAGCAAGCTCCCCCGGAGTCACTGCCTCCTGGCTCCCAGGCTCCCACCTCCTCCTAACCGTGACCACACCCTCGGCAGCCTCCCTCTCGCCAATAACACCCACAATAGGCACCCACAGCCTAGCAGCCCTCCTAATCCTGGCGCCCAGCCTAGTCGAGGTGTCATCCAAGACCGCAACCCTAGCCCCACTCCTAGCCAGCATGGATGCAACCTCATACGCGAAGCCCTTCTGAGCCTCGGACACCGGAATCAAGGCCACGTGGACGAAGTGCATCCATGGAGGTAGCATTGGGACATGGGAGTCGTCAGCCTCCCTCCTGGCAAGCTCGGAGTCCACGATACTTGCAACCAGGCCGCGCAGTGGGCCTATACAAGAGAACCCGCCAACCTCGGCTCCAAGAGGAATAACAGGTCCACTCCTCATTCTGTAGAACACAACCCGGCCATCACCCTCCAGCCCGGGGGCCGCTAAGCCCTTGGAGCCCAGGGGAGCCTCTATGAGATCGGCGTAATCATATACGCTGGAGAGGGCCTCGTCCAGGCTGGATTCCAGTTTGACTACTACATCGCCCTGATGCCTGACCACCAGGCCGCTACTCCCCATGGAGCAAGAGTATAGCAGCGCGGCTAGCATTTCAAGGCCCTGGAGCTTATCCAGCCTATAACCACCACTAGCAACACCCACGCCAGCCAGGCCACCAGTAAGCCTGTCAACTATCACTGACAAGACCGCCTCCCCCCTGCCATCAAGCGGGTGCAGGCCAAGCCTGCCCAGGATCTCAACGGTATCCCCCTCCTGTAGAGTCTCTGAGAGGCCAGCGGGTAGGAGACCCCTAGCTATAGCCTCTCGGACCGGTATAGGGCCCTCCTCCAGGTTGTAGTACACCGGGTCTCCTCGTATCTCCCTGGATAGCTCGGAGAGCGGGTGGCCATATACAGTCAGGGAGAACCGCTTATACCAGCCAAAGGGAGACCTCTCCACCCTAACTCCCTTGGCAGAAAGGAGGCTCTCCATATGCTTAAGCACCTCAACCGCGGCTCTAGGGGGAGCCAGCCTACTGGATAGGTGCGCGTAGGGGTAGAGCATGACACTATCCGCCTTTACCCTGGATAGGACGTCCAGTATGCTAGCCACAGCCTCAGCAGCAGTTACACTAGTATCCCCCTCCTCAACTGTAGTCATGACCACCAAGCAGTTAGAGCAGCCGCCCCTACCCGGAGGGTCGGGGGTAGACTTAAGCGCCTTCTTAAGCGTCTCATACTCGAAGCGCTCGGCATGGAGGAGCAGTATCCTCAACCCCGCTAGCACCCGTCTTAACATGGACACCGGTATGGGGTCTAATATGCTGAGTAGCGCCGGGTAGTATAGAAGAAGATCCGGGTGCCCCAGGGGCGGTAGTTAGCCAAGGGTAGTCTACACTATATTAGGCCTCCCCTGGGAGGCCTATAAATATGGGGGACTGAGCAGGGTATGGGAGACCAGAAGGAGATACGGGAGTTAACGGATCTCCCGGGAGTAGGGCCCTCAACAGCACAGAAGATGATAGAGGCCGGATTCGCGAGCATAGAGGCGGTCGCGGTAGCAACACCCCAAGAGCTCAGCCAGGTGACCGGGATACCCCTCCCCACGGCCCAGAAGATCATACAAGCCGCGAGGGAGGCGCTGGATATAAGGTTCAAGACAGCCCTGGAACTCAAGAAGGAGAGGCTGACGATAAAGAAGATAACCACGTCGAGCAGGAACCTGGACGAGCTCCTGGGAGGAGGCATAGAGACGAGGACCATAACAGAGCTATTCGGAGAGTTCGGCTCGGGCAAGACCCAGATATGCCACCAGCTGTCAGTCAACGTACAGCTGCCAGAAGAGAGCGGGGGCCTCAACGGCAAGGCGGTGTACATAGACACTGAGGGGACCTTCAGATGGGAGAGGATAGAGCAGATGGCCCGGGGCGCCGGGCTAGACCCGGACGAGGTCATGGAGAACATATACTGGATCAGGGCAGTGAACAGCCACCACCAGATGGCCATAATAGACCAGCTATTCGACCTCCTGAAGAGGGAGAACATAAGGCTAGTCATAGTAGACTCCGTCACAAGCCACTTCAGGGCAGAGTTCCCAGGCAGGGAGAACCTAGCCATGAGGCAGCAGTTACTCAACAAGCACCTACACCAGCTCATGAGGCTAGCCGAGATATATGACGTGGCGGTCGTGATCACAAACCAAGTCATGGCCAGGCCCGACGTCTTCTACGGAGACCCCACCCAGGCAGTAGGAGGACACGTGCTCTACCACGCGCCAGGGGTCAGAGTACAGCTGAAGAAGAGCCGGGGCAACAAGAGGATAGCCAGGATCGTGGATGCGCCACACCTACCCGAGGGTGAGACCGTATTCGTGATAACAGAGTGGGGCATAAGAGACCCCGAGTAGGGCTAGTCCAGGAGATACAAGCCCAGACTGGACGCGTACCACTTGGCCTCCTCCACCTCCCTCCTAGATACCCTCCTAGCAATATCCCTCCACTTCCCCGGATTCCTCTCCACAAGGTGCTGAGGAGTATACTGGCCCATAACATTGACAACCACCCTATCCCGGGGCAGATTGTCGGCGATCCACTCGAGCACCTTCCTAGTACAGCACTCCAGGTGGCCCGGCATAACAAGGTGCCTTATAATCATGTCTCCATGCCTTGAGGCGACAGCCAAGTTCCTGGTCACAGTCTCGACATAGTTAGGAACGATAGAGAGCCGCCGAGCACACCTATTATTACCCCACTTGAAGTCGGGCAACCAGATATCTATTAGATCGACGAGGATCTCCATAGCCTCAGTGCTCATATACATGTTGCTATTCCACAGCTGCGGTATATCGCTCTTAACATACAGCAGGCTCTCAACTATAACATGCATGCTAGGCGTGGGATCCCCACCCACATGATTTATATTCCTAGCACCCCGGGCAGCAAGCAGGTCCTGTAGGGCGGCCAGGCTCCTGGGAGTGGCCTTAAAGCCTATCCTAGCCCCAGTCTGGCTCACATCGTAGTTCTGGCAGAAGACGCAGGTGAAGTTGCACCCACCATAAAATATCGTCCCGCTAGGAACCAGAGGAGCCTCCTCGCCAAGGTGGAGGAAGGCGGTATGCACATACACATCCCAAGCAAGCCTACACGCCCCGAGCCTACCGGAAGCCCTATCCACGCCACACCTCCTATCGCAGAGCACACACGGGCTAGCAAGCCTCCTAGCCAACTCAGCCTTAAGGTGGAGAAGGCTCCACCGGGGGAAGGACCTGGCAAGCCTAGCAGCCCTCTCAGGCTCCTCAAACGCAGGCCCCCACTCATCCCTAAACCAGCCAGCGGCTTCACTATGAGCCTTCACGAGGTCCTCAAGGCTAGCCTCCCTAATCTCATCACCACGGAGCGGCGACTCTACGGCCCTAACAAGCTTGAACTTGGGGGGAGCCACGCCCCTAAGGACTGCATAGTACCACCGCAGCCTTTCCCTCAGGACCGGGTTATAGAGGGCCCTAACAGCGTCTGGCCTAACATGCATCCACACGCCCTCATAGCCGGTATCAACCAGAGCCCGCAGCGCCTCCAAGACACCCCGGCCCCAGGCTACATATAGGAGGGAGGCCTAAACAGTGTAGCCCCTCTAGGCCAGTCCCAGGAGTAGCTGATCCACCATGTAGCACCACCCCATGGGGGCCGGGTAGGGGGCCACCATATAGTCGCTCCTCATAAGCCTCGTCCTAGCCCTCATGGATGGCCCTGGAACCAGCACAGCGGTATCCACACGCTCCAGGTAATCCCTGTCCGCGTCAGAGTCTCCAAGGCCTATCGTGTAGAGGCCCCTGAATAGGGGCTCCTCCTCCAGCCTAGCGACTGCTGCTAGCTTCCCCCCATGCACGCCTACATGGAGGAGCCTGGCACTCCTATGCACGTAGAACCCCATAGAGCCCAGCACGCTGGCCAATGCATCCAGGCACTCCTGGCTGGGGGACCATATCACCTCTAGGTACTCCCTCATAGAGGCGAGCCTAGCCGAGCCCGGGCTCAGGCCAGTCATCGCAGCCGCCATGGACTCGCCGGCCTGGCTGAGAAGGTGGATCTCGCACCCCAGCCTGGAGGCCTCCCTTGCTATGGTACCCCTAAACAGTGGTATGGGCCTCCCCAACTCGATGTACTCCAGGGTATACCCCAGGACCTTCTTCGAGCCGCTAGGCCTAGACAGTATGCCCGGGGATGCGTAAACTGCGCCTCCAGACTCGGATATCGCGACTAGGGACTCCATGGGTATACATGCCTTGGGGGCGAGGGCCACGATCTCATATATCGACTTGGCCGTTACAGGGACCACAGGCACCCCTAGGCTACGCGCCTTTTCCATGACGCTGCAAACACCGCTAAGATCCTCCCCGGGCCCCATCATGGTCCAGTCTATATCGGTAAAAATGACGGCCCTCAATAGGCTCGGCTCCACGCTACACCTCCTCGTAGAGCACAGACTCTTCGCTAGATGCTATGAAGCTGGAGAACACCTTCACGGGATCCACGCCCCGAGGGTCGTATATCCTGGGTGGGACGGGCTTGAGCCCGGCACTATACTGCTCCAGAGTCTCGATTATCTCCGCCTTGACCCTCTCGTCGGCCAGGCTAGAGTAGTATATAGTGCCAAGGCTCTTGGCTATCATGGAGTTTATGTGCTCATCCCCCTTCTCGGCATGTATATGGGGATTCCTAGCCTCCGCCTGTAGGATCTTGACTTGGTGGGGGAGCGAGGGGCACTCGCCCTTACCCGCCTTTATGAAGCACTCCTCCAGCAGGTAGACTAGCTGGTAGGGCTCCACGGCGTAGCCGCTGGCCCACTTCATCGACAGCGCGAGCTTGACGGAGAGGGCGTGCTCCCCGCTATTCCCCGTCTTAATTATATCGGTCTCAACCTTCCTTATCCTAGAGAGGGCGGTGTTGAGTATCCTATTAGTTATCCTGGAAACCCTCCCCCTCCTCCTAAGGTACATGTCGGAGGAGGCTAGCTTCCCCTTGAAGGGCCACTTGATCCTAACCATGGCATACTCTGTCTCGAGCAGGTGGAACCCTGCATAGTATATCCTGGCATACTCGTGCACAGCCCCCGGCACGTAGTTGTCGCTGTCTATGAACCCGATATACCTGTAGCCCAGGGCAGCGGCGGCTATTGCGCCGAGTAGCATACCCTCCCCCTTCCCGCTCCTAACGCTCTCCCCCTCCAGCATCAGCTCTAGAGGCGTATCCGCTAGAGCGTCGACCCATGCCTGGTCCTTCTGGTGGAGGACCAGTATCCCCCTCCGCGTGGTCTGGTGGATCACCTTGGCCAGGTCCAGCTCGTGCCTATACCTATCCACCGGCTCCCTGGAGGATGCCGACACTACTATGACGAGGGAGCTGTGGGGTATAGCACTTATCACCCCCTCCAGGGTGAATAGCTCCTCATCCTTTATCGGAACTATTATAGCGGTCTTCGCCGCTATATCGTTGAATACCTCATCGTCTATGGTTACTATGCCGTGGAACCCCCTCCTATTAGAGGCGTCGAGCTCGAGAACCTTAACAAGGTCGTATATCGTTACCGCGCCATAGCTCTCAAACCTCTGGGGTGCCTCTAGCATCATCCCGCATCATCCCTAGCCCTGGAGGGTACCCCTGGGAGCCCTGAGGAGTGGCTAGTCCTGCTCCCTCGGGGCTCCAATAAGGGTATAGTGTAGCAACCTGTATTTTTAAATGTTCGCATTACGTGTAAGAAGGAGTGGTAAAAGGTTAAGGATCCTCGATACCGTTACGCCTCTACTATATATCGCAGGTGGGGCACCCGCCTGCATAGTCCTCTGCAACAGTTATCAGCTGCTTTACCTTCCCCTTACCCAGCCTAACCCTGGCCCTCTTGGGCGCCTTCCTGGTCTCGCTGGGCTCCTCCTTTTCCTCCTTCCTGGGCTCTACCACTGCGACGGGCTTTATATCATCCTTCTCTTCCTCCTTCTCCTTCTCCTCCTCACTCTTCTTCACACCGAAGTATATCACCTGCTGGCTCTTGCTCCTGTCCCTGTAGACTGTTGTCCCCTTTATCCTGAGCCTCCAGGCTAGCCAGTAGGTCTTCCACACGCTCTCCACGGGCTCGTCGTGCCTCATGTTTATCGTCTTACTTGTGCCGGCGTCGACCCATGCCTGCCATACCGCCTGGTGGAGTAGGTGGTACTCGTAGTCTATATCGTGGGCGGTCCTGAATATGCGCCTCAGCCTCCTTGGCACCCACTTTAGGTGGGCCACGCTTCCAGTCTCTGCTATGGTCTCTATGACCTCGGGCTCGTCCATCTCAAGCCTCCTCAGCTCCTCGAGGAAGAGGGGCTCGACCTCTATGAAGGTGCCCACCGCTACCTGCCTAACGAAGGCGAGGGCGAATAGAGGCTCTATGCTAGCGCTGGCCCCTGCTATGATGCTTATCGTCCCAGTCGGGGCTATGCTCAGGTATGTAGCGTTCCGTAGCCCCCACTTCATCGCCTTCCTCTTAGTCTCCTCCCACCTGGTCTCCGGCTTGCCCTCGAGGATCTCCGCTAGCCTGCTGCTCGGCTTCTCTAGCAGGTCCCTCCTACCCGTCTCCTCCCATACCACTCTCAAGTACTCCTCGGGGCTCTTGAAGGGTAGGGTCTCGTGGAGCCACCTGTAGAGCCTGGCATTCCAGGCTGGGAAGGGGCCCTTCTCCCTAGCTATCTCGACGCCCTCCTCATAAGCGTTCCAGGCGATCCACTCCGCCACGTGCCATGCAAGCCTTATAGCATCGGGGCTATCGTATGGTATGCCGAGCCTGATCAGCATGCGGGCCCATCCCATGACTCCTAGGCCGACCTTCCTGGTCCGCAGGTTGGCCTCCCTTATCTGCCTCAGCGGCGGGTCGTTCGCATCGATGACGTTGTCTAGGAACCTCACGGCGGTCCTCACATCCCTGGCAAGGGCCTCCCAGTCGATGGTAGGCTTACCATCCTTCTCAACCACGTACATCTCCAGGTTGATGCTGCCCAGGTTGCACGGCTCCCAGGGTAGTAGGGGCTCCTCTCCACAGGGGTTGGTGGCGTTTATCTTGCCTAGATACCACACTGGGTGCCGGCGGTTGATCTCGTCTATGTTGATAAACCCGGGGTCGCCGCTGTCCCAGGCCCCCTCCACTATCTTCTGTAGTAACTCCCTGGCCCTGACGGTCTTAGTCACCGCCCCCTCGAGCTTGGCCATGAGCAGGGCCTCGTTGAGTGTTATGATCTTAGAGTCCTCCAGTGCGATGGAGCCACCGTTCTCCTCCAGCTCCTCCAGTATAGCCTCCTGGACCCACTCGTCCTGGATATAGTGCCTGGCACGTACTATTGCGTACTGCCTGGAGTCCTTCCTCCCCGATAGATCGGTCTTCCTCGGGTTCACTAGGTACCACTCCATGTCGCTCGCGACCCGGTAGAAGAAGTCGTCGTAGAAGGCGACACTGATGTTGAAGTTCTGTAGGTGTACATCCTTCAGCTCCCCGGTCTTGGAGACTATGAACTTCTCTATATCGGCATGCCAGACGTGCATTATGCCCATGTTAGCGCCGCGCCTCTTACCACCCTGCTTAACCACGTCGGTAGCAACATCGAACAGCTTCATGAAGCTGAGCGGGCCACTAGATAGGCCCCCGCTGCTGCTGACAACGTCATACTCTGGCCTGAGCTCGGAGAAGTCGAATCCGGTACCACCACCGTGCTGGTGTATCAGTGCCTGGGCCCTCAGTGAGTCCATTATCCCCTCGCCCTCTGGGGTTGTCATCGAGTCCCTGACAGGTATCACGAAGCATGCAGAGAGTATGCCCAGCCTTGTGCCGGCGTTCATCAGTGTGGGGGTGTTGGGCATGAACCTCCTGGTTGACATTAGATTGTAGAACTCCTCCTCCAGCCTCTTGACCTCCTCCTCGCTAGCCCCGTAGTTGTACTCTACGGAGGCTATGGCCCTGGCGACTCTACGGAACAGCATCTGCGGGGTCTCACGGTACCTCCACGTCTCAGGGTCCTTGAGCAGGTACCTCGCCTCCAGGACCTTTATGGCGTTGAACGTCAGCTCTAGGTCCCTGGGGTGGAAGCTACTCCACCCTCCCTTACCGTACACGTCGTTGTATAGATGAGCTAGCTCATACCTCTTGGCCGCCTCGAACCACCTGCTATCGGATACCCCCATCTCCACCATAACGCGCTCCACACGGTCGGCTATGGATGCCGCGAATACCTGGCTCTCGCCCTCGATCTCGCGGAGAACCCTTGCAAGCACCTCGTCAACCCTATCCTCTAGCCCAGCCTCACTTAGCGCCTTCTCTATGCTGGCCCTAAGCTTCTCGACCCGGAACTCCTCTACCTTGCCATCCCTCTTTACAACCTTCAACCCTAGCCACCACACCTTATACTATACCTGGTAGGCATGCCTCCTTAGCCCGGCTTAGGAGTAGATCCGTTATGATACTGAAATCTTGAAGGGGTAAAGGGAGCAGTGCCCAGTACTAGGCAGGGTATCAACCTGGAGATACTCCCCAAACAGGCAGGCGGCGCCTATCGGTATTACCCCTGCATGGGGGTATCAGCGCATCACAATGACACCGGCTCCATGCACCGGCTCATAGCGACAATAATACCCTAACCAGTGTACTAGCCCTAAGGGGACCCCTCCCGGGGCGTGGTAGCGTCGGCCAGGGGAAGAAGAAGGGGCAGGAGGAGCTGGAAGGAGACATTCGATGTTAAAGGGTTCGCGACAGAGGTTGCCAAGGGGTTGCACCAGAGGCTGGGGCTAGACTATATAGGCCTCACAGTAGAAGAGCTCGCGGAGATACTGGAGCCAGTGATCGGCGAGCTAGTAGAGGCCAGGGCGACAAAGCCGAAGGCGGAGGTTATAGTGGCCAAGCTCGAGAGGGGCAAGCAGCTTCTACTCAAGGCCATAGCAGCCCACCTGCTATCCAAGGAAGAGCTAACACCTGAGCAAGTCGAGTTCATAGTGGCCAACGCAGAGGAGCTGGCAGGCAGGGCTGCTCCAAAGCTCTACAGGCAAGCAGAGAGGCATGGCCTAGACCACGTGGTGGAGGCGCTAAGGTACCTCTGGGAGAGGTACGGGAACCCGCTCCCAGTCAAGTGCCCCCGCTGCGGCTTCTCATCCCTAACCCCAGACCTAGAGTGCATCATATGCGGGGCCAGGGTAAGCGAGGAGGAGCTAAAGCAGAGCATCGGCTTCAGGGAGATGCTGCTGGAATACGCCCGGACAGCCGACAAGGGCATACTCAGGGAGATACTAGCCGCAGGCTTCGTGGTACTAAACGGAGAGCTAAAGCCGCCCAGCCTCAGGCCGGCCGGGGGCTATAGCATAGCAATCTACCTCAGCAGGAGCGAGAAGGAGGAGATAAGGAGGCTACTATCCGAGCCCAAGCCTCCTGCATAGCCAGCACACGTCACCCCCGCTGGTGTATCCGCCACAAACCCTGCACCTCCTAAACCTGGAACCAGCCTCGGAGGCGAGCAGCCCTATAGACTTCGAGGAGCTATACACTAGCTCGGGCCTACCCCACGAGGCAGCCTTCAGGAGCCTCGCAACCCCGGTATTAACCCTGCACAGCGGGGTGGCGTCGTACCCCTGAAGGGCGGCGTAGGCAGCGGCGGCCTCGGACTCCACCCTGGAAAGGCCTGCCACGCCCGGCACCGGGCCTGGCCACGACTCCTCCGCTTCGCTAAGCATCTCGGCTTGGCCAGCCATAGCCTCCAGGAGGGCGAGGGTGAGTAGGTCCCTGGTGTAGGGCATGGCAACTGCGTCGGCCCCCAGCCTCTTGGCGGCTGTGATTGCGAGGGCCCTCTCGGCCCTCATGCACTCGGGCGGCGAGAGGCCCCCTGGCAGGGGGCGGCTCTCCACGGCAACCTCTGCCCCAAGCTCCTTTATCTTATCCAGCGTGCCGGGGCCGGGCTCCAGCGCATCTCTATTTATTAATATTATGATAGTGGAGCCGTATCTTGCCTCCACTCTAGATGCTAGGTCTGCCAGTGCCAGGGAGGGGAGGGGGGCTAGAGGTGAGAGTGGCACCACTATCCTCTGCCTGGGCTTGAGGATCCCGTGGCTGCCTAGGGAGCGTTTCGCCTGCTTGAGTAGCTGCCTCCTCAGGCATGCCTGGCATAGCTTGTCGCCGCTGAAGGTCCTCACGTATACTGCTGGCCTCCTCCTGCACATGGTGCATATTGCTGGCACCCTCTAGGTGCACCCCCACCCTTCCTGGCCGGGGCGGTGGCCTAAAACCTGGATGCGAAAGCTTTATATAGAAGCGGCTTCTACATGTTTCTGTGGAGAATGAAGTGGAGCAGGTGACAAGAGATGGCAGTGTCAGGAGTCCCGGTACTGATACTCAAGGAGGGCACCCAGAGGACCTACGGTAGGGAGGCCCTGAGGAACAACATACTAGCGGCGAAGGTCATGGCAGAGCTACTGAAGACCAGCCTAGGCCCCAGGGGCCTAGACAAGATGCTAGTAGACGCCTTCGGAGACATAGTAGTAACAAACGACGGCGCCACAATAGTCAAGGAGATGGAGGTCCAGCACCCAGCAGCCAAGCTACTAGTAGAGGTAGCCAAGGCCCAGGACGCGGAGGTCGGCGACGGGACCACCAGCGTAGTCGTACTATCGGGCACCCTCCTAGAGAAGGCTGAGAAGCTCCTAGACGAGAACATACACCCAAGCATAATAATGAGCGGCTACACCAAGGCACTATCAAAGGCCCTAGAGATACTAGAGAACATGGCAGTCCCCGTGGACGTGGAGAATGAGGCAGAGCTCAGGAAGATCGTGGAGACCACACTCTCAAGCAAGTACACCGGCCACGGCCCGGAGAAGCAGAAGATAATCGACATGGTGGTTGAGGCTATAAAGATCATAGCAGAGAAGAAGCCCGACGGCGGCTACAACGTCGACCTAGACCTAGTCAAGATAGAGAAGAAGAAGGGAGGCAGCCTGCTAGACTCAAAGCTCATAAGGGGAGTAGTACTAGACAAGGAGGTAGTACACCCAGGCATGCCCAAGAGGGTCGAGAACGCCAAGATACTAGTACTAGACGCCCCACTAGAGATACAGAAGCCAGACATAACAACCAAGATAAGGGTAACCGACATAGAGCAGCTAGACAGGTTCCTCGAGGAGGAGACAAGGCTACTAAAGGAGATGGTCGAGAAGATTGCTGCTACTGGGGCTAATGTGGTGATTACTCAGAAGGGTATTGATGATGTTGCTCAGCATTTCTTGGCTAAGAGGGGTATTCTGGCTGTTAGGAGGGTTAAGAGGAGTGATATTGAGAAGGTTGCCAGGGCCACCGGAGCAAAGATAGTAACCAGCCTAAGGGACCTAAAGCCAGATTACCTGGGCGAGGCTGAGCTGGTGGAGGAGAGGAAGGTCGGCGAGGACAAGATGGTATTCATAGAGGGAGCAAAGAACCCCAGAAGCGTAACCATACTACTAAGGGGAGCCAACGACATGCTACTAGACGAGGCCGAGAGGAACATAATGGACGCCCTACACAGCCTAAGGAACATACTAAGGGAGCCAAAGATAGTCGGCGGCGGCGGGGCAGCTGAGGTAGAGCTAGCCGAGAAGCTAAGGGACTATGCTAGGACGGTAGGCGGCAAGGAGCAGATGGCCATCGAGGCCTACGCGGAGGCACTAGAAGTCATACCGACAGTACTGGCAGAGAGCGCAGGTATGGACGCGCTAGACACCATACTACAGCTAAGGGCCCTACACAACAAGGGCTTCAAGAACGCTGGAGTAAACGTGCTGGCAGGCAAGATAGAGGAGGACATGACCAGGATCAACGTATACGAGCCACTACTAGTAAAGAAGCAGGTAATCAAGAGCGCCAGCGAGGCCGCCGTGAGCCTGCTGAAGATAGACGACGTCATAGCAGCAGCCCCACCAAAGAAGGAGAAGAAGGGCAAGGAAGGCGAGGAAGAGGAGGAGAAGCCCGACTTCAACTTCTAAACCCCAACCCGGGGGCGTCTCCACTCTTTCTAAACACCCTAAATAATACGGGACACCCCACAACTATTATCATCCAGAATTCAACCCTAGCAAAGGACCCTCGGGGTGCTAGTAGTGGAGGTAGAGAAGTGGCTACTATACTCCATGGCAACCCTTCTACTATGGGGCTTCTGGGGCGTCCTACTCAAGAAGGCCTCCTCCAGCCTAGAATGGTACCAGGTCTACGTCTACGCTAACACGGCTATAGTCCTGTTCGTCCTACTCATAGCGCTGATACACAGGGATGAGGTCACCCGGATCCAGGGCGCCCCAGCCCTAATAGCATTCCTCTCCGGCGTCACGGGCACCCTAGGCTACATATTCCTCGTGAAGTCCCTGGAGGCGGGGGGCAGGGCCTCAGTTGTTATACCATTAACCTCCCTATACCCCCTACTCACAGCCCTCCTCTCGGTCTACCTGCTAGGCGAGAGTGTGGCCCCAAAGAAGTGGGTGGGCATACTGCTAGCGGTTGTAGCAATAATACTATTGTCTACCGAGTAGAGGCTATGCTCTCCACCACCCTCTCAAGGGCCCTAGCGGCCAGGCTGTAGGGGCTATTATTCTTCTCCAGGCACTCCCTCAGCTCGGGGATCCACTTCTTGAGGTACTTCCTTGCGAACCTAGATGCCTCCTCCCGCTTAACGTCATAGAGTAGGGCTAGGAACTCTAGCATGACTGGCAGGAAGTCGGGTATCTCCTTCTTGAGGGGCACATCAACCCCGTGGATCCTATATATTCCCTTCAGCTCTAGCAGGAACCTGCCCAGCTCCTCCTGCTTATTCCTCATAATATACTCGTGGGCGTATAAGCTACACTTGGCCGGCGCCTCGAAGACGGAGACGTATGTCACATCGGCCTCCATCCCCGCGAGCCTGTCCAGTAGCTCTCCTATGAGCCTTGCAGCCTCCGGATCCTCCTTGGATAGCGCCTCCACCAGCTCTCCCCGGCTATTTATGAGCTCTGCCAGGTCGCTGTCTGGATAGCTGAAGATTATGGATAGCGCCTTAAGAGTGGCCCTCACCTTCTCCACCCCATAGCTCGTAGGAGTATGTGGAGGCTATAACTAGCACCTGGTTTGATAGCTGGAGCAGGGGCCCGGTTAGTAGGAGCGATATCCTGGCTGGAGACGGGGATAGAGAGTACAGTACTATGGCTGGGGGAAGCAGCCAGGGACTCACCAGGTTCATGGCAAATATGAACACCTGGCCAGTAATATAGGGGTTCCTGTAGATACCGTAGAGGAGCACTAGTGCCAGGGGCAGGCTTACACCCAGCCACCTCAGCCTAGCCCCCCTCAGTATAATGGCAGGTATAGGAACTACCAGCCAAAGCAGGTTAGCTGCATAGACCAAGGCAGGAGCATCTATGTAGGGGTGGATAGCCATAAGGACTAGCAGGAGGGCCTCAAGCACCCTGCTGCGGTCCCTGTACACGAGCACTAGTGCGGTAGCTAGGAGGGCTAGGCTAAGCTTAACCACGCCGCCATAGTCAAGGATGAGTGCTGCTAGGTAGAGTAGCGTGTGGTATACTGGTGAGGCCATGGCTAGCAGTGCCAGGGGAAGGATTATTGTGAGCACAATGAATACCCTTCCAAGGCTATCCACGACCAGGGCCATTGGCCTGGATATGCTGGGAGGCATGAATACGAGTATCCTATAGAGGGTCCTATTCACGATAAGCTCCAGAGCGTAGACCAGCGCTATGACCTGTGCTAGAACCGGTTTGAGCAAAGAGAGGCTGGGTGGAAGATTGGGTAGGGAAAAAATCCTGTGTTTAGTATCGCTCCCTCCAGCCTGGCTCCTAGACACCCTTTAGCGCACCTTTCCTATACAGTAGGGCTAGCATTATTATTGCAATCACTAGGGCGGCCAGGAACCCTACTATAGCCGCCTTCACGGAGCCAGTGGCAGCCGCGATGGTCTCGGTCACCGTTGCAGTCTGCGTCACGGTCTGGGTCACAGTACCGGCTGCCTGGGTCTCGGTAACCGTCACGGTCTCAACCGCTGCTGCCCCCGCGGGGGCCTCTAGCTTGAGGGTCATCCAGCCGCTGGTAACCTTTGATCCTGCCCTCTCGTACTTGGAGCCGTCCCATAGGGCGAATGCTATGCTAACCTCGCTACCGGGGTCTAGGCTGGGGGTGAAGCTGCCTACCCCTCCGGTGGGGCGTACTAGTATCACCCTCCACTTGCCATCACTGTAGCTTGCTGAGGCGGTCCATATCTGCTCCTCGGGCGGTAGCTTGACTATGGGGCTTGTGGGTGTCTTGTGGAGGCCCCTAGCCTGCTGCTCCTGCTGTCCCTTGGTTCCATAGCCGCTGCCAGCTACTAGGTTTTCTACTTTTCCATCGGCGCTCCACATTACTATGTTCACGGGGTTATCGGGCATTCCCATGCACACGTATGGCTGCTCCCCAGCCATCACGGGGAACTGTACTGCTGCGGCGTCCGGGAACTGGTCTAGTGCCCCTAGCTGGGGCACGTCCTCAGTCTCATCGCTCCACTCTAGGTATATTGCGAAGTGTGTCCCATTGCTCACGGCGGCATAGCTAACCTGCCTGGGCTGGGTGTCCAGCCTCTGGGGGTAGGTTAGCAGCTGTGCAACTAGGACGGCGTTACCCTTCTCCGCCTGTTGCCATAGTCCAGCTGTGGGGTCTAGTGGTATTGGGCCCTGCACGTACTTGGCCGTATAGGCGTTGGTTTGGGCGGTGACGGGTACTATGCCCATCACCGCTAGGGTTGAGGCCGCGAATATGAGTAGGACGCCGATGAGGGCCGCCATCCTGTACCTCTTGTCCACCACGATCCACCCCCAGGCCTACCTTCTCCTGCCCTTCTTCTTCATGTGGCTCATCCTTCCTACCTTGACCTTCTGGGCTGTGGGTATGGTCCACCTCTCCCTGCCTAGGGCCAGCCACTTGTACATCAGCTCTGCATCCTCTATGCTGAGGCCCTGGTCGGCTAGGACCTTGCTGGCCTCCATCTTGCTGAGGCCCTCTACCTCTATCAGCCTGAAGTACTCTCTGATCGCCAGTAGCTTCTTGAGGCTCTTCCTTACCTCCTCCTCGTTGCCTGCTGAGAATAGGCTTGCCAGGTACCTTATCGGCACCCTGAGCTCGTCTATGGTTGGTAGTATGTTCTTGTATTCAGCCATGTACTTGCCCCTCCTGTCTAGGGCTGTTATGACGGGGTTTAGTGGTGGCACGTAGAATACCATGGGTAGGGTTCTGTACTCTGGGTGTAGTGGTAGGGCTAGCTCCCACTTCTTGAACATGTAGTATACGGGGCTCTTCTGCGCGGCCTTTATGTAGTTATCCGGTATACCCGCCTCCCTGGCCTCCCTTATTACCTGGGGGTCGAAGGGGTCTAGTATCAGGCTCCTCTGGAACTCCACCAGCTTATCGTCGGGTACGTTGGCCACCTCCTCTATCCTAGTCTCGTCGTATAGCACGACACCCATGTACCTAACCTTGCCTACACATGAGACTGTACATACGGTGGCCTGCCCTGTCTCCAGCCTGGGGTAGCATAGTATACACTTCTCGCTCTTACCAGTCTTCCAATTGTAGTATACCTTCTTGTATGGGCATGCTGTGACGCAGAGCCTGTAGCCGCGGCACCTGTTCTGGTCTATTAGTACTACTCCGTCCTCCTCCCTCTTGTAGATACTCTTCCTGGGGCACGCGTAGAGGCATGCTGGGTTGAGGCAGTGGTTGCATATCCTGGGTAGGTAGAACATGAACACGTCCTTGAAGTTTAGGGTTATCTCCTTCTCTAGCACCTTCCAGTTGGGGTCCATCCTGGCGTAGATGTCTCCTCCAGCCAGGTCGTCGTCCCAGTTGGGGCCCCACTTCACGTCCATCCTCTCGCCGGTGATCATGTTGACTGGGTTGGCGCTGGGCTGCTCCTGCTGCACGTTCTCGTCGAATAGCTTGTCGTAGTCGTAGTCGAAGGGTATGTAGTAGTCCTCCATCTTCGGCGGGTCCCTCTTCTTCATTACCTCCATTCTCAGCTTCAGCTTGCCGTTATCAGCAACCCAGCCGCCGCCGTACTTCTCCTGGTCCTCCCACCTGTGGGGGTAGCCTACTCCTGGCCTAGTCTCTACGTTGTTCCACCAGGCGTACTCTTGGCCCTCCCTGTTGGTCCACACGTGCTTACAGGTTATGCTACAGGTGTGGCATCCGATACACTTGTCCAGGACCATGACCATGGAGATCTGGGCCCTCACCACTCCTCATCACCTCCCTCCATTACCCTGGGTGAGGAGTGAACCCATCTTCTCGTGGAGGTAAACAACTACCATTGTGTCCCTGTTGACCCCGGTGGGCCCGTAGTAGTTGAAGAAGTAGCTCAGCTGGCCGTAGCCTCCAACCATCTTGGTCGGCTTCAGGTCTACCTTTGTCGGGCTGTTGTGTATACCTCCCTTCTTCCCTGTCAGCTTGCTCCTCCTGGTGTAGATGTGCCTCTCCTGTGCGTGGTACATTATCGCCACTCCCTTTGGTATCCTTGGGCTGGTGGCGACCCTAGCTACCACTGCCCCGTTGTCGTTGACTACCTCTATCCAGTCGTTGTCGCTTATACCCGCCCACTTGGCGTCCTCGTCGTTTAGCCACACCACCTGGCCTCCCCTGAAGAGGGTTAGCATCCTCAGGTTGTCCCAGAACTCGCTGTGTATGTTCCACTTACCGTGGGGTGTCAGGTACCTTAGCACTAGGTACCTCTTACCGTTGGCCTCCACCCTGTAATTGCCATTTGGCTTTATCCCCAGCTTAGCGGCGACATTGCTTAGTGAGCCTAGGCTTATCATGTCCAGCGGAGGCTTGTACGTGGGTAGCGCCTCTCCCATCTCTATGAACCAGTCGTGGTCTATGTAGAAGTGCTGCCTGCCAGTCAGGGTCCTCCAGGGTACTCCCATCTCGGTGTTTATAGTGAATGGCGCGTATGCCCTGCCTGGGGACTCTATGCCACTCCACATCGGGCTGGTGTGTGCCCTCCTGGGCTGCCTGACTATGTCGTCGAACCTGATCTCCTCGGGGTTGTAGGCGTCCTTCTCGATCAGCATCTTCGGCAGGTCCTTACCCGTCTTGGGCACTAGGGAGCTGAAGGCGCGTAGCTGTAGCTTACCGTTGGCCTCTGGGCTCAGCGCCATTATAGCCTCGGCAGCGTTCTTATCGAACTCTATGTCCGGGCACCCGTCTGGACATACGGGGTTGTATACTGTGCCGAACCTTGCCTTCAGCTCCTCGTAGACGTCGTCGGTCTTGTAGGATACACCCTTAGCGCCAGCGGCCTTGGCTCCTGGGCCTAGGCTCCTGTACATGTGGTACACGTTCTTGTAGTCCCTCTTGACTACCTTCAGGTCCCACATGGTCTTGCCTGGTATAGGATCGATCTCACCCTTCCTCCAGTCCTTCACCTCTCCATAGGGCTGCGCTATCTCCATAGCCGTATCGTGCCAGAGAGCCCTTGCAACGATGTCCTCCACTGGCTCGGGGAAGTGCTTCTCAGCTAGCTCGCTGAACTTCTTGGCCAGCTCCAGGAATATCTGCCAGTCGGTCTTTGACTCCCATAGTGGGTCTACTGCTGGCGTGAATGGGTGTATGAACGTGTGCATGTCAGTCATGCTCAGGTCATACTTCTCATACCAGGTGGCTGCCGGGAGGACTATATCTGCGTAGATTGGGGTTGTGGCCATCCTGAAGTCTATGGCTACCAGTAGGTCTAGCTTACCCTCCGGTGCAGGGTCTCTCCATACTGCCTCCTTTACCTTACCCTTAGCCACCTCCTGGGCCATCACGCTGCTCATCGGGCTTCCGAGGAAGTGCTTCAGGAAGTACTCGTGGCCCTTGCTGCTTGAGCCGAGTATGTTGGCTCTCCACACGAACATTACCCTTACCCAGTTCTCAGGCGCATCCGGATCCTCTATCGCAAGCTTGAGCTTGCCCTCCTTTAGCTGCTCGGCAACGTACTGGATCGGGTCCTTGCCCTGTGCCTTAGCCTCCTCCACTAGCTTTATCGGGCTCTTGTTGAACTGCGGGTAGAATGGTAGCCATCCTAGCCTTGCGGCGATCACGTTGCAGTCCATCGGGTGGTTGCACTTGATCTTGCCTTGGATATCTGCGTCACCGGGCGCTATGTACCTTACCTCCATGTTGTCGTATCTCCACTGGTCGGTGTGGACGTAGTAGAAGCTGGGGCTGTTCTGGTGCCTCGGGGGCTTCATCCAGTCTAGGGCGAAGGCTAGCTTTGCCCATCCAGCTATGGTCCTTATCTTCTCCTGGCCGACGTAGTGGGCCCAGCCTCCGCCGTTCCTGCCCTCGGCGCCGGTTAGCTTGATTAGCATGAGTATGCTCCTGTAGTATAGGTCGGTGTGGTACCAGTGGTTTACTCCTGGGCCCAGCATTATCATTACCCTGCCCTTGGTCTTCACGGCGGTCTCGGCGAACTCCCTCGCGATCCTTATGACTAGCTCCCTTGAGACCCCGGTTATGTCCTCCTGCCATGCTGGCGTGAAGGGCTTGGGGTCGTCATAGCTCTTCGGGTAGTCGCCTCCTAGTCCCCTGTCTACGCCTAGGTACGCGGCTAGCAGGTCGAACACGGTGGTTACTAGGACCTCGCCATCCTTTGTCTTAACCCTCTTCACGGGTACGTTCCTAACTGTGTAGTCTGAGGAGTCGAATAGTGGGCCGAAGAATGGGAACTTCACGGGAACTACGTCGTCACTCATGTCTATGAAGGTTAGGGCTGGGTCTACCTCGTCGCCCGTGACCGGGTCTGCCAGGTCCAGGTTCCACTTGCCCGTGTTCTTGTTGTCCCACCTGTAGCCTATTGACCCGTTGACAAGCCTCACCTTCCCGCTCCTAGTGTCGTAGACTAGGAACTTCCACTCCTGGTTCTCCTCCTGGCCGTAGTCCGGGTGGGCGTACTCGCTGGGGTCTAGGTCGGATAGCCTCAGGAACTTGCCTGCCTTGTACTCGTTGCCCTTCTTCTCTAGCTTGACTAGGAATGGTAGGTCTGTGAACCTCTTGACATAGTCCTTGAAGTAGTCGTACTCGTTGTCGACGTGGAACTCTTTCAGTATCACGTGTGCCATGGCCATTGCGAGGGCCCCATCGGTGCCCTCCTTGGCGGGGACCCACACGTCCGCGAACCTGGTGTGCTCGCTGAAGTCGGGGCTCACAACCACTATCTTGGTGCCCTTGTACCTGACCTCGGTGAAGAAGTGTGCGTCCGGCGTCCTGGTTAGGGGTATGTTTGTACCCATGTTTATTATGTATGCTGCATTGTACCAGTCAGCACTCTCTGGCACGTCTGTCTGCTCGCCCCAAACCTGGGGGCTGGCTGGCGGCAGGTCGGCGTACCAGTCGTAGAAGCTGCCCATTGAGCCTCCAATCATCTCTATGAACCTGGCTCCGGAGGCGTAGCTCAGTGGGCTCATTGCGGGTATTGGGGTGAAGCCGAATATCCTGTCGGGGCCATACTCCTTTATGGTGTGTATTAGGGCAGCTGCTATTATCTCTAGGACCTCGTCCCAGCTTGACCTGACCCAGCCTCCTAGACCCCTCGCCCTTATGTACTTGTTCCTCTTCTCCGGGTCACTTACTATGCTCTTCCAGGCCTCCACTGGATCGTTGTACTTACTCCTGGCCTCCCTCCACAGCTCTAGGAGGGGCTTCCTCACGTATGGGTATTTTACTCTTAGTGATGAGTATAGGTACCAGCTGAATGAGGCGCCCCTGGGGCATCCCCTGGGCTCGTAGTTGGGTAGGTGCGCGCTGATCTCGGGATAGTCATCGGCTTGGATCTCCCAGGCGACTATGCCGTCCTTGACGTAGACGAACCATGAGCAGGAGCCGGTACAGTTAACGCCGTGGGTTGACCTAGCAACCTTGTCATACTGCCAGCGCTGCCTATACATGTCCTCCCAGTTCCTATACTCCTGCGGGTAGGTCTTGGCAGGCTCCCCGATCTCTTGGAAGTACTTGGTCTTACCTAGTGTTGTGGCGACTCCGCCAGCCGTTGCAACTACACCAGCGGCCATTAAGGTTTTCAGGAAGTCTCTCCTTGATATCTTGCGTGTTAATTGAGACAACCCTGCGCTCACCCTTGCTGGTGGCTTCAATTAACTTAGGTGGACCGGCCATGTATATATTTACACTGTTTAATAGTAGACATCTAATTTAAATACCCAAATATATACCCTGCACGTGACGCGGAGGAAAACAATCACACATATGGAATATAAAAATGTTACTGTGATTGTTGACAGAGGGATGGGAAGTCTCGTATCTATACTTATATAGTCCAATCGAGATATATGCCCGGCTAGGGGTGCCAAGGGGCGTGGCAGAAGAGGCAGACAAATCCTACATGGTCTACCCTAGGATGGTGAAGGAGATAAGGATAGGGCCCCCTTACCTGACAAAGTATGAGAGGGCCAGAATCATAGGTGTGCGGGTCCTCCAGCTAAACTATGGAGCCCCCCCACTGGTCCCGATAGAGAAGGTGGGTTCAACCAACACGCTAGACATAGCCAGGTACGAGGTAGACGAGGGGGTCCTCCCGGTATCAGTATACAGGTACACGGAGGGAGGAGACAGCCAGTCGATACCTCTCAAGGTCCTAATAGAGGCCACCAGGAAGGTGATCGGAGATACAGCCTAGCCAGGGCCAGGCGGCCCCCTGCCTCGACGCGGTATCCTCCTACTACGAGATCCTAGAGGCCAAGGGCCAGCCCTGGGGCTACGAGGTTCTCCTAGGCCGGCCCCACAGGGCCGGGGAAGAGGCAAGGGTGAGCCTATACAAGGAGCTGATAGACAGGGGATGTAAACCCCTACTGAGAGCCACCAGCGACGGCCTAGTCCTAAGGCTGGTGACGAGCAGGGAAAAGGGATCAGCCCTGGCCAAGGGGGCGATACTCGCCGCGGCGACGCTCGCTATGGTATACATATCGGGCGAGTGGCTGGCAAACGCCCCAGGCCCCCGTGGTGAGGGGTTTGCATGGAGCCCCTGGGGCTACCTCCTAGGGCTCCTAGTCCCCCTGATAATACACGAGCTCGGCCACTGGTTCGTAATGAGGCTCTACAGGGTCCCGTCCAGCATACCATACCTCATACCAGCCCCTCCCCTCCAGCTAGGCTTCCTGGGGACACTAGGCGCGGTGATCAACCTAAGGTGGCTCCCTCCCACCCCCGGCTCGCTAGCCCTCATGGCCGTTATGGGCCCCCTGGCGGGATTCCTAGCGGTGATACCCTTCGCCATCATCGGTATGAAGGCGTCCATACTAACAGAGCCCTCTGCACTAGCTGGGGGAGCCGCCCAGCTACAGGTGGCCCCCGCCCTCTTCCTAGCCCTAGCCGACATCTATGCTCCACACGGCGACGGGCTAATACTCCTGAGCCCACTAGCCTACGCCAGCTACATAGTCCTCCTAGTAACTTTCCTCAACCTCATGCCTGTTGCAATGCTCGACGGAGGGCACATAGTGAGGAGCGCCGTGGGAGAGGCAACCCACAGGGCCATATCGCAGGCAACGATACTAGTCCTCCTAGCCGCGTCGACCGTATACCCGGCCTTCTTCATGTTCGCCCTGCTAGCTATGCTCATATACTTCCTATCCCGGGGCAGGCACCCCGGGCCCGCTATGGGGGAGACGGGCCTAGGGGCCGCTGGAGCGGCCTCTATACTACTCTACGGGGTACTCCTGGCGCTAACAGCTCCCATCCCCATAGGCTAGCCCTGGAGGGTGCCCCGGGTTGAGGAGAGGGAGAAGCGGGTACTGTAGGCTCCCACCATCCTACACGGTCCTAGTTGCGGAGAAGCCGAAGGCGGCCGAGAAGATAGCAAGGGCATTGGGGAGGAGTACTAAGTGTAGGATGTACGATGTTCCATACTGGATAGTGAAGGTTAACGGCTCAAGCCTTGTGGTGGCCCCCAGCGCTGGCCATCTATACGGGATGTACACAAGGGAGAGGGGATTCCCCGTCTACACCTACTACTGGGCGCCCATATGGGAGAACGAGCGGGGAGCGTCCTACCTCAAGAAGTTCCACCTAATGCTATCCAAGGTCCTCCCAGGAGCCAGGATCTACATCAACGCGTGCGACTACGATGTTGAGGGGAGCCTGATAGGCTACATGATAATAAAGAACATGGGGGACCCATCAAGAGCGTATAGGATGAAGTTCTCCAGCCTAGGCCCAGAGGAGATCAGGAGAGCCTACAGGAACCTCCAGCCACTGGACATGGAGATGGTAGAGGCAGGGATGGCCAGGCACGAGCTCGACTGGCTATGGGGCATAAACATATCCAGAGCCCTAATGGAGGCCCTCAAGAGGTTCTCGGGCAAGAGAGCATCACTAAGCGCCGGGAGGGTCCAGAGCCCCACCCTCGTGGAGGCTAAGAGGAGGTGGATAGAGAAGAGCCTCCACGTCCCCCATCCATCCTTCAGCATAGAGGTAGCCCTAGCCAGCGGCGGCGTGGAGTTCAAGGCCAAGCCCCACGGCTGGGCCCCCGAGACAAGGCAGGAGGCGCTAGCCCACGTCAGGAGGATAAGGAGGCTAGACACCGTGAAGGTCATCGCATCCACCGGCAGGAGAGAGAGGCTCCCCCCACCCCCCGCCTTCAACCTGGGAGACCTCCAGGCAGAGGCATCAAGGATCTACAGGTACTCCCCCGCCAAGACCCAGTCCCTAGCAGAGGACCTATACCTAGAAGGGCTCATAAGCTACCCGAGGACAAACAGCCAGAAGCTACCACCCACAATAGGCTACAAGGCAATAATGACCAAGCTAGAAGCAGGACCCCACTCGCAGCTAGTCAAGAAGCTACTCGACGAGACCCGGGGAGCGTTGAAGCCGGTGCAGGGGAGGAAGGAGGACCCAGCCCACCCAGCGATACACCCCACAGGAGAGAAGCCAGGCCAACTAGACAGGGACCACTGGAACATCTACGACCTGATAGTGAGGAGGTTCCTAGCCGCATTCTCGAGCCACGCCACCCTAGCCAGGACCACGCTGATACTAGAAGACAGGGACGGGTACAAGTACCAGGCACGAGGAGTACAGGTCGTGGAGGAGGGGTGGCTATACTACTACCACTTCTCCAAGCCAAGGGAGGGCGAGATACCACGCATAGGAGTAGGCGGGGAGGCCAGGGTGGAGGGGGCTAAGATGCAGACTAGCTGGAGCAAGCCCGGGACCAGCATAGCCAAGATAGACCTGCTAAAGTGGATGGAGAGGGTCAACATAGGCACTGAGGCTACTAGGAGCCGGATAATAGAGGTACTATTCAAGAGAGGCTACCTAGTCGAAGACAAGGGAGGGGTGGAGGTCAGCGACCTAGGCTTCACTGTGGCCACGATAATAGAGGAGCTATTCCCACAGCTAGCCTCTCCCGGCCTAACCAGGCAGTTCGAGGAGAAGCTGGAGGAGATAAGGGAGGGAAGAGCCTCCAGGAGGGAAGTAGTAGAGGAGGCAATAAGGGCCATAGACAGCCTCATAAGGGAGTACCAGGAGAACCTGGAGAAGGTCGGGGCCAGGCTCTCCCAGGCCCTAGGCCTAACCGAGCCCCGGGTTAGATGCCAGATCTGCGGCAGAGAGGCGAGGAGCTGCGGAGGCTACACACTCTGCCCCCTACACTGCGAGGCCGTTAGGAGGATCCAAGAGTCCCTACCCAGGCTAACCCACGCAATGGGTGAAACCAGGGATAAGGCCCTGGAGAGGCTGGCCACCATGAAGACCGCGGGTAGGCTAATCAGAGAGGCAGCCTCCTTCCTCAAAACCCGGGGGCACAGTCAGCCCTTATAGAGTATAGTGAGGCCGCCCAGGTAGGGTATCTTAACCGGGGAGTCACCCAGAGAGATCACAACCCCAACGATTCTAGACTCTGGCACGCCATAAGCGCTATAGGGGCCAACCCTGTAGGGCCTCCTACATATATCGGGGTACCCGTAGTCAGGTATAGAGTTGTTATCGCCCTTAATCACATAACAAGTAATATTACTATACTCGTAGACGCCAATCACCCTATGTATTATAAAGCGTCCAGACTTATCCTTATACACGACAACAGACCCTACATCAGGCTGCCCCCTCTTATCTAGGAACACAAGGTCGCCCGTATGGAGGAGGGGCTCCATACTCCTACCCTCAACAACCGCAAACCCGCCGAAGAATATAGCATAACCATAGAGTAGTGCGAGGGCGAGCAGCGAGGCGGCGAGCAGAATCGACACTGCCAGCCTCAGCAGCCTAGCGGCCACCAGGTGCACCCCATGGGGTGCAAGCCCGGGTTCAAGGGTTATAACACTACAATACCGCGCTACACCAGGCAGAGTAGCATGGGGCCGAGCAGGTTGATCGAGGTAGACCCAGAGGCCAGGAGGATGGGGGCAGAGGTAAGGTACATCATAGTGGATAACGTAGAGGTCGGGCCATCCAGCCTGGTAGCACAGAAGGTACAAGACATTGTAGAGAGATTCAGGGAGAACATAGGAGACATGGAAGCCCTCGCAAGGCACCCACACGTTAGGGCATACAGGAAGCTATTCTGGAGCATGAAAGTGGATCCGACCAAGACAAGGCCAAGCCCAGAGGCCCTAGCCAGGAGAGTCATCAGGACAGGCAGGCTGCCGAGCATAAATAGCGTGGTAGACTCCGGCAACGCCGCCAGCCTATACACACTAGTCTCCATAGGCCTCTACGACCTAGACAAGGCCGAGCCACCCCTCAGGGTCAAGGTCCTAGAGGGAGGAGTATTCAAGCCGATAGGGGGAGGCGAGGCTAGGGTGCCCCAGGGAATGATGGGGCTGGTGGACGGCCACGGCAGGATAATCCACCTCTACGCCCACAGGGACAGTAGGGAGACAATGATAACCGAGTCGACTAGAAGGGTCCTAGCAGTCGCCTACGGGGCACCGGGGATACGTGCTGAGGACCTTGACGCCTCGCTAAGGCTCTTCCTAGAGGTGCTCAAGGGGTGAGGTGCCCCTAGCCTTGGAGCCGGAGGAGGCGAGGAGGATAGCGGTAAAGGCGGCGGCAGAAACCGCGGCCATGCTAAGGGACAATGCATGCACCCCCAGGATGGCTAACGTGATCCGGGGCGAAACAACCAGGGCAGACCAGATGGCGGAGGAGTACGCAGTAGAGATCCTCAAGGCAGAGGGAGTCAAGGCCAAGATCATAGGGGAAGAGGGCGGGGTCTATGGCGAGGGGGATATAGTGGCGCTGATAGACCCACTGGACGGGAGCGTCAACTACCTAAACTGCATCCCCTGGGCCTCGGTATCAATAGCCCTAGCGCCAGCCAACGCTAAGACCTTCAGAGACATACTAGCCGGGGCGGTAGCACCCATCTTCACAGGCCACCCCCTATCCTTCAGCCGGGGAGGGGGATGCAGGCTCGGGGAGACCCTAGTCAGGGATAAGACCAAGCCCTACAAGAAGATGGTAGCCGTATACGTTGAGCATCCTAGCGCTGTGGAAGGTCTAAAAAGCTTCATGTCCAGGTTCAAGGGATTCAAGGTGAGGAGCCTGGGGAGCGCCGCGCTGGAGATAGCGTACACAGCCATAGGCAGGATCACCCTTTTCCTGGACATAAGGTCGAAGCTGAGGAACGTGGACACGGCTGCGGCGGCTGGTATGCTACTAGAGTGCGGTGGGGCCTTCATAGGGAGTAATGGGGAAGAGCCGGGGCTAGACCTATCCGGCGTCGCTAGGATAGGGAGCGTCATAGCGTCCCTAGACAGGGAGCTGGCCAGGGAGGCCTATAAGGCAGTGGGGCCTCAGATGCGCCGGCCCGGGTCACAGCCCCTATAGCACCTGGGGGCTCCCTGCCGAAATCGCTCATCACAGGCCATAAACCGGATATACCTGTACCTGGGATCTAATATGTGGCGGTGTGTGGAAGGTGGCCTCGGAGCCCCTGGTGGCGTACATACTGCTCAACGTGGATATAGGAATGGAGCACAAGGTGGTGGAGGCGATACTAGAGAGGTTCTCCAGGTGGGTTACAGAGGCTAGGGTTACATATGGCGAGCATGACGCCGTGGTTAGGGTTGAGGTCCCTAACATGAGGGTCCTTGATAGCGTAGTTACGGGCATAAGAGAGCTGGAGGGCGTAAGGAAGACCGTTACCCTGATATCCTCCTAGACCCCGCCGGGACGGGGTAGCGGAGCACAGCTATTATACCCCCCAGCCGTTTAACCTGCTCCCCAGGCGGCGAGTCCTCGGGTATGATAATGACCCTCCCCCTATACGACTCGGCCCTGGCGAGCGCCTCGTCCACCATACTCCTCTCCTCGTCATCTATGGAGTGAAGCATGGAGTCTAGGACTACTAGCTTCTCCACCGCCCCCATCTTGGCCACAGCTAGCACGTCGCTAGGCCCCATGGCTACCCTATCCGGGTCCCTGGCTGCGGCAGACAGGAACTCGCCGATAGCCTCCTCAGCCTCCGTTATCGTGTATTCCCTTAGTGCCTGGGATACCGTGGTCCTCCTAAGCGCCTCCTCGATCCCATGCCTGCCACCCATGGAGGCATCGTCGACCACGACCCTGAGGCTGGGCGCCTCCCTTCTGACCCTCTCGGCCACCATGGACTTAAGCTGGCCAGGCCCCACGATGATCACTATCCCCGCATCATTGGATTTAGCATAATCTATGATAAGCCTGGCTATCCTAGCTAGCCTAGACTCCAGCTCCTGCTCCCTGCTCGGGTCATCCTTGCCGGGGAGCCTCATGGACTCCTCCACTAGGACCTTGAAGCCGTAGGGGGCTAGGAGTGCTATGCCGTACTCGTCATAGTCTATGGCAGCGATTATCGCCTTCCCCCGGGGCCCGCTCTCCTCCATCCTGCCAAGATCCTTGGGGCTCCATCCTCCAGGCCTCTCCAGGACGATCGTCTGCCCCGGCCCTACTACCAGCGAGTGGTGCTTCCCCTTTAGCCCATACTCCTCCGGGCCCTCCACTATCACGCCGAAGATCCTCAGCTTGCCGGTGAAGGGCTGGAACTCGACGTTCTTGACCCTGACCTTGAGGAAGAGGGGCCTCCTCTCCTT
>JALWEI010000011.1 GCA_027014125.1 Acidilobaceae archaeon | reverse complement strand
CTTCCGCCTAGGCCTCCTGGTTGAGGAGTATACGGGGATGGCGGGGGTGATCGCTGGTGAAGGCTAGGATCGGGCTCGAGATACATGTGCAGCTGACAGAGGCTGGGTCTAAGCTCTTCTGCGGGTGCAGGAGCAACTATAGGGGTATGGAGCCCAACACCAACGTGTGCCCCGTATGCCTGGGCCTCCCAGGGGCTATACCGGTCCCCAGCAGGAGGGCTATACTCCTCAGCCTTGCAGCGGCCTCCGCCTTCAAGTGCGAGACGCCCAGCGCTATAGTCTTCACGAGGAAGCACTACTTCTACCCTGACCTGCCGAAGAACTACCAGATAACACAGTACGAGAAGGTCGGGGGCGCCCCTGTCTGTAGTGGAGGCGTGGTCGAGTACCTGGAGCCCGGCTCCTGGGAGTGGAGGAGGGTTAGGCTGAGGAGGATAAACCTCGAGGAGGACCCGGGTAGGACTGTCTATGGCGAGAGTGGTATACTTGCTAGTAGCCATGCCCTGGTAGACTATAACAGGAGCGGGGTCCCCCTCCTCGAGATTGTGACGGAGCCCGATATACCCTCTCCCAGGGATGCTAGGCTCCTCGTTGAGAGCATACTACTGACCCTAGAGTACATAGGGGCAGTGAACCCCCGCCTCGAGGGGGCCTTCAGGGTCGACGCCAACATAAGCCTTGAGGGGGGCGAGAGGGTGGAGGTGAAGAACATAGGAAGCCTCCAGGACGTGGAGAAGGCTCTGGCGTATGAGGAGGTGAGGCAGAGGAGGCTCCTGGAGGCTGGGGGTAGGGTAGAGAGGGAGACTAGGCACTGGGACAGCACCCGGGGGGTCACCAAGCCCCTACGCCACAAGGAGACTGAGGAGGAGTACCTCTACTTCCCCGACCCTGACCTCCCCCCGGTTGTGCCTGGGAGGAGCCTCGTCGAGGAGGCCCAGGCACTGGCTTCCAAGACCCCTAGGAGGGTGCTTGAGAGGATCACGGGGCTGGGGGTTAAGGTGGAGGTGGCGTGGAGCCTTGTGTCTAGCAAGCCGGCGGCCCAGCTTTACCTGGATGCTGTAGAGAGGGGCGCCGACCCTTGGCTTGCCGCTAGGATGCTTGGGATCGACTATAAGGGGGAGCTCAGGGAGGCTGGAAGGGATCCCGGGGATCCTGGTAACTGGCCTAGCCTGGATAAGGTGCTTGACCTGTTGGGCTATGTGGAGAGGGGCGTGTATCCCTATGATACTGTGAAGGGCCTTGTCCTGCCGAGGCTTGCTAGGGATCCGGGGGCGCCTCTTAGGGACCTCCTCCCGGCGGCCGTTACCGATCCTGGCCGTATAGTGGATGAGGTGCTCGCCTCCGAGCAGGGGGCGGTTGAGGACTATCTGCGGGGTAAGGCTAAGGCGTTGAATTACCTGGTTGGCGCTGTTATGAGGAGGGCTGGGGGCCGGGCTGTTGATCCTAGGCTGGTTAGGAGGCTACTCCTTGAGAGGCTGGAAAAGATGAGGAGTGGTAGGGGCTAGGGGGGCTGGGCCTGGTTACTGCTTGGCCTGGGCTAGGGGCTTCTCTGGGGCCTTGGCGGCCCTCTCTAGGTACTCCCTAGCCTGCTTTATGTCCTCCTCTGTTGCCGCCTTCTCGTAGCAGAACCACCAGTCTAGGCAGGTGTGCTTCTTCATCCTCTCCATCGCCTCGTCGTATGTTATCGGTGGTGGTACTATCACCTGGTCTCCTATTATCTCGTTGTTTGGCCAGTTGGCTGGTATGGCCCTGCCGTACTTGTCGCTTACCTGGAGTGCCTTCACTATCCTTAGTATCTCGTCTATTAGCCTGCCCAGCTCTAGTGGGTAGTATAGTATTGTCCTGATCACGCCCTTATTGTCTACCACGAATACGGCCCTGACTGTGTGGGTGCTTGACTCCGCGTGTAGCAGGCCTAGCTGCTTGGCCACGTAGCCCTGTGGGTCGGCTATGATGGGGAACGGTATCTCTACGCCCACGTTGTCCTTGATCCACTCCTTCCACTTGATGTGGCTGTAGGCACTGTCTACGCTGAGGCCTATTAGCTCGGTGTTTAGCTTCTTGAAGTCCTCGTAGCGTAGGGCGAAGCTTACGAACTCTGTGGTACATACGGGGGTGAAGTCTGCGGGGTGGCTGAATAGTACGAACCACTTGCCCTTCTCCACGTAGTAGTCTGGCAGCTTTATCCTGCCGTGGTCTGTGACTACCTCTATCTCTGGGAACTTCTCGCCGATGAGTGGTATCTGTCCGGGCATCGCTCGGCTCACCACAGAAACTAGTAGCCTCCACTTCTATAAAAACCTTTCTATAGATTGTCTACGTATCCGGGCCACACATATAAACCGGCCATGGAGGGCGCCTAAAGGAAGGGTGTGGCCGAGACGGAGACGCTGGCATACATAGCCCTGGGAGCACTGGTGGCGACGCTATCCAGCATGGCCGGGATAGGCGGCGGGGTGTTCATGGTACCCCTCTTCTACCTAGCCCTAGGCCTGCCCATAAACCAGGCCGTGGGCACCAGCAAGGCCGTCATAGTGATAATAGCATCGATAAGCACGGCCACATACCTATCCAGGGGCAGGGTCGACCTCAGGACGGGAACCATACTCATGGCAACGACAATACCAGGAAGCTACCTCGGCGCATACCTGGTATCCCTAGTAGACCCGACAATCCTCGAGTATGCCGTAGCAGCCTTCATACTCTGGTACTCAGCTAGGCTAATCTACAGGGCCCTCCGACAGCCATCAAACCCGCCACAGAAGCCCAGGGGCAACCCCCTGCTCGTTGCACTGGCAGGCATAGTAGTAGGCCTCGTGGCAGGCCTAACAGGCACCGGGGGCGGGGCACTCCTAGTCCCCCTGATGATTAGTGGGTTGGGTATGGGGATACACGAGGCTGTAGCCACGTCCATGTACTCGATGACGATGGCTGCAATAGCGGCAGCGGTAAGACACCATATGAGCGGGGAGATCGTGTATAGCATAGCCATACCCTTCGCGCTAGGAGCAGTAGTAGGTGCCATGGCTGGCCCACGGATAGCTCTGAGGATGAACGCTAGGCACCTTAGAATAGTTATAGGGATAGTACTAGCCATAGTCGGTATCAGGATGATCCTGGCATAGCCTGCATCAACCCTCCTGGCATGAGTTCGGGGACAGCCAACAGCCAGTATACTGCTACGCCCTTTAGCGGCTCCGATAAAGGGTTTAAGGCGCGTATTCATGATCCTGCTGGGAGGGGCTAGGGTTGAAGAACTATTTATTAAGCAGGCAGGTGGCAGGCCTAGCCCTAGCCGCCCTTATTATCCTAGTCACGGTCCTAGCCTTCTCGTATCACGGTGCCAGGGCGCGCCTAGATAGAATAGCCCATGCCTCCCTCATGGAGGCCGGCGAGGCCGTCACGCTCCTAAGGGATGCTCCGGTAATCCTTGAGAATGCTAGGCGGGCCCTAGAGCAGTTTAACTGTAGCCCCTCGATGCTAAAGGAGGAGGAGCCCGATACAGCTGTGTACTACTACCTCATGATACACCTGCATGGAGTTTACTTCGAGGAGCTGAGAGACCACGTGGATACGTTGTATAGTGCGAATGGGCTCGAGATGCCCTCCAATCTATCGCTGGGCCTTAGAAGGATTGTTGACTACCTCCAGGACCTAGCCCAGGACTACTATAGTGCCATGGTTGGCGGCAGGCCCTTCAGCTGTGGAGAGATGCCCCGTGGCGATACGTTGTCTAGGCTTAGCTCGTTATTGGATAGCATGCACGACGAGATTTACAGGGCCATCGAGGGCGGGGGCTTCAACGGCTTCAGCTACGAGGTAATCCAGGCTGTTATGGAGGTTGGCGTAGAGCTTGATAGTCTAGGTTGAATGGGATGCCTAGAAACGGAGTGTAACGGGGAAATGGAGGGGGAGCCCCCCGGGCTACTTGCCCTCCTCTATAGTAGCCCCGGGTGCCTGGGTGCTTGTTGGCGCTGTGTGCTCGAAGCTTGGCAGGTCTGGGAACTGCTGGCGTAGCCTCTGCTCCGCCACTATGCTTGCGTCCCTCAGTATCTTCTGTGCCTCCTCTGTCACAACGTTCGCGTCTAGGGTCACGGGTACGCTCGTGGTTACCTGCATCATGCTCTCCTGTAGCGCCTGGTCTATCTCTACTAGCTCTGTGTAGACGTCGGGCATCATGCCCTTCATGTAGTGGGCTACCTGCTTGAGCGCGACCACTGCTGGGGCTAGGCTAGCGTGGGTGTCCCCCACGACTAGGGCGGTCTCCAGCTTTATCTTTACCCTCTCCAGTGCGTACTTCACGGTTAGTATTATCTTTGCCATCTTCCTTATCTCCGCGACCTCGTTCGCGTACATGGTTGCCCTGGTCTTGTCGCCCTCAACCAGGGCGTTTACCACCTTCTCGAACAGCTGCTTATCGTATATCTGAAGCCTGCCTAGGCTGTAGTCTAGCTTCTGTATCTGGCTGCTTATCTTGTATGTAGCGTTTATTATCTGCTGCTTTAGGGGCGCCGGGGGGCTTACGAAGTCCCTAATCTTCTTGCCCACAGTGTCCCTCTTGGGTGGAGTGTTCCACCTCCTGGCCCAGGCATCTAGGCTCATTGTGTGTGGTCACCGTTAGATCCTAGTAGGGCTCGACACTGTGTAAGGAGGCTGAGGCTTAGTAGTATTGGGGTTATGTCCCCTAAATACTCTTGTGCCGAGTAGAGTGTTAACTGGTGAGAAGGTAGGTTGGCACTTAAGATAGAGACTCTGGCTAACGCTGTGGGGTCCAGCCTTGTGGACGAGTATGGTAGGGATATAGGAACCCTGGTCAGCCTAGTCAGCGACGTCGATGGGTATATACAGCATGTCGAGGTTAAGATTGTCGACAGGGGAGTGGAGAGGATACCCGGGGATAGGATAAGGCTGAGGGATGGGAAGCTAGTCGTGGTCCCCGAGTGGAAGTACAACGCCATGAAGGTTATCGAGGGCCTAGACAGGGCTTACAGGAGGAGGAAGGCGCTCGAGAACATAGCGAGCAGCGGGGACATACCGGCAGAGGTCGTCGATGGCATGAAGAGGAAGCTGTCCGAGGAGATAAAGAAGCTGAAGATAAATGCTGATAACGTGAAGAAGGAGGTGAAGGCCAGGATAGCCAGGATAGACGATGAACTACTCCACATCGCCAGCGCGATAGCGAACCTACAGATGCTATACTTCAGCGGCGAGGTCTCCGAGAGGGGATACACCCAGGGCATGAACCACCTCAGGAAGCTCAAGGAGTCGCTATCAGCCGAGAAGAGTGATGCTAAGAGCACCCTGGACAGGCTGGAGAAGACGCTAGAGATAGCCAGCGGGCCCTACACCAGGGAGTCACAGCCCGTGAAGAAGGGGTTCGCCCAGCAGCCCAAGGTGGTCGAGGCCCCAGCAGCGCAGGAGGAGTCGCTCGTCATAAAGATCGAGGAGTAGCCCCCGAGGCCTCCTCCACATACAATAGGCGAGGGGTTTTTAGTAGGGTAGGAGTAGAAGCCCGGAACCCTTATTAGACCAGCCCACCGGCATGATCCAGCCTGGTGCACTGGCTTGGCTAAGCAGAAGCAGGGTAAGGGGAAGGGTGTATCACGCTCCCTAACAGAGCAGGCCAGGTATGATGTCAGCGTGCCTGAGGAGCTGTTGAAGAGGGCCAGGAGGGATCTGGCTAGGGAGTCCTATGTGACTCCCTTCAAGGTGTCGCAGCGCTACAATGTAACCATATCGACTGCTAGGAAGATACTGAAGATGCTCGAGGAGGAGGGTGCACTGGTGCTATTCACCCCCAATAGGAGGAGCCCGGTGTACGTGCCTAAGGATAAGTTACCCACCGCGCCGAGGGGTCTATAGCCCCCGGTGTACCGGTCTTGATCATACTGGTAGTCGGGCTCTACCCCGAGTCCTCCGGCAAGACTGTTATGGCCTCCAGCCTAGTTGCAGCCCTCCGCAGGGATGGAGTGGCGGCATTCCCCTTCAAGCCGGTCGGGGGCACCGACGTATGGGCCAGCCCCTGGGCGCTAAGGGAGTCTAGGAGGCTCAGAGTCCTGGCCACGGGGGATGCATTAGCCCTGAGGAGGCCGGTGGAGGGGGCTCCCGTAGAGCTGGTTAACCCCCTAGGCTTCCATATCCTCCCCCTGGATCCCGAGAGGGTGTCGTGGAGGGTCAGGGACGCCCTAGGCGTGCAGGGCCTTGCTAGGAGGATCGCACTAGCCAGAGCCACCTTCTGCCGCGGGAACAACGTGTATAGCGTGCACCTCTTCAACCCGGATGCCCTGAGGAGGGCGCCCAGGAGCCTGGAGAGGGAGGTTATGGAGGTCGCCGGGGCCCTAGTTCCTCTGCCCCTCCGCGCGGGGGATGAGGCAATGGAGAATATACTGGCTGGCCAGTACGTGGATGAGGTAGACCAGTGCCTTGAACGCGTGATGGGCATGGCTGAGGTTGTCGTGGTCGAGTCCAACTCTAGCATTGCAGCCCCGACTAGGGCCACCGCTAGGCCGGACCTGGTCGTGGCTGTGAGCCCCGGGGCCGCTTACCTGGCTGACGGTGAGAGGTTCTCGAAGGCAGTGGATCTCGTCTCGCTGGCCGGGAAGCCGTGGAGTGTGGACGCTGGTGAGGCGTTAGCCCTAGCCGGGCACACGGGGTCTATCAGCCTCCCACTCCTAGAGGACCCGGTCGAGGGCTACGGCCCCGACATTCTGGCCCCGATTATAGAGAGGGTGAAGACCATCCTGGAGGAGCGATGAGGACAGTCGTGCCCGGGAAGGAGCCCCACGCTGGGGGCGGTGACTGCCTCTGGGGTAACTGAGCACCTCCTAGGAGGGTCGCCATCGCAGGGCCTCCCCATCCTTGGCGTCGGAGTCGGAGGTTGAGCTCATCCCCCCGGGTTATTACCCCCGCCAGGGCGCGTGTATTAGTCTAATGGAGGGTGCCCCCGGGCATGGATGTGATACTTGTCGAGGACCTTAGGAAGAGCTTCGATGGGCATGAGGCTGTCAGGGGGGTCTCATTCGCTGTAGGTGAGGGGGAGATATACGGGATCATAGGGCCGAACGGGGCCGGGAAGACGACTACCCTGAGGATGATCGCCGGGATACTTAGGCCGGATACCGGCAGGGTGCTCATCCAGGGTAAGGAGCCTGGTGAGGCTAGGGAGGAGGGGCTCATAGGCTACCTGCCCGAGGATGCGGGCGTGTACAGGCACCTCAAGGGGATCGACTTCCTCCGCTTTGTCGCTGGCCTCTACGCTAGGGGAGGGGACGAGGTTGAGGAGATGGTTGAGAGGGGGATTGAGATATCCGGCCTGGGCGAGGCCCTAAACAAGCCTATGGGCGGGTATAGTAAGGGGATGAAGAGGCGTATACTACTGGCGGCGGTCCTCATGGCTAGGCCCCGGGTTGCTATACTCGATGAGCCTACTAGTGGCCTCGACGTCTACCATTCTGTCATGGTTAGGAACGTCATCAAGGAGTATGCCCGCTCTGGGGGCACTGTACTCCTCTCGAGCCACAACATGCTCGAGGTTGAGTACCTCTGCGACAGGCTCATGTTCCTCCATAGGGGCAGGAAGCTGGGCGAGGGCACGCCGGGGGAGCTGGTTGCCAGGTATGGAGGGGCGAACCTGGAGGAGGCGTTCATAAACGCTATTGGGGGTGTGGATGTTGAAGCTTAAGCAGGTTATGGTGAAGGAGGTTAAGGAGCTCCTGAAGGAGAGGACCGTGCTCCTAGGCGTAATACTGGGGCCCATAATAATATTCACGATATTCGCTGGCATGTCTATGGCGGCTGGGAGGCAGGCACTGGAGCAGGCGGAGCAGGTTAGGAACTACGCCATCATATATAGGGGCCATGCTTATGGCGACTATGCTAGGATGCTGGCCGATAGCCTTGGGGTCCCCCTCTATACCGGTAGCGTCGATCCGGGCGAGGTTCTGGAGGGCCGGACCGCCGTGGTGATTATCGGCGACGAGTTCTTCGATAACATCACGCGGGGGCTCCCTGGCAGGGCTGATATAATAGTTAAGACTAGCTCGCTTAACTTCCTCAGCATGTCGCTCCCCCAGCAGGTGGAGGCCTCCTTTGCCCAGGGCGTTTACATGCTCGTCGCCGATCTTGTCAGCTCTCTGCTGCCCGAGGCGGATGTACGGTTCCTCCAGAGCCCGGTGGTTGCCAACACCACTCTGTACTATAGGGGTACCCCATTATCGCCGGGCGAGGCTTTCGGCCTCGTCTTCGGGGTGGGCCTCTCCGTGACTATGGCTACTATGATACTTGTCATGTCTAGTATGCAGGTTGCGGCGACTAGCGTTGGTATAGAGAGGGAGTCTAAGACCCTTGAGATGCTACTTAGCCTGCCTGTGTCTAGGAGGGAGCTTATACTTGGCAAGATACTGGGTGTTGCCTTTATCACCGGCCTCGGGATTATAAGCTACGCTGTAGGCATCGGGATCTACTTCTACTCCCTCGGCTCCATAGTTAGCCAGGCGCCGGAGCAGGGGGTCCAGGCCTCGCCGGTGGTGAGTGTGAGCCCTACTAGTATAGCCGCGTTCATGGCTGGCCTCACGGTCACGCTTGTCACCTCGCTTCTCATTGGCCTGGTGGTGGGTAGTATACCCCAGGATGTTAGGGGCGCCCAGCTGGCCTCCTCCTATGTGGGCCTCCTCCTGCTTGCCCCTGTCTTCGCAGTGTTCTTTGGGATAGACCTGACTAGTCTTGAGGGTGTATGGCGCGTGGTGTACCTAGACCCTGTTGTGCTACTCTACCTGGTTATATGGGGCGTGGTGACTGGGGATCCGGGGATGGCCACGACGGGGTTCGCAGGTCTTCTCGTCAACCTTGTCGTGTGGGTTGTGGTGGCATCTAGGGTTCTTGGGAGCGAGGCTATCCTGGTTGGGGGCTATTCTAGGAGGCTTAGGGGGCTGTTCAGGGTAGGTCTACCACGATCCTCCTCTTAGATAGCGTCTCTATCATGTCTAGGTCCGGATCCACCCCGATGCCTGGCCTCTCTGGGGCCCTTATGTATCCTCCCTCTACCCTCCACTCCGGCTCGACTAGATCCTTCTCGTAGTACCTGTTGCTCCCGCTTATGTCGTTGGGGTACTTTACCCCGGGTAGTGTTGCCAGGGCTACTAGGTGGCCTCTCCCGATGCCGGTCTCCAGCATGCCGCCTATCCATAGGGGGCGTCCTGCCTCCTGGTACCATATCCTGTGGATGCTGAGCGACTCCTGGTGGCCTCCTACCCTGCCTGGCTTCACGTTAATTATCTGGGCGCTGTCTAGCTTGTATGCTTCTAGTGCACGGCGGGGGCTGGTTATGCTCTCGTCTAGGCATATGGGCGTCTTGAGCCTCCTCGATAGCTCTGCGTGGTCTAGGAGGTCCTCGTAGTGTAGCGGCTGTTCTATCATTAGTAGCTTGTAGTCGTCTAGCTTCGTTAGGGTTTGCATGTGGGCTAGGCTGTAGGCGGCGTTTGCGTCTACTTGTAGCGGTATGTCTCCTAGCTCCCTCCTGATTGCTTTCACCGGCTCCAGGTCCCATCCTGGCTTTATCTTTATCTTGATCCTCCTGTAGCCCTCGTCTAGGTGGTTGCTAACGATCTTGACAAGCTCTTCTATGCTGGGCTGGATCCCTATGCTCACCCCGCTCTCTATCCTATCCCTCACCCCTCCTAGGAGCCTCCATAGGGGCTCTCGCCTCCTCCTGGCCTCTAGGTCCCAGAGGGCGTGCTCCAGCCCGGCCTTGGCCATGTTGTGTCCCCTAACCCTCCTCGCGGCCTCTATGAAGTCCTTGGGGTTGTAGGCCCTCTCCCGTATCATTATGGGTATGAGGTAGTCCCTCAGCACGTGTATGGCTGTCTCGTAGGTCTCGTAGCTATACCATGGCCCCTCACCCGCTACAACCTCGCCCCAGCCCTCCTCTCCATCGTCGCCCATGACCCTGACGAGTATTGCTGGCCTCTCCCTGGTTGCCCCGAAGCTGGTCTCGAACCTCCTCTTGAGCCTGACCCATGCCTCGTAGAGGATCACGCGCCTGACAGCCATGCCTGGCCCCGGACTATGGGGGGTGGCATGATCCCGGTATTTAGCCTGGCCTGGTGGATCCCTGTCCTTAGGAGGGTTGTGGCCGGGTGGAGCCTAGGTTTAGGCCGTATGGCATAAGCTTGGAGCGGGTCGACAGGGTAGCCCATGCACTGGAGTATGTGGGACTCGAGGGCGTGTTCTCCGTGGAGGCGGGCCTGGATCCCCAGTACCCCGCTGTTAGGGGCTTGGCCAGGGCTGTGGGCGAGCCCGCGGGGGTCTTGTACTCGATGCTTGTAGCCCTGGTCAGTTATAGGCTTGCTATGAAGGGGGAGGAGTGGTGGAGCTGCTTCAGCAGGATGCTATCGTCTAGGTGGGGTAGCCGTGGCCCTGCGTCTAGTATTAGGGATATCGTGAATGATGTGGTGTGGTTCCTGGGCGAGTGCCCTGGGGCCTCTATTAGGCGGGACGCCAAGGTTAGGAGGGTCAGGACCGTCCAGTATAGGGCTAGGAGGCTCCTGGAGAGGATCTACAGTGACCCCGAGGTGGTCCTCAGGGAGCCTGACATGGTTCTGGAGAGGCTGGCTAGGGCGCTCCAGGTGGAGGTGTGGAGGAAGACTATAGTCTTCTCGCTTAAGATGGGGTACTACGCCCTAGGGGGGCCTGAGAGGAGGATCCCCCTGAGGGCGTCCATACCCATACCGGTTGACGTGAGGGTGTCTTGCCTATCGTATAGTAGTGGCGTGGTCGAGGCTTCTAGCCCCGATGAGGTGCTCCGCTACCCGACTACCGCGCAGGAGGCGTGGGGGATGGTGGCAAGCCTATCCGGGATACCGCCGCTTCACATTGACAGCCTCCTCTGGCCGGTTGGGGGAGAGGTTAGGGGGCTCGACATTAACGAGGCTAGGCGGAGGGTTGCCGGCACGTTCCTCAAGGTGCTCCCCCTGGACGCGTCGTCCCTGTTGGCCGAGGAGCTGGTTTGGAGGGAGTGCCCCTAGCCCCCTACTTATATAATTCCGCCCTCCTCCATTATATGGGACTGGTGAACCCGTGGGATGCCTGCGCCTGTGAGGCGTCTAGTCTTGGATATACTGAAGCCCATCAAGGGTCCCTCCGTCATTGATGTTGGGCGGGAGATCGGGGATCTCCCCGGGGTTGAGGGCGTGAATATTACGGTGAAGGAGATCGATGTTGACACGATCACGCTCAGCATAACTCTTGAGGGTACTGACATCGACTTCGGCGAGGTCGAGAGGAAGCTGGAGGAGCTCGGGTGCGTGATCCATAGTATTGACCAGGTTGTGACGGGTAAGAGGATCGTGGAGGAGCCTGATCTGGAGGATTAGAGGATCCTGGTGTAGAGGCTGGTTATGCCCTTGCTGCACCCAGTGTTTATGTGCTTCTCGAATATGTTCATCCACATCTTTGATACGGGTTTTCCCGTGTAGCTTAGTATCTTCTCCCCTATCCTCCTGGCCTCCGTGGGTGTTATGCCTATGGCGTAGATTAGGTGTGTAGCGGTGTCTCTCTTTTCTAGGGGGAGTATGCCCTCTAGGGAGAGGCACCTTGATAGTGCTATTACTAGGCTTGCTACCTTTGTCACGGGTACTCTAGTGTATAGCGTGTTTACCCCTCCCATTGTTATGTACCTTAGTATCTCAGTGTTGTCCTCCAGTGTGGTGATCCTCTTGACGTTGATTCCTAGCCTGGTAGCCATGTCTCTCAGCCACTCTGCTCTTTCGTAGCTGGCCTCGCTGTTCCTCTTTGCTATGATCTCTATCCCATCCGCTCTTACAATGTTGCTGTCTGGTAGGTATAGCATGTTCGTGTACCGTATGGTTGCCTGTATGGCTAGCTTCGACTCTAGGATCTCTAGCTTCTCCTGGTCTAGGCGGGATATGAGGGATATGGGGAGGAGGCTGGGGGCTACTAGTATGATCCCCCTGCCCTCCTTGAAGGAGTGGTTTATGAGCCTTGTCAGCCTGTCTACCCTGGCCTCGTCTAGGGGGAGGGCCTCGTACTCGTATATCTTCACCTTCCTGTCGTAGAGGGTTCTGAGTATTGCTGAGAGGATGGGGATCTCGTCTATGCTGGGTAGTGTTAGGCTCTTCACCATCAAGTCTATGCTATCAGCCCTGGGCCCGGGGTCCCACTCCTCGCGGACCTCGACTCTGGCCCCTAGTATCCTTGCTCTCTTTACCTCGTGCACGCACTCCTCTATGCAGCTCTCTGGTGGATTCCCCTCCATGGGTGTCCCCCCAGGGGGTGTGTGGCTCTGCGGGCCTGGCCTACCCCCGCTCCTCTGGCTGGCTCTTATCGTTTCCTCCCGATGCCCGTCTTCTCCTCATATCTAGTATCTCTTCTATGCCCCGTATTATGTCGACCCACTCTCGTAGCCTTGCGGGTTCCCCTCTCCCGGCCTCTTCCCTTAGCCTCAGGGCCGCCCTATACATGACGTCGTGTAGTACCTCCTCCACCTCGACGTCCCTGGCCTCCCTCTCGCTCGATACGATCATCACCCTGCCATGGACCGGGCACACGATCTCCCCGCTACGCAGCCTGAAGAGGGGGAGCCCGTCTAGGGGGCACGTCTCCTGGAGCATGACAGCGCCTTGCATTAGGAGCGTCGCCATCTTCTTGACTACCCTAGGATCCCTGGAGGGGTCCCCGGCCTCGCCCACTTGAAGCACCACACTTTAAACGCCTTTAGGGGTGTGCTGGGGTATATTTATCCAGGTGCCCTCCTGGTGCGTGGCTTGTACCTCTGCTGTGGTGGGGGCTATAGCGAGGACCCGGAGGGCTGCGGGCCCCGGGGGGTGTGCGGCTTCCTGGACCCGGCTAGGAGGGTTCTGCTGAGTAAGAGGATGGCCCATGCCCTGAGGCATGATCCTGGCAGGTATGGGGTCCGTCTCGACGCTCGTGGGTGGGCTAGTGTGGAGGAGCTGGTTAGGGGCTTGAAGCCCCTTTTTCCTTGGCTGGAGAGGTGGCATGTTGAGGCTGTAGCGCTGCTGGATCCTAAGGGTAGGTATGAGCTGCATGGTGGTAGGGTTAGGGCTAGGTATGGCCATAGTGTACGGGTTGAGGTTGAGCCCCTGCCGGGTGGCGTCCCGGCTCTGCTTTACCATGGTACTGTGGAGGAGAGGCTTGGTAGCATACTTAGGCGGGGGATCCTTCCTATGGGGAGGGTTCTGGTTCACTTGTCTGGTAGTGTTGAGGATGCTGTTGAGACTGGTAGGAGGCATGGGCCCCGGGTTGTGGTTCTTGTTGTTAGTAGGGATTGCCTGGTTGGGCGGGGTCTTAGGCCTGAGAGGAAGGGTAGGAGTGTTTATACCGTGGAGCGTGTGCCGTCTGAGTGTATTATTGGTGTTGTGAGGCCAGGTTAGGGTCGTAGTATATCGTGTAGGTCCTGAGCCTTGCCATCGCTTTTGCTATGTATTCCATTGCCTCTCTGGGTGGTACTAGCCTTGAGGCGGCCTTGAGGGCGTGCTCCTTCGTTAGGCTGTACTTCTTGTACTTCTCGTTTAGCTCCCTCCACTTTAGCCCTGCCAGTGCTTCTTCTAGCCTCTTGTCCCGGGGTAGTAGGCCCTCGTGCATGAGCACCGCTATTATGGGGTAGCCTACGTATCCCCTGTACTTGGTCCCGTTGTCGTCGCTGTAGGTGTATATGGTTGTGGGCCTCTTTTCGCCGGGTAGCTTGACTATTACCCTGTACCTCCTCTCTCCGCCGCTAGATGCTACTACCGCCTCGACTAGCCTGTCTCCCCTCTTCTCCACTGCCACCCTTCCGTCTCCTAGGGCGCCGGCTGCCTCTAGGATCTTTATGTCGGGTGGTGGCCTGAGCCTTCTTAGGCCTGTCATGGGTGTCCACCTATGCACTCTAGTATATCTGCCTCGTGGCCCTGATAAGCCCTGGTGGCCATCTCTTCGACGCACCTCCTGTCTATCCCTGTGTCTGGGGGGATCCTTGATGCTATCCTTAGCGCGGCCTCTAGGTTTCCTTCCTGTGCCTTTGCTAGGGCGGCCATTGCTTTTATCGCTGCCTCTATCCTCGGATCCCTGGTCCTCCTCCATTCTTCCTCGAGGATCTCGTGTGCTTGCCAGAACATCTGTTTTCTGGCTAGGCTCCATGGGTCTCCGGCGGGTGGCGGGTGTAGCGGGCCTAGCAGGCCCTCTATCTTCTCGACTGTGTCTCTACTCGCGACCATATCTATTTCTATGTGGCTTGGCGTTATCCTGATGTTCACGCTCTTCACGCCTCCCAGCGTCCTTATCTTTTCCTTGATCCTTGCGGCGTCTCTTGGCTTTAGGCTTCCCTGGTTTGGCGCTTGTAGTGTTATCCTCTCCACTCCTCGTGCCCCCCCGGGTTTTATTGGGGTTGCGGGTTGATAGGTTGATCCCCTGGTGGGTGCCTGTTGACTAGGGCGCTGGTTAGGGTTGAGGGTGGGCTGGTTAGGGTTGTGGAGTGCCTGGATCGGGGCTTTTGTAGCGCGTTGGAGTCTGCGGGGTATCTCTCCTCTGGCGTGTTGGATGGGTTGGAGGCTGCTTATCAGTGTGTGGTTGGGGGTGTGGAGGATGATGG
>JALWEI010000010.1 GCA_027014125.1 Acidilobaceae archaeon | reverse complement strand
CCGAAGGGCCTGAGGAACGGGTCGAGCAGGTAGACTCCATCCAGCGTTTCTACGCTCTCAAGTATGTCAAGGCTTAGATCCCCGTGGGGGTCTATGACAACGACGGCGGCCCTACCTGTGGAGTGCAGCCTGAGGGCCAGGTTCCATAGGAACGTGCTCTTACCCGTGCCAGTCATGCCGATAGCCCACAGGTGCCTATAGAGGTCCTCTAGGTCCACAGCTAGAACCGAGCCGTCCTGCAGGGCTCCTAGCCTTACATCGCCCCTCCTCCTTGGTAGAATGGCTGGCAGCGGGCTCCCGCGCTCGAACTCCACAGGGTGCAGGCTCGGGTCTGGAAGGACGAGGATGCTCTTGACCTCCCTCGTGTTCATCCACAGGTATGTCTTCGGTGGGCTCTGGAGGAAGCCGGCGGGGCCTGGCAGCCTCCTGGCGTTGTCAACCCCCCGGCTGCCTATTGGCCGGGCAAGCATGCCAGCTCCCTTCACCTCGAGGGGCCGAGTGAAGCGTGATGCCACAAGCTCTGCCAGCTCCCTTACCTGCCGCTTCTCTGGGCCGTACATCCTGAGGCGTACAATATAGAATGGGGCATAGCGGAGGCGGTCCAGTGCTGTCTGTGCCTTTCTCCTCTTGGCCTCCTCCTCGCCGGGGCTGCTCCTCATCCTCTTGAGCCGCTCCCTCCTCATAGGGTCCTGGCCCATAATCTCGTCAGCCGTGTCGAAGAACCCGTCCCGCAACTCGTGTAGTATGCCGCGCTTGCCCCTTAGCTCCGCCGCCTTCTTGGATATTATCTTGGGGGCCTTTGGCTCCCTCCACGCCCCCACCTGCAACATCATTCCTTCATCTAGGAACTCGTAGATATCCTGGAACCCGCTAGCCTCCAGGGGCTCCCAGAACTCTACCGCTGGCTGCCGCACCTCAGCCATATAGTAGCCCGGCTCTAGTGGCGGTGGCTCCTCCCTCCTCACCCCTACAACCTTCCTAAGGCTAGCCTCCGCGAGCTGCCCAGTGACGTAGATCCTAAGCTTCCCGCCGCGTTTCCATACCTCTAGAATGAACCATGGAGATGCAGATAGGACCTCGGCCAGGGAGTCCGGTTTTGCCCCTACCCGGGGCAGGATCCGGAACCATACTCCAGGCTCCAGCACTCCTGGGCACCGTTAGGAAGCGGGCCCGCGTGGACTCTCCTGCTGGGTGTCGACGTGTCTAGGTGTGGGTAAGACTTATTAGGGTCGAACGTTTATCGTACTGTAGTAGGGCGGGAGTGATGTGCGAGCCCGTAGGCGACGGCAGCCCACGCCGCATGGGCGCGATGCGACCCGCTGACCCGCCCCACTATTGCTATATGTATGGGGGTGGTTATAATGGTTTGGCGTAGGATGAGGGTCACGAGGAAGACCGGGGGCAGGGGCGGGATCTCCTATACTATAACCATACCCGAGGAGATCTACCAGGCCATGGGGAGGCCCGAGGAGGTCCTGGTAACCTATAGGGATGGAGCCATGCTTGTTAAGCCAGCCAGGAGCATATACAAGGCCAAGGCCGGAGCCGCTGGCGACGCTAGGATCCGGGAGATGCTAAGCCTAATCCGCTCAGGCAGGGCCCGGGGCCCCCTAATGCTGGGCACCCTACGGGAGGAGCTGGAGAGGGAGAATCCCGCTATCATGATAATAGACTGTGGTAGGGGAGCCATGGCATACAAGACCGAGCACGGCGTCGAAGCGGCTGGGTTCGACCCGGGCCTATGCAGCGACCTAGCAACCATACTGGCCGACCTTCTAACGGTGGACCCGGAGGAGCTGGATCATATCCTAAGGGTGAAGACCCCACTAATAATCGAGGTGGCACCCAACAAGGTAGTCGTGTACAGGGTCTAGCAATTCGTGCAGGTAGGTCCTACCCGCAACCCCCCAGTTGCGCCTAGGACCTATCTAGTGATTACTTGGAATATCTATAGACCATCGTGTTTAAATACATGCAGGAGCATAACAGGCACTTGGATAACCCAGTGCTAAGAGAAGGGGGCGGCGGGGGATGATGACTGCGGCACGGTCTGACGCGTGATGTACGCTCGATGCGCTGACCCCGCCGCCCCACGTCATACTATAGGGCGCCGGGGCTTAATACTATTCCCGCCACGTCGACATGCAACCGGGGGGTTGCGGGGAAAGCTTATATATGTCAACCGGTTGGTTGACAAAAGTATATTACCCCTGGCTTGTTTATGTGGTTAAAGCCATATAACTATGCTTCAGCATCTATGGTTGGTTATGGGCGTGGCGCATGGCCATCAGGACAATAATTGTGCCAAGCTTCACCCCACCAAAACCCAGGGTGAGGGGATACTCGAGGAGCCTGTACTACCACAAGCCTGGGGAGCTGGCGGCGACCCTAGCCCTAGACTACTACATAACACACCACGGCCCAGCCCCTCGCCTACTAATAGAGAAGCTGGCGAGCTACAGCGCAGCAGTGGAGATAGTTAGGAGTGCGGGCGGGAGGGGAGGAGAGCCGAGGGCCCAGGCAGCAGCCCTACTATACTACACCCTCAGGACCCTAGGCTCCAGCACATCCTGGAAGGAGATCTACAGGGGCATGGGGGTTCCAAAGCAGACGGCGTACACAGCCCTCCAACGCTTCACCGAGGCCCTAGGCCACATGCCAGGGTTCCACAGGCTCATACACCTAGTCGAGCCAGCTGGCTACAAGTGGACTAGCCAGGGTAGGATCCTGCTGCCCCGGGCCCCTGCAATACTCGTCGTGCGGGATGGGCCGTGGGTGGCTTGGGAGCGGCTTGTGTGGGGCCGTACTGTTAGGCCTCCAGGCTGGGCCGTGGGGGTGGAGGTGTATGGTCTACCGTAGGCTGTATAGTAGTGGTGTTGAGGGGGTGTGGAGGGTGAGGGTCCTGGTCGAGTACGACGCTATACACCTCGCGTCCTTGATTAAGAGGAGCTTCGGCAGGGAGTGGTTCACGGCCCGCGACCTGGCGGGGGTGCTCTATGTGAGGCCGCATAGTAGCGCCGCCATACTCTCAAGGCTCCACGTGATGGGTGTTGTGGAGAGGAGGAAGGGGAGGAAGGGCTACCTGTACAGGCTTGCAGTCGAGCCCGAGGACCTAGCAGGTGCCCAGCCGTGAAGGTCCTAGCCCAGTACACGGTAGGCCCTGTGGAGGTACAGATAGTAGAAGCGGAACTGTACAAGTACTACAACATATACGAGCCCGTCATGCCCGAAGAGTGCAGCCCGGTACTATCCTACCTCAAGGAGTACTTCACCGTCCACATCGAAGCCGACCCCGGAAAACCCGAGGATAGGTGGATAGCAGCCGAGGTCCTAGGCTTAGCCGACCTGTACGACAGGTGCAGGCACTCGATTGACTACTACCTAACCAGGGACCTACAAGGGTACGGCAAGCTAGACCCCCTAATCCGGGACCCAGGCCTGGAGGAGGTAGCAGTCGACGGCACCACGGTAAAAGTAGTCCACCGGGACTACGAGGGCTGGTTCCAGACAAACCTACGGTTCAGGCCGGGAGAGGCTGAGGATCTAGCCTACAGGCTAGCATACCGCTCCGGGTCATCCATATCCCCCGCGTTCCCTCTCCAGGAGTTTAGGCTGCCGGAAGGACACCGTGTAACAGTAGCACTAGCGGCTGCCAGGGTTTCCAAAAACACTACTATAACGATAAGGAAGTTCCCGGAGGAACCCCTGACTCTTGAGGACCTAGTGGCCAGGAGAATGATGTCGAGAGACTTGGCAGCTCTATTGGAGATCGCCGTGTTGGCTAAGGGTATGGTACTAATTGTTGGCCCGCAGGGCTCGGGGAAGACAACGCTCATGGGAGCCCTACTAGACCGGGTCCCCGGGGAGAGGAGGATTGTTACGGTGGAGGAGGTCCCGGAGCTCCGGCTGAAGCATAGCAACTGGGTGGCCTTGTACCCTAGGGAGCCCCAGGTCCTGGACCCCCTGGCCGAGAGGGCTAGGATAGGCTTCAGGCAGCTCCTCAAGGCAGCGCTTAGGATGAGGAGCGACTATGTCGCTGTTGCTGAAGCTAGAGGGGAGGAGGTCAGGTATATCTTTGAGGCCGCCGCGCTGGGTAGTGGCTCTCTGGCGACGTTCCACGCTGGCGGTCTAGAGGAGTTAATGCGGCGCCTCTCTATACTAGGTATAGGCGAGGACCTGCTAGACCTTGTGTGGCTTGTAGTTGTAACTGGCATAATCCCGGGGCTTGGGAGGAGGGTCGTGGAGGTGTACAGCAGGGAGGATAGTGGCTGGGCTAGGATAGCTTATTGGAGAAGAGAGGATGATAGCCATGTTGTCGGGCTTGAAAAGGCAGCCAGGCTTAGGGATAGGCTGGCGCATGGTCTAGGCGTAAGCCGGAATGAGCTTGATAGGATCATCATTGATCAGGGCAGGCTCCTAGCAAGGTCCTAGCGCAACCCCCCGGTTGCGCAGTGGTCCACCCGGGTGTATCTTCTAAACAGGGTGCGCTAGGATGAGGACCTCGAGGCTCGCGGAGCTCTTAGCTGGAGTGTTCTTCCTCGGGGTTGGCCTCTATAGTATCCGTTCAGTAGCCGACCTGGTAGGTCCTGGTAGCGCCAGGGCCCTGTTGCCCGGCAGCCTAGTGTATATGATCGGCGGGTTTCTCATGGTAGACTTCCTAATGGGATCCTGGCTTCTGTCTAGGCTTGAACTCCGATACAGGTCGCTGCCGGTCAAGGTTAAGCTATGGCGCATCAACGTAGCGAACCCCGAGGCACTCCTCCTAGCTACACCATACCTGGCCTCGGCTGCAGCATCACTGGTATACCTACTAGCCTCGCCCCTGGCGCCTACCCCACTGTTCCTAGCCGCGACCATTATCATGATCGTGGCAGGTCTTGTAGGCGGTGTGCTACTGTTGGGGGCCTTACTGGAACCGCCGGTGAGCCTCACTTTATCCAGAGAGTCGCCTAAACTAGTAGCAGCGATACCATGGTATGTTAGGCTATCCCGGCTACGAGTCGCAGGCAGGAAGCCATTACAGGTGGCAGGCAGTCTAATGGCTAGGCGGCTTAGGCTCCATAAGCTAGGGGTCCTAGCCTCCACCGGGAGGACTAGGGCGGAGACTGAGGCCCTGGCTGGGGCCCTGGTAGGGCTCGGCACCGCCATGCTGCCCCTGGCTGGGGTAGCGTACCTGCTGCTGGGTTCAACGCCGGCGCTGGCCCTGCTCTTGGCTGTTCCAGCACCGCTGGCCGGCTATACCTTATTATTATATTATAAGGTGAATACACGGCGGAGGCTAGTTGACGAGAACCTGCATTGGCTAAGTCTAGCTGCAGCGTTGTCCTGGCCCTTACCCATAGGCCACGCTGTGAGAATGCTCGCCAGGAGTATGGGTGGTCTAGGGAAAGAGGCGGGGGAGCTTGACGCTAGTATAGAGACTAGAGGCCCGGTAGAGGGTTTAGCAGCCTATGCTGAGAGGCATCCTAGCCGGGAGCTCCGGTTGTTCGCCACGGGCCTGGCAAACGTTATGGCTTCAGGTGGTGCAGTCAAGGAGTATCTGTACGACAAGGCTAGAACACTTCTAGAAGAATACAGTGCGAGGCTTGAAAGGGCTTCAAGGGAGGGCCTGATACTCGCGGAGGTGGTTCTCCTGGTTGCTGGGCTGGGTGTGCTCGTGCTCCTTGCGGCAGCCCTCTTCGTGCCCAGCAGTAGTCTGGTGATGCTTCTAGTGTATAGCATACCGGTCCTGGGCGTACTCGTCCTCCTGGCGGGCTCCCGCCTGCCAGCGGTGGAGCATAGGGTTGATGACAGGAGAGGACTGGCGTGGGGGCTCCTAGCTGGGAGCATAGCACTACTGGCAAGCCTAGGCCTCGGCTTAGAGGCCTGGCTGGGCCTGGGCATTGTTATCATAGCGGGCCTCGCTGGCTATGGACTGCACTATAGGAGGATTGCTGCTATAGCAGCCGGGGAGGAGCGTGGCTTGGAGCAGTGGCTCCGGGGTGTTATGGAGGGTATGAGGTCTGGCAGGCCCCTCGTGGAGGCGCTTGGGTGCAACCGGGGGGTTGCTCAGGCCAGGCGCCGGGAGGACCTAACATGTGCCAGGGTAGAGGAGGCCCGGCGGAGGCTGTTAGCAGGGGGCGGGTTCGAGTCGAGGCAGGCCGTCTCGGGGCTCCTCCGCCGCGTCTTCGCCCTTACACAACTGCTCCTGGATAGTGGCTCTGCAAGTGTAAGGGATGTGGAGCTGCTCTACAGGCATGTATCGGAGTACATGTCGGTGTTGAGGAGGGCCCGTGAGGCTGGCCGCCTCGTCCTGCTCCTAGCCTACGCCGTGCCCTGGCTCACCGCAGTCCTAGTAGAGGTCCTATACAGCCTTGCATTACGGTACCAGGTCCTTGTATCTGGGATAGGCCTCCAGGCCGGGGGCGTGGAGCCGGTGTATGAGGCCAGCAGGATCGTTATAGTCGCCTCTAGCCTGATCCTGGGGGTTATGGCTGCAAGGTTCTACGACTACACGTACAGGAACACGCTTAGGGTTGCCAGCGTCGTGGCCTCCAGCCTCCTGGCCCTGGCCACTGCCCCGTTGCTCGCCGCCCTCCTATTCTAGACGACGCATATCGATGGTCGATGGATGCCGCTGAAGTTGAGAATCTCGGGTTAATAAACCTTACCGTCTACTGTATACTCCATCCAACAGGGAAAGGTTTATTAAGGGGAGAGTGTCTATGCACGCAGCGCACGACCCTGGCGTATATGCGCCACGGCCATCGACACCTGCACCCTAATAAACCTTACTATCCAGGCTAGGGTGCGACACAAGCAGGTTTCCCGCGTCCCCTCCCACGCCTATTATAATCAGGTGATAGGCGTGGGGCCTAGGCTACGATCTAGGAAGGCTCTGAGTGATATCATAGCCGTAGTGGCAGTCATAGCTGTTGCACTCGTGGGTGTCGCATTCGTCCACAACAACGCCAATGGGGTCATGCAGAGCTTTAGCAGTGCTAGGCTCAGCGTGGTAGTCGACCCGGTGTACCCGCAGAACGGGCTCCTCCTCAATATAGAGGTGAGGAATGCCGGCGACAGCAACGCCCAGATCATAGACGTTAGGATAGACAACACAAGCATAGCCGCTAGCATACCATGGAACGGCACGACGCTCGCCCCAGGTGGGAGCATCGTTGATACTATAGACGTTAGCAGCCTGAACCTCCAGCCCGGCAGGCACGTACTCACAATAGTCTACATCGACCACGGCGAGGTTAGGGAGAAGAGTGTAGAGTTCATAGTGTGACCTGGCGATGCCAAGCCATGTAGTCGTGGCGGCTGTATTCATAGCAATGACTGTAGCCCTCGCAACCTTTCTTCCTCACCAGCTCCAGGGGGCTGAGGCTCTCAAGACTCATGACACAGTGGTGCTTGAGCGCGTTGCAGCCTTGAATCAGACACATAGTATATACTATGTTGTTAAGGGTTGTGTTGACGCCGTGAGCATCAACACCTCCTACGGGGTCTACTGTGCAGGGGATCTAGTGGTGATGGAGGACCTTGAGGCGGCCAAGTACCTACCGTAGGGGGGTCGCGCCAGTTGTAGGCACTATTATAGCCCTAGCGGCGATGATCTTGTTTGCTCTCATAGTAACGCAGGCTTTCGACGAGCGGATCAGACTAGTTGAGGAGCGGCTGGAGCGGGCAAGGGAGGACCTCAAGATCACCCCGATAGTCAATGGCACAGGGGTTTATGCTGAGGTCCTTAACCGGGGCTACGTTGATGTAGTTATACGACATATTGTCGTGGTCAACAGGAGCAGCGGGCAGGTGGTGTACCATGCAACCCCCCAGTTGCTGTTGAGCCCCGGCATCATGACAATGTTCAGGCTAGGCGACTGGAGCAGCGGCAGGCTGGATATAGCAGTTGTGACGCAGCGGGGTAGCGTGTTCAGGTGGGACCCCGAGCTGACGATCGACGGGGTCCTGGACCTGCCAGGGGAGCCGTTGTCCAGTAATATCACGGTTATCCTTGAGGGGCTCTCGCTGGTCCCGGAGCTCCGGGGCTGCTACTACGTTAACTCGTCATGGATTAGCGCGTCGGCCCCCGGCGCCTATTCCGCCGGCGCCCAGGCCTTGTACCTCGAGTATGGCTCGTATTGGGCCTGGCTGTTCAGGGCCCAGGCTAATAGTTTGGTTGAAGAGAAGCAGTGGGACAACAATACGAACAAGGGGTTCCCGCTCCCCATAAACGCGACCATTATACAGCCACCTCTAGGCCTATATGCCGCTATAGATTACGACGGAGGGTTTAGGCTGAGGGCCGAGGCCAGCGTGGTTGCCAACTTGTCTATCCCCAGCGGGTATAAGGCCGTGGTCCTGGGAGACTGGTTCACCCCAATAGAGCCTGACGCCGTGCTTTATGGGACCCGGCCCGTGTATGTAATCGAGCCTCCCTGGGGGCTGGCCCCCCTAAACACCACGGTATCAGAGAGGAGCGTGCCCCTCCTAACCGGAGGGGCGGGAAGCGGGGTATGGCTGGGGGGCACTGTTGAGGCCCGCCTCCCCTCCTCCGGGGAGGCCCTAGCCCTCCTCTATTCCTGCCCCTGAGGGTAGTCCACCAACCCTTCTATACTAGTAGAGAGGTGAGGGAAGTGGGCTTGCGTATTTGGATAGCGGTTCTTGTCCTGGCGCTCCAGCTAGCCGCACCCCTAGCTGCAACCCTAGCCGCGGCGCAGGTCGACATAACCGTGACCCCCCAGGCCCCACCGGCAGTGGAGAGTACACTGGGTAAGGTTCTAGGATTTATTATGTTGCTTGTGGCGGCTGCTGGGATTGCAGCTATACTATGGGGCGGCTTCAAGATGGCGACAGGCCAAGAAGGAGGAGGTAGATTGCTAGTCGGCGGCGTTGTAGCACTAGTTCTAGCGTTCTTTGCGAATGATATAGTGGCGTGGCTCACCACGCCCTAGCTTAGGGGAATAGATATGCCTAGACGACTTTTTTCCATAAACACAATACCGGAATTCTCGATATTGGACGAGCCCACCCTCGGCTTCGGCAGCCTATACCTCTCGCTGCGTAGAATGATAGCCCTGGGCCTCGCTGCAACCATAGCATACACGCTAGCTCCTCAGGGTCCAGTGCTCTTTGTCGCAACTGGCGGCATCCCGGTAACCCTGGGTACCCTTATAGCTCTCATAGCTGCAGCTGGCTTGATTGCCTTGGGCTGGCAGGAGCCCCGGCCCCTCTCAGCGGAGGCGCAGCTGCTACTCCTATCGCAGCCGAAGAAGCCCGGGAAGAGGCAGGATGCAGCGGAGGACTATACTCTCACCGCCGACAGGGATCTAGGCGTAGCCAGGGTGGAGCTCCTGGGATACGCCCTAGACCCAGCCACCATGGAGCCCCTAGAGGAGGTGCTGGTGATCGTGGATGGTAGAGTCTACGATGTTGAGGTCTCAGGGGATGGACGCTACAGGTTATCATTAGAGCTGCCGAAGGGAGTCCACCAGTTAAGCGTGAGACACGGCAACGTGGAGCTCCGCCGCGTGATTATAAGAGTCATATAAATTAAGCCTCAAGTCTTTTTAGTTAAATATCGGCGGCGGGGTCAGTGTGCCAGCCGCAGGCCATCGGGCCCCGGAGGGCCCGAGGCCCTCAGCCCGGATGTGGTTCATCATCCCCGCCGCTCCCGCCTACTCCTATCGCCTGCAATTAGCCAAGTGTTAGATATGCTCCCAGTCGTATTTAAGTTTGATGGTTTAGAGATATTCAAGGTAATCGTGTCGTCAACTCCCCGGTTGCCCTGGGGAGTCCCCCGGCGGGGGTATAGTAGTGGGGTCTAGACGTGCTCGGGAGGAGAAAGGGGCGCAACCGGGGGGTTGCGCCTAGGACCTTGTGGTGGCAGGTTGAGGTTACGCCCTTCGAGGATATGCCCGAGAGCGAGAGGGACAGGCTGGTCTCTGGTTTTACACGGTGGATAGCAAGCCTCAGGCGCAAGGCCTGGATACACGCAGTAGCGGAGGAGGGCGTAATAGAGTGGGAGGACCTCCAAGCCGAGTATAGGGCGCTACGCTACTATATCGAGGCGCACAGGGACGACGACCCGGTTATAGCGGGCTTGCAGGCCAGGATGGCCCTGCCGTTGGGGAGGCCCTGGCCAGTGAAGGAGAAGCCAAAAGCAGTCCTACTAACTGGCGGAGTATGGGCTAGAACCTACCTCCTAGGCAGGCTACCACCGAGCCTACCCGAAGCCTTCATGGCAGGGGCCCCCTGGGACGAGCTCCACATCCTACTGGAGCCCTTCAGCAAAGTGGACAGGCTGAGGACCAAGTGGCGCCGCCTATCAATAGCCGCAAGGGAGGGCTACCTGGCCGAGGTAGCCGAGGCCCTGGAGGCTCTACTAGCAGAGGCCTCAGCTGGCCACAGGGTGCTACGGATCAAGGCCCTAGCTATAATCAAGGCTGAAGGCCTGGAGGAGCTGGAGGAGAAGGCCAGAAGCCTAGAGAGCTACCTGGACGGCCTCGGTGTGAGGTACCAGGCGCCGCTCAGGGGCCAGGCCCGCCTCTACGTGCTGGACTCCACTGCTATGTGGCTAGCCAATGGGGTGCTGGCTAGTAGCGCCGCTGCTCATGCTCTCTATACATTTGTTTCAGAGGAGCTAAGCCATCCCGACGGCTTGTTCCTTGGCTTCAATGTTAGGACTGGGTCGCCGATAGTCTACAACCCCTACCAGATGCAAAACTACAATCTCGTGGTTATCGGAGAGACTGGCAGCGGCAAGTCAATGACGGGGAAGGTGTATATCAGGAGGTGGTGGCGCCGCTTCCTATCCCCAGTCTACATCATAGACCCTAGCGGGGAGTACGCCAAGGTGGCCCAGCGCCTCTCTCCGGAGTTCCAGGTCTACAGGGCAGACCCCGATGCAGCCGGCCTAGACCCCGTCAGGCTCCACAGGCAGGGGCTCCTCGACTTCAGCACAGTCTACGAGATACTAGTCGACATATATGGGTTGCAGCGTAGGGAGGAGAAGCTCCAGCTGATGGAGGCGCTAGACGATGCTGACTCCATGGAGGACCTCATAAGCAGCGGGGTGTTGAGGGAGGCCCGGGCCGATATGGGATTATTCGAGGGGAGGCCGCCCGAACTCGATTCCAACGGCTCCAGCGTGGTCTTCGACCTCTCGGAGCTCCGAGGCAAGAGACAGAAGGTCCTAGCAGGAGCGATACTGGCGGGCCTCCTGCGGCCCAGGCTTAGAAAGCGTAGTCTACTCGTCGTGGACGAGGGGTGGATGTGGGCCGAATATCCGGCCCTAATGCACATGCTAGCGGAGACCAGCAGGGTCGGGAGGAAGTATGGGGTCAACTTCCTATTCCTGACCCAGCGTCCTGCCGATGTTCTTAGATCCGAGGCGGGGAGGACTATACTAGAACAGAGTGCCACCGTGCTGCTGCTACGCCTCAACGAGGCTAGTATAGCGGCGATCAGGGACATCTACATGCTTACAGAGGGCGAGGAGCAGCGGTTGATTGAAGCTAGGCCGGGGGAGGGTGTCTTGCGTGCTGGCCACTGGCGGCTGGCAGTCTACATACAGCCCAGCAAGACAGAGCTCCGGGAGTTCACCACTCGGCCCGGAGAGTGGTAAGCGTTATAGCCACGCACTACTGTATAATCAATATGGAGCGGCGGGTCAGATTGCACCCGACCGCCCATCGGGCCGGCCGGTGGGCCCTCAGCGCTGGAGCGCGTCATCATCCCCCGCCGCTTCTCCAGGCTTCTACAGACATGGTTTCTCCAAGTGCCGGGTATGTTCTCAACCATATTTAAATATGATTGTTTAGAGATACTCTAAGTAATAATTTAATGAAGTCAGGGGCCTGCTGGGGGAGTAGCCAGGTCCTAGGTAGGTCCTACCTGCAACCCCCCGGTTGCGCTGGGTCCTAGCAGCCGGGAGTCCCCCAGGCATGCTATACTTATGGTGGTGTGTAGTGTGGCGTAGGTATGCCCGGGTGCTTGCCGGGGTGTTCCTAGTCGGGGCCCTCTCGGGCCTCTTCGGCTTCGCCACCGGTGCAGAGTATTATGAGGCCCTGGCAGCTGGCCGCCTGGTTGAGGCCGATACCGTAACCATGCTGGCTACAGTGGGCGGCGGCTTGCTGGCCGCAGTGGCAGCCCTGCTCTACATGGCCACGATCGACACAGTCAGAGACCTGAGGGAGGCGTGGAGGAATGCAGAGCGTCGCAGGAGAGCTAGAGGAGCTGGCGGGTAGGCTTCAGGACCTCATACCCAGGCTACTCCTGTGCAGGTGCCCTGCATCGGGGGAGCTTGCCGAGGAGGCTAGGGAGGCGGCCCGCCTCATAGAGGGGGTGCTTAGGGGATACTACAAGATAAGGAGCATGGATGAGCTGAGGCGCTACGCCAGGGAGCTGCTGGCCGACGCCGAGGGGGTGCTCCAGGCATGCGGCTGCTAGCACCTTTACTATTGCTATTGCTGCTAGGACCTAGCGCAGCCGGGGGGTTGCGTGTCGACGTGGCCCAGGCCAGTGTAACGATAGTGAACCCGAAGATGGAGCAGTACAGGGACGTGGTGGAGGCCGCTGGCATAGAGGACTGGCCGATCGCATACAGGGGTCACATCCTGTACGTGGAGGCCGAGTACAGCGTCTCCACAGCCGTGCCTCCTGAGCCCTGCGATGGTTGTGATGCCGGGCCCCCAAGTCTAAACGCCAAGCTGGTGTATGATGAGGATCAGTTTCTCATAATTAACGAGACGCTGGAGGTCAACACCACTAGTAGTAGCAGTGGGAATTGGACGATATATACTGCTGTAGCCGTGTATATGGCAGAGCTCCTTGTGAGGCAAGATGCAGACGTGTTTGGAAGGGAGGATTGGAGCGGGAATTATACTAGGGAGGAGATCTACATGGAGTGGGTCATCGAGAAACCAATATACAGTTGCGAGGATGAGAACTGCACCAACTACACCGTAGATGTTACATCAGACACGGAGGAGGACCACCCAGACCCCAGGCACCTCCGCCTATACGCGAGGCAGCCAAGCTACGGCCTGATCCTATACAGCCTAGTCTATAGCAGCGAGACGGAGTGCTACTGGAGCAATGCAACCCTGGGAGTCAGACTGGAGAACCCTGGCACTGGTGTCCCCGGCCCCTGGAGCGGGGAGTGGCAGAAGCTAGCAAGGCTGAGGCCGGGGCAGCTCATAGTTGAGGGGTTGTCCATAAGTCTTGACGTCAGGGGGCTCCAGTCGAACAAGAGTATGGCTAGCGCGAGCTGGGTCGGGGACCTGTACTCGCCCCTCAGGCCGGGGGAATACCTGGAGCTTAACCTAAGCGTGGCGGATACGGGTTTGGATAGGAGCGTAGTCATCTACCCCGAGGCCTATGCCGTGTGGGACAAGCCCCAGGGCCCCACAGTGAAGCCGGTGAGCGTGGGGCCCAGCCGGGCTAGCCTGCCGTGGGGCTGGGTCTGGATATGGGACGCCCCAGCCAGCATAGTCTACGCAAGCAACTCGACGATGGGGCCCGTGTATAGCGTGCAGGGGCCCTGGCCTGCTAGGCTATGCCTCCCTTTGGGCAGCTGGGAGCTGGAGTGCAGCAACTGCTATAGGGTGTGGGTGCACGTGGATGAGCCCATTAACGTGACTATGATCGAGAGGCCAGCCCCACAGGGCACGAGCCCTGGGGCTCCTGTCGGCTTTAGGGATCTCATCCTTGTAGCTATCATAGTGCTGTCGCTCTTGTACATTGCCGCCTGGGTCCTGGCGAGATCCTAGCCTGCTGCACGTCGACACGCAACCCCCCGGTTGCGGGCAAGGACCTACCCTATGGAGCCTGGGGGCTAGGTCCTAGCTGCCGGGGGAGTCCACCAGCACCCTAACTAGTATAGGGTGTGAAGGGAGGTGACTGTGCAAGCCCTGGCAGGCACAGTGCTATTCATAGCCGCCGCGTGGGGCGTCTTCCTCCTGCTAGTAGCAGCAATAAGACTAGCGTTAGGACAGGACCCTAGAGCTCCACTCCTATGGGGTGTGGCCCTCCTAGTGTTTGCATCTGGCGGGTATGGGATAATCTACTGGTTGTATGGCGGGGGGCAGGCCCTAGGAGTTCAGAGTAGCTTTGTGGTGAGCCCGGCAGACTACTATGCCAGCCGTGGGGAAGCGTTCCACGCCAGCAGGTACTTCCCCGTCGAGGTTACCGTGGTCCCCATACTGCCGGTTCACGACTGGTATGGGGTTGAGATTGACTGGGGTGATGGGAGCACGAGCAGCTGGCCCCCACCCGGGTATACTACTACTGGGCCCGGGGAGCCGGCCAGCCTAAGCCACGTGTACCACGATGAGGGGTTGTACCAGGTCACGATCACGATCTACACCTACAGCAGCCTCTCCGGGACCCCTAACACCCCAGTTGCCACGGAGACTAGGAGCTTCCTCGTCAACGTCACGGCGCCCTGGTACGCCTACGCCGGGGTGGTGAAGAGCTTCCTAGCCGGGCTGGACGAGGAGGGCGGCATTGTGGAGAAGGGTGTTAAGAAGGCTGCGAAGGCGATAGGCCCGGTGGTGGCTGACGCCTTCGCCGGGGTTATGGATTTGATGGCTCAGGCTCTTGCGAGGCTCGGCTTGAACGCTGGCTACGCCTTCTACTACTATGTGGCGATGCCCACGGTCTCGAACTACCCGGCTGTGGAGAAGTACTATGGCCTGGCGAGTATGTGGGCCCTTCTACTCATATCCGCCGCCTCCCTGGCTAGGCTGGTCTGGACCGCGTTCTGGGAGTGGGAGAGGGGAGGCCAGGCGCTGCTGGAGGTCTTCCGGGACATGATAGCCGTCCTGGTGGGGATCTACGTGTTGCTTGACCTCTACAACCTCCTGGCCGAGACGTTTAACACCATAAGCCTGAGTATGGCCCAGCTCGGCCAGCTCGGCGCCCTTTACGCTATGGTGGTTAGCCTCGGGGCGGTTATGGGTGCGCTGGGGCTGGTAGCACCCACCGCCGGGACCGTGGCGGCGGTGCTGGTGGTCATGCTCATATTCATGGTGCTGGTTGGCATCCTGAAGTGGGTGGTGGCAGCCGTCATCGTGGCCAGCTCCCCGCTACTCCTGGTTGCCTGGCTCGTCCCAGGCTTCCGGGGCGTGGTTCAGGCAGTACTACAGCTCCTAGCCGCCCTCTTCATCTTCAGCATCATAGCCTCGGTGATGAGCGGCCTCATCTCCCAGATGGCCCTAACCCTAACTACTACGACGGAGGGGACGAGCGTGGTGGCAGCTATAGCCATACCCCTAATCTTCGCAGCAGCCACCCCGTGGATAGCAAACATGATCACAAGCCAAATGGGCCTAGGAGGGCTTATGGGAGGCATAAGGAGCCTGGCCAGGGCCCCGCCAACCCCCACAATATCCACGGTAGCAGCGGCGGCGGGCGGGGGCGCCCTCCTCATGGCGGGCAAACGCCCCATGTCGGGGCAGGTGGTGGGCTATGCCCCCAGCCCAGTATACCAGCCCCGGCAGCCGACAGTAGCGACGCAGCCCCCAGTCCCGCCACCGCAGCCCGGTCCAGCGGCAGGCAAGCCCACAATCCAAGAAGTAGAGCCGCCCAGGGGCCTAGGGAGAATAACAGAGCCGGTTAAGGACGTACTAGCCGAGGCAAGGGGCGAGGTCGAGACGGTCGAGCCCGGTCTGAGGCGCCGCGCGGCGGTGGGGGCAGCCAAGGCTGGCCTGGCCCTGGGGGAGCGCCTGAAGCGCACAGCCCAAGAATTCGACCAGACCCTATCCAGAGAGCTGGGGGTAACCCCGGTAAGGGCAACGGTGAGGACAGGCAAGTACGGGGTATACTACCCGGCAAAATACACGATCAAGGCAGCCAGATGGGCCGCGCCTAGGGTTAGGCATTATGCTGGCCGCACCTGGGAGTGGATGAGCAGCAGGGTAAACCTGGGCAGGGCCCATGCTAGTGGTAGGGCGTTATATGAGTAGGCCTTTGCTGCGTAGCAGTGCCATCTGGAAGTATAGGGCTGCTATGAAGCTCTCTATCTCTTTTTTATCCTCCTCGCCCGGCTCCTCCTTTAGGAACGCTATCTTCAGGGGGTCGTCGTCGTGTAGGGCTGGTATAGCCTCCTCTATCAGCATCTCAACGATCTCCCTGGCAGTCTTATCTCCCGTGGCTTCGTATATCATAGCGTGTGATGTACCGTCTAGCAGGTATATCCTCCCGGACTTAGTGTCGAAGGCTAGAGCGTGGAAGGGCATCTTGAACCCAGGCCTGTACACCGGCTCCGCCAGGGCCCTCCCCTTGAGCCCCTCCTTCCTCCTAGGCCTCCACTCATCCCTAGCCAGGAGAACCCACCCAGCCTCCTCCTCGCTCATACCTACACTCTTCGGATCCCACCACTCCCCCATAGGGGGTATAGGCTCGGCGGCTTCTAGCTCTTCTGGTGTTGGTATGTATCCTTCCGGGGTCATCCTGCCCCTAGGACCTATGGGCTTTGCCCCGGCAGCCGGGGGGTTGCCCCTCCTCCTGAATAGTCCCAGTACCACGGGTCCCACCCCGTGTTATACTATGTGCTGGGGGACTGCGCCTCCGCCAGGACCTTGCGCTTCACCGCCTCTACAAGGTCCTCCAGGGTTAGGGGCCTGTCGGGGTCTAGGCCTAGCTGCCTTAGTTCTTCTGGGCTGGCTACTAGTATGTGTGGCCTCCTGCCCTCGCATACCTTTTCGGGGGCTAGTGTTGCGCATAGCTCCAGCCTCTCCTTCTCGGTTAGCCTCGGCAACACCTCCCTGAGAACCTCAGGGTTGCTCCAGTCGAAGAGGTGGTACCACTTGGCCTGGGCTATGTAGGCTAGTATGAGGTCCTCACCGTCTTCTAGGCCTAGGGTTTCTGCGAGGTTCTTGGGGAGGTTTATCCTGTATATCGTGTACTCCCTCTCCTCCCCTGTCTTGAGCCTCTTCTTCATCTTGTATGGTTTGACTATTAGGGGTATTGCGGGTGTTATCAAGCCTTTTTGCACCCCCTGGTTCCTGTATAGGCGATACCTAGGGTTTATATTTCTTACAGTATGATATTCTTACAGAATAGCTTAAATACTTGCACGGTTCTTACAGAATAATCCAGGGTGTCCAGCTTGACCCCCAAGCCGTCAAAGAGGCACATGGAAAGGGTTCTATGCGCCCTCTACAGGCTAACCGGTGAGACTACGCATGCACACTACCCGCTGGAGGCGATAATGAGGAAGCTACCCCCAGCTATGAGGGGCATAGTCAAACGTGCACTCAAACAACTAGAGGCAGAAGGCCTAGTCTACAGGAAGGGCGGAACCAAGAGCTACGGCCTCACTCGGGAAGGGCTGGAGCGTGCGAGGGAGGCTTGCCTGGAGGAGTAGCCGGGACCTAGGTAGGTTCCAGGCGCAACCGGGGGGTTGCGTCTGACCGTTCTTATAGTTAATACTGTGTCAGTACATACAACTCTAAGGCCTAGTCTCCTGGTGCCTATTATATGTAGTGGTGTAGGGGTGTTTTCATGGATGGGTTTATAGAGTGGCTGCGGGTCAAGGCTCCGTATAGTATTGGAGATTATGCTAGGTATTATGAAAGGTATAGGGAGGCATTGAGTAGCCTAGATCTGGCTAGGCTGCCTTGTAATAGTTGGTTGCTAAAGCTTGTGGGGAACTATATAGAGTATCTCCTGTATCATGGTGCTATAGACTTCACGACATACGCCGCTAAGAAGGCGGAGCTCCGGCTGCGGAGGCAGGCGTGCAGCCCGTTTATAGGGCGCCGGGGTGAGGGGATAGGCAGGTGCCCGGAAAGTCTGAATCCGCTTGAGGGCCCTGTGTACTGGGTTTGGAGGGGCTTGCTGGAGAGCGGGGTTAGGGCAAAGCACCTCTGGAGGATCACGAGGATCCGGCCAGAGGAGGTTGATGGGGCGCTGGTCTGGGATGTGCGGGTTACGACTGGGACTAAGAGGGTTAACATAATAGTGTTAGACCCGGAGGAGACAGCGCCTAGGCTGCACCATGTACTCTCTTCATACTCCTACAGTAGACTCAGGGATACTGCTGCCAGGAGAAGGGCTCCGTTGAGCTGCGCGAGGAAGATCCACTGGAACCTTTGTATAGCAGCCACAGGGGATAGGCAGCTCTGCGGGTTTATCCAGGGCCGGTGGAGGCCCACCGATATAGCCCACTACGAGGACTATAAGTACGCCGCCGTCAGGGCGTCTAGGCTTGTATGGCCCCTAGCCCATAGGTTCCTGGACGAGGGGATAGGGCTTAGGAGGCTACTCGACGACCTCAAATATTATACGCTTCCTGACCGGATCGAGCCTGGCAAGAAGCACATCCCCAGGCTTGAGGCCGAGGGCCCTGGCGAACCTGGCGGGAATGTCGACGCTGACGTAGTCTCCGTACTTACGCTTTACAGTAACCGTCTGGGCTAGTGCTCTCTCCACTATCTCCTCTGGGCTCCTAGGCCTCCTAGCCACTCCTCTCACCCCAATCCTGGACCCAGTAGCAGCCACTCATGGATCCAATTAACCCCATTTATGGGATAAAAAGGGTACACCACTGGGCCCAGGATTAGACCCAATTATATCATTGAATCCGGCCGGCCTTCCAAGCCGGTGGTCCCGGGTTCAAATCCCGGCGGCCGCACCACAATAAAACCCCCAGATTATCTAAAACTAATCTACCTAAATAGTTGGTCTCACGCGGCACACTGCACATAATGAGCAAATAAGTAAAACATTTAGTATTATAGAATTAGCAAAAATCTTAAATAAAGGCTATGATGTGATAATTATATAGAGGAAGCATGTTAGACGAGTTTAGGCTTATAAAAGTTGCTTATATAGTGAATTTATTGAGTGTAGCCGTTGTCATGCTTGGTTCAGCGCTAGTATCCTAGATGGGGTGGTGTTTTTGAGTGAGGTTGGGGGACGGTTTGGGGTTTTGGTTGTTGCTGGTATGTTCTTTGTGGCTGGGCTTGTGTTTAGTGTGTGGTGGGGGCCCCGGCTGGGGTTTGTGCCTGTCGAGACAGAGACTGTTACGATAGTTACAGTTAGCCCTACGACCACCAGTGTGGCTACTACAGTGACCGAGACTGAGACCATGTTCAGCACTATTACCAGCACCTCTACCCTAACCGTGACAACAACACAGGAAGCGACCCGCACTGTGACTAAAACCGAGACCCTGCCACAGGCCACAGTAACCATAACAACCACCACCCCGGTAACCACCACGGTGACAACAACAGCCACCAAAACCCAGACGGTAACAGAAACACAACAGCCACAATGGTGCAGTAGATCTCTATTGGATAGGACTATAAATCTCGGGTATAGCGAGGTCTGGGACACCGTATTATTAGGTCTAGGTGATATAAAATCGCCTGGTGTGGTTGTAATAGACTACAACAGTCCAGACGGTGTAATATTTACGATAAGCTACAATATACCCTATAGTAATGCCGAGCTATCATCTTTTGCAGTTTCCACGGGGCAGAATACTGGTACCCTCTGGGTGCCTGTATTTACTTCACAAAGAGACAGTGTAATGTTTCTGGCATTAGCAGTGGAGAATCGATACTCGGTGGAACCAGTTAGTGTCAGCGTAACAGCTGTATACTATTACCTCTGTCCTGCTCCTGAACCTCCTCCACGCTAGATTGGGGGTGGTTTGTAATGGGCAGTGAGTGGGTTAAGCGTGTTAGGGATCTTGAAGTTAGGGTAACGGATAATTTTTTGACGTTGGAGAGGCCGGGTTGGCGGTTGGATATAGACCTGTTCCATGTGTACGCTGTAGAGTTAACAGAGTCCTGGTTTATGGTCATTCTAGGCGTAATGTTAGTAATAGTGTCATTCGTTATACCAATGTTATCGAGCGAAATTGGAACAGGGGCTAGTGATATAGCCATAGTCGTGTTTCTGGTAGGTCTTGCCATTGCGACTTATGGATGGCGTAATAGATTTGTTGTTACTGTCTACTATGGGCAATCTAAGTTCTCTCTTAGGGATGGGAGACCAGTTAAGGAGTTAGCGGAGGAGGTGCGTAAAAGAATGACGGCTTTAAAAGTGCACGAGATTTAATGTAGGAGAGATCTAGTCATGGCTAGTACTACTCAAGATATACACTGTAAGAATCATGCAGAGGTCCTTTACGATATAATGGCATATACTCTATTAGTTAATTCATACTAGACTATGAAATACTGAATTTTATCGCGAGCGGAGCTATAACATAGTCACTATGGTTGAGATTTAGCTGGTGTGGTTTCTGCTAGTTCTCAACTGGGCGACTGCAACTTGTACGTTTACATTAAGAGGGTGAGGGCTGGCGGCAGAACCTACTACTACCTCGTAATAGAGGAGTACCTCGGTAATGGTAGGAGAAGGCCGGTCCTGCAACTCTCCATCCAGAAGCTACTCAAGAACTTGGATAAACTAGGGGTTGAGGGGGCGGAGCCCCTCAAGTGGTGCGGGGGGTGGGATTTGAACCCACGCAGGCCTACGCCATCGGGTCCTAAGCCCGACTTGGGGGCTTCCGCCCCTCAACCCCGAGGCCCACCAAACCATAGCCAGAGCCTAGGAGTTTTGAAGCAAAGGTTGGGCATAGCCCTTTCGCAAAGGCTGCTAGGAGAGTTCCTCGAGTGGTGCAGGGCTAGGAGCTCGGGGGAGACCTGCCAACAGTATCTCCGTAAGATACAGGAGATAGATACAGGGGAGAGGCCTATAGACGCCTCGAGGTGGCACGTGACCGCCTACAAGCGCCTAGCCAGGTGGCTCTGCGAGGAGAAGGGTCTCGCTAAGGCCTGCGAGGAGTTTAAGCGTGTGAAGAGCAAGAGGAGCAGCGCCGACCTGTATATACCCAGCGACAGCGAGGTAAGGCAGGCACTAGGAGCCCCTGGATCCCTAGGCTACTTCTACCTTATACTAGTGCAGTCAGGCCTCAGGGCGGTGGAAGCTGCTAAGCTGCTAGGGGAGCCTAGGGAGTGCGTGGACCTAGGGGGCTACTACAGGTGCCCCATACTCTGGACTAGGGGGAGCAAGAGGGCCCTCTGGGCCTACCTGCTAGAGCCCCCCAACCCAATGCCCGTGGACCTAGAGGAGCTGCAAGAGGCAAGGGCGGCACTAAGGCTAACCCCCTTCAAATACATAAGGAAATGGGTTACGACTAAGATGCTGCTAGCAGGGGTAAGCGAGATAGCCGTGGACTTCATCCAGGGCCGAGTACCCTCTAGCGTGCTAAGAAAGCACTATGCGGATAGGCTGGTAGTAGCGGATAAGGAGTATGGGAAGTATGCAGCCTGGCTCAGGGGGTGGCTGGGTTAGGGGTAGCATATAGCCTGGTTGTGCCTGCACTCCTGCCGTCTAACCATTATCGTTATGTTTGCCCTAGAGGCTATCGCCACGATTACCGTTAGGAAGAGCCACTCCCACCACTCCACGGTATCACCCCGTATCCAGGTATTCGAGTAGCTGCCTGTAGGGGCTGGCTTCGGGGAGCTCTGTGTTTCTTAGCTGGCTCCTGTACTGGTCTAGTAGCCTGTGCCAGTATTGGCCTGGGCAGAATATGACTAGTCTTCCCCGCCTTATCCTCTTGAGGACCTGCCTCTCGGCTAGGCTGCGTATCGCCCGCTCTATGGTGTGCCACTCGGGCCTCTCGGCCTTCGGCAGCGAGTAGTGTACCCAGGAGCGGAGGCCCTGGTAGGTGAAGCACCTCGACTGCCTGCCGTCCCTGTAGACGTACCTATAGACCAGGACCAGGGTCCTGTACTCTGAGGGAGAAAGCTCCTCTAGCTTCATCCCGTGGCCCCCATGCAGGTCCTGATAGCCTTGGATAGTGTCTTCTCGCCAGCGGCGTACTCTCTGCATGCGTTGACTATGCACTCCCTGGCCGCCTGTGGTAGGTCTGGGAGGGTTGTGTTGCCGTAGCCGAGGGCCTGTATGAGCCGTTTTATGCAGGATGGGTACGCCAGCACCCTTGGATCCCCCAGGGCTAGGTGCATGTGTTCCTGTGGATGACTATGGTGGCTCTGGGGTCGGTGTAGGCGTAGAGCTCTGGCCCGACTACCTCTATTGTTATGGTTAGGGTTGCCGTGTGTATCCTGTACCTGGCCCCTGAGTCTAGCCTCTCCTCTACTATAGCGTCGGCCTCGCCTAGCACGTGTATTCCGAGCCTTGCAAGTACATCACGCCAGTATAGCAGGATCAGGCGCCTCATGTCCACCTCGCCGAGCTCCTCTGGCAGCACTAGGCTCCCGTCCTCGGCCCTGGCCTGCCTGAGTAGCCTAGCCAGCGCCAGGCTATCCAGCCTCTCGACATACCTAGGCTCAGCCACCCTGATCACCCCTCATACCTTGCTATTATACCTTCAGCACAGAGCATCCATAGTAGAACCTGGAATGTATCTATGTCGCCATCTGCTATGAGCCTGCCCTGCTCGTCTATGCACCTATTCTTTTTGATTGTATTGAACCACTGCTCTCTTTCCTGTGTGTTGACAGCTTCTCTCCCCTTCTCCATGTATTCTAGTATGAACTCCGCCAGCTCACGCTGATCCTCGTTTATCACTTTATGTTTAATCATGTCATCCACTAGCCTCTGCACAGCCACCACGGTCACCCCCTCTAGGCTTTGATGTATGGAGATGCCTCCTGCTGCATCCTCTGTAGCTTCTCCAGCAGCTCTGTCCTGGTGTTTGCCAACAGGTAGGCTAGGTCGTCTGGTACACCATGCTCTATCAGGGCCAGCAGCAGCACCAGCGCCGCCTCGACAACCTCACTCTTACTCATACCACTGGCAGCGGCCACCAGTTCAACCCTACGATCCAAGACGCTCGGGAGCACCAGTCCAACCTTAACCCTACCCACACACACCACCTCTCATATATCCAGATGTCTGGTCATTTAGATATCTATACTAATGAGACCTAATAAGTTTTTCCGTCTAGAAGCCTAGAAATCCAGTCAGGAGGTGCGACCATGGGTCTGATAGCCGTGATAAAGGAGAGGACTAAGGCATTCATACTAGGCCTAGGCCTCATAATCATAGCTGGTCTACTGAACAGGATAGGATTGGATGAAGCCCTAAACCCGTGGGGCGGCATTACAATAATTATAACATTCCTATTCGGCCTGACTTTGCTTTTCTACGGGCTCGGGTTAGAGGAATACCTGAAATAATAAACATGAGTATTATCCCAGCGGCTAGCACTGTCCGCAGCCAAGGCGGGTCCAGGCTATAATACATTCTGTGGGCTAGGAACCCAGATATGAAACCAGCCCAGAAGCCTGCCCACCGCCAGAAATACCCAACCACACTCATACACACCACCTAATTCATATCAACCAGGAGCTTCTTGAGTTGTCTCAGGGCACGGTAACCAAGCTCAGCACGCCTCTTAATGTTCTCAGGATATGTGGATTGGAATGCAATAAACTCCAGTAGCCCTAGAAGATCATCAAGCTTTTTCATAAGTTCTTGGGAGATCTCTAGTCTGAATTCATTCCTGTTCTCGTTGATATTCATATTCATATTTATTATAATAGGCTGAGTTGGGTTGGGGTGTGGATCTAGGCCAGCTATTGCGAGTATAAGTTGCTCTAGCCCGAGGCGTATCCTGCGTTTGCTCTCTGCATCGAGAGAGTCATATATCATCTTTATGTAGAGTGGTATCCTGAAGCTGATCGGTTGTGTTATATCCCGCCTGCCCCATACTTCTCCTAACCGTGTTTGTAAACGTTTGTAAACATCCACCTCCTTGAAACCCGCCGTTGTAGGCTCATCCATCATATACACCACCTATCTAGATGTTTAGATGTCCAGTTGTTAGGATTAATAACTATCTATCCTATTATAATTTTCGCTCCCAATGACTACACGGTGGGTAGTGTGGAGTTCTGTAACGGAGCGGCGGATATTCTAGTCTTTATGCAACCTGGCAGGGAGTATGAACTCTTAGAGGTGCAACAGGGGCTGGGGCTTAACAGGCAGACCCTCTACAACAGGATTAAGCTACTTGAGAGCCTGGGCCTTATAGAGACGTGGCGGGAAAGGCAGCCGCCAGCCCGTAGACTCCTGAAGCTAACGGAGAAGGGTCGGCAGGTCAGGGAGTATATAGTAAAAATAAGGGAGCTGCTAGAGTCCTAGCTCTTTTTGGAGTTCTTCTAGGCCGTAGTAGTATATCCGTTCCCTGACCTCCTCCACTGTCCTAAGGGCCTCACCCCAGTCGCCCCGCCTAGCAGCATCCCGTATCCTGCCCAGCAGGTAGTCCATAAGCACCACCAGCTGGGCCTTGGCACAGTCCCTCTTCTCGGGTAGTGATACGTGTACGTGCACTGGCCTGGCTAGCATTGCTTCTAGGATCCTCTCGAGCCTGGCTAGGCGCTCCTCCAACTGCACGGCCCAACCCCCGCCTGGTGGCGGGGGTTGGGTGTAGCAGGACGGGGTTAAGCCGATTTCAATGGTGAAATGCTTATAAAGTCCCCTAGCATTGATCGCGGTCGGGTGCAATGTTATGCCAGTAAAGTATGCCCTAGCGTTCGCTATCATAGTCCTGAGCCTGGCGGGCGCCTACTACATGTTGCAGCAGGCAGAGCAGCCAGCAAGCCAGCAGGTACAGGAGCAGCAAGAGGCTGATACAACCAGCCAGAGCGTCTCCCAGAATGTTACCAATACTACTAGGCAGGCAACAAGTACCAATGCGACCGCGGCCAGCCCAGAGCCATGTATAAGTAATGTGCACGGGACTGCGTCGGCAGGCAAGCGGGCCGTAACGCTCACAGTGTGGGCCGAGAGGCCGTGCAACGCTACTATAACCGTGGACTACTTTGGCGGCGAGTGGAGTGGGCAGCTCAGCGAGGGAGAGAATAATATTAGGATAATAGTAGAGAGGGAGCCGAGACCAGGGGACCAAGCTATAGTCAGGATAAAAACGGGTGAGGGGCAGCACACATTCATAACCATATTCGGCCCCTAGGGTAGGGGTAGCGCTGACCTTATCGCCTGTATCACCTGGCTTATCAGACTTATGAGCTTACGTATCAAGTCTATAACCATGAAGGGGTCATACACCATTATTGCTATGACTACCGCTGGGAAGAGGACCACAAGCAACTTCAGTATCTCCAGCACAAGAGGAAACTGGAGTATGGCATTAACCAATCCCACTATTATATCCTTGAGGAAGCTCCCTAGAAATACCAATAGGTCCTGGAATTCCCTAGGGAGCAGGTCCCAGGCGAAGTTTAATGCCCCGACCAGGGCGCTCTTTATGGCCGATACGACTGGGCGGAAGGCGTTCCTGAGCGCCCTGACTATCGGATTGTCGCTCCCGCTCCCCTGCCCTATAGTAACATTATAATACTTCACTATAATGTCCCTACTAGTCTTATTATGATCGAACACATTAATCCATACGAAGTAGTAGCTGCCAGGCTGGGGCGGGAGCTGCGTGTCGTATAGCATAGCGTCAACGCTCACGTTCCCCATCAGGTAGTTCCAGTCCCAGCTGTACTCGCCCAGGTCAAGCGTCTCTATCTTGCTCCTAAGGATAAGGCTACAGTTCTGCGGCTCCAGGGTGCTCCAAGCCCAGCCAATGCTAACATGGTAGTACCTGTCAAGATCTGGATCGGTATTATTTACTCCCCAATATGGATTAAAGGGGTTCTCATGGATTACCCACTGGGCCTCCTGGCCACCCCCACCCCCTATCAGGCCTGCCAAGGCAATAGGGGGGCCGCGCGGGCTCCTATCCACTATGCAAGTCTCTGGTTGAGTGTTGTTCTGCTCCCAGGGAGGCGGGTTCTCTATCCTTATCCTATATATGATGTCGCCCCCGCTTGGCGCTTCATGCGAGTACCATATATTGGCTACCAGACCCAGCCTAAACAGTATCATGGGTGCCCTCTTAGTCGAGTTATTATACAGTATGAACTCGAATTCAACCTCGTTACCATTATTCGTCACACTTCTGAGCTCGTAGGAACTCGACAACTCGTCATACTTCCCTGTGGAGCTGTTGTACTTTATGAACGTAAGCTTATTTATGATATAATTATAGTTGTATACACTGTTCGGCAGGGAGGCTATATCGTTCAGGTTGTGCCAGAAGCGGAGTCTCACTAGTACGCCCTGGCCTGGATCTACTGGGAAGCACAGCTCGTGGCTACCGTTCCAAGTGTAGGCCGCGTCGATTTCTAGTCCGTTATTGTATACAGTAATGAATACAATCCCGAAGGTCTGCTGCAACCCGACTCTTCTCCAACTGCCACAGTACGCCTTTGCGTAGCCGCTATAGAAGGGGCTACCTAGGCCTCCTCGAGGATTCTCGATATTTATGTATTGCACCTGGCTGGAGGCTGGCTTGAGCCAGGCTCCCCAAGCGGGGTATACGCTATAGCCTCCATGCCCGAAGGTCCACCTCATCTCTAGGTTGTGTAGTACGGCTATGTAGTCGACAATCGCATTAGCCAGGTTGCTGTTGTAAACCTGTATTGCGTAGGCGACTAGAGGGGGTATCTCGCCCTGTCCAACACTCCACATACCGCCCTTCTTGTCGACTATCACCCACTTCTTGTCGCTGTTCCAATTCTCCAGGATGAAATCTAGCTGCTCTTGTGTGAAGTAATCATATATCCACGAGCCTGGTGGGGGCGGGCTGAGCTGTGCTAGCTCAGTTTGAAGCTCCAGCGGAGGCCACAGGCCAGCGGCCACCAGCTGCACGTTCACTATTATTGATATGATTATGGCTGCGAGGGCCCGCCCCCAGTCCATCCGTACCCACCTCATGGCCACATGTACCAGGCTATGATGAGTAGTGGGGCTAGCACGATCGCTAGGGTCATGGCTAGGTCTAGTAGTCCAGCTAGGTCTAGCTGGTAGGGGCGGGGTTCCCACTCTCCGCTCGTAGCGTTGTACTCTCGCAGGTTGAACTCAACGGTGGTCATGCCGCTATCCTGAAGCCACGACACCATGCTGTCCTTCACTGCCATAGCCACGTCGAAGAGGAACAAGTAGTAGGAGAAGAGCAGGATTATTGCTATGGCCAGCCCCCTAAGCCTAGCTGCTACGCTACGCCTCATAGCCTAACACCCAAGTCCCGTAGACCTGATATGACTAGGAGTAGCGGGGCGAAGACTCTGATTGTATCCCATATAATGCTTAGGTCCACGGTCACGCCGCCTATAGACACGCTGGATAGGTTCATATTTACGCCGCCCAGCATTGCAGCTATAACAGCCGCTAGCGCTATCTTGACTATGCCCCTGATCATGAGACCTAGCCAGCTGCTCGCCATCGCGTCCTGCCAACCCATACTCCCACCTATACTTATCTGTATAGTATGTATAAGGAAAGAAAAGTATATGCTTATATGTATAGTTTAGGATTGTATATACTCTATATCCTGGCCCTGGCTATCTTCCTCCACCCGTAGATGAAGAGCAGTACACCACCGATACCAGTTACCAGTACTGGCACTATTCCTAGGTCTATGGTTATGGTGTTGCTGCCTATTGTCACGTTGAAGGTTGCGTAGGGGGAGATGGCCTGGCCAGCATAGCCACCCAGGATTATTATTGTTGTGCTAAGCACTAGGATCATACCACCAAAGGCAAAGTCCCTGAGGTATTTCTCTATAGTCATCCTATGGCCTCTCCTGCGCCTGTACCTCGGCATGGTATCACACATACAATATATACATCATAAATACATATATATCTACTGAATCAGAATCAATATAGTATAGATTCGGGGTGATGGGGTGGTGGAGTCTGGGTAATGCAAAGTCAGACTCGTACACCCAGCTCACTATACGTATCCCCCGCGGCCTCTTCAAGTACATAGACGAGCTGAGCAAGAGGTGGGGCACAACCTACCAAGACACCATACTACTAATACTATGGGACTGGGCCCTAGGTGATGACAGTGGTTAAAGAGTGCAAGGAGAAGGTACGGGTAATAGACGCCAAGGACGAGGAGCTGGCTAATGCCTGCCTGGAGAGGCCAAACTGCCGCAAGTCGTTTATCGATAAGGTAAAAGAGGACGTAGAGGATGCCCTACAGGCTACACTGGTTAATGCAATCAGGGCAGCAAACGAGCGCCCGCCCGTCTGGTGGCAGTGGTTACTACTCTTTGTGTTTGGGGCTATGGCTGGTCTCGGGCTTGGCATAGTCATCGCCGCTAAGACAGGAATAGTATCGGGGCCCAGCCTGCCCCCGCCCCCAGGCTAGGTGGTGCTTATGAGCTCGGGGCCTACTGGGGACTACGGGTATGCCGTCCACGAACTCCTAAGCTACCTGCGGGACAAGGGGCAGATCTGGAGCGCTGCACAACTGGCAAGCATCATAGCCGTCAACGACTATATTACTAGGCGCTATGGCGTGGAGCTAGGTCTCGGGAAGCTAGTTCAGGACTGGGTTAGGCTGAGCGTAATAGAGGCTGCAAGGTACGAGACCGTAGCCCAAAGGAACGTGGAGAAGGTGGCCAAGATTTCGGCCCAGGTGAACTATGTCGAGGAGCAGGGCACCCGTACTAAATTCCTGCCGCTAGGCAGGCGGAGTAAGAACCAGTAACATAATATTATGGGTGGATACGGTTTGGAGCAGGCTACAATACTCGAGGATACTGCTCCGCCTAAGCTAGTATGGGTTAAACCGCTACATCAGATATCAATAGTAGGAACTATGGGAAGCGGCAAGACAACCCTAGCTCGCTACCTCTACTCAAGGTATCGCTGGGGCCGCGCTAAGCGGGGTGTAGTCTCCGTTTACTTCCAATTTGAAAGGGAGAAGATAGACGTGTTCTGGGAGACGCTCGAGAGCCTCGACGCATATTATGCTTACATTGTTATAGATGATATATCATTTAGCCTGAGCAGAGGAGATAGGGAGTTTCTCCACCGCCTAGCCAAGATAAGACATGCCAACCCAAGCGTTAAACGCTGGGTTGTAGTCACTATAATGCACTACTCGAGAGCAACCCTGCCCTTCATTAGGCAGAGCCATAGCAAGATACTGACTAGCCTAGCCGACCCAGAGGAGATAGAGCAGCTTAGATGGAGCTTTAAGCTGGAGAGTCTGTGGGACTACTATGACGTCTACAGGACTATGCCCACATCACACTGGGCCCTCTTCAATTGGCTAGGAAACATCTTCATAACCAGGTTTCCTAGGCCCAGGCGTAGGTGCTGGGACATTGTGGTCTCGGGGCCCGAGTGTGTATAGGCTTCAACACGGGTTTTGAAGCCGTGTTCATGGATTTTTTGAAGCCCCTAATGGGTTCATGGTGGTGATACCATGCCTAGCGATGTATTAGAGTGCCTGGGCTATAAGGCTTCAAGACAGGGCTTCAACATGTACATCTTCGTTAAAAAGGTTAAGCAGGGAGATAAAACATACTACTATCTGGTAATAGAAGAATACAATCCAGAATCAAAACGTAAGAGGGTACTACTACACCTCAGCCTCAGGAAAATCCTAGAGTTGTACAAGAATGAGTCAGGGGACGGGAAGGATTTCCCGTGGTGCGGGGGGTGGGATTTGAACCCACGCAGGCCTACGCCATCGGGTCCTAAGCCCGACCCCTTTGACCAGGCTCGGGCACCCCCGCGCTGCCTGCCTGGCCTGGGTTTGGGTTTTTTGTCTGTGGGGGTTTAATGTTTTATCCCCCGTTGTTGCCTGTCTTGTTGGGGTGCTTGTGGTGGAGCTTGATAGGGTTGTCGCTGTGAGGGTATCCAGCCTGGGTGATATTGCTAGGCTTGCGTCAACCCTTGCCTCTAGGATGTTCCTTATGCCTGTCTATAGGTTCCGCGGCTCCTCTGGGTGGGTTTATGCGTTGCAGACGATTTACAAGGATTATTATAAGTATTACGGTGTGCCTGTCGTGTATTATTATGTGGCTGGCGAGGAGGAGCCTGGGAGGCCTGTCCGTTATATCCTGGCTAGGGCTGATGAGACTGGGGAGAGGGTCGAGGTCTCTGATAGGACTAGGACCGGGTGGATCGCTATACCTGTGATCAACCTGGAGGAGAAGCCCGGCTATATGCCGGATGATATCTGAGCCTCCCCCGCGGCCTCCTCGTGGCTGGGCTGTGCTAGGGTGAGCCTCTCCATCACCGCTGCTAGGCCCCCAGCCTTCTCTGCTTCCTCTAGCAGTGTCCTGCCGGCCAGCGTGATCGTGTATATCTTGTAGCTCCCCTTGGAGTATACCTCCTCTATCAGGCCCAGCTCCTTGAGGCAGTGGAATGTGGAGAGCACCCTATACCTTGGCGCGGCGAGCCTCTGGGCAACATCCCCGGGGCCCATCGGGCCGCCGCTCTTCAGCGTCTCCAGGATCCTCACCATTAGGCTCAAGCCTACACCCCTGGATCACACTATTGAGAGGGGGCCCTCGTTTTAAGGCGTGATGGAGGGTATTACAGTGGGGGAGAGGTTATGGTTTACCGCTACAGGCGCCGCAGGCCAGTACTGGTTAGGAGCCGGTGTATAGTCGTCGACGAGGCTGGCAGGATACTGATGCAGAGGGAGGAGAACGGGGTATACTCGATACCCGGAGGCAGGCTGGAGTGGGATGAGACTATACCCTTCTGCGCGGTGAGGGAGCTAAGGGAGGAGGCGGGGATAGAAGTAACCCCCCTCCGCCTGGTGTACGTGGTGGAGGTGATCTACGTAAGGAGGGGCTTCTCGAGGCACGAGGTCCTATTCTACTTCCTCTGCCGCCACAGGGGCGACCCCAGGCCCAGCTTCCAGGGCCTAGAGTTCCACTGGGTCAGGCCGGAGGATGTGGAGGGCCTCTTCTGGCCCCCGCCGCTCCTGGAACGGATAAAGGAGGACCACCCAGAGTATAGGAGGAGCTACTTCCTAGTCTACGTGGATGATAGGCTCACATTCATAAACAGGCTGGAGGAGGGCTACGGCCTGGAGAAGGTCCTAATGGCCATGGGGGATGCTGAGAAAACTGGCAATAGTGACGGGTAGCCACTCCTCCAGCCCGATCCTAGCCTCGTCTAGGCCCGACTCCCGGGCAGTCACAGCCAGGAACCCGTGGCCCGGGTCAAACCTCCTGGCCCTGGAGGGTATGGAGCCGTTGAACTCTACGTGAGCCCAGCCGGCAAGCACGACGCCACTACCATACCTAGAGGACGCCTCCGCTGCCAGGTAGCCGGCAACCGTGTCCTTGAAGGCCTGCGCGAGTATAAGGCCCTCTCTGCCTAGCCTCGCCATGGGTCCCTCACGGGGGAAGAGGCTAAGCAGCCTCTCACGGTAGCCCCGGTACTCCTCAGCAACCGCCTCCCTGAGTAGGCTGGTCGGGAGGGGAGTCTCAAGGCTATCCAGGGCATCGATGCCCATCCTGGCGACCTGGCCAGCCAGCCTACGGGGCGGGAAGAGTGCTACGGGGCGTAGCCCGAGCCTGCGGGCCTCCTCTAGTAGGGGCTTGTATGCGTCCAGCCTGAAGCCTCCTGTGTACTTGCCGGTTAAGCCGCCCCAGTCTAGTGTGCCAGCGAACCACTCATCCAGCAGCTCCTGCTGGTCGTAGGTGAAGTGCTCTAGGCCGAGGAACCTTGCCCCTGCCTTAGCTGCCTCCCTAAGGAGCATAGTGTTGCAGTATATACTCCACCCGGCCTCGTGTACCTCGCCCAGGTAGAGGATCCACCTCCTAGCAGGCCTACACCCGAGTACCTCGCCAGCCTCGACTCTAGACCAGTCCCTCAGCCTGTATATCCCGCACGCCAACCCTAGGGGCCCTCCCAGGTATCGGGGCCGCGCTGGGGGTCGGCGAAGTTATGCCACGCCACCGCCCCCCGGTGGGGCTCGGATCCCGGATTCCATCCCATACCCCAGCGCGGCCCCCGCTGGCCTCTATGACAACGGGAGGGTTATTACCCTCGTCCCCGTGGCTTGGCCAGGAACAGGGCGAGCTCCAAGATGAACCTGCTCTCCGAGTTCCTGTCAACGTGGAGGGAGATGTCGACGCCGGAGTCGATCAGCGTGGCGGCGTAGCTCAGTATGCTCCTAGCCCGGTGGGGGGCTGAGACTATCAGGATCCTGGTTTTCGGCACCCCTAGCTCTGTTAGGCTCCTCCTTGCCATCAGCTCGGTGTCTCCCTGGAATAGAGCGTCGGCCCTGCACCTGTCACCCACGTCTCCGCTGCTCGCCTCGTCCACCCAGTTAACTATAGGGTTCTCGGCCGCCACGCTCCTAACAATACCCGGGGCCTCCATCGAGGCGAGTATGGCTAGGTAACCGCCGTACCCTCTGCCGACCAGGTGGATTTGCTCCCCCAGCCCCTGGCTCCTTGCCCACCTGGCAGCCTCAACCACATCCTCAACATCACCGCCTCCAGGGTCTCCCAGCACCAGGTCGGCGTAGTGCCTCCCCTCCCCGCTGCTGCCCCTATAGTTCGGAGCGACGACCCTATAGCCTAGGAGTAGTAACGTGGCTATCACAGGGTTCCACTCATCCCTGACCCTGCTCCAGGGGCCCTCGTGTATGTAAACAACCACGCCCCCAGGCTTGGGCGCTCCCCGCGGCTCAGCTATCAGCAGGGGGACCCTAACCTGGCCCCGGGCCTCTATGTGGATCTCCCTCACACCGGCCTCAACAACCTCCCTGGCCTTCTCCATATCCCTAGGGATCCTGACCCTGGCCTTCCCTGCGGGGTCCTCTATGAGCGCGATCCTGCTGGGCATAGTTATGCTACTGTACTCCACCGCGAGGCCCCCGGGTATTGGGGCCGCCCTCTTGGGGTTCCCCTTTAGCCTTGCATTAATCCTCCTACCGTCTATCTGGAGCCAGGTGCCTTGGCCTCTTGCTATGGTCCAGAGCGCGCCGTCCAGCCAACCGTGGTCGAGGATCTCGCTGGCCCTGGGCGTCTCATGGCTAGAAGATACCTTCTCCCTGAAGCCGGTCTCGATGTCATATATGTACACCTCATCCACTATATTGGAGACCAGGACCGAGACGTCGTCTCCCCTAAGCCTAACCTGCTTCACCCTCCCACCGCCGGGTGGCCTGGTTAGGTGGAGCCTCCCGTCGCTAGGATCCAGCACCCCCAGGCGGCCGCTGGCATCGTCAACCCCGAGGACAAGCCCCTTGTGTATAGCCTCTACCCGGAAGGGCTCCTCAAGCATTATCGTGGAGGTGACTGCCGCCTCCCTGGGATTTATGATCCTGACCTCTACCCCCTGGGCTAGGGAGACGCTGGCCGCGGCCATGTCTTTAGTGACAGCTAGACCCGTGACCTTGCCCGGCTTGAACCCCATGACGGGCTGAGCCTCGGCTCCATCGTGTATCTCTAGGATAGAGCCGTTGTGCCTGGAGACGGCATAGACGATAAAAGCCTCGGAGCCAGCAGCTACCCTCACGGGCCCCTCGCTCAGCCTCTCAGCCTCCCTACGCCTCACATTATACAGGTGAAGGGTCCGCATCCCAGGGCCGCTGCGGGTGTAGATGAAGCCCCCGGGGCCGGGGCCCCATAGCCTATACACCGTCTCCCCTAGTATCTTCGAGGCCTCGGCGGCCATCCGGGGGTCCATGGGCCTACCCTCTTAAAGCCTCCCTGAGCTTCTCCTCGACGATCTGCGCTACTATCTTGCCCTCTATCCTGCCCCTGAGCTTGGCCATAGCCCGGCCCATTATCAGGCCTCTCGCCCTCTCTCCCTTCTCCCTCACCTTGTCGATATTCTCCTTGATTATCTCCTCGACGATCCTCTCAGCCTCCTCTCTAGTCACCCTGCCCAGGCCCAGCTCCCTGGCTATGGCCCTGGCCCCCTTACCGGGCTCCTCCGCCGCCTTCTTGAGTATCTCCTCCGCCGCCTCCTTCGCCACCTCGCCCCGAGCTATCATGTCCACCAGCTCCTCTAGGACGTCGTCTGAGATAGCCTCTATATCAACCCCCTCGCCCCGGAGCCCCCTGAGGGTTACTGTGAAGAGAGACGCTATAACACTGGCAGGCAGCTCCCCGTGGTACCGGGATATTAGCATCTCGATCAGGTCAAGCCTGACATCTTCGATAACCTGCTCCGCCAGCTCCCTGGATAGGCCGTACTCCTCCACGAGCCGCCTCATCTTAGCCTCAACGGGCTCTGGCTTGATCTCCTCCGCCATCCTAACCAGTTCCTCGTCAACCTCCAGGGGAGGTATATCGGTCTCGGGATACATCCTAGCGCTACCCGGCCTGGGCCTGAGGAACCTGGTGGTCCCGTCAGGGTTGGCAGCCCTAGTCTCCTCCGGGACACCCTCCAGCGCCTTGGCAGCCCTCTCCTTAACCACCTCTAGGGCCCTCCTGGCCTTCTCCTCCTCATCAGCCACGAGCACGAATGCATCCCTACCAGGGTCGGCGCCTAGCGCCTTGTAGACGGCCTCTACCTCATCGCCCGTTATACCGTACTTTGGCAGCTCGTCGCTGTGGAAGAGGCCACCCACGCCAGCCCAGAATCTCGCATAGTCAGCCAGCTCGGTGCCAAACCTCCTCCCCGGCATCAGCTCCCTTCCTAGTAGGCCCTTGAACTGGGGGAGCCTCAGGGCTAGTACTCTCCCGCCCTTGCCCAGGCTCCTCCTCACCACCTTACTCTTGGTCGACCTGAACAGGTCGGTTACATCGACTGGCTGCATGGAGAGCACGTCCTCCCTACTCACCCCCCGGGCCCTGAGCTCGTCCCTTATCTCGAGGAGCCTGACCTGCCTGAGTACCTCGTAGTGGACGGCCTTTGGTATCAGGTCCAGCCTCTGTACCCCCTTGATCTCCGTCTTGGCCCCTCCCCTTATACTCACGTTGAGGTCCTGCCTGATCGTGCCTAGGCCACGCCTAACCCTACCGGTCAGGCGTAGGAGCCTACCTATTGCCAGGGCTACCTCCCTAGCCTCCTCGGGCGTCTCTATCACGGGGCCAGTGGCGATCTCTATGAGCGGTATCCCGAGCCTATCCAGCCTATACCTGACCCTCCTGCCCTCTTCGCCCATCTTCCTCGACGCATCCTCCTCGACGACGATCGTCTCTATAGGAACCCTCTTACCTGCGGCATCAACCTCGCCGCCCAGCGCTACTATGGCGGTCCTCTGGAAGCCGCTCGTGTTGCTCCCGTCGATAACGACCTTCCTCATAACGTAGACCTCGCCCGGTATCCAGGAGCCGGCTGCGAGTGCTATAGCCAGGGCTATAGCCACCGCTTCTCTATTAATCGGGTGGGGCGGCTCCTCGTCGGCCTCCACCAGGCAGCTATGCATTGTGGGGGCCTCGTAGAGGTAGCTCCTCCCCCTCCTCCACTCGAAGAGGGCGGCGACGTCTACATCACCGAGCTCGCTCCTCGTGGGCCTCAGCCTCCTCTCAAACTCGTCGTGCTCCTCCTCACCCAGCTCGGCGGGGCAGGCGCAGAACAGCTTCTCCCTGGTGGCTAGCTGCTGGTGGATCTCGAGGCCGACCTTGAGGCCTAGGGCCCGGTAGTCTAGCTCAGGCACTGTGCCTCCACCTCGGGTATAGCCTGAGATTATGCCTCCAGCTGATCTCCCCTGCGAGGCTCGTCGTCATGAGCCTCCTGACCTCGCCCAGGTCCCGGGTGCGGGCTAGGACCCATGATAGCTTGGCGTAGGCGGTCTCCGGCAGCATGTCCTCCACCGGTATAGCCCCCGCCTCCAGGAGGCGCCTCCCGTTGCTATACACGTTTAGGTTCACCCTGCCGAAGAGGGTCTGGCTGGTGATCACCACCGGGACGCCCATCTCGGTGGCCCTCCTAACAGCGCCTATAGCGTCGCTAGCGATATGGCCGAAGCCCGTGCCCTCAACAACTATACCGTGGAACCCCTTGTCTAGGAGCATCTCTATTATCTCGCCCGTGGCGCCGGGGAAGTGCTTCACCAGAGCCACCCTCTCATCGAACCCATTCTCAAGTACCAGTCCGCCTCCCCGGGGCCTGTGGCTGGGATCTATAACCTCTATCCTTCCATCCTGGGGGTACACCTTTGCCAGGGGGAGGGCGTTTATACTCTGGAAGGCATCCCTCCTACTGGTATGCATCTTCCTCACCCTCACCCCCCTGTGGGCCAGGGCATAGCTGTCCCCGGTCTCCCCGTGCATGACCACTGTAACCTCGGCGAAGGGGGCTCTCGATGCAACCAACACGGCAGCGGTTAGGTTGAAGGCGGCATCGCTACTCGGCCTATCACTGCTCCTCTGCGCCCCGGTGAGGGCTATCGGCCCCGGCAGGCCCTTGTGGAACGCGAAGCTTAGGGCTGCTGCCGTGTACCCCATAGTGTCGGTTCCGTGTGCTATAACCACCCCGTCGTACCCGGACTCGAGCTTCCTCGCAGCCTCCTCCGCTATCCTAGCCCACATGCCCGGCTTCATGTCCTCGCTTAGGATCGAGTATAGCTCCTCCACGTCTATCCTAGCGTACTGGAACGCCTCGGGGACGCTGAGGACTAGCTCCTCCTGGCTGAGGCTGGGCTTGACCGCGCCGGTCTCATAGTCAACCCTGCTAGCTATGGTACCCCCGGTGCCTATCAGCGCGACCCTCTTATCCTCGGCTATGCTTAGCTCCTCAACTAGGGGCACGGGGGCTCCGGGGCTCTCCTGGGTAACCCTCTCCACCTTATCCACGCTACGGATCTCCTGGATCCGGACTCCAACATTGTACCCGTTCCTAAGCTTAAGTACGAGCACCGGCCTGGTGCTCGGGCTGTACCTAGGCATAACCACGCCCTCTAACACTAGGCCGGAGTCTAGGCGTAGCTTTACCCTGTCGCCAACCTCCAACCCATGGCTCCTCAGGAAGTGGGAGACCTCCTCTGGGTAGCCGCCTATCCCCACACGTGCCACCATGGCGTTACTATAGTGTAGGGGCTATTAGGCTATGCCTGGCTCCTCTCCCTGGCCCCCAGCTCCAGGAGCCTCCTCCTCAGGTCCTGGGGGACCGGTATGGGCCTAATCGTCTCCGGGTCCACGGCCACCGTTACCAGGCTACAGGTAGCCGCCTTGTAGCCCCGGGTCTCGTTATGCACCTCCAACCTGTAGGTTATGCTCTTCTCCCCTATCAGTATGTCGACTATATCTACCCTGAACTCGTCGTGGACGTGGAGGGGCTTGTGGAAGTCGCACTCGGCCCTAACCCGGGGCATCATAACCCCCGCCCTGGGGCTCCACCTCCACCCCAGCCTCTCGTTGAAGAGGCTCTCCTCCGCCATCTCGCAGAACCTGAATATGCTGGAGAAGTGTGCTATCCTAGCGGCGTCTGTATCACTCCAATACACTCTTGACTTGAAGCTGTGGATCGCCACGGGCGCCACCAAGCCCGATATATCGGCTAGAGTTATATATGCGTGTTGGGGCCTCGGGCAAATGCCTTCCAATCACCCACTCATAGTCGGGAGTACACCTCACCGGCCCCAAGGGGGCCATAGGCGCCCCCACGCCTATTTACCCTCCTCACCCTCCCCTCCATATACTATATACGCCGCCGCCAGTAGCATGCTAGCCCCCAGAAGGAGGGGCCATAGCCTCCCAACTAGCGTTGGCTCCATACGAGTCGGCCCCAGGACTATATACCCCATATTAGTACCCACCACCTCCCTAGCCAGGAGCTTACTCACAACATCGGAGACAAGCCTCCCAATCAGCGCCCAGGCCAGGGATGCTGACAACACGATGTTGTACGAGGCCCCGACAAGGAGCCTCCTAGCCAGCCTCGGCCTAAAGGGGAGCAGGAGGAGTATCAAGGCGACCTGGATGGGGGCGACTAGGATCGCCAGAACCAGGGGCCTCGGCCTCTCCAGGGGGTCAACCCTGACATCAACACCCAGCACCCTAACCGTGTAGCTCGCCAGCCCAACCCTACCGGACGTTGTACCCTCAAACACGTAGAGGGGAGACACTACGACAGCCACGATAAGGAGAGAGGAGGCCAGGGGGAGGAGGGGCATGAGCCTACCCCGCATCCTTCAACACCACCTCACCACGCACCCCAGCCTCCTCCACCACATACACAACCCACGCCCTAGCATACCTGTACCCGCTACCCACACTAGCATTATACACCTGGAAGGGGTCAACCACAGCCTCTAAGCTAACAGTCCTAGGAGGCTCCATGATTGGCCAAGTGCTACGGTATAGTGTAACATTAGCCTCTACACGAAGGTGGAAGGGCAAGGGGTTGACTATGCTCAACGTGCCATTATCGATGCTAATACTGGGCTCCCTCCACGCCACGTAAACCGGTATCCTGGAGGCCAGGAGCACGCCGTTACTCATCGTAAAGTTCGCCTGCACAACTATCTCCCTAGTATGGTTACCATAGGCCGCGGCAAGGACCTCAACAGGAATCCCGGCCCTAAACAGTACCCACTCGCCCTGGCTAGTATAATTTGCCCATGTACACCTAGCCAAGACGCCGGCGGAGGAGGCTACACATGAGGATATAGAGTCGATACTAGTATTCTCGACCCTAAAAACCGCTTCGACAACAGTCATATTGGCCATCCTAGAATACTTAAGGCTGGAACCAGGCAGGGGGAGGCTAACACCACCCGGGGGAGCGGCTGCTGCATAGGCTGCCAGCGAGATAGCGGCTATAAAGATGGCCATAGCAGCTATCTCGGGAGACCGGACCCTGGAGCCCTGGAGCCATGCAACCGCTATCGTGAGGGTTAAGGGCATCCACAGGGGCAGGGGAACCCTGGCTATAACCCTGTACCTAACGCTGTCAACCGGGACAGGCGGGTCGGAGGAAGGATTATTATCGCCCTTGAACACCACCATATCGCCTTGTATATCCTCGACCCTGTGGGCCACACACCCCGCTAGGCCCGTGCAGTAGACAGCAACATCCCCGGGCTTGTAGCCGAGTATCATAGTATTAACCGAGACCAGCAGGTCCCCTGGCCTGAAGTGAGGGTACATGGAGTACCCCATAACAATGTGGATAGCCACCGGAGAGTAGCCTGTAAGGTTCATAGCCATCAGCAGTAGTAGGAGTAGAATAAAGGCCACACCCCTCCTACCGGGCATCACGGTTGGCCACCTCGAGGGGGATTAGGGAAGACACGGGTATACGGGCCCCGGATATACTAGCAGGTGTAGGGTTGCCCACCCACCTGTAGGGGGGTCCTGGAGGGTCTATTACGAGGGTTATGTTGTAGTAGACACAGGCGCCCAGGCCTCCGGGTAGGGTGCAATATCTGAGCTGGAGCCCTAGTGTATGATTTCCATCCACCTTGGAGGTTGTCAGGTTAATCCTCCCCGAGGTGTAGCCCGGGGGCGGTACGTCGAGCATTATCTCGCTAGTAGAGCTACTTGTGACCGTGCTATTCTCTATTGTTATGGGTGTGGATGTGGCTGATAGGTTGGTCAGCGTAATCTCGGCATCAAGTCCCCCGGGGCTGTCTAGCGCAGCCAGCGTTAGGCTGGTGTACACCCTCTCACTGGCGTTGACCAGGAGGAGGGGGCCCGTATAGGTGCTTTCATTCGTGTCAACATAAAGGTTAGCCCAGTCTATCAGCATCTCCACGGTATAAGAGGCCAGGGACACGGCGTAGAGGCCGACCACGGCATAATAGTTCCTCCCTGGCTCGAGGTACCCCGTTAGGTTGACGGACACCACAGTATAGGTACTCTGCAACACGCCACTGGCATAGTAGAGGGAGGAGTTAACGGGGTCATACACCCCCACTATGTAGGAGGCGAGGCCGGGCACGCCCTGGGACAGCCGCACCCTAGCCTCCATCACAACCTGGTTAAGCCCGGAATCGGGCATCCTCACCTCCTGGAGTATAAAGGCGGAGTCGCTAGACAGCGAGGGCAGGTTACCGCCTATCGCCGCCACGCCGCCACTAGCCCCCGTATCGCCAGGGAGCCAGTAGCAGGAAAGGCTAGAGCCGGGGCTGCACAGCCACCCATCCGGGCTGCTATAGAAGTCCGGGTTATAGATTACCTGTTGCCTATTAGACGCTACAACAACCACCTCGCCAGTAGTGTTACTCGGGCTTAGGGTTACGTAAACCTGGGGCAGACCCGGATCCCCGAGCACAAGGCCTGGAGACACCGGTAACAGGGAGCCACCTAATCCTAAGGTGGCGAATGCAACCGCATAGCTGGTGATTGATAGGAGTGAGAATAGCGTAAAAAGGATTGTGTAGAGGGCGGGTTTCCCCTGCATCTAACCGCCCGCCCCTGCCTATGGCGCCGCCTCAGTGCCGGAAGTGCTGTAGATCAGGTCTATAGCGAACTGCGTATCTGTTAGTGATGGTGCTGTATTTGGTGAGTCGCCTGCCCCATCAGATATTACAAATGAGAAGTCTATGATGTATACTGTGTTTGCGGGTATCGGGATCCAGACTGTTTCTGTCCCGGCTACTGTTAGATCCAGCGTGGCAAGTAGTGTTCCCCCTGTGTCCTTTAGATACGCAAAGGCTTCGACGACCTTCGCATCGTCTAGTGGATCGGTTACTCTAAGTAGTATGTAGTATGTAGTATTTGCGTCGGTATTGTTTACCTCTAGAATGTCTTTGTAGTAGGTTTTCTGGTATGTTGGGTGGAGTAAGACTGATGCGCTTGTCTGGCTTGGGGATAGGCTAACGGTTATAGTGTTGTTGTTTCCTAGATCTGCCTGGCCAGCGTTGGCGCCCGGTTGGAATATTATTGCTGGTGTTGTTGTCACTAGACGACCGGTTATTGGGTTGTATACGAACACACTAGCTAGTACTATTCCTGCGAACATTACTATTGCTATGGGCACTATCTTCTTGGCGTTCTTGTCTAGACGGAGCCCGGACATATATACCCCCCGGCTGTCTGGGCGCTGGTGTCATATTGCCTCCTAATATATCATCGTATCTACAGGTACTATCACGTTTATACGGTATATGCGAGAAGATTAATCATATTATTTTATTTATGTTAATTAGATTACTATGCTTGTATTGCAGTGTGCCTAATGATGCTGGCAGAGGAAGCCGAGGCGGTTCATGCTCTCGTTCGACAGCCTCCTCAGCCTTGATGATAGCCTCTTCCCCATCTCGGGCTTGAGGCCGTTTAACGCCCTTGCCAGGCTCCCCTCCTCTCCCACCCTGAAGTAGGTTGCATCGTCTCCCAGGAGGTTGCGGAGCGTGGCTGTGCTGGAGGCCACTATTGGCCTCGTGTAGGCCGCTGCCTCCCATACAACGGATAACACGGTGTATTCCCATGTCGTCAGTGCGATGACTGCCGCGGAGTTGGCGACTAGCCAATAGTACCGGGGCCAGGGCTGGAAGCCCGCCAGGATTATATTACCGTTACTCTTGGCCAGCTCCTTAACTCTCCTAGCCTCCCTGCCCTTGGGCTTGCCTGTGATTACTAGTTTGAGGCCCCCGGGGAGCCCTTTTAGGGCTTCCCTGGCCATGTAGCTTATAGGCTCGTCGGGGTCCCACGATGCTGGTAGCAGTATAAACCTGCTAGGCTCTAGGCCCTCCACAGGCTCCAGGGATACCGGCTGTGGTAGGGGGTCGTAGATGACCTCGACCAGCCCGGGGGCTACCTCCTCCAGTAGCCTAGCGGCGTCCTCGTTGTGAGCCAGGACCCTGCTACACCTGGATAGGAGGCTTTTGAAGGGCCTGTTGAGCACGATCTCTCCGAGGCTCCTATAGTGGAACATGCCCGTATGTACGTCGCACAGCAACTCCCCTCGGCCCCTCTGTGCGAGTAGGGTGCCAGGCAGGGCTGGGCCTGGGGGGAGCTGGAGGATCAGGCAGTCGTGGCGGGGGGCTAGCCTTAGTGTTGATATGAGGGCTCTCAGGTATGGGGGCCTATCGTTTAGGTGGTAGAGTGCCAGGCCTAGCCTCCTGGCTATGTCCCTGCTCCTCCTTGCTAGGCGGGACCATGCAAGTACTGCTCCTCCCGGCAATAATTGTTCCCCTAGGGGCCTTAGGTGCCTGGCGGGGGATTTATCCTGGAATGGCGTAGACTACCGTGTTGGGGGCCCGTGACGGGTACTCCCCAGCCAGACCCCTGCTAGGGGTATGGTGGTAGTTCCTTTACCGGAGGCCCCCGCTCTAGCCTACCTTGCCTAGGAGTCCCTCCTCTAGAAGTATAGTGTAAAGCCCCTTGCCATCTTGGATCTTTGCCCGTATCCTCGCCTCTAGGTCTAGTATCCTCCGTGTAGCATCCACGATCTCCTCCAGCTTCTCCCCTGGCACAACTATCACCCCGTCCTGGTCCATCACCACCAGGTCGCCAGGCCTTACCCTGGCCCCGGGGAGGCTTAGCTCCACGCCGAGCTCGCCCCCCTCACCTGGGGCTCCCGCTCTAGGGGTTGTGCCTAGAGAGTACAGTGGGAATCCTAGCTCCCTTATCTCCATAGTGTCCCTGGTGTATCCGTAGACTAGGGCTGCCTTAACGCCCCTAGCCATTGCACTCCTTGTCATGAGCTCGCCCCATACAGCTCCCAGGGGCTCCTCGTCGTAGACAACTATAACCGAGCCTTGGGGGGCCTCCTCCACGGCCCTGGCGACGGGCAGCCAGTTGCTCCGTGTGGTCCTAACGGTGAAGGCTGGCCCTGCTACCGGCTTGCCTATGCTCACCGGCCTGACCCCGGAGATACCTGGTTGCCTTGAGAGGGCGTCTGAAACGGGGGCGGTGCCCGCCTCCTCGAGGGCCTTGATGGGATCCAATGCATGGCACCTGGTGGTGGGATAAGTGTGGGGCATTTATTAGTCTTGCCTGCACGCCTCCTCCGCCGCCTTCACCAGGAGGTAGAGGGCCTCCAGGTGGCTGGCCTGGATCCCGTGCCTCCTCCCCCTCTCTACGATCTCCCCCATGATTGAATCAGCCTCAGTCCTCCTACAGGCCTCAAGGTCCTGGAGCATGCTAGACCTGTTATCCTTGGTAGCCTCCGCCACCCTGAGCACAGTATCCAAGACGTTCCCAAGGTTGACACCCTCGGCCCTAGCAATCATCTCAACCTCTGAGGCAACCTCCTCGGCCAGCCTCCTAGCCCACCTGTTCATGGAGATGAAGCCGTTCCTGACATGGAGTAGCCCGGTTATAGGGTTGATCACACTGTTAACAGCGGCCTTCGCCCACAACACGCTATCTATATCATCGACAACCCTGGGGGAGAGGCCTGCCTCCTCCATAGCACTAACAAGGCCCTGGTGGGCCTCCTCGTAGCCGGGCCTAGGAGACTCTATGTACACAACACCCCTGCCGCCGAGCAGTACCCTCCCAGGCTGGAGGAGGGTTGCGCCCCACGTGGTCGAGCCGCCGTGGGCCCTATCCCCTGCTATGCCCCGGAGGATCTCGAGGTTCCCCAGCCCGTTCTGTAGGGTAACGACCACCCCCCTGCTACCGGTGATCCTGGAGGCTAGCACACTAGCCTCTCTGGTGTGGTAGGACTTGACTAGTATTATGCTAGCGTCATAGCAGCACCTGGCCTCGCTGGCGTGCAGGGCCCCTGGCTTGGCCTGGATCTCCCCCTCGGGGGCCACTATCGCCACGCCTCCCCTCCTGATGGCCCTAACCTTTACCTCGTCGACGTCGATTAGGTCTACGCTAGCGTTGGAGAGGCTGAGGAGGCCCCCTATGAGGTGCCCCATGGCCCCGGCCCCTATGATTGCTATCCTGAACCCCATCCGGGCTACACCATACTAGCTGGGGGTAGTGGGGAGCAATATGCCCCCCGCTGCTTATTATCACGGCTACCAGTGATATACTGGTGGGGGAGCCCATGGGTATAAGGGTCGTGGCTCGCCTCTTCGTGGTTAGGGACACTGTTGTGATCGGTAGCAACGGCCTGGTGGAGATGCTGGAGGCTATAGAGAGGCATGGGAGCCTCCGGGGGGCGGCTGAGGAGTTGGGCTTGAATTATAGGAGGCTCTGGGCTAGGCTTGTGCGTGCAGAGCAGCTGGCCGGGGGTAGGCTGGTGGAGAGGGGTCGTGGCAGGGGCAGGGCTCGGCTCACGGAGCTGGGTAGGATGATCGTTGAGGAGTATAGGAGGATGGAGGATGTGATCAGGGGGTGCGGGGGCGGGTAGGTGTATATATTCCCTTATTATGCTATACTATGGCATAATTGGTGCCTGTAGGTGCCCATCGAGGCCAGGGACATCGAGGTAAGGCTAGCAGGGAGAACGGTGGTCATGGACGCCAGCCTCTCCGCCGGGCCTGGCGAGCTGCACGTGATCCTAGGCCGCAACGGGGCGGGGAAGACGAGCCTCCTCAAGGCGATAACTGGCTTGGTGAAGCCCAGCAGGGGCAGGGTGATCGTGGATGGCGTGGACGTGACCCAGGCTGAGCCTAGCAGGAGGGGCCTGGGGGTCGTGCTCCAGGGCTCTCCACTCCTACCCACGCCAACGGTGCTAGACCACATAATGCTTCCCCTACTTGCCCAGGGCGTTGCGGGGGCAGAGGCCAGGGCAAAGGCGGCTAGCATAGCATCCCTAACGGGTGTAGAGCACCTGCTGTACAGGAAGCCCTGGAGCCTTAGTGGGGGCGAGAGGCAGAGGGTCGCAATCGCCACAGCCCTGGCAGGGGGCGCCAGGAACCTGGTTTTGGATGAACCCTTCTCCAACATCGACCCGGAGTATAGGCAGGAGCTCTACTCGCTCATCCACAGGCTGCGGGGCCGGGGCTACACGATACTCGTTGCAACCCACATATTAGACGATCTGGTCTACACATCCGACACGGTATGGGTGATGGACGGGGGCAGGATCGTGGCCCACGGCCCCCCATGGAGCCTCCTGGCGGAGCCCGGCCCCGCCTCCACCATCCTAAAGCCCCCACTAACTGCAACGGTAGATTGTGGCAAGCTTAGCGTATGCAAGGAGCTCGGCCTCGAGGGCAGGGCCAGCATACACTATAGCATGCTCCGGGCGGTAAAGGCGAGCCAAGGCCCAAGGCTGCTTGGCGTCACTATGTTCAACGGCGACAGGGTTGGCATCGTGGATTTGGGCGGCACCATACTCTACGCACTAGCCCCCGGGGATGTGGAGCCCGGGGACCATGTCTCCCTCGTCCCGGTTGCCAGGGTGGTTGAGAGTTGAAGAGGCTAGCAGCCCTAGCGGTCCTCGCCCTAGCGGTGGCACTGGCCCTGGCCCAGCCATGGGGCGGGGCCGGGGCTAGGATCCTAGTGTTCGCGGACAGGACCCTCCAGCCGCCGCTGGAGGAGCTGGCTAGGATGTATGTGGAGGACAAGGCCAGGGAGGGGGTTGATGTTAACGTCACCTTCATCTATGGGAGTAGTGGTTACGTGTTGTCCCAGCTAGAAATCCAGGGGCGCGGGGACGTTTACGTGGCTGATGACAAGCACTTCGCCCTGGTTGGCGTTGAGAAGGGGCTCCTCTACCCTAAGACCTTGGAGACCATAGGCTACCTCCGCCTAGTACTGGTTGTCGGGGAGGGTAACCCGAAGGGTATAACCTCCGTGGAGGACGCGTTGGAGAGGAGTGATGTGACGATTGCCATCGGGAACCCCGAGCACGTCTCCGCCGGCGTTCTAGCAAAGAGGGTCCTAGAGAAAGCGGGCCTGTGGGATAAGGTGGAGGACCTGGTAGGCAGCGGGAGGATCGTGATGGTTAAGAGCGCGTCAGAGGCCGCATCATACGTCATGATGGGCCTAGTGGATGCCGCTATAACATTCAATATCTACGTAACACTGAACCCGGACAGGTTAGACGCCGTGGAAGACCCCATCCTGGCAAGCCTCAGGGCCCCAGTCGTGGTCGCACTCCCCCGGGGCGCCAGCGAGGCGGGGGTAGAGTTCTACAACTACATCCTAGAGAACAAGGAGGTCTTCTACAAGTATGGGGTAGAGCCGGCTGGGGGCTGAAGGGCGTGGAGAAGCCAAGCCCTCTAGCCGTTGTAGTTGCTGGGCTAGCGATGCTAACCCTAACCGTGGCCCTGGCCCCCGCTACAGTCGCGAGCCCCAGTGCGGTCGCCAGGGTACTGGGTGAGGCTAGGTTCCAGAGGGCCCTCCTCCTATCCCTGGTGACGGCCACGATCTCGGCATCGATAGCGGTGCTCCTCTCCATACCTGTAGCCTACTACGTGTCGAGGAGGAGCAGCTCCCTGGCAAGGCTTGTATCGTCCCTCCACCTCCTCTTCCTAGGCCTCCCGCCGGTAGGGCTTGGGGTCAGCATACTGATACTCCTCCGCCACCTACCCCCATTCACCCTAGCAGAGGAGCGCATAGGCATACTATTCACCCTGAAGGCTGTGATAGTAGCGCAAGCAGCCGTAGTAGCCCCCCTGGCTATATCACTCCTAACCAGCGTATTCTCCTACATCCCCCGCACCCTAGACGAGCTGGCCAGCCTCTACGGCCTCCAGGGCACGGGGCTCCTAGCCAGAATACTCCTACCAGTAGCCCTACCGGGCATCGCGGGGGCCTGGGTGCTATCCCTCTTCAGGGCCATAGGCGAATTCGGTGCAACGCTTGTGCTAGCAGGGAACACTCCGGGGTACACTGAGACCCTGCCACTCGCGATCTATAACATGATCTCGGTTGCAGACGTGGAGGCGGCGGGGGCCCTCCTACTCGTGACAGTCGGCCTGGGCGTGGTGCTCCTCCTCATATACACGAGGCTACAGGCCGTATTGTCTAGGAGGCTCGAGGCGCTGGGCTGGGGATGAGGAGCCTAGCGTTAGGGGGCTCCCCAGGGGCGGAAGTTTTACTTCATTCCCCCCGGGAAGGGTCAGCGCTGGAACGCTCGGTCACAGCCCATGGGGCCTACTTCCTGCCCGGCCTAGTTACCTCCTCCCTAACCGCCTCCATGGTCCTCATCGTCTTCCATAGGGTGGGGTGTATCCATAGGATCCACGCCGGGAGGTTCTTGAGGAAGTCGTAAGCCTCCTCCCAGCCCTCGAGGTCTAGCTTGGCAGCCAGCTCCTCCAGCGTCATCTCGGTGTGCACGTACCTCTGTAGGGTCTCTAGGACCTCCTCTGTGATCTCGATCTCCTTTGAGCCAGCCTTGACCCGGTAGATTCCCTCCCTGACCATATCCTAATCCCTTGGCTCCACCTGTGACAGGCGGGTTTTATAAGGGTTGCCTGGTGGGGCCGCCGGGATTTGAACCCGGGACCACCAGCGATCCGGACGCCCCTGGCCGTGGGGATGCGTTCCCCAGGCTGGCATCCTAGCCAGGCTAGACGACGGCCCCTCCACACGGCCCCATTACTGATTACTACCGCGCAACCGGGGATTTAAAGTTTTGCCCAGCACCTCTCAGGCCTTATCTGATTACGAATATCCATATCGAATAGGTTGTTCACTATAGCGGGGCTCCGGGGTTGCTGGTAGGGTATTACGTACGGGGTGGTTATATAAAAGATCGGAGGGCTATGCTGCCAATATATTAAATTTGTATACGGGTGGCGGTAGTACCGGGTTCCCACCGTCCCACAGAGGTGGAACTAGTGGGTCTAAACAGCAATGGAGTCGGGATAATCGCAGCTGTGTGCAGCTGCGGCTTCAAGCTCTACTGGTACGCGATAGGAGAGAAGTCTAATAAGACTAAGTTCATCGGACCACCCACACCTCAGAAGATATTGTACCAGTTCGACGTGGAGAAGCAGAACAGATGCCCAATGTGCGGCAGGGAGCTGAAGAGGAGGCCTGTGGGCATATACTTCATGAGCAGGCGGGAGTTCGAGGAGAGGTACGTAGTAGGCAGGTACAGGATCTACAGCAGGAAGTCGCTGGTCGAGGAGCACATGCGCGAGTCAGTCACCGCCGGCGTGGGCGTCGACACGGCAGTACTAGACCGCCAGGAGGTCGTGAATACCCACTAGGGCTGCCCTAACACCCTCCACACTACACTCTTTCTTGTACCAAGACAGCACCCTCCTGAGCCCAGCCTCCATGCTAAGCAGGCCCAGGTGCACCAGGGCAGAGACGACCTTAGCCAGGTTGCCACAGCCCCTAGAGGCGGAGTCAAAGTCCACAACAACGGCCCTAGGGCTGGGTGTGGGCGTGTAGAACACGTTCCACCAGGGCCTATGGAGCTCGTGGTGCAGGATCCCAGCCAAGTCCAGGGCCGCGGCAGCCTCCAGCATACCCAGCACCGCCCAAGCGGGCAGGCGGCCAGCATCCTCAAGAACCTCGGCCAGGCTAGGCCCGGGCAGGTAATCCATGACAATGAAGTCGCGGGACCACGAGTAGACCCTAGGAGCCACCCCAGCCCTAGATGCTATGGAGAGGAGCCTAGCCTCACCGGCTAGGCTACCCCGCCTACCCCCGGGCCTCCTCGACTTCACAGCCACGTAAACCCCCCGGTATACGGCGGCGAAGACTGTGGAAGAGTGCCCCTTACCCAGGGCCCCAAC
>JALWEI010000009.1 GCA_027014125.1 Acidilobaceae archaeon | reverse complement strand
GTTGAATGGGTTGGGGGTCTCGGAGTTTAGGGTGGGGGTGTTTCCCTGATCTTTCTGAGCGTCGTTGCCTCTATTGTGGGGTGGACTAGCCCGAGCTTCACGTCTACTAGCCCTGCCCGCTGGAGCCAGCGTAGGTGTTTTGTTATGGTGGACTTTGCGTATCCCGTCTTCTCCGCCAGCTCCCGGGGCCTTGCTCTCCCCATCTCTGCTAGGGTTTTGAGTATCCTTAGCCTTGCCCGGGATTCGTGGCTGCTTGAGAGGGACAGGATCCAGCCTGGTATCTCCGTGATCCTCCTGTCCACTGTGCTGTAAACTAGAACCGTTGCTATGCTTGATCGTACTAGGGTTGCCGCTGTGTAGAGGGTTATGTTGAGTATCTTGGGGCCTCCTCCTAGGAGGAGCGTGGTGGGGGAGTGCTCCTCCATGAGTAATGCCAGGTCTATGACCGCCAGGGGGTTCTTAGGGTCTACCGTGTAGAGGCTGCTGTGGGCCCCCATGGCCCCGGCTATGCTTGAGGCTACCCTGTACGCCTCGTCAACCCCCCGGTTAACGGGCTCCTGTGTTATAAGAAGCAGGTCACGTACCCTACAGGAGGCGAGCGCCCTCACTATGTGCTCGACCAGGTAGCCGAGGGGAGCCGCCATGGAGGATGGATACCCTTGGCACTCCAACACCGACGCCCAGTACCACAACTAAGCAGGTAAAAGTAATATAGGTATCCCTACAAGCACCGGGCCCCGATATCCACATATACACCTCGTATACCCCCCAGTTAAAGAGGATACAAGGGATCCAGGACACCCGGATATCCAAGACCATGAGGCGAGCCCAGGAAACACGGATAACCCCGAGCCATGCACCACCCCGGTGAGGTGGCTTGGGGTGCACAGGAGCCACACGGCCCACCACCTCCTAGGAGCCAAGCCCACGGGCCCCTGCGGGAGGCCCAATGTGAGGGGCTGGGACTACGAGCCGGGCAGGGTACCGCCGTCAGCCCTAGCCAGCCCCTGCCCCACGATGAGGAGCCTCCACCTCCAGACAATGGGGATCAGGGTCAAGACCCAGGCCCTCAGGAAGGGCGCCGAGATGCACAGGGAAGCGCTCGCCGTGGTCGAGTCAGCCCTGGAGAGGGGCCTCGAGGGGCTCCTAGCCAGCGTACAGCAGGTGAGGACACGGGGAGGACTCTGGGCCCTAGCCCTAGGCTACAGGTGGATACAACAAGGCCGCTTCCCCCCGATGAGCGTGGAGCCCAGCATAGGCCCCGGGGGAGGCTTCGGCCAGGGCAAGCCCGACATAGTACTAGGCCCCTACCCCCTGGAGCTCGTATCCTCGACCGAGCCCCAGTGGTACTGGGAGAGGAAGAAGCTAGTCCTCGCAGCCTACGCCATGCTACTCGAGCACAGCCTCGGAGCCCCAGTGGATACAGGGTTCCTGGCAAGCCTCTCCGAGGGCGTGGTAGAGGAGGTTTGCATAGACGATAAGCTCAGGGTTGAGGCCCTCAAACTCGCGGCCCTGGGCGAGGAAGCGCTCGAGGCCGACCCGGGCCTGCCCCCAGAGTGCCCGGGGCATTGCATATACAGGCAGGTGTGCCTGGGTGTAGGTGATGGTTAACATCGTAGTGGCGGAGCCGGGGTCCCGGGTGGGCTTCCGGGGCGGGGTCCTCACAGTATGGCGGGGTAGGGAGACCATCTACCAGGTTGGTGTCAACGAAGTAGACGCGCTGGTCGTGGCCACCCGCGGGGTCAGCCTATCCGGGGACATACTATGGCAGCTCGCCAGCCACGGGATCCCCGTGTACCTAGTCTCAAGCCGGGGCGAGGCCCTAGCCGTGGTGGAGCCAGTGGATGTGAACAAGACGGCAGAGACAATGATCGCCCAGGCCTCATGGAGGATATCCGAGGCCAGGAGGCTGGAGGCGGCCAGGTGGTTCATAGACGCTAAGGTAAAGGCCAGGCAATGGCTCCTCCGCCGCCTCGCCGCCTCTAGGAGGATGCCCGAGCTCAGGGACACGGCCTACATCCTCGAGGGGACGCTGGCTAGGATCAGGGTCGCGGGGAGCCTCAGGGAGCTGCTGGAGGAGGAGGCCAGGGCGGGCAGGACCTACTGGAGTACTCTAGCAGGCCTCATACCCGGGGACCTGGGCTTCCCCGGCAGGCAGCCCCGGGCCGGGGATCCGGTGAACAGGAGCCTAGACTACCTCTACGCCCTGGTGAGGTCGAGGTGCCATACAGCCCTAAAGATAGCTGGTCTGAACCCCTACATGGGCTTTATGCACGTGGAGAAGAGTGGGAGGCCTAGCCTGACCCTCGACTATATGGAGTCGTATAGGTGGGCGGCGGAGAGGGCCCTCCTGTCCCTCCTAGCCACGGGTTTCAGGCCCACCATATTCATGGATAAGCTGGATAGGGATACGAGGAGGATGCTCTACACCAGGATGGAGGAGGAGATGTCCCGGAGCGTGCCGGGGAGCAGGGCTACCCTGGCCAAGGCTATCCAGGGTGATGCATGGAGGCTCGCCTCAGCCCTGAGGAGCGACGGCGTCTTCACTCCGACCATACCCAGGCAGGGGTGATAAGGGTGGCCGTGATACTGGTTGCATATGATATAAGGGAGGATGAGAGGAGGATGAGGATGATGCGCATGCTATTAGCCCTAGGCTATAGCAGGGTGCAGAAGAGCGTTTACATACACCGTAGGGGGTTTGAGGCGGTTAAGAGGGCAACCCTTGAGAGGGCTGCCAGGATCATGGATCCCGAGACGGATTCCCTACTCCTCCTAACCCTACCGGACAGCCTCTACACTAGGGCGATTAGGATGGGGAGGGGGAGCGTGGATGGCGAGGTCGTCAGGCTATGACCTGGCCCCCGTTAGCATAGTGAAGGCCTATACATGGTGTCCTGCCCTGGCCTGGTTTGAGGCCAACGGGCCCAGGCTGGTGCTTCCCCCGGCCTCTAGGGTGGATAGGACGGGGCTCCACCCCCTGGAGGCATGGACCATGCTCGAGGCTCTGGGGCATAGGGGGCACATAGTCATGGAGGCTGGCCTGGAGGACCCGGTGCTTGGTTTGAGGGGCCGGGTGGACTATCTAGCTGAGCCGGGCCCCACGCCTGGGGCTGTGGTTGAGTACAAGGCCCGGGGGCTGTGGGGCGGCCCCGAGGGCCCGGGTATGGTTCAGGCTGCACTCTACACCATCATGGCTGAGCATATCTATAGGACTCGCTTCGAGGGGTATGTCGTCGCTGTCGAGGGGGTGTATAGGGTTGGGGAGCGGCATAAGGCTAGGGCCCTGAGGCTGCTGGCGCGGGCTAAGGCTGCGGTGGCCTTGCCCGAGCCCCCGGAGCCTGGGCATGACTTGTCTAGGTGTAGGTCTTGCATCTACAGGAGGGTGTGCCCTTACTCGCCCGGCTAGCTTTCCCCTGCTACTTGGCTTGCTATGTACTGGAGCTTCTCGACGACCGTGCCTCTGACGTATGGGGCCTTAACTAGTACCACATCAGCTCCTAGGTCTCGGGCCTTGTCTAGGAGCCAGTCCCCGGCCTTGGATACTGGTATGCCCCTGGAGTCTACTGTTACGAACGCTACCGCCCCCTGGGCTAGCTGCTTCTCCGCCTCCTCTAGGGTTGTGGGGCTGATCGCCTCCCCCGCGTGGCCGTGGCCGGGGGCTAGTATGAGCACTACCCGTGCGCCTAGCCACTCTGCCGGGTACTGGCTGGCTGGCAGGTCTAATACTGCCTTCCTCCCTGTGAGGGCTCCTCTAGCCTTTTCCAGGGCCTTGAGCTCCTCTAGGATCTTCTGGGCGTTGCCTGTGTAGTCGCAGTCCGGCCTGGCCTCCTCCATTGCCTTTGCCACGTGTATTAGGAAGGCCTTGTAGTTGCCTGGCTCGTATATTGGGTAGTGCGTGTTCGGCCCGTCGCCGGGTATGTTGAGGATCCAGATACCCGGGATCTCGAGCATGTTGACAACGATGCCCCTAGCAAGCTCCTCGGCCTTGGTGTCTACAGGTGTGTGGCCCCCCGTCACAACTATATCCGCCCTAGCAACTATAGAGGCCTTCTCCGGGTCCAGCTGTAGGTCATGTGGATCCGCCCCGGGCTTATAGAGTCCCACAACACGGTCCCCGCTACAGGCTATCTGGGCTAGGTCCTCGTCGAGGCTTGGGTATGTGACTGCTACCAGCAGGCCGCCGCTCTCGCCTCCCCCGCTGCTTGTGGCTAGCATCACCAGGCCTATCAGCCCTACTATAATGGCGGCCCCGGCTATGTACACGATCCTCCCGTATCCTCGGTGGCTCCGTGCATTCTCTTCGCATGCCAACCCTGTCACCTCCATATGCTCCCATGTTATAGTATAATATATTAGCCTGTCTTGGGGATAATATCTGTAAACGTGCACAGGATTATAGTAGGCACGGGGCTATAGTGCATGGGGGGAGGGATGTGAGGGTAGAGGTCGAGGATCTAACGGTGGAGTATGATGGTGTGAAGGCGCTGGAGGGCGTGAACCTCAGGCTGGAGGGCCCGGGGCTCGTGCAGGTGATAGGCCCAAACGGGGCCGGGAAGACGAGCCTCCTACGGGCCATGCTAGGCCTGGTAAAGCCCAGCAGGGGCAGGGTCCTCATCGACGGGGTTGATGTGACGGGCTCTCCGAGGCTGGCCGGCAGGTTCGCCGGGTACGTGCCCCAGAGGCCTAGGGCTCCACGTCTCTCCCCCATGACCGTGCTCGAGCTGGTGGTGACCGGCCTCAGGATGAGGGGGCGCAGGAACCCACGGGGGCTGGCTGTGGAGGCGCTCCAGGCAGCAGGGGTGGGGG
>JALWEI010000008.1 GCA_027014125.1 Acidilobaceae archaeon | reverse complement strand
CAAGGTAGACAATATAGACCTAGTCATACCTGCTAACAACAAGGGCAGGAAGAGCCTAGCCCTACTCTTCTGGATACTAACCAGGGAGATACTGAGAAACAGGGGAGTACTAGCCCCCGACCAGGAGCTAGACGTAGGCTACGAGGAGTTCATGGCTACAAAGCTAAGGCGCTAGACACCAGGGATCCTACCCCTCCTAAACCCCAACCCGCCCCCAAGGGGCATAGTGGCATCAACCCCAACCTTACTAGTCATCCCATCCCTACTACTAGGATCAAGCGTAGACCCCCTAGCCTCCCTAACCACAACCAGATCCCTATCAGCCTGGAACCTAGTGGCAATAGCCCACTCAACCTGGCCCGGATCCTCAGGATCCACGTCGGAGTCAACTACAACGACATGCTTAAGCGAGGGATGCCCGGCAAAGGCGGCCATAATAGCATTCTTACCATCACCCTCATGATTCTTATCAATAGAAATCACAGCATGAAGCCACCCACCACTGGCGGGAGTAAGCCTAACCTTATGCACCCTCGGCACAACCCCGGAGACGGAGCGCCACACCTGAGCCTCCCTAGGGAACCCCATCAGCATGACATGCTCCAACCCACCCTGCATTATCACATGAGTAGGCTCATCCATGTTAAGATAGACACCATCAACGACAAGAACCGGCTGCTTCCTAACCCTATCATAAGTACCCAACGCATCCACGTAGGGCCCCTCATCCTCCAGCCTAGGCGTGAGCCGCGCCTCCACCACAGCAGCCGCCCCCACCGGGACAGGGTTACCGTGTATAGGGCTCTCAAAGACCTCCAAGCCGCCTAGGAGGCTAGACGCAATCTCTAGCTCAAAGACCCCGTAGGGGGGCGTCAGAGCAGCGGATAGGATAACCAGGGGATTCACCCCGATCACGACAGTAACAGGGAGGTCCTCGCCCCTACCAGCAGCCTCCCTCCACATCCTGTACAGGTGCCTAGGGACCAGCCGGACCCTAGCCTCCCTCTCCCCAGTCACCATCATCCTATGTATACTGGCATTGCAAACCCCATCCCTGCACGCTATGAATATGGAGGAGGAGATATACAACCCACCCTCGCCCTCGTAGAAGCGTATAGCCGGCAAGCTCATGAGCCCCCTCTCAGCAACCCTCAGCCTAGGCGCACCGGACACGTGCAGCCTAGAGGGGCTTGAAAGCGAGTCGAGGAGCCTCCTATAAGCCTCCTCATCGCTAGACACGCCAAGGGCCCTATAGAGCTTCCCCCGCGTATCTACCACGTTAGAGGCGGAGTCCTGCGGCGCGCCCTCGACCCTGAAGAGCAGGGCGGGGCCCCTACCCTGGCTCCTATATATCAGCCTCGCCGGCTCATACTCCCTAGACAGTACCCCAGGCACCCTCTCGACTTCTATGCCCTCTAGGAACCCTGCGAGCGACCCAGTCTCCACCATAGACACCTTTATACGCTATCCTGATGGATGCCAGAATATCTTTATCCTTAACCAGGCTCCCACCAGGCAGAGGCCCCCGGGTCGTGTACCCCTCCTCAAGCACGGTATACTCCAGGCCCTCCCCCGAGAGGGAGGCAGCTGCATCCTCAAACCCAGGGCCGTTGCCCAGGTATATAGAGTAGACCCTATACGGAGCGTCGGCCAGTATACCCCTAGCATACCCGCCAACCTCCCCGCAAGGCATCCTAGAGGCGTCTAGAAGGAAGCCATCACCGATAACGCTAGCACCGCACTCCCTTCCAGGATCAAGCCCTATAACCAGGCTCCTAAAGAAGCCCCGGGGCCCGGAGAGGGCGTCGAACAAGGACTCCCTGAAGCCAGGCTTCCTAACAATCCTAGACGCCCTAACCACACTATAATCGTAGAGGAGGCCCTCAGGGCTACCCTCCCTGGGGAGGACGGCTACATCCGCAACAACGGGCTCACCCGGGGCAGGAAGGAGGAAGACAACGCCCTGCGCCTCATAGAGGGGGGCCACCCTGCTTAGGCCACGCATAGACTCCGGGTCCCCCCTGAGCCAGGCAACCAGCAGGCTGGACGAGGCTACCCACCAGTCTAACACAACACCGCACACCGGGGCTCTTAACCCTTAACCCGGGGGCTCCAGGGCCACCGCAGCGGCCCCATAAAGCACCGCATCGTGACCGTAGGTGGCCCTCCTCAACTCGGGTACCCAGATAGAGTACCTAGCAAGGTACCTCTTCACCCCCGGCAGGATAAGGTCCTCATTATTCAAGTAGACGCTACCCCCCAGGAATACGGCCTCAGGGTCATAGGCAGCCGCTACAGACGCTAAGCCAGCGGCGTGGACCCTGTTAAGGTAGTCAACCAGGCTAGAGGCGAAGGGATCCCCCTGCCTTGCTAGCGAGTACAACGCTTCAGGGGATAGTCTCCCCTCCCTAGCAGCCTCGTAGGCCCTCGAGGCTGGGCCACCCCACGAGGATGCGTAGAGGGCGGCCGTCCTGGGTATGTTGACACCGGAGGCTAGAGCCTCCCAGTGGCCCACGCCGCCACACCCACACACTGCCCCGGAGTCGAGGTCCACCACCATATGGCCCACCTCGTGAGCGTTGCCCCTCCTACCGATGAGAAGCCTATCATCTACTATGAAGCCGCCCCCGATCCCACTGCTTATAGTAATATACCCGAGATCCCTCATCCCCCTACCAGAGCCCAGGACCTTCTCGCCCCAGACAGCGGCTACACAGTCATTATACAGGTACACAGGCGCGCCTAACCCCTCCTCCACGGGGCCACGCAGCGGAAAAGACCTCAATGGGTGGTTGGGAGTACCAACGACCCACCCCCTCTCCAGGTCCAAGGGGCCTATACTAGCTATGCCCACGGCATCAGGTCTATCGCCGCCTAGGAGGCTCCTAGCCATGGATACTATAGTCCTAGCCACACTCTCCCTTCCACCCTCCCTAGGAGTCCTAGACCTGGCAACCCTGACCAGGGATCCATCATCGAAGAGTGCAACCCTAAGGTTTGTAGCCCCCAGGTCCACAGCTATAACCCTCAAACCAGCATCACCGAGTCCCTATGGAGAAGGTCCTTAACCCTCAAAACAACTAGTCCACCGCCTCCCGATAGCTGGAGCAGGCCACCCCAGTAGCCCACAGGCTCCAGCACGCCCAACCCAGGGCTGGGGGTAGCTGGGCGGCTCGAGAATAGCCCGTCAGGCGGCTTGACCCTGAAGAGAGTGCCATCCCACTCCACATCCAGTAACTTAGCCACCCTCTCGGCGGCGTAAGACAGGGCAGGGGCCGCGGCCCCAGGGTCTGGCCTCCTGGGCTTCCTAGCCCCCACCTCCCTGGCCACACCGCTCCTAGACACCGTCATCTCGGCCTTCCTAGCCTTGTAGAGGGAGTCGTATATGGCCAGCCTAGTGGCTAGGCTGTGGGGCTGCTCTGCTATGCGATCTAGGAGGCGGAAGGACCTTGTCACGCCGACCTTCACTCCCTTGCCAGTATGGGCCAGGTACAGGGCGTACTCCCCCGAGACCTCCTCGTCTACCCTCCTGCAAGCCTCCAGGGCTTGGGGGCCCCTCAGGCTCAGGCAGACGTCGTATAGCGACCGGGTACTTCTCCTGTGGTACCTACAATAGTCCCTGGCCTCCATGGTGCAGTACAGCCTCTCCCAGGGGTTGTCCCTCCTGTCCAGGGGGCCGCTATGCCACCTACAATAGGTCCTCCAAGGCTCCTCGGCTAGCATTATGGGGCCCCTATGCCTGTAGGCGTCAGCACCACCAGGGCTCTGGACTATGAGCGAGTCAAGCCTAGCCGTGTAGACCTGGACCACGTAGTCCTCCCCTTCGCCCAGGAGGCTAGACAGGTGCCCCGTGACCCTCTCTACCCTAGGCCCCTCAAGGACCTTGTGCACCAGCCTGAGGATAGACCTGCCCAACCCCGGCGTCACCATGCTATCTTGGGCCATGCATCCCTTATCCTGAGTATGGCGTTTAGGGGTATATGGTGCAGCCCGGTCCCCTCAATTATGTCGTAGACAAGCTCGTAGCTAGCCCTCTCCGCGAGCCAGAAGGCGAGCCCGGACTCCCAGTCCCCCTCAGCCAAGGGGCTATCCCCCAGCGCGTCTAGGTATAACTCGAGTAGCCTGCTAGACACCCTCTCCCTCCAGGAGCTCATCCCCCTCGAAGCCTCCAGCGCCGCCTCCCCCGCGTCCATACCCCTCTCCATAAGGGCTAGCGCGGAGGCGTAGTCGATACTCCTAGCCAACGTTGCCAGGTCCCTCGCTGGGGGCTCGAGCTCGTCCCTCCTAGCGGGTTCCCGGTACGGTTCTCCCTCGAAGTCTGTGAAGATGAGGCCGCCAGGGGTCCTGTAGACTTGGTATAGGTGGAGGTCCCCATGGATCCTGATAGCCGGGATCCCCTCCATATCCCTGTAGGACCTGGCCATGAGCCTGGCTAGCTCCTCCATAGAGTCAAGGGCTTCCACTACGCCCAAATCCTCGGGGGCTACTATTCGCCTCAACAACCTAGCCCTCCAAGCCAGCCGCCCGGCCCACCTCTCCACGTCACCCCGGGTCACACGTCGTGGCCTGCACCACTCCTCCACGCACCCGTAGAGGGCCCTATGAAGCCTAGCCACCCCACGTGCTAACTCCCCCAGAGAGGGAGGCACGAGGCCCCGGGAGGCCGAGGATATGAATTCGACCGCCAGCGGCTCCCCCTCTATAGCCCTAGTGGCTATCCCGACCTGGACGCCGTCGACCCTCATAGAGCACAGAGGCTCGGGCACCAGACCCGGCTCCACCCGGAAGAGGTGGGCCAGCACGCCGTACTCCGGGTTATCCTCCACGGCCAGGGAGAGCAGCTTCACGATAACACCATCCCCCCGGGCCAGTATACCCCTGAGCCCGTATCCCTCAACCTCCAGCCCAGCCTCTAGGTTGCACCCCCTAACCCAGGGCACCCTGCCCCGGGCCGCCTCCCTGAGGAAGACTTCCATATCCCCCTCTTGGGGGCCCAGCAGCACCATGCGCCTCCCACACCCACGGGCAACGGCAGCCTTGACGCCCCTCCACTCTAGGCAACGCTCCAGCTCTAGCCTGCATAGCGTGGATGCAACCCTGAGGTGCTTCCCGTCCCCGATGCACTTGGCTATATCCAACCCTGTGGCCCCTCGACGCGGCTAGCAGGCCGCCTATGAAATAATACGTCCAGGCATGTACTATATGTATAGGCCCCGCTGCAAGAGCCCGCGGGACCATGAGCCCCGTGTCAGCGGGGGCTGTATGGCCGCCGGGTGTCAGGGGCGGGGCACAAACCCCCGGCACTGGGTGCTGCGTGGTGAGGCTAGACAGCCTGTGCGGCGTCGATCTTGCCGCTGGCAGGGTCGGCTCGCTAGAGGTAAGGGTTAGGGGCGCCTGTAGGGATGAGGTGGACAGGATAGCAGAGTTCTATAGGAGCCTGTCATCCGAGACCCTTTACCTCAGGTTCATGAACGTATCGCGGGACCTCAAGCCGTACCTGGAGAGGGTCTTCGATTCTGGGGGCGCTGTGGTTGTGGCTGAGGCTGGGGGCGCCATAATAGGCTCCGCCGAGGTGGTCCCCGCATCCAATGGCCTAGCTGAGGTGGGGGTTGTTGTACATGACGACTACCAGGGTATGGGTATAGGCAGGATCCTAACCAGGGCACTCCTCAAGGCGGCCAGGATAACAGGGGTGAGGAGGGCCGTAGCCTATATACTCCCCGGCAACTTCAGGGCCCTCAGGCTGGCTAGAAAGGTGGGGTTCAGGGTCGAGGAGAATATGGGCGATATGATCAAGCTAGTCCTGGATCTACCCTGAAACTCGAATCACATATTAGGACTGGAAGAGATAAATAGTATCAAACGTGTTAAACACGGAACTGGGGTATGACGATAGATATGATAATAGAGCCAGCATCCAGGTATGCGAGAACCAATATAATATCAGTGGACCCAGGCGACACAGTACAGGATCTACTAGGGATAATGGCCAGGGAAAGGGTTAGGCATGTGATGGTCAGAGGCTCAGGGGAGTTCATAACTGTGGATAACATATTCAGCCTCATATACAGGATGCTCTCAGTGGCAAGGGACCCCAGGCACCTTGAGACTATGAAAATAGGATTCCTAAAGACCTTGAGGCCGCCGAGAGTCAGTGGTTATATAAGCATAGCAGAGGCTGCACGGGTCATGGCGTCGACCAGGCTAGACTTTACCCTAGTAGACACGGAGAAGGGCACGGGTATACTAACTGTCAGGGACATAATAAGGGCAGTGGAGCCCAGCGAAGCCAGGGATCCTGCCATAAGGTACTCGACCCCCAGGTATCCGAGCGTCGGGCCTAGTAGTAAGGTGGTGGACGTGGTCAAGACCATGGGTATGCACGGGGTTAGGAGCGTACTAGTCCTGGAAGGCCGTAGCGCAGTTGGGGTTATCCCATCACTATCCGTCATAGGCGCATTATCCCACCTAGGCTTCCACGGTCTATGGGATGAGGCTCTCAACGTGGCGCACCCCGTAGAGGCTGTAGCACCGGCAACCGCCTCTATAGGGGACACGGCACACAAGATGAGAGAGTACGACACCGAGGCGGTGGTCCTAGAGGTGGAGGGCCACGTCGTAGGCGTGGTGGACGAGTGGGGAGTGATAAGGGCCCTAGCCGGCCACGGGGACAGGCTAGTCCTCGGCTCCTGAGCCTATAACACTCCTCTTATAAGCGTAGACGTCGTGGGGGTGTATGCTCTCGAGGCTTACCGCCTCCACCTCTATAACCGCGTGTGCCAAGCCGATGCGCCTGAGTAACTCCTCGAGCCTGGCTACCGCCTCCCTGACAAGGTCCTCAACAAACATGGGGGAGGAGTGTGCCTCGAGTATGAGCCTAGCCTCCTGGCTCCTCTTAAGGAGCGTCATGGCAGGGGCGGAAAAGCTCATGAATAACTCCCTGGCTATATCCTCGATCCTAACAAGCTTCCCCATCGTCTCAATCCTGCCGGTTAGCACCGCCTTCTGGCTATGGCTAGGCGCCCGGCCAGCCTCAACCCCAAGCATGGAGGCTATAGTTGACTGCGCGCTGGGGCAGACGGTCATCCCCTTGACCGTTGCAGCGACGCTCCACCTCCTCTCCCCACTCCTATCGATGTGAACCCCAACCTCGACCTCGACAGGCTCCACGCCCCGCAGGCCGCGGTACTCAATATCAACGTAATACCTAGTCCTCGCCCTAACACTAGCCCTAGTAGCATATTCATGCCTACCAAGGAGGCCCCTGGCTATGGATTCCAGATACTCCTCCAGAGAGGGGGCCCGCGATGGGGGCTCCAGAGCCTCCCTCACCGCCTCTATATTCCTAGAAAGATGGGCGCCCCTCCTGTCACCGTCAATCCCCACAAGCACATCTAGGTCCAGGTCGAGGCCTATAGGCCCCTGGGGGCTCTCTATTACAACCCTCCTCCTTACCCCCCGGAACCCCACCCAGTCCAGGGGTATGGGGTGCCTGGGCCTAGTATCCTGGATCTCCATCACAGCACAGCACCCACGGGGCAGGACCTACAGGGGAGGGTAAATAGGGTGGTCTAGCCCGGGGCCAGGCGGGCTAGCTTATCCACAGAGACCTCGGCGACCACCAGGGGATAGTCCACCCCTACCTCCTCTAGGACCTCCGGCCTAACCTCGCCCAGTACGCCTAGAACCGTGTCTCCAGCTAGGATCCTAGCGGCCCTCCCCGGCATTAGGAGCCCATGCTCCGCAGGCTCGACGGTGAAGCTTATACCGAGTAGCCTGAGGACCGAGTATAAGGGAGCCTGTATGTCCTCGTAGCTGGCCTCATAGTCCATAACCATCAGGCCCAGCATGAGCTCGTCAACTATGCCACCACCTGCGGGCTTGGCGACTAGGCCTATCTCGAATACCTTGACAGGCTTATCCCTATGCAGGTTCGCCCTTGCAACGGCGATCAGCCCGGGTAGCAGGCTAGGCCTCAGCACGCTGTATTCCTCCTGGACAGGGTTCCTAACCCTAACCCCGCCTCCGGCCAGGGAGGCTAGTCTGGGGCTCGTCAGGGTCAGCTGTAGGACCTCAGTGAATCCGAGGCCCACCAGTAGCTCCCTCAGCCTCCTCGAGAGGCGGGTCTCGCCTAGCAGGGAGCCGCGGGTGGTGAAGTGTGGTAGCCTAGGGCCAAGGTCCTCGTAGCCTATGGATATTGCAACGTCCTCGGCCAGGTCCACGCTGCGCAGTATATCAACCCTAAACGGGGGCACTGCAACCATTACCGTGGCTCCGCTAGCCCTGGCGTTGTGCCTCATGTAGGATAGGTGCTCTGCCACCTCCTCCGGGGTGAGGCTGGTCCCCAGGACATTGTTGACCTCGCCGGGACTTAGGTTGTACTTGATGGAGGAGAGGAGGGGGGTAGACTTCCAGGGTGCGCCCTCTAGCCTGACTAGGCCAACCTCGACTCCATCCCTGTAGGATAGCGTGGATACAATGACGTCTAGGACCTTTGCCACCGTCCTGGCGTCAGTACCGGTGACGTCGATGAAGAGGTCCCTGGTCCCGGGCTCAAGCCTAGTTATGTTGCTATTGATTACGGGGGGCATAGCTATGACTTGACCCCCAGCTAGGAGGAATGGGTGCCTCCCCTCCTCTAGCGATATCCCGCCATACTTTACGCCCTGCTCCGTGTTCTCAAGAACCCACGAGGCCTCGACATCGACGTCTAGGCCCAGGGGCTTCATCCTAGTATCGAGGCCCTGGGACTTGTACTCTACCTCCCTCGATGGCAGCTTCGCCAGGTCATGTATGCCTATCGCAACCTTCCGCCTCCTCCTACCTATCGTATCATGCAGCTTCTCCTGGAACTGTATCAGCTCATCCAGCGTATCTTCATCCAGCCTATAGTTGTAAACGACAGCCGCGGCTATGTAGGGCCTAGAAGGCGCTTCCCCGGCCCTGAGCGTGATCCCGCTGTCCCTGACCCGTGGCATCTCCCAGCCGGACTCCAGCCTCAAGATCCCGCGGGCCGCCCTGGCTATGCCCTCCAGCATGTACATGTCGGGCCTATCCGGGTTCACCTCCACCTCGACTAGGCCCTCGGGGTTCTCCTCCACCTCGCACTTGAGCCTGAAGAGGACCTCCCCCGCCTCCTCTACACTACCCACACCGAGAGCGTTGAGGAGCCTATCGGGCTTGAACTTGACTACCGGCATCCTACACCACCCTCACGGGGAAGGACCTAATGTACATCGTATCCCTAGTGTAGAGGAGCCTGATATCGCTAATACCATAGAACGCAGCGGCCAGCCTCTCCACGCCGAAGCCCCAGGCCCCCACAGGGTAGTCCACCCCAGCCATGTAGAGGACCTCGGGCCTGAAGAGGCCGGCCCCGAAAAGCTCCAGCCACCTGCCGCTGGGGAGCCTTACATAGCCCTCCACGCTGGGCTCTGTGAAGGGGAAATAGGCAGGCTTAAACTTGACCTGGAGGCCCAACCTCTCGAAGATCTCCCTGAGTGTGCCTAGGAGGTCCCTGAACGTGTAGCCGCTATACCCCTCTATACCGTCTAGCTGGTGGAACTCGGGGAGGTGGGTAGCATCCACGACATCGCTCCTATACACTCTGCCCAGGGTGAAGAACCTAATCGGCGGGCTAGGCCTGGCGGCTAGGAGCCTAGCGGAGACACTGGTGGTCTGGCTCCTAAGCACTAGCCTTGCCGCCACCTCGGGGCTCCAACGGTAGCCCCAGCCCTCCTCATGGGCCTTCCTAGTCCTCTCCACTAGCTCCCCATACTCCTCGAGACCGGCAGGGGGAGCCTCGACCCAGAGAGTGTCGTGTATCTCCCTAGCCGGGTGGTCCTGGGCCTGGAAGAGGAGGTCGAAGTTGAACAACTCAAGCTCGACGATGGGGCCCCGGGCCTCAGTGAACCCCATCTCCTTCATCAGGTCCCTAAGCATCTCTATGAAATCGGTGAGGAAGTGGATCCTGGCTGGCATGACCCTAGGCGGCTCAGCCCCAACATTATACGGCCTGAACCTATACCTCCTCCACTCGCCACTAGCCAGCATATCGTGGGTTAGCCTGGAAGCCTCAACCTCTACCCTATCCAGGAGGCTCGAAGGGTCCCCGGCTAGCTCGAGGACCTCCCTCCTAACCTTAACCCTCCTAGCTAGGCCACGTGACAGTAACTCGCCCAGAGCCTCCCCCGGGGGCCTGCCCTGGGCCACCGCCTCGAGGGCCTGCCTCAGCCCGGGCTTGGCCCCGGTTAGCTTGACCCGGCCAGCCTCAACCTGGACGAGGCCCTGCCTCCTAGCCTGGCCTATAGCAACGCCAGCCTCCCTGCCAAGCCTCTCCCTGACCTCCTCTATACTGGCTTCTCCCCCCTTCTCCTCTAGGAGCCTGACAAGCTTCTCCTCGGGTAACCCCTCCCTGAGGGCCTCCTGGCCCCTCTCGGTTAGCTCGAGCCTCTCCCCCTCCTCTACCCTTACCCGGGCCAGCCCCTTCTCCTCCAGGAGCCTAGCGACACTGTGGAGCGTTGACTCGGGCACGCCTATTCGGGATGCTACCTCCCCTATAGGGCCTCCCCTGACACCTGCCCTAGCCATGGCTTCGAGGACCTTATACTCCGTCCAGCTGACCGGAGTCTTCGCCAAGACGGTGGACCCCACCAATGGGCCTGAGGCGGGCCTGGTATATATCTTAGGGGCTAGTCGTGGGTGTAGACGAGGGTATACTCCTCGCCATCCGAGTCGACCCGGGCGAAGCCGTAGCGGACTAGTTGTAGCCTAGAGTCGACTCTGTAATCCCTGAGGGCGGCCTCTGCGTTGCCCTCCTCTACCTCCAGCTCGAGTCCTCGGGGCTTGAGCAACCTGACCCTCACCGAGCCTGCCTCCTTCACCCACTGCACTATGGGCAGCTTCTTGCTCCTCGCGTACTCTAGGCTGTCGCCAGTGTATACCAGCCTACCGTCCTCCACCCTATAGTTGCCCAGGCCCATGAGCCTAACCTCCCCCCGGGCGTCCCCCTTGTTCAAAAGGATCACGTCCCCGGGGCACACCCTGATCACCCTGCTATCCTGCGGCCTATCGGGGTGCCTGGGTATAGTAGCCTCCATGCACTGGGGCTGGTCTACGGTCAGCCTCTCCGGGTCGTGGACATACATGATCCTGTCGGCCATCCTGTCTAGCATTTTCCTGTTAATAGCGGCCAGGTTGGCCCAGCTCAGGGTTACATCTCCCGGCTTAACGCCTAGGCTTATGATCGCCTCCCTTATGGCCTCAGGGAGTATACCCCTCCTCCTAAGCCCGGATATGGTGCCGAACCTGGGATCATCGTAGCCTAGGAACTTGCCTGGATTCTCCTCTATCAGCCTCCTTATATAGCTCTTGCTCATTATGAAGCCCTCCAGCTTTAGGCGGCCGAAGTGGATGAATACGGGGGGATCCCAGCCCATGCACTTGTACACATACAGCTGCTTCTCGGTATTGACCTGGTGCTCCTTGGCCCTGAGGACGTGCGTGATCCCCATCATGTGGTCGTCGACGCTGACCGCGAGGTTGTAGGTGGGCCACACGATGTATTTGGACCCTGTAAGAGGGTGGGGGTGCCTGGTTGTATCTATGATCCTGAGCGCCACCCAGTCCCTCACGCTAGGATTGGGGTGGGATAGATCCGTCTTCACCCTGACCACAGCCTCGCCCTCCCCATACTCCCCTGCCAGCATCTTCTCGAACTCCTCCAAGTGCCACTCCGGCGGGTTGGACCTGGTAGGGCACGACTTGCCTTGCCTCAGCAGCTCCCTCGACTCCTGCCCGCAGGTGTCTATGTATGCGCATCCCCTCTCGATGAGCCTCCTGGCTACGTCGTAGTAGATCTCCATTCTGAGGCTCTGTATGTGCTCCTCGCCCCACTCTACCCCCAGCCACTTTAGGTCCTCCTTGATGAGGTCGTAGGCCTCTCTTAGCGGGGTCTTGGTCCTGGGATCGGTGTCCTCGAACCTCAGGATCAGTGTCCCCTTGTAGAGCTTAGCATACTCGTCGCTAAGTATAGCGGGCCTAGCGTTACCTATGTGGATCACGAAGTCTGGGTTGGGGGCGAACCTAGTTCTAACCCTTCCCTCCACCGCTCCTGGTAGAGGGGGTAGCCGGGGCTTCTCCTCCTCCTTCTTAGCCTTCTCCTCGAGAAGCTCCGGGTACTCCTCCTCCAGCATCCTCCTCTGCGCGTCGGGCGGGAGCTTGTTGACCTCCTCTACGATTCTCGATGCCAGCTGGGCTATCTCCCTGGCCCTACTCCTTAGCTCTGGGTGCTCCCCCAGGATCATACTCATTACACTACCAGTCCTAGCCTTGCCTCCGTGCTTCACCGCGTTCTTCAGCGCATAGCCCCTAACCAGCTTCTCGAGGTCCACTCTTAACCTACCTCCAGTATCCTGATGGAGTCGCTGGGGGCTATCACGTATATGTACCTCTGCCTCTCCCCCTCCAGCCCCCAGGCTATATAGACTATAACCCCCTCTACCCCGGCCCTGAGGGTCCTGGTCTCCCCCTTCCCCGTTAGTATATAGGCCAGAATCGTCCCCGGCCTAACCTCGTCACCCTCGCGTGCCCTATGGTTTACTTGGACTCCTAGGGCCTCTACAAGGCTGACCCTGGTGCCCGGCTCGACTAGCACGGCCTTCCCCTTCCATGGAATGTATAGGGCGAATCTCCTCTTCACCACCGCCTCTACCGGGTCGAGTATGTGGCTTGTGAGGTGCTCGTATGGGGCTAGCCCCAGGCCCCGGCTCTTGCAGGGCCTCTCTATCCTGGCCCTTCCGTCGAGCGGCACCAGGCACTCTATGGAATCGTGGCCGTCAAGGTATGCCCGGGGGAACTGGTAGTCGGCGGCCTTGTATTCCATCTACTTCTCCCTCTCCACGACGAACCTAGCCAGGCTCCTGAGGAAGCCCCTGGCTCCCTCGTCCTTGATGTCGTCGAGTCCGTCTAGTATAGCGATGGCCCTCTCCATATACCTCCTCGCTAGGTCCTCAGCGTAGCCTAGGGCCCCCGTCTCCCTGATCAGGCTAGCAAGCTCCTCATACCTCTCCTCCGCCAGCAGCTTCTCTACCCTCTCCCTGCCAGTCTTCTCGACCGTGTATATGAGGAGTATCGTCTTCTTGCCCCTCCTCAGGTCATTGTATACAGGCTTCCCTGTCTTCTCGGGGTCGCCGTAGACCCCTAGTATGTCGTCCCTTATCTGGAAGGATATGCCAACCATCCTCCCGTACTCTCCCATCGCGGATACAACGCTACTATCAGCTCCAGCCGCTAGCGCCCCGAGCTTTGCAGAAGCCTCTATAAGGGCCCCCGTCTTCAAGTATACCATGTTTAAGTAATCCCCTACGCCTACATCCCACGTCTCCTCATACATCATATCGTACGCTTGGCCCTCCGAGAGCTTCACGCTGGCCTCCGCTAGGACCCCGTAGGCCTCCTCAGCCCTTCGTAGCCCTCTGGCCCTGGAGTCGCCGACCATCATGAAGGCGTAGGCGAAGAGAAGGTCCCCGGCTAGTATAGCAGCTGGCTCCCCCCATACCCTGTGGACCGTGGGAACTCCTCTCCTATAATCGTCTCTATCCATTATATCATCGTGTATAAGGCTGAAGTTGTGTATAGCCTCCACTGCCCCAGCCAGGGGTACTGCCACGGAAGCTGCTGTAGGGCCACCAAGCATGCTAGCGGTGGCTAGGGTCACGGCGGGCCTGACCCTCTTCCCACCAGCCCTGAGCAGGTGTGTGGCTGCCTTGTATATGTACCCGGGGTCCCCCCTTATCCTCTCCCAGAGGTAGGAGTCCACGATGGAGGCGTAGCCCGCCAGTATGTGCATGAGGCTGTTGCTCATCCCCACTACTCCACCACGGATCCCCTGGAGCCTTGGGGGGATTTATGTTGAGTAACGCCTCCTCCACAGTAGCGCCTCAACCCTCCCCCTCAATGTATACCAGTCAACATCGACACCCCGAGACTCGAGTTCGCCCCTAAGCCTGCCATGGATAACGATGGGGGCCAGCCACAGGTCCTCGACCCTCCTGGAGCCAGTCATAAATAGTATGGTGCGGAGCTGGTAGGCTATCGACTCGAGGAGCCTCCTTGCAGAATCCCTCCCACCGCTTAGGAGCGCCCTCAGGACGGGCAGGGCAACCCCAGCCATGTCAGCCCCCAGCGCTATGCTCCTCCCAGCGTCAAGCCCATTCCTCACACCCCCACTTGCTATAATATAGCCTCCGGGAGCGGAGAGCCTAGCCTCGACTATAGACACGGCGGTCGGGTTGCCCCAGTAGTCGCTCAGGGGCCCCGCTGGCCTCAGTGGGGCTCCGTGCCTCTTCTTGGATCTCAGCACCTCCACCTTTATCCAGTTAGTCCCGCCTAGGCCAGAAACGTCGAAGCACTTTACCCCCGACCGGTAGAGGAGCCTGACAACCTCGCCGGGTATGCCGGTGCCCGTCTCCTTTACTATTACAGGCACGTCCAGGGAGTCGGCGATCTCTATTATCCTCTCCAGAACACCGGAGTAGTACGGATCCCCCTCGTCCTGGTACGCCTCCTGGCCCGGGTTTAGGTGTATAGCCAGTGCATCGGCACCGATCATCTCTACAGCCCTACGAGCCTCCCTGACACCATAGCCGCGTGAGAGCTGCGGAGCGCCTAGGTTGGCTACAATCACTGTACTAGGGGCAGCCTCCCTGGCTATAGAGAAGGTATGGGCAAGCCCCGGGTCCTCTATGGCGGCCCTCTGGCTCCCCACACCGAATGCTATCCCCATCTCCTCCGCCAGTGATGCGAGCTCCCTGTTGATCCAGGCAACATCGGGGTGGCCACCCGTCATACCGGTGATCATGAGGGGCGCTCTGAGCTTTTTGCCGGTGCCGCAGAAGCTCGTGGAGAGGTCCACATCGTCTAAGTCGATCTCGGGCAGTGGGTTGTGCACTATCCTAACATACTCTAGCAGGGTTGACTCCCTGGACTCGACCCCAGCCTCGGCGACCATCCTTATGTGCTCCATCTTCCTCGACGAGGTCTCCCCCAAACCCTGGCACCCACGAGGCTGGGGGTCAGAACAGTAATAATACCACCCTCCCTACACTCCCCCGAGGCCCCTCTGGGCTACTATTTTATCACCCCTGAGATGTATAGACACGCCGTGGGTGCCAGGCTTCATGGAGTATAGGGTCGAGAAGATCAGGTTCCCCTGCGGCGGGGAGGAGTGCAGCGGGCTCCTCTACCTGCCCCAGGGTGAGGGCCCCTTTCCTGGGGTCGTCATGGCCGGTGGCCTGGGTATAGTTAAGGAGGTGCACGCCGATGATTACGCCGGCTACTGGGCCTCCCGGGGTATAGCAGTCCTATCCTTCGACTATAGAAGGATCGGTGAGAGCGGGGGCGAGCCTAGGCTAGCCATATACCCGGAGGACCAGCTGGCAGACTATAGGTGCGCGATCAGCTACATGAGGAGTAGGGAGGAGGTTGAGGGGGATAGAATCTGTGTGTGGGGCACCAGCTTCAGCGGGGCCCACGTGCTGTCCCTCCTAGCCTTCCCACCCAGAGGAGTCAGGTGCGGGGTTGCACAGGTACCAAGCGTCTACATGTACAAGACCCTAGAGATGCACCACGGCAGCATAGCACCACTACTATGGCTGGCAGAGGAGGCGAGGCAGGAGTGCTGTAGGGGGGATTACAGCGAGGCGATGGTGCCTATAGCGTCACAGAACCCCCCGGGCCTGATAACGAGTGGTGAGGCGGTCGAGTACTACAGGGAACAGGTAAAGAGGTACAAGACGATGGAGAACAAGGTGACGATAGACAGCCTGGAGAGGATAATAGGCTACAACCCGGGCCACCAGGCAGAGCTAGTATCCAAGCCTATACTCTTCATAGTCGCAGAGAAGGACAAGACCGTGCCGACTGGCGAGGTTATAGAGGTCGCATCCAGGGTGAAGGTCGACAAGAGGCTAGTCCGCTACATGGCCGGGCACTACGACGTCTACCGGGACCCGCTCAGGACCGATATAGCAAAGCTAGAGCTCGAATGGTATAGGATCCACCTAGAGGAGCACTAGCCGCTGGACCCCCGCAGGGCGCCCCCAACCGCTCCCCCTATCATCCCTAGCAGCGCCTTGACCAGGAACATGACTAGAGCCAGCATAGAGCCTACGGCTAGCCCAGCCATAAAGCCTGGAGGGCCGAAGAAGGATCCTATGAGGGTGAACAGTAGCACCACAACAAACCCACCCAGGGCCCCCGCCAGGAAGCCAGCAGTGGCACCCCTACCAGCGCCACCTCCAGCCAGGAACCCAGCTATAAAGCCAGCTGCCAAGGAGCCGAATATTGGTATAGGGCTCAACACGATCATAGCCAGGAACCCGATAAAAACGGCTAGTAGCAACGCTTCACACCCTCTACACTAAGGGGGAAACCCGCAGGAGGGCTTATAAGCTACAACGCCACGAATAGGACCCATACTATAGTCTCATATTGATAAGCCTAGACAGGCTCCATACACCACTGCGGGAGTGGGGTTTTGGCCGCCGAGGGGTACGAGAGGCTAGAGGCCTACCTAAGAGCAGCAGAGGAGCTGGGATACGCAACCCCCCTGGAGAGGGCGCTGGAGGGCAGGGCAGGGATAAGGGACATAGTGGAGCTGTACAGGGCCCCCCTCTGGCTCCTAGGCGGCGTCGCCAGGGCGGTGACGGACGGCCTCACGGGGAGGAGGGTAGGATACATAGTGAATATGATAATGAATTATACTAACATATGCGTGGTTGGATGCACGTTCTGTAGCTTCTACCGGAGGCCCGGGGCCCCTGATGCATACAAGCTGGAGGCCCGTGAGGCCGCTGGTAGGGTTATCGAGGCGTGGAGGAGGTTCAGGATAAGGCAAGTCCTCTTCCAGGGGGGAGTAGACCCAGGCATACCGATAGAGTACTACGAGGAGGCGTTTAGGACCATAAAGGAGGAGACGCGGGGAGAAGTGGCCATACACGGTCTGAGCGTTGTAGAGCTAGAATGGCTGGCGAAGGTAAACAGGGTGAGCCTCAGGGACCTACTAGCCAGGCTAATAGAAGCAGGGCTAGACAGCGTGCCAGGCGCGGGGGCGGAGATACTGAGCGACAGGGTTAGAAAGCTCATATCCCCGATCAAGAGCAGCGCCGACACGTGGATAACCACAATGGAGACGATAATGGACATGGGGCTACCGATAAGCGCAACCATGATGTACGGCCACCTAGAAACGCTAGAGGAGAGGGCAAAACACCTCCTCAGCCTACTAGACCTACAGAGGAGGAAGGGGAAGATAATGTCATTCATAACATGGAACTTCGAGCCAGGAAGGAGCCCCCTCGGCGAGAAGGTACCATACCCGGCAGGAGGGACGGAGACGCTGAGGAACATAGCGGTGGCTAGGATAGTCTTCCGGGGAGAGATCAAGTGGATCCAGGCAGGATGGCTAACGGCAGGAGTCCCGCTAGGACAGGCAAGCCTAGAGTATGGCGCCAACGACTGGGGTGGAACCCTCTACGGGGAGAAGGTCCTACCCGAGGCAGGGGTCCCCTTGCCGACACTTGTAAGGAGCAGGATAGAGAGGCTCATAAAGGATGCGGGCTACGAGCCGGTGGAGAGGGATAACTGGTACAGGCCCATAGCAAAGGCGGCAGTGGGTGCATAGTCTTGAACCCGCCAAGATGGCTTGAGGATCTAGTCAGCCAGGCCGGGGTGGCCGGGCTGGAGAGGGCCATCCACGGCGACGACCTGAGTATAAGGGACGTAGAGGAGATGCTAAGGGACGCTCCACTCCACGTGCTAGCAGCGGCGGCGGACTACTATGCAAGAAGGATCAAGGGGGGAGTGGGGAGCTACATAGTAAACCTATACCTAGCCTACACGAACGTATGCGTAACCAGGTGCACATTCTGCGACTTCTACGTGCCCCCAGAGAGGAGGAGCAAGGGCTACCTACACCCGCCCGAGAGGCTTGGAAAGGTAGCCGGCCTGGCGTATACCAGGCTGGGGGTAAGGGAGATCCACATGGTCGGCGGGAACGACCCCGAGCTCCCCCTAGAGTACTACGAGGAGGCGGTAAGGAGGATCAAGGAAGCAGCCCCAGGAGCGGTGCTCAAGGCATTCACGGCAGAGGAGATAGGATTCATAGCAAAGACGACCGGGAACAGCGTGAGGGAGGTGCTAGATAGGCTGATCAAAGCGGGGCTAGACGCCATGCCGGGGGGCGGGGCTGAGATACTGAGCGAGGAGGTCAGGAGGAGGATCGCACCCCTCAAGATAAGCAGCGACGAGTTCCTAGAGATCCACAGGATCGCCCATAAGATGGGGCTCAGGAGCAACATAACCATGCTATACGCCCACATAGAGGACCCCATACACGTGGCGGAGCACATAATCCGGGTGAGGAGGCTACAGGAGGAGACCCGGGGCTTCATAAGCTTCATACCCCTGCGCTTCAACCCCGGGAAGACCCCCCTCTCGAGGCACCCAGACTACAGGAAGAGGGGAGACCGGGGAGGCCTCTACGACCTCAGGATAATAGCAGTCGCGAGACTAGCCCTCCTAGGCAGGATAGACAACATTATGGCATACTGGATCAGCATGGGCGAGAAGCTAGCCCAGGCCGCCCTCAGCCACGGCGCAAACGACATAGGAGGAACGTTCTACAACGAGTCTGTGATAAGCAGGGCGTCCAGGCTGGAGAAGAGGAAGGGAATGAAGCCGTCCAGGCTAGCATACCACCTAACAGTAGCAGGCTGGAAGGCCATGGAGAGGGACACCTTCTACAACTACTACCAGCCCAGAGAGGAGGTGCCAAGACATCCATGGATGCACACTACATAGCCCCACCCCACAGCTACGCCCGGCCCATGTGGAGGGGGCTAAGGAGGATCGGGATAAAGCCCATAACAATGCCCCCACCCCTAGCGGCCAGGGAGATACAAGCCAGGCCAGGCACCCCAGGCCTAGCCCCCATAGCCCTAGCCGGGGAGGCCAGGATATGCCCAGGCCCCATGGTGTACACCAGGGGCGAGGCAATGAGCGTGATCATAGCCTCAAAGACCATAGGCAGCCTAGAGGACTGCGGCATAATAGCGGTCAGCGGCGAGTCAAGAACTAGCATACTATACCTCAAGCTCATCCTAGACAGGATAGGGGCCAAACAGAGGGTAGAGCACACGCCCCACACCAGCGCCAGGGAGCTACTAGCACGAGCCCCCTGCGCCCTACTCCTAGGCGACGAGGCCCTCAAGGCCCGGGTGGTATACAAGGTAGTAGAGGACCTCGGACTACTAGCCAAGAAGGTCCTAGGCGTGAATCCAGTCTTCGCCGCAACAATGGTGCACCCAGGGGCAAGATGCCCAGGCAGACTAGGCAAATACAAGCCCCAGCCCAGCCCCCTCGACCCAGCTAAAACCTCAGCCAGGACCGGGATACCGCTACACGAGGCCGAGAGGTACCACAAGACGATAAGGCTAGACTACAACCCGGCCGAGCTAGCCAAGGCCCTCCATGTCCTGGGGATCAAACCAGCGACACGGCCAGGGGGAGCCCCAGGCTAAGTACAAGGGTAAGCAGGGCCCCCTGGACGAACGCGGCCACCCTCTCCTCCACGCCACCATAAGCAGCTACAACGGGGAGCCCCGTATCCATTGTGGTAGCACCACCGACAGCTATAGCTGCCAGAGGGATCCTCCTAGCAAGCAGCGGATAAACCATTATGTGCAACACCTCCCTGAACAGGTTGCCTAGGAATGCCGCTGCTCCATAAAGCGGGTCTACAAGGTACAGGAGGGGGCCAGCGAGGGAGTACCACCCGGAGGCGGACCCCATCAAAGCCCCCACAATGGGGCCCCACCCCAGCAGGACCCCGACAATAGCGCCACCCACGATTCCCCCAACAATACACGAGGCGGCCAAGAGGATGCCCAGAGAGCCACCGCCCCGCAGAGCCCCGGCAAGGCCCTCCATGCCGCCGATAGCATAGCCGGAGAGCAACAATAGGATATACAGTAGCACATCAACGACGATACCCGGGGGCTCCACTCCAGTATAATACCCCAGGGCTAGGCCCACTAATAGGCTAGACAACGCCAACCACGGCCCGCCAGCCCCAGCCTGGCCACCTCCACCCCTAGGCCTGCCAGGACCAACCAGGGCCAGCGCCACCAGCAGGCTAGCGGCAGAGGGGATAAGGGCGACGGCAATACTACCATAGACTATATCGCCAGCATCGCCTCCCCTGATCCTAGAGCCAGCGCCCACGCCCATAACCGCTACGAGGATAGCAACGTTGGGGGCCAGTAGCCGATCAACAACCCTGGACAGCGCACCCCTGCTAGCATACCCCAGGGCTATACCAGCCAACACAGAGCCAGGTAGCAGCGGATCCAGGCCCTTGGCACCCCCTGCGCGGGCACGGGCCCAGGTGGCCAGCTATAAATCCCTAGCTACATGCAGGTATCTCGCTGGGTGTAGGTTATGGAGGTAGAGGTTGGGGGTATAAGGTTCAAGGTGCCCGAGGACCTCAGGTACACCGAGTCCGACGAGTGGATAAGGATTGAGGGAGACACTATCGTGATCGGGATAACAGACTATGCGCAGAAGAAGCTGAAGGACGTTGTAGGAGTAGAGCTCCCAGAAGTGGGCAAGGTATACTCGAGGGGCGAGGTACTGGCAGTCCTAGAGTCGATAAAGGCGACTGGAGAGGTCTACGCCCCCGTTGACGGGGAGGTAGTAGAGGCGAACGAGAGGCTCCTAGACGAGCCAGAGCTAGTAAACACTGACCCCTACGGTGAGGGCTGGATAGCCAAGCTCAAGCCAAGCAACCCATCCCAGCTAGAGGGCCTACTAGACGCCCAGGGATACGTGGAGAGCGTCAAGAGGAGGGAGGGAAGCTAGGCCTGAAGCCGGGATACTACGCCATACTATCAGGAGAACACCCACGCCTCCCCCTAGAAGAGCTAAAAGCGATACTAGACGTGGTCACGCCAAGCTACAGGATCACGTACCACCTCGAGGGGCTAGCACTCTTCGACGCGGGGAGCCTGAACCCCAGGAAAGCAGCGGAGAGGGCTGCATGGGTCAGAGAGATAGGGCTCCTCCTAGGGATAGCAGAGTCCACAGTCGAGGGGATAGAGGCACTAGCAGAGGAGGCGGCGAGAAGCCTAGAGGGGGAGAAGGTATGGGTAGACCCCTGGAGATTCAAAGGCTACTCCCCCCAGGCAAGGGAGGACGTGGTTAGGAGGATCCTCGTATCAAAGCTCAGGGGCAGGGCCAGCCTGGGGAAGGGAGGCAAGGTCCTCAGAGTATTCATAACCGAGGGAGTAGCGATAGCCGGGATCATACTCGCCTCCAGGGAGAAGGGGTTCCACCTTAGGAGGCCCAGAAGGAGGCCATTCTTCAAGCCCGGCCCCCTAAGCCCAGACCTCTCACGGGTCCTTGTAAACCTATCCAGGCCCCGGGAGGGATCCACCTTCCTAGACCCCTTCTGCGGCACCGGGGGCTTCGCAATAGAGGCCATGATGGTAGGCGCCGGGAGGATAATCTGCGGAGACCTAGACAGGGCCATGTACAGGGGCTCGAGGGTAAACCTAGACACATTCACCTGCGGCAGGTGCCTTGTTATAGCACACAACGCTGCGAAGCTGCCTATAGGCAGTGGTGTAGTAGACTCTATAGCCACGGATCCCCCCTACGGTAGGTCTACCACGACCGCTAGGATGGGGTACAGGAGGCTCATGGAGGGTTTCCTAAGCGCCGCACTCGAGGCCCTAGCCCCCGGGGGATACATAGTATACGCCGGCCCACACAGCGAGGAGCCGGCGAGCCTCGGAGAGGAGGCAGGACTCCAGGTCCTGGCGAGGATGCACATGTACGTTCACTCCAGCCTAACTAGGGAGGTAGTAGTGGCGAGGAGGCCCTAACCCCTTCCTACGAGCCCTAAGGGCCTAAACTGGACCAGAAGTAGGATCAGCGAGGCAACCATGAGGGCATAGGACATGCCAGGGAGCCAGGGCCTCGCGACGGCCGCCATAGCCAGGAGTATAGGTGGGAGAGGCGGGACATACACCTTAGCCAGCCTAACCCTAACAACCTGAGGCAGCATCAGGGGAGCATGAAGGAATATGTGAACCCCGACAAAGCCGATATACACAACATGGACCATCGAGAGCACGTCCAAGGACGCCAGCCAGAGAAGCTGAGAAGCCAGCGATGAGAGGTGGGACACCCCCATATACACCAGAGCCCCGCCACCAGGACCCCCGATGCGCAGGCCCCGGGCAACTAGGCTGGGAGCCCTCCAGACACGAAGCACGGCAAAGTAGAGGAGCAGCCCCAGCCCAGAGACGACGGGATACCAGCTATACCCAGCAACAGCCAGTACAAGGCTAACAGCGTTAAGGGCTAGGGGTGAGTAAACCCAAGGCCTCGACGGGTCCACGCCATAATTCCTGGACACAGTCAATAGCGAGACCACGACAACCATCGGAGCAGCGTAGAAAAGGCCAACCCTCAGCATCGACTCGACCACGCCGCACCCACACGCAAGGCCAGCCGCCCCAGCCAGGGAAGGATAGAGGAGCACAAACCAAGGCTCCCTCCTCCGCCACCCCCGGGCCTGTAGCCACGAGTGCAAGGCCAAGAACAAGAGGCCACCCACAGCTGAGGCCCTCCAGCCGGGGTGGCCAGCCAGGTACAGCGGGAGCGATGCCGCTGCCAGGAGGACGGAGGCGAGAGGAACGGCTGCCTCGACGCCCCTCCTCGGCAGCCCAGACTTGAGGCTCCCAGTGAATGTTATGTACATCGCTGTGGGGAAGAGGAGCCCGGCGCCCAGGCCGACTAGCCCCATGTGGAGCGTGGCAAGGCGGGGGGCAGCTAGTAGACCCGGGATCACTAGGACTACGGAGAGGGCTATGCCGAGCGTGGAGATTCTGGACAGCTTCAGCTCCAGCATCACGCTACTCCTCTAGCCTAGTACCCTCCACGCCCATCTCTACGGACCTAGCCCACGCAGCCTTCCCAGCCAGCGCCTCCAGGACCCTGCTAGAGTCCCCCGCCCTGGCGAGGCTGACTATGGAGCCGCCCATCCCGGCCCCGGTTATCTTAGCCCCTAGAGCCCCGGCCGCCCTGGCGGTGTAGACTAGGTCCTCCAGTCTTGGGGTTGAGACTCCGATAGCCGATAGGAGGCCGTGGTTTATATTCATCAGCTCCCCCACGCTCTCATAGTCGCCCCTTGACAGGTGCTTCACAGCCCTCCTAGACAGGGTGTCGGCGGCATAGTACAGCTTGGACATGACGTCCCAGTACTTCTCTGCCAGCGCAAGCACCTTCTCGACGGCCTCCTTAGTGCTCCTCTCAACCCCGCTATCGGCTATAACGAGCGCGACGCTCCCGAGCCTCGGGGGTCGGAGAACCATGGGCTCCTCCTCCCTGCTAAAACTGACAACACCGCCTAGGACGGTTACGGTAGGGTCTATACCGCTGGGCCTACCATGGGCAGCGGCCTCCCCCACAGTGGCGGCCTTTATCAGGTCCCCAACGCTCAGGGGATCCCCGTGGAGGGCCGTGTAGGCGAGGGCGAATGCAGCTGAGACGGCAGCGCTGCTCCCCAGCCCCGCCCTCGGGGGTATATCGCTCTCAACCACAACCCTAGCCGGGGCCTCGCTGTAGCCCCTGCCGCGGAGCCACTCGAGGACCATCTTGAAGGGCTCTGCCCACCCTGGCACGGGCTTCCCATTAATCCTGGCCTCGCCCATAGCGCTCGTGACAGTTATCCCCCGGCCTTGGGACTCCTCCACGACGACCCTGGCCCTCAGGCCTATAGCGGTTGCCACCCCCGCGGCTCCCTTGACTACGAAGTGCTCTCCGAAGAGGATCGCCTTAGCAGGACTGCTCGCCGCCACCCTCAACGCTTCGCACCTTCTCCCATACCGGGGTTACTACTGGCTCGTCCTGAGTGTAGGTTAGGCCGAGCCTAAGGGCTATATGAGCCTTAGCCAGCTCGGCCCCCAGGTATGCGGCATGCTCGGGATCCAGCCCCACCTTCCTTATGAGAGCCCTGGCTATGCTATTAGGGTGTACACCCTCAACCGCAGCCTCCACCTCCAGGCTTGGGAGTCTCCTGTAGACGGCCCTTATGACCCCCCTATCATGGTCTACATGCACCTCTATGTAACCCCTCTTATCGATCCTCGGCTCCACATAATACACTGCCTCCGCCTCCACCCTCGGGGGCTGCGGGGGCTTGACCGGCTGTCTGGCAACGTAGAGCCTGCTATAGAGCCCGCGGGGCGTGGAGCGCCTAGCCCAAGCCTCAGATGCCAGCCTGAGCGCCTCCGCCGCCTCCGCGGTGCCGTGAGTGGACTTGTAGGTCTCCTCGACGACTAGGTAGAGGCTGGCCCCGAGTTCCACGGCCAGGGCGGCCAGGACTGCGTGCACCCCGTGCGGGTCGGCCTCAACCTCCTCGGTTACGTTGGCGGCGGTGAAGAGGAGCGGAGCCCCGAGCCTGTGGGCCTCCCTGTACCTCCCTATGGACTCGGCCAGGTCTATAAGGGGGAGCCCCAGGACGGGGTCTAGCACAACCTTGTCCACCCCATGGATGCGCAGCAGGTCCAGCCCAGACTCGAGCCGGCCCAGGTCCCTGTCTCCCAGGAGAACAGCCGCGTCGCTAGGCAGCAGGTCTAGGACCTCGCCTAGCGTGTCGGGCGAAGTGGATATCCCATGAGCCCCCGCATCAAGCGCAGCCTTGGCGTGTCTTCTAGATGGCGCCTCGGCAAGGATCCCAGGGGCCCCGGTCGCGGCTACGGCCTCGATCCTCCTAGCGAGGCTCTCGGGGCTAACCCCGTCGCCGGCCCCGACTAGTATGATCCTGGCCCCGTCGGAGAGGTGCCTCCTGGCTTCCGAGGCAACTCTACCCTCCTCCACGCCGGGGTGGATCTCTGTAACCACTAGCACTGGTGGGCCCCGGGATGGCACCTCTACCCTGCCTATCCTGAATGCGATGGTGGGCTCCAGCTTGAGGGTAACGCTACCCATAACCTGCTCGGCAGGCCTGGCCCGGTCTAGGCTGCCACCGGAGAGTAGGTGCCTCACAGCAGCGGGTATAAGGCCCAGGTCCTTGGGGCCCTTGTACACTGGCCTCCCTGTCACCTTCTCTATGGGTTCAGCGTCGCCCTTGACCCTGCCTGGTATGACTATCACGTCGACCCTGCTAAGCTTCTCCCTAAGCTCGCTCCTAGCCTCTATGATCTTTGCCAGGGTGGTGGTGGAGAGGAAGGATATGACTGGCACTGGAACCTCTATGATCTCTACCTCCCCGTCTAGGCCCCTAGCTACCTCCTCCACCAGCCTCCTAGCGGATCTGCTCGTTACCAGCCCCACCCTCAAGCCTGGCCCACCAGCTCCCTGTAGCTCCTGAGCACCCTGGCCCCGCTGCTGGTTCCTATCCTCGAGGCCCCGGCTGTTATAGCCAGTATCGCCTGGAGCCCGTCTCTTATGCCACCAGCAGCCTTGACTTTGAGACCCCGGGGCCCGGCTATCCTATGTAGCCTGCGGACTGTCTCATAGTCTCCCCCTTTACTGTAGACACCGGTGCTGGTCTTCACGTAGTCAGCCCCAGCCCTGTAGGAGGCCTCTACCAGCCTCTCTAGGCTGTCATCGCCCTGGAGTGGGGCCTCCACTATCACCTTGACCACCCTCACCCCGGCCTCCCTAGCCACCTTGACTAGGGCCTCGATGTCCTCCCCTGTGGCTAGGCTGGGTACTATGTCAACCTCCTCGACGCCCAGGGAGGCTAGGTGCTCGAGCTCCGCGATCTTAACCCTCAGGGGGTGCATGCCGCTGGGGAACCCGGCTACGCTGCAAAGCCTGACCCCCAGCTCCTCGGCCTCCCTCCTCACGTGCCCGACCAGTGTTGGGGGTAGCATGGCGCAGTGGAACCCCAGGGAGGCGGCCTCCCTGACTAGCTCCAGGGCGTCCCTGGCCTTGGCTGTGGGTTTGAGCAGGGTCGAGTCTATCATCCTGGCGAGGTCCTCGGGGCTTGTTCTCGATACTGCCTCTATTATCCCCCTCAGCCTGGTGCACCCTGGATACAGTATCCAGCCGGGATAGGGGTTATATGCTAGCCGTACCGAATATTTTAAAAACCGAAATATGTCTACAACCGGTGTATATCGGTGGGAGATGCATTGAGGAGGGTGTTAGAGGAGAGGCCCTGGATAATACTGGCTGCATGGATAATAGTAGTCATGGTAGCGGCTTCATACGCTGCAAGGATAGACGAGGTCGTCGAGACCAGCCAACGCGACTTCCTCCCACCGACAGCTGAGAGCGTAAGGGCCATGGAGAAGCTGGCAGAGGAGCTACCCAAAACGGGGGAAGCGGCAGGGGGGAGCCCGGACTACATGGCAGTGATACACGGAGTCCCCGTAAGCCTAGATACATACAGGAAGATACGGGACTGGTACCTGAACGACTACAAGAACGCATCCCCAGCAAGCAGCTACACGTGGATAGACATAGTAGCACAGGCAGAAGAGAGGATCAGAGAGGGAATGCTACAGGCAGTCCAAGGCAGCATAGCGGCACTACAAGGAATAACCCAGCTATCCAAAGCCTACAACGACACCCTAGAGAAGGTAAACATGACCGCGAGCCTAGTAGAAGCGGCAGACGGGCTCTACACGACCATACACAGCCTAGGCATCAACATCCAGGGCTCGACGCCGGGCCTCAGGCAACTACAGCAAGGCATAGTACAAGTATGCCTAAACATAACGCCAGCCATGGCATACACCTACTACAACATAACCAGGGCAGAAGCCCTGCTGGAGACGCAGACACAGGCATACCAGAGGGGCAACCTGACGAGCAGTGATATAGCGGCGGTAATCGCAGCCAGCAGCCAGTCCAGGCTAGGACCACTAGACCCCAGACTAGTAGCGCTAGTCTACAACTACACACTATCGATAGGCGGGCCCGGTGCCTGGAATAATAGCGCGGGGGCGGAGCTAGCGTACAGGATACTAAAAACCACGCTACCAAGGGAAGCGGCACCTCTACTAGAGGCCGCAAGGCAGGCGTGGATAGATGCCGTCGCGAACGATACCGACCATAGGATGATAGTAGCCAACAACCCCACCATAGGCCAGGACCTGCTCCTAGAGAGGATAGAGGCCCTACTCGCCAAGGCCAGGGAGCTGGCTGCGCTCAACGCAGTCCAGATCCTCACCGAGGACATGCCCGAGGACGGGGCCGCCCTAGCCAGGATGGTCGGCCTAAACACCGTGAAGAGCGGGTGCAACCCTAGCAAGCTGGACGAGGTACTCTTAGACTCGATGACAGGTTTCCTAACAGAAGTCGGGATACCAGAAGAGGCGGCAAGAATCATAGCTGTGAAGGCCCTAGAAGGCAACTTCACAAGCCAAGACGCATCGCAGATAGCAGTAGACATACTAAGGATGCAGGCACCACCAAACGCGACCATACTAGACGCGCTCCCCCGCATACTGACAGAGAGGGACCCACAAGCCAACGGCACCCTTAAAGGCCCAGCAGCAGTAGGAGTCGCAGCCTCCCTGATAGCAAGCTCCCTAGGCGGGAGCCTAGAGGGCGTCGACAGCCCAGAGGAGGCGGCGTACAAGATAATGAGGCTCGCGCTAGGAAGCCAGAGCGAGGCCCAGCTGCTAGACAAGCTATGGGACCAAGGACTCCTAGGCAAGCCGCCCCACGAGGTTGCCCGGGGCGCGGTAGACCTGATAGCAGGAACCATAGCGGAGAAGGGGAACCTCACCCAGGAGGAGGCAAGGATCATAGCAGAGGCCGCGGTAAGGGTGTACACAGGAGAATCGAGCCCAAGCCAGGAGGCGGAGAGGCTGGCGCAAGCCAAGCTGGAGGAGGTGTTCCCCGGGATAATAGAGAGGCTCCGGGGGATAATGGTAGAGAAGGAGCTACAAGGGTTCATAGTAATACTAGAACCCAGCGGTGGGGGCCTAGAGGAGAAGGTTGAGAACGCCAGGGAGGCCGTGGGCCTACTAGAGGCGGGCCTAAAGGCCGCAGGGTACAAGGTAGACACCGCGCTAGGCGGGCAGGCGGTTATGGAGTACGAGATCAGGGAGGCGGCGATGAGGGACGTGGAGAGGAGTGACAGGCTCAGCATGATATTCGTCGTGGCCATACTAGCCCTAGTACTAGAGAGCCTCGCCGCAGTCTTCCTCCCATTCATAGGAATAGGCTTCGGCATCATCCTGAGCCTCGCCGCAGCGTTCATACTAGCCAAGCAGGGCGTGATAGACGTGACTACCCAGAGCAGGACCATAATGTTCACCACAGGCCTGGGCCTAGGGGTAGACTACGCGGCTTACGTGGCCAAGAGGTTCAGAGAAGCCATGCAGGAGGGGCTAGACCCCAGGAGGGCCGCCGCGGAGGCATACGCCAGGTCTAGGAGGCCAGTGATAGCGGGGGCCCTCACAGCGAGCATAGGCTTCGGGAGCATGATGCTAGCCAGGGACTTCCCCTTCATAGCCAGCATAGGCTCAAACGTGCCACTAACCATACTAGCAGTAATGCTGGCCAGCATAACCTTCATCCCAGCCCTACTAGCCTACGTCGGCTCCAAGAAATGGTTCTGGTGGCCCAAGCACCCAACCAACTCCCAAGGGCGCCACAGGCTCCTGCCACTAGGCGAGGCAATATCGAGGAGGCCCCTAGCCCCCCTGGCGGCTGTCGCCCTGATCACACTACTATCAGCATGGGTAGCGGCCGGGTTCGAGGGCAGCTACGACATGGCCCTAAACCTGCCCCCAGACACGGGCTCCAGGAAGGCGCTCGAGATGATAAACACCTACTACGACCCCGGAACCCTCTACCCGATATACATAATTGCATCCAGCCCGGCCAAGGCACAGGAGGTTGCCGACACGGTATCAAGCCTACAATGCATAGCAACTGCGGTCAGGCTAGGGAACACGAGTATAGTGAAAGCGGTCGAGGCGATAAACCCAGTCAGCAGCGAGGGGGTCAAGTGCGCCGAGCAGGTCAGGGAGGCCGCGCACAGGGTAGACCCAGGAAGCCTTGTCGGTGGCCTGCCGGCTATGAACCTGGACTTCAAGGAGCTGATAAACCAGGTATTCTACGGCAGGGTATACCCGGTAGCGCTAGCCCTAATGTTCCTAACGATGCTAGCAGCCTATGGAGGGGTGCTGACAGCAGCCGCGGCAGTGCTCTCAGTAGGCCTAGCAGCCCTGTGGGGGAGCTCGCTGACAGTACTACTATACCAGAACGTGCTGGGAACCGAGGTCATATGGTACCTCCCCGTGATAGTCTTCACAGCGATACTAGGAGTGGGAATGGACTACAACAGCTTCTACCTAGCCAGGGCCAGGGAGGAGTGCATGAGGGAGTGTAGCAGGGATGCAGTAGCATGGTCAATAGCACGGGGCACACCGATAGTCCTAGGCCTCTCGGCCATAATGGCTGGCGCATACCTCGGCCTAACCCTAGCCAGCAGCCCCGGGCTAAGCCAGATGGGTGCTGCCCTAGTGCTCGGAGTCCTAGCAGCAGGGCTGAATGCTGCGCTCATCCTAACACCGCCAGCTATAGCCCTACTCCAGCGCCTAGCCTGGTGGCCCTCCAGGAGGTGAGGGGCCTTGGAGCCCGGGGACCCGCTTAGGTATAGGCTCCGCTTCTTCATCCTAACCCTGCTGGCAGTGAAGCCCAGCCACGGCTACGAGCTCTCCAAGAGGATTGAGGAGATCACTGGGGGTATGATCAGGGCGAGCCCGGGGAGCATGTACCCCCTCCTGAGGGAGATGAGGGAGGAGGGGCTAATCGAGGAGGACCTGATAGTAGAGTCGGGTAGGGCCAAGAAGGTCTACAAGCTGACCAGGAGGGGGATAGAGGTGGCCGCCCAGAGCCTCGAGGTGGCGGAGAGGATCATGGCGAAGATGCTAGGCCTGGTGGCGGAGGCTAGGAGGAGGCTAGGGGAGGCTGCTAGCGGCGAGGGGGGCCCGTGCCCCTCGAGGGAGCTGGTGGAGGGCCTGGAGCACCTGGCGAGGGCTATAGGGGAGTACCTGGAGCTGGTTAAGGCTAGGGAGAAAGAGTGTAGGGGGCTAGTCGAGTAGCTTCGAGGCGTCTATGACCACCGGCTCCCTCTCCATCGCCTCGAGGTCCACGCCGGGTAGGGTCTGCGCCTCTGGGGGTAGGGGCACCTTCTCCCCTGTCGGCTCTAGGGGCGGGACGGGCTCGCTTATCTTCCTCTTCTTCCAGAGGCCTAGCTTGTACTTGAGGAGGGCGCTCCTCAGCATCTGTATGGCCCCTCCTGGGTCCACCGCCTTGGGGCATACGGCGCTACAGCTGGCGGCGAAGTGGCACTTCAGGGCCCCGTTCTCGTCGTCGGCTATCTCAAGCCTCTCCCTCCAGGCCTCGTCCCTGACGTCTGCGGTGTACCTCCATAGCTGTGCTAGCGCCTGGGGGCCTAGGAAGCCCTCGTCGCTTGCCGAGACTGGGCATGCTGAGACGCAGAGGCCGCAGGAGATGCAGAGGCTGTATGGGTAGATCTCTAGTAGCTCCTCGGGCGTCATCCTGTACTCTGTCTTCGGGTTCTCCTGCTCCTGGGTGTCCCTCCTTATCAGGTATGGCTTGACCTTTCTGTGCTTCTCGAAGAAGCTTGTGAAGTCTGTCAGGAGGTCCCTGACTACGGGGAAGTTCTTGAGTGGCTCCACCGTGATCTCGGGGTTCTCCTCGCTGGCTACCATGGATACCTGGGTCTGGCATGCGAGCCTCGGGGTGCCATTTATAATCATGCCGCAGCTGCCGCACACGCCCATACGGCAGCTGTACCTCATCACTATGGTGTGGTCCCTCTTCTCCTTGACCTGTAGTAGCGCGTCTAGCACGGTCATGCCCCTGTAGGTCTCCACCTCGTATACCTGCCACCACTCCCTGCCCGTCTCGGGGCTGTACCTCTTTATCTTCACCCTGACAGTCTTGGGGGGGTATTTTGCCGCTGATTTTAGGGCTTGGGCCACCATCGACCACCTCCTATTCTAGGGCTTGGTTATGCCGACCACGCCGTAGGTGGCGAGGCCGGCGAATACGAGGAAGAGTATAATGACCACAGTGTTCACTAGGGGCTTCCTGGATGGGCCTAGCCACTCTAGCAGTATGCCCCGCAGCCCGTTGAGGCCGTGGAAGAGTGCTGTGTATGCCAGTGCCAGGGCTAGCACGCCGCTGGCCCCGCCCAGGTCCTCGTAGACCTTGTCTGGGGCCAGCGTCTCGGCGAAGCTATCCACGCCCCTGAGGAATGGTAGCCTGGAGGCGAAGTGCCAGGCTAGGAGGAATATGAGTAGGATCGCGGTTATGTATTGCCACAGCTGGATCCTACTATACCCCACCACTACACACCTCCACGGTCACGTGAATATTATGTAGCCGGCTATCATCCAGAGTATGATCCAGAGCGCGAACACGATGTAGAGCAGGGTCCTCTGGGGCGCCTTGAGGGTGGCTGATATGTACGGCGGCTTGGGCTTCTCCGGCTTCCCAACGCAGCAGCCGAGGAACTCGACGAGGAGCAGCCTTATACCGTTGAGGCCGTGGAATATCGCGATCCCGGCGAATATGAAGAAGTAGAGCGTGACGGGGGTTATGCCCTGGGCCTTCCTGATCTCCTCCACCCAGAACTCCCATCCCCTCGTGGCTGGGGTGGTCGTCACGGTTATGTGGAGGAATAGTATCAGTATTAGTAGTATCCCTGTTACCCTGTGGAGAACGAACGCCAGCCTCTCAGGGTTGTTGGGTAGCTTCAGGATCCAGGGGTTGAAGCTCGCCCTCCAGCCGGGCATGTTCTTGAGGAACCTCCTCTCTCCCCTTCCAGCCACCACACGCCACCTCTAGTACTTCCTCTCCACGGGCTTCCAGGTTGTTATCCTGACGGGCTCGTATAGTAGCCTGGCGTCATTGTCTCCATACCTCAGGGCTAGGGTGTGCTTGAGCCACTGGTCGTCGTCCCTCTTGGGGTAGTCTACCCTGTAGTGGGCGCCCCTGCTCTCCTTCCTCTCGAGCGCCGCCTTGGCGCTTAGCAGGGCCGCGTCTAGCATGTTAGCGGTCTCCAGCGCCATTACGAGGTCTGTGTTGTATATGCTGCTCTTATCCTCCACGTAGGCGTTGCCCCAGAACCTCTTCCTCAGCTCGACTATCTTGGCTAGCCCTGCCTCCATGCCCGCGCCGTCCCTTATCACGTAGAAGTAGGTGCCCATAGTGTTCCTTAGCTCGCTTCTTATCGTGTACGTGGGCTCCCCCGTCTCCCTCTTTACCAGGCTCCAGACCCACTCCTCCTCTCTCAGGCTCCTCTCCCTCTCAGGCGCCCTGGCCTCTGGCACCTTTGATGCGTACTCACCGGCTAGTATCCCCACTATCCTGCCCGAGGTTAGACACTCCGCAGTGCTGTTGCTGCCCAGCCTGTTTGCCCCATGTATGCTCGCCGCCGCGACCTCTCCTGCCGCGAAGAGGCCCTTGATCCACTTGCCCTCCTCGTCTAGCACCCTGTAGTAGCTGTCAGTCCTTATCCCTCCCATGGTGTAGTGTGCCACTGGCCTGACGGGTATGGGCTCCTCCACCGGGTCTATGCCTGAGTACCTTATCGCTATCTCCCTCACCGCTGGGAGCCTGTCATTGATCTTCTCCTCTCCCAGGTGCCTGAGGTCTAGGAGCACGTACTCCAGGCCTGAGGCCTCGTCCTTGAAGCCCCTACCCTCTAGTATCTCCCTTATGATGCACCTCGACACTATGTCCCTTGGGGCTAGCTCCCCCTTGGTGGGGGCGCAGTCGCTGCGTAGCATGAACCTCTCTCCCTTATTGTTTATCAGGTAGCCGCCCTCGCCCCTGGCGCCCTCTGTTATGAGTATGCCGCTGGGTATGATCCCTGTCGGGTGGAACTGGAAGAATTCGGGGTCCTTGAGGGGTATCCCGGCCCTGTAGGCTATCCCCCACCCGTCCCCTGTTACGGTGTGGGCGTAGGTGGCGAAGTTGTATAGCCTCCCGGCCCCGCCTAGGGCTAGTATCGCCGCCTTGGCCTTGAAGAGGTATAGGTTGCCGTCCCTGAGGTTTATGGCGTAGAGCCCCCTGAACTCCCCGTCCTCCACCACAATGTTGGTTATGTACCACTCGTCGTACCTCTCCCACCCGTCGTACTGGAGGAGCTTGTTGTAGAGGGTGTGCATCTCGTAGAACCCTGTCTTGTCCGCCGCGAACACTGTCCTCTTGAAGCTGTGGCCGCCGAAGGCCCTAGTGGCTATCCTCCCGTCGGGCCTCCTGCTCCATGGCAGCCCCCAGTGCTCGAGGAGCCTTATCTCCTCTGGCATGAGCTTCACGAATATCCAGACAGCGTCCTGGTCGGCTAGGAAGTCGCTCCCCTTGATCGTGTCCCATGCGTGGAGGGCGTAGCTGTCCCCCTCCTCGGGGTATAGCACGGCCGCGGTGCCGCCCTCGGCGCTTATGCTGTGGGACCTCATGATGTGTATCTTGCTGATAATCCCCACGTCGAGCTTGTCCCCGTACCTCCTCTTTATCTCAACCGCCGCCCTTAGCCCGGCTATCCCGGACCCTGCTATAACGACGTCGTGCTCTATCACCTCAGCGAATGGCACTACACCCACCCGGTAGGCTCCACTGCTAGGATACCGGTCAGGGAGGAATTAAGTATATCCTGGGGGAGGTATAGACCGGCTAGCCGGTCTCCGCGACGATGAGCTTCGCCCTTTCCGGGCTATACCTCCAGTCCTTGGGCAGCTTCCCGACCCTCTTATAGTACTTCACGAGCCTCCTTATCCTACTCTCCAGGTCCAGTAGTCCCTTCTTGGCGTGCAGATCCTTCGGGTGCTCCTCCAGGTGCCTCCTAAGGTTGACGGCCTTCCTGATCAGGGCTAGAAGGTCCTCGGGTATCTCGTAGGCCAGCCCCTTCTCCTCGAGTATATCGGTAACCTTCTTCCCCAGTATCGGCTTAACCAGGGGTATGCCGAACTGGTCCCTCAGTATGACCCCGATCATGCTTGGCCCGTAGCCCTTCCTAGCCAGCTCCTCCACAACAAGCTCAATCTCCTCCGGGCTATACACGATCCACCCCGGCGGAGTGGGCCGAGCAGGCCTCGTAGAGTGACTCTGCCCCTTATCCCTCCTCTTGTTCAAGCCACACACCCAGAAGCCCCACAGACCCCCATAACCCTAAAAAACCCAACGCAGAGACAGGACAAGAAGCGGAAGCCGCCGTAGCTCAGCAGGCAGACCCTGCGTGGGGCCTAAAGCGCCGGCCTTGTAAGCCGGTGGTCGCGGGTTCGAATCCCGCCGGCGGCTCCACAAACACCTCCTAACCGTCATAATAACAATGGACAAGCATATATCCTCTCGCCTGTTCCAGTATCATGGAGCGATGTAAACACCAGAAGCAGTAGTCATGACTGACAAGCAGGAGTGGCGGATTTAAGTCAACCCGGCAAAGATACGAGGCAAGCCCTACCGCCTCGTATTCCTGGTTAACGTGGAGGAGTGTATCGTAGTATTCCTCCTGGCTCTACCTAGAGACGAGGAAACCTATAAGAAGATGAAGAGGAGGAAGAAGTAGCCCTCTCTAAACCCAACCCTTGCTACCATACCTCTCTATGAGTTCCCTGTTCTTGCGGAGCTGGTAGGCTAGCTCCTCCCTCCCAACAGGCTCGTTGACCACCACCTCTACGCCCCCGATAACGTACCTGCCAGGCTCCACTACCTCGGGAAGCTCCTCCATGCTCCGGTAGACCCTAACCCTAGCCTTAACCGTACACAAACCACCACAATCCATTCCTTACTATCCCTCCCTGATGCTAATTAGCCCTAGTTCCGCCCTCAGCGGAGTAGTGCTTTAAGAGGAGCCTGTATACTACTAGGTTACTAAAAATTAGAAGTCTACACAGCACTACCGATGAGACACGTCGACCCGAGGAGGGGGAGACATACCGCCACAGGCCGGCTGGCCTCTTCTAACGCCTCATAAGCTATTTATGCTAAATTGGTAGACTACTCTATTAGAGTCTACCGATTTGATGGTGCGTACGCTTGAGCTTGCCCTGGGATAAGCTAGCGGACTTAGAGAACTGGGTCAAGAAGCGCTACCTGGTTCTGGAGAGAAACTTTGGCTCGAGGCCCTTCACGCTCTCTGAGGCTGAGGAGGTTCTCCGGAAGGCGGGTATAGAGGCGGGTAGCGTGAAGGAGCTAATGTCTATCCTAGTGAAGAACGGGCTAGCACAGGTCACTCGTGACCCACGGGACAGGAGGATTAGCCTATACCAGCTCGTATACCCTAAGGAGAGGGAGGTAACCCGAGATAGACTCTTCAGGACGCTCAAGGCGGCAGCTGACCTAATCCGTGGCGGTGTCGACTACAAGGTTCTGCTCGTCTTCCTATTCTACAAGGTTGTTAGCGATAAGTGGATGGACCGTGTCAAGAGGAACCTAGCTGAAGGTGCCACGGTGACCCAAGCCTACATGCTTGCCAATAGGGAGTACATGGTCTTGTATGACGAGGACGAGCAGAAGCTGCTAACATGGCACGAGGTCACTAGGCAAAGAGATACAATCAAGGAGATGGCTAACGCCCTGATAAAGATTGGCCGCCTGAACCCGGAGATAGGCGAGCTATCTAAGCTCGTGGAGATGCTAGGCCTTACTGGTTTCATAAACGAGGATAACCTCCACATCCTAGAGGGTATAGTTAGGATCTTCAACGAACTCGACTTCTCCAAGGTAGACTATGACGTGCTAGGGGATGCCTACCAGTGGATACTATCCTACTTCGCCTCACAGAAGGTGAAGGAGGGAGAAATCTACACCCCCCGAGAGGTAATCAGGCTCCTAGTCAGGCTACTCGATGTAGAGAATGGAGCAGTGGTCATAGACCCCGCAGCAGGCTCCGGCGCGATGCTGATAGAAGCCTACAAGTACATAGTAAACAAGGTCATCGAGGAAGGCGGAGAACTATCCGATGTAGACATGGAATTCTATGGCCAAGAGAGAAACGAGACAACGGCGACACTGGCGAAGCTGAACCTAATACTAAACAACATGATAGGCAACACTGAGGCAAGCATCGAGGCTGAGATATACGTTGGAGACAGCCTAGTAAACCCCAAATTCCCAAAGATAGACAATAGGCCGGTCTACACCCTCTCAAACCCACCCTGGAACCAGGACGGCTACGGCGAGGAAACACTCTCCAAAGACCCCAGGCTACGCAGGATATACCGCTACGGATACCCACCCAACAGCCAAGCAGACTGGGCCTGGATACAACTCCTCACCCACTACGCCACACGGAAGACAGGAGTAGTGATAGACAACGGAGCCCTCTTCAGGGGAGGAAAGGAGAAGAACATAAGGAAGAAGATAGTAGAAGAAGACCTAATAGAAGCAGTTATACTCCTACCAGAGAAGCTATTCTACAACACACAGGCCCCAGGAGTAATCATAATATTCAACAAGAAGAAACCGCCAGAGCGCCGGGACAAGATACTCTTCATAAACGCAAGCCAGCTCTACGAGAAACACCCAGAGGTGAGGAGGCTCAACAGGCTAGGAGAACAACACGTCCAGAAAATAGTCGAAATCTACAGAGGGTTCAGGGAGGAGCCTGGTCTAAGCCACATAGCAACCCTCCGGGAAGTCAGAGAGAACGACTACAACCTAAACGTAACCCTCTATGTAACCCCACCCCTAGAGGCTGAAGAAATAGACCTGGAGAAAGAACTACAAGAACTCCTAGAAATAGAGAAGCAAGCTATGGAGGCCAGGGCCAAGGCACTACAATACATCCAACAAGTAATCCAAGCAAACAAGCGGGGGCGACACAGATATGCCACACAGGACACTAGATGAATACCTAAAACAAGCAACCTATACAATCATAACCATAAAACAACACGCAACTAAGCCAAAATACCGGATAACAGGATTCTACAAGGAGACACAATTCCAAGAAACACTGATAGGAAAAATACCAAAAGAATGGCAAGTAGTTAAACTTAAAGAACTATTTGATTTTCAAAGAGGATTTTCTTATAGAAAGAAAGATATTAGTGAAGCACGAACATCAATTAGGTTTATCACATTAAATGACATGGAGAAGGAGGGAGGAAGGAAAAAAGACGCAAAACCTGTATATCTTAAAGAAGAATTAAAGATAGATAATCGTTTCTTGTTAAAGAAGGGAGACTTGTTAATTGCTAATACTGACATGAGTAAAGGATTCATAATAGGGGCTCCACTTTATATAGATGAAGCTTTTGTTAAACAAGGAGAGCACCTCGTTTATTCTATGGATTTAACAAAGTTAATACCGAAGGGAAACGTCAATATGAAGTTCTTTTTCTATCTTCTTAGTTGGACTTATATTAGGAAAATTATGAAAAGCTTTGCCCAAGGAACTAATGTTCTACACTTAAACCATAATTTGGCTAAGAATATGAATATTATCATCCCTCCTTTGGAGGAGCAGTGGAGTATTGCCGAGGTTCTCTCCAGCGTTGATGAGGCTATCGAGACTACTGAGAGGCTTATCGGGAGGCTGGAGAGGCTTAAGCGGGGCCTAATGCAGGAACTACTAACCAAAGGCATAGGACACAGGGAATACAAGCAAACACCAATAGGGAAAATACCAAAAGAATGGCAGGTTGTCGAAGTGAAGGAGCTATTTAACGTAGTTACTGGTACAACCCCATCTACTAAGGTCAGAGACTACTGGGATAATGGAACAATTAACTGGATTACACCTCAAGACCTCAGTAAATTAAACGGAAAAATAATAATTCGCAGAAGCGAACGAAAAATAACTGAGAAGGCATTGAAAGACTATCATCTAGCCCTAATGCCGAGAGGAAGCATAATACTCTCTACAAGAGCCCCTGTAGGCTATGTGGCAGTCCTCGAGGAGCCTGCTACTTTTAATCAAGGTTGTAAAGGTTTAATTCTAAAGAAAAGTTCGAATGTCGTTCCAGAGTTCTACGCATACTACTTTACGCTAATAAGACCTATACTTGAAGCCAAGAGTGGTGGGAGCACTTTTAAAGAATTATCGAAGAAAGCACTAGAAGAGACACTAATTCCCTACCCGCCTTATGAAGAGCAACAAAAAATTGCCAGCACTATAATGTCTCTCGAGGGATGGCTTGAGGTCGAAGAGAAGCGTAAGGAGAAGCTTGAGCGTTTGAAACGTGGCCTGATGGAGCTTCTCCTGACGGGCAGGGTCAGGGTTTGTGTAGAGAGGCCTGATAGCGAGGAGAACTTGCTAGGTCCTGGCGGGGGTGCTAGTTCTTGAGTGTTCGTGTTGAGGAAGTTGATGTTAAGACTTTCCTGGGTAGATTGGAGAGTAAGGGTTGGCGTGATGGCTCCAGTATTGTGGGTGTTGGGGAGAGAGAGCTTGTCCCCTTCTTCTTTGAGGATGTTCTAAAGGATGCTGTTAGGAGGATTAACCGGAGATTTTTCGCTGGGCTTACTAGTGAGGAGGAAGAGGAGGCTCTCCGGGAGGTTTTTGACCGGCTTCGTGGCGATAATGAGGTCCGGGTTCTCCAGTATCTCAAGTATGGGGTGGAGGTTTACCTTCGGAGGAGGCAGCGTAAGGTCACGGTTAAGCTGATAGACTATGATAAGCCGAGGAACAACCTGTTCTTCTACCTTATTAGGCTCCGGTTCCTGGGGTCCCCCGGTAATATTGAGCCCGATGTAGTTCTCTATATCAATGGTCTACCCGTTGTCATCGTTGAGGTTAAGCGGCTAGTTGAGCCCTACTCTTACCAGGAGGCTCTGGGGCAGATTCGCAGGTATGAGATGTTCAGCCCGGAGCTGTTCCGGTTTGTGCAGTTTGGGGTTGCTGTGGGTGATGAGGAGAGGGTTACTCCGACACGGCCTAACTGGAGCCGTGAGGAGAGGGATGTACCCGCTTTTAGGTGGGTTGTGAAGGAGAGGGACAAGGAAGGTAGGCTCAGGGAGTACGAGGATGTAACCTATATCCTGGAGCCTGGCCGGCTACTCGAGTACATCCGTTATTTCGTCTTCTACCGTAGGGAGCGTGGCGGCGGGCTAGGCAAGATTATCGCTAGATACAACCAGTACTACGCAGCTAAGAAGACTATGAGGCGCATAGACGAGTACATGGCTGGCGGGAGGCTCAACCGCGGACTGATATGGCACTGGCTGGGGAGCGGTAAGACGTATACAATGTTCTTCATAGCCAACTACTTCCTCGACAGGTACTGGGATAGGAGGCCCATAGTGTTCTTTATAGTGGACCGGAGCGACCTCGAGGAGCAGCATGAGAAGGTCTTCAAGAACATTGAGGAGCCTAGGTTCACCAAGCTCTTCCAGAAGATAGATAGCATCAGGGAGTTGCACCGTAGGATAAGGGTGATTAGGGAGAGCGAGTATCTCGGCGGAACCATAGCCTATGGGGTATACCTTACCACGATTCAGAAGTTTCAGCGGGGCCCCAGAGCCCCCGAGAGCAGGGAGGAGCTTGAGAGGGAGGTGGAGGAGCTCCGTGGGGGCCTCCTAGACCTGCTCATGAAGCTGGGCGAGGAATACCTGGAGTGGCTTCGCCGGGAGAAGCCGGAGGAGCATGAGAGGCATGCAAGGGAGCTAGCCAGGCTTCGGGGTAAGGCTCGGGACGAGTACCTGGTCAGGCTAGGTCAGGTAGGGGGTAGGAATATCTTGCTGCTGATAGATGAGGCTCATCGTACCCAGTACGGTATACTGGCCGCTATGAGGAAGACCGTGTTCCCTAACGCCTTGGCCTTCGGCTTCACGGGTACTCCCGTATTCAAGTATGAGAGGAACACCTTCATAGAGTTCGGCTACCCCGAGAGGGGCGAGTACTACCTCGACGTCTACTTCATAAGGGACTCTATTCGGGATGGCTTCACCCTCCCACTCGCGTACCAGGCTGTTAGTGAGGGCGAGGTCTCCCGCGAGGGGGTGCGGATAAAGCTCTCCGAGGACGAGATACGGGGCTTCATAGAGGAGTACATGAAGAGCCGCGAGGCAGGCCTCGACATCCTAGACCACCTAGACCCCACACTATACAGGAAGGTCGGGAAGTACATCAACAAGGTCCGAGTATTCTTGATGAACGAGGAGCGCATCGACAGACTAGCCAAGTACATCGCTGACAGGCTAGAAGAGGATACTGAGGGCTTCAAATTCAAGGCTATGGTAGTAGCTGTGAATCGTCTAGCCTGTGTACGGTTCAAGCGTAGCCTGGAGAAGTACCTAGTTGAGAAGTACGGCGAACAGGCACGGGATTGGGTAGAGGTCGTAATGACCTACAACTACAACGATAGGGATAGGGAGATAGTATCCTATAGGGAGGAGCTCCAGAAGAGGTTTGGAACCAGCGACATGAACGAGATTAACAAGGAAATCCAGAGGAGGTTCCTCGAAGAGGAGAACCCCCGAGTACTCGTCGTCACTGACATGCTCATAACCGGGTTCGACGCCCCCATACTCAAGGTAATGTATCTCGATAAGCCACTCTACGAGCACCGCCTCCTACAAGCAATAGCGAGAGTCAACAGGCCCTACCCCGATAAGGAGTTCGGCCTCATAATAGACTCCGTTGGACTCCTCGAGCACCTCTCCAAGACGCTAGCACTCTACAATATGCTAGCAGACGAGGAGATACGCAAGGACTTCGAAGAGAACCTAATGGAGAACATAGACGAGAAAGTGGAGGAGTTCATACACCTCTACAACAGCGTCAAGGACAGACTCTCCAGACTAGTACTGGGAGGCCAAGACGCCTCAATAGACCTAAACACCCTGAAAAAGGAGCTTAGAACAAAAACCTTCGATAGAAGAGAGTTCGAAGCTAAGATAGGAGTAATAGCCCTCTACGCCTCCTCCAAGGAAGCTAACGATGACGTGGCGAGGGCTAAGAGGCTGTTGAATGATATGCGTAGAACAATAAAACTATACAAGGCTCTCGGAGGCCACCCAAAGAAACTCTTCTACGTAGACGACATCGAGGTACTAACCTTCGTCTATGGGAGCATACTCAAGAAGATGAGGAGAAGAGCGACAAGGCTCGGGAAGGAGTTCTGGAGAGAGCTGATAAAGTTCATACACTCCAGGACAGTCATAGACGAATTCGAGAAGATAGCAGAGACAGAAATAAGCGATGAAACACTCGACCAACTCCTAAAATCGAAGACGCCGACAATAGAGCTGAGAAGGGTGATCGCAGACTACTACTTCTACCTCCGCGGGATACTAGCGAGGAACCCCCACGACCCAATATACAGGGAGATAATGAGGAGACTCGAGAGACTCCTCAGGGAATGGATAACCAGGAAAATAGACCTGAGAACGTTCCTAGCACAACTAAAGGCTCTAGAGGAGGAGAGGAGGAGCTACGAGGAGAGGATTAGAGGGAAACCCATAGAAGAGAAGATAGGAGAGGCAATCAATACTTACATCAGGAGCGAAGTCCTCCAGGAATCCCCAGTAAGCCTAAAGCTGAGGAATACGAAAAAGGAGATAAAGCGCCTCCTCAGGAAGAAGATAACCTCAACAATAAAGCCTAGTGACAGGCAGCGCCTCTCAAAAGCCCTACTAAAAGACCTATTCCTAGAACTAGGAGGGAAGCTAAGCGAAAGCGAGCTAGCAAAACTCGCAGACAGGCTAGTAGATGAATTCATAACCGAGGAGCTAGAGAGGGCGATGAGTAATGAGGGAAGATAGGGAACGGATAAAAACGCTTCTAGAGCGCGCTAAGCAAGCCGTTGGAGTAGAAGATAATGTTAAGCTAATCCTTTATCCTATGAAATACAAAGTTGCATCGATATCACTCAAAAATAAAACCATAAGGCTAAACAAGAACTTATTAGAGTTGTTCAGTGAAGACGAGTTATACTATATTCTAGTTCGCGAGTTGATGCACATTAAGCTCTCAACACTAAACCATGGAGAGGAATTCTACAAAGCACTCTATAAATTGTTCTCGCCAGGGGAGGCCGATGAGATAGAGAATAGGATAGTCAAGAAGTTCATCAACGTTATCAATATCAACATGAGAGCTAAAAGGTGGCTAACATGAACCCTAGGGACATCCTACTATGGATTTTCGCAGTAATAGGATTCATATATGCTATTACAAAGCTTCTTGAGGTCTTGGGCAAATTCTTCGACCTTGGTTGCAATACTCGTCACTAAGTTTAAGGTTAACATATACTATCCCATAGCAGTCAAGATACGCCGAAAGAAACACAAAGACTATGTCGAAGAATACTTTAATAACTTGCTTTTCCGCGAACCCATCGAGTGGCCTCTTAGCATAGGAAGAGTGAAAATCGAGTGGTCAGACGAGAATAGCGTTGATGTCGACCTAGAAGAGAACCTTTTACTTGTGAGGGTAGAATACATTGACAAGCTAGAAGAGGTCCTGGCAAAAGTAGCGCTTCTCGTTGCCCCATACCTTGTATCAGAGTATCTTGAACCAGCCTTAGGAGACGAATTCTCCAGGCTAATCTCCATAGGACTAATTGAAAGCATATTACAAGTACAACCACACATTCTACGCAGGTTCAAGGAACTCGCCAATGATGCCTTTAAAAATAGCAGGCATAAAGAGCTATTAGGATTAATACACGAGGCCGACGATACCTCCCTCTACAAGCACGTATTCCTCTACGAGCTCCGGAGGATACTAAGTAGATTTGGTTCAAAGGTTAACAGAGACATGCTTACTAACGAACTCCGCAACTTACTATATATTATTGCCAAGTTAGAGGATATAAAGGCTCCAAAGGTCTGCGGCCGCTACGTAAGCCTAGCGATAGTGCGCGCTGGCAAGCTGGAGAAAGTAGCTCTGGAGCTATGGGAGCCCTATGTTAAATTCGTGGAAAGAATTCACAGAGAGTGCCCTAACCTCCAACGAGTTTATGTGGTATCTGCGGGGAGGTTTACATCAAGAGTTGTTAAAAGACTCTTGGAGTATATGGAGGAGAATATAAGAGGCCTTCATCTAGTCGATAGGTTTGAGTACAAGGCTCGATACTATAAAGGTAGAACTAATGTCACAAGGCTCGTCGCAGTAATGGAGTTCAAGTAGACCCAAGCGCGCTTAAAGTAAAAAGATTGCTCCCTGAACTCATTTATGGACGGACTGACTGCCTGGCTAGGCTGACTCTCCTAGCAGCCTCTGCTAGACATTCTATCCTGTTGCATACTAGTTTTACTTCTCCGTCTTCCTTGTAGATTCCGCCGAGATTCTCAAGTGACAGGGAGCGGCCGCAGACCGCGCACCTAAGCTCTCCCCGGGCAAGCTTCTCGTAGAGCCCCAGTCTCCTCAAGACTCTCTCTAAGTCCACGTCGTGAACAGCCTTAATGGCATTGACAGCTCTGCTCAATTTGTGTTCCCCGGATATATTCTAACTCGGGAGGCTTAATGAGTGTTTACCCATGTTTGTGTGCGCCAAGCTTAAATTCTAAAACGATAATAGAAGACCTCTTAGCTTTCTTTAAATGAGTCCATATATAAATCACATATAAATTAGTTAGATTTAAATATAAAATATTATATGTATTGAAAATTTTATAAAGATACTTCTTTATTCCTGTTATATTTTCTTTACTTCTATTTTCACGTAACCTGCTCCATGTGATTTGAACCCGCCAAGCCTCCTAATTGATTTAAGTCTCTCTATTATTAGTTCATTTATTATCTTATCAGGATTTCTCCATTCTGGGTTCTTCTCAAGCCATAGGTCTCCTAGTGTTGGACCCTTTAATGGTCTGGGCTCTCCTAGCTTCCATCCTCTTATTGGGTCTTCTAGTATTATCCGGAGTATCCCTCGGAACTCTGTATCCTCAGGGACGACTTGGTATGTCCTGTAGGTTCCATAAACTCCTGTAGCTACAGTTCCTGTAACTCGGTCTATTCTCAGAGCAGGTAGTTCGTAGGGCGATACATCAGCATATAAGAATGGTACCGTGACGAATCCGACTAGCCCCTGGGCCCCTAGGAGATAACATACGGGACATATGTAATGTAGACCTGTATCCCTCTCCTCGGGAGCCCAATGCTCTGCATTATTAAACCTAATTACGTGCTTACAACTAGGATTGCTCTGGCTATGAGGCGTACATGGATAGTGGCATCCCGTCCCTTTATACTTGCCTTGACGAATTAACTCTATCTCGTCGGGTGTAACCGTCTGTGGCGTTGCTGGTAAACAAGGCTTCATGCCAGGTTTATCGGAATAGTTCTCTATGAGGTATCTCTCAATAGCCTCTCTCAGTGCGCCCTTAAGTGTTGTGCCTGGTATGACAACACGGTTCCCTATCATCACTATGGGTTGGTCGATAGTTGTGAAGGGGTCCTTCTTCCTGCCCACACGGAATGGAGACTCGGTCGTGAGGATTATCTCGTACTCAGCATACTTTATACTCATCGGTATCTCCTCCCCATCCTAGCTATTATGTCCAGGTTCCTAATTATATAGGCTCCTATCTGTCGAGGGATACGGGAGTTCTCGATAAGATTTAAAATATTTAGAAGAGTTCGAAGCTTGTACTGTTCCTGCTCGTTTCGCGCTCTCTCCATCTTTCTTCTCAGATGTATCTCTGCAACCGTAAACCCGTACCTCTCATATATCTCGGCAAGGTCGTTTAACTCCTTTGAGGTAAATTGGATACCCCTTAACCGTCTATCTTGAACTATTCTTTCGACAAGAGAGTCTATACTACTCATACCCCATCCCCCAAGAAACATTTCTTCACGCCTACGTATAAGTATGGAGGGAGCAATTACAATGGAGCCCTCCTTCAAAGATAGCTCATAATATCCCGTTGTAGGCGATGTGGGGTAGAACATGTAGCAATAGATGGGCTTTATTATTCTGCTTATGCCGAAGAGCCCCTTGTATACTTCCTCGCGAAACGGTAGTCGGGTGGCTAGCTCTGGTAAGCCTCCTTCACCAAGGATTCTACTCGTCTCTCCTATGCTCTTTCTTAGCTCGCTAACTTCTATGACCCGCACTAGCTTTAGATGCGATTCTCCAAACCCTTTCGTAGCCAAAGCACCTATGCGTAAAAAGAGTTCTTCAGGAAGGTCTGTTAGAGATGCAACATATACTCGTGCTCTCACGTCAGTTAATACTTCAGCTATTAGAGGTATCTTGCTTCTACCTGCTACCTTGTCTTGAGGTGAGTAGACAAAGAAGTCGATGTTGAATTTTTCAATAATTCCGACGGCATGTATATCCTGAATCCCCAGCTCAGCTTTTAGTGCACCAGTAATCTGGCTATAGCGAAGTACTTTAGACGAGGGGCGGAATACTCCTCCCTTAAACCGCTCTCCGAGAATCATAGCAGGAGACTTAAGCTTGTAGTCGTAGAGTTGCCCTCGGTATCTTTTCTCGAGTACCTCTAGAGGCCTCATGGGCTATCACCCTTCAAATTCTAGTAGCATTCTTAGAAGCTGTAGGTTAACATTTCTTGACACATGCCTTAGATGCTTTAGGAGCTCGGCTTCCGCTAGCAATTTACTGTATTCAGCAATCTCTATTGCCCTATATAGTACACTTTTTCTCCTAGCTACCTCCCGTGAACGATGGAAACGTAGGGTAGCATTAAGCTCCCTATATGTTGCATCAACAATACCCCTTCTATAAGCATGTAACAGGAACCCTCTCCTCATACTAGAGAGAAGGCGCCAGTGCTCATGAAACGGGTACTTGACATGAGATATCGATATTCCAAACCTTATAGGTTCAATTTCTTCTAAAGTAATTAATCTGGGAAAGTGTTCCTGTAAAAGACGGTTATAGCCTTCTATTAGAGAAACGATATTAGATAGCCTCTCTACCTTTACTACATAAGAGGAATTATCTATTATTTCAATACTATCCTCTGGGAATAGACTTAAGATTTTCCTGACAATAGCTTTAACGAATTCATCATAGTCCCATAGGAATTCTTGCAACAGTGTCGGCGATACTATACCCTCTTCTCTCTCAATATCATTAACTATTTCATCGGCGTCTTTGATACCGAGCTCTAGCAGGTATTTAATATAGAGTTTTACTAAAGCATCTTCTAGTGCCTCTATATCCAGGTTCACGCGTATCCATGCTACAATACCTTCACTCCATTCCGCTAGTTTGTAGAGCCTTTTAGGAGAGTATGTTCTAACACGATAGCATTGCTCGCAAAGATGTTCTATGAGTCCGGATTCCTCGTCAACCCATGTCTTTGTGGCAGGTCTTAGCTGACAGATGTCGCATATAGGTGGATTAATTTGTTTCTCTAATTGTGGATAACGATATGTGTCTTCAAAACATTCCCTCCTAGACGCTGTCCCTCTGCATTCTCGTATCTTGAATCTTCTAGCAATTTTCCTTGGCTCAATACCCAGTATCCTGTTATTATCTTTTTGAAAAGTAGAATATAATGAATTTATATCTACATAAAATCCATATTCATGAACTCTCTGTACTATTTCTTCATGAACATTAACTCCTGGTATGTCAATTAAGAGTATATCATTGAATCCGCGATACAACACATGGTCTCCATGCTTGTTCTCAAAGCTTGACAGAATATCTCTTATTATCTCAAATACGTTTAGGTCTTTTACTCGGTAAATGTATTGTGTCGGAATTATACGTAAATAGACAATAGCAAGTGGTAAGGTCCTTAAGATGTTGTGTGCCTGATTACATACGTCCTCTCTTTTGGCGAAGTCTATTCTTATATTACGGATTCTATTGTAATAGTATTTATAGAGAATTCTAAAGAATTTTCCTGAGAGAATCGAGTGCGAGTATAGGCTTGTTATGTTTGCTCCTTTTCTAGCATTTTCAGCACGCCTGGGTAAGTATCTTCTGAATGATGTTAGGAAGCTCTTGCCTTCTGGGTCATTTTTCAAGTAGTTGATAAGCATCTCGTACTTATCGTAGAGTGGAGGCCTATCGCTGTAACATAGTGCACCCTTCCATAGCTTATATACGCAGTAGTTTGTTCCAAGTCCTTTCAACTTTTCTTCTAGCTTTTTGAGTATACGTGATGCCTGCGAGGCAAGCGTATCTGCTAGATGGATTAGAAGTGTTTCATAGGAGTCAGGATATAATTGAATATCGTATGGCTCTGGACTCACTTTACAATGGTGTTTTAGTGCAGCTTGGATTACTGGCCATTCATCCCTAACTCCATCTTTCCTAAGTTTATCCAGCATGTCTTCTAAGTTATGTTTGAGTCCCTTGATAAACAGCTTACCTATATCATGAGCTTCGGCCGCATGAGACCAATCATAGCTGCCCAAGCCTCACATCCTCCCACAATATTGTGTAACATCTAGTGGTATCTAAATAGGTGGCATTCTCCGGGGTGCTCATGCATCTCACAGACTTCTAGAGTACTCTTCTTTTTGGAAACTAGGATTGATATGATGAAGCGAGCTATATGATTTCGTCAATCTGGCTACAGATGCTATAACCCAGTAACTAGGTATTTCATTTTACAGATTTGATTATCATTATCTATCAGCAATGCCGAGTATTTGTTTCAATTTAACGTGATAAGCTGAAACATCTGTATTTGTATCTCTGGCCTTGTAAGCCAGTGGTCGCGGGTTCGAATCCCGCCAGCGGTTTCGTTCTAAGGATCATTGTATTGGGTGAACAAGCGATCTGAACGATTTTGCTTTATGCATGTAAGGGTTAATAGGTTGGCTTAGCCAGGTTGGATAAGGGGTGGAACAGTTTTGCACCTTAAATTAAGGGTCGGGAGGGCTACATAATATTGCCGAAGGCCATAAGGGAGGCGGCTGGCATAGATGAGAGTGACGAGGTTGTAGTAGAGGATGGGGACGGGATCATAATTAAGCCGGTAAAGAGGAGGGTTAACGAGGAGGAGGTAAGGAGATCCCTTAGGGCACATCTAGAGAGGCTCGGTGAGGTAAGGGGAAGGAAGGAGCCTAGGCCTGGCGAGTTGGCCAGAACCTACCTCGAGGAGGAATTCGAGCAATGAAAGCTTTCATAGATGCCCCGCTACTTGTTTATCTAAACACTATGTCGGGTCTCGGCGCTAGGGTGCCATAAGCAATTACTCTAACGAGTTCGAGAGTATGTCTTCCATGCTAGGGCTATCAGTAATATCCTTCTCGTTAGAAGCGTAAGTGTTGGAGGGATTCTATGCAAGAGGGGATACTGCATATGGAAGAGTACAGAATATAGAGGCTCTATAATAGAGTAGTAGAGAGATGAGAGTAAAGTGTGGAAGGCCATATTAGAGAAACTAGTGTCAGGAGATTAGAACTCATAATTAATAAGTGTGGACTATAGACCGCGGGCGTTGAGCGTGTTCAATTCTTTTTAGAAGCAATGGGTTTATGGACAGTCTAGGTCTAACCCTAGGATCTCCACGACCTTGCACACCTCCTTTAGCACGCTCTTCACTATGTCGTCTAGCAGCTTTCTTCCTAGTTCTCTTGATGATGTGAAGGAACCGTTATACACCACTCCGCTATCCGTGCATTGGTGTGTTGGGTGTAGGTGGAAGATGCCGGGGCAGTCCCTGCCCTCCCCCTCTATATCGTCTAGGTCTAGGAGTGATGCTATTATGCTCGACTCTGCTGGTCCTGCGTGCTTGTCCCCCATGGTGTCTGTGTGGCTCCACACCCAGGTTACGTGTACCTTGGGCCTGGTGTGGGTCATGTTCCAGTGGGTGGCGCAGGAGTCTAGGGTGCTAGTGTTGCCACCGTGCCCGTTCACTATTACTAGGAGCTCTGTGCCGTGGGTGGAGAGGGAGTGGAATATGTCCCTGAGTAGCAGGCAGTAGTTGATCGGGTCCACTGTTATGGTGCCGGGGAAGCCCATGTGTTCTGGGGAGACGCCGTAGGGTATGGGGGGTAGTAGGGCTGCGTTCAGCCTGGAGGCGAGCCTCCTCGCCACCTCCACGGCGATCAGCGTATCGGTCTCGTAGGGCAGGTGGGGGCCGTGCTGCTCAAAGCTGCCAACGGGGAGTATAACGATCCTGGGCCTGCCCTCCCATGTGCTCCTCCAGTTTAGGCTGGGCGTGGCCAAGTGTGGGGCACCACGTGCCTGTATAGGGGTTCCGGGCGCCGGCTATAAGAAGGCTCGGCTATATAACATCGTATACCGTTATTAGTTTGTACCTGGGTATTACTGGTTTTTCTATAAAATAGGGTTTAAACTCCCCGGTTGATTAATTAGTGGAGCCGCGGTGATGAGGAGCCCCGCGCTGGCGCGAGCCGCGGCCCCATTAAGCATAGTGTTATGACGCCCGGGGGGATTTATCCCCTAAGGCTGCTGGACCCCGGCTTGGAGGCATCCGAGAATTATAGGTGGTGCGGGGGGTGGGATTTGAACCCACGCTGGCCTACGCCAACGGGTCTTGAGCCCGCCCCCTTGGGCCTGGCTCGGGCACCCCCGCCCGTGTTGTGTTAGTAT
>JALWEI010000007.1 GCA_027014125.1 Acidilobaceae archaeon | reverse complement strand
CGCCCAGGCCCGAGGACCTTGGCATACCCAAGACCCTCCCCCACAGCCTCCGGGCCCTGCCTATAGAGGAGAGGCCCTACGCCAGCGCGGCCAGGAAGCACGGCATGACGGAGGGGGACGTCGTCGCCCTGGTGGGCGAGATGCTGGAGAAGGGCATACTAGGAGACCCCGGGGCAGCCCTGGAGGGCAGGCTAGCGGGCTTCAAGGAGAATGGCATGGTCGTGATGGAGCCCGCTGGGTGCAGCGACGAGGACGAGCTGGAGCTATGCAACTGCGCTGCAAAGTTCCCCTACAGCACCCACGTGGTGTGGAGGGAGGCATACCCGAGGGATAGGTGGAGGCACATATGCTACTTCATGGTCCACGCGACAACCAGGGAGAGGATAGAGCAGGCCCGCCTCCAGGCCCAGGAGACCTGCAAGCCCAGGGACTCGATGGTCCTCTACAGCCTCGAGGACCTTAAGCCCCACACGGTGAGGTAGCCCATGATACCGGTCTCAATACTAGTAACTGGGAGGGGCACAGTATCCGAGAGGATCACGGGCAGGAGGGGCAGGAGGCCCAGCAGGTTCACCACCGCTCTCAGGCCCATAGTATTCTGGAACCTAACATACAAGTGCAACCTCCACTGCATGCACTGCTACATAAACGCGGGCCCCAGCGGCGGTCCCGAGCTGGGGGTTCATGAGAAGCTCAGGATAGCAGAGGAGCTGTCAAGCCATGGGATACCGCATGTAGTCCTGACAGGGGGAGAACCCCTACTGGCAAAGGGCTTCTGGAGCCTAGCCGCCAGGCTGGCGGAGCTAGGCAGGCCATCAATGAGCCTAAGCACCAACGGCACACTCATAGATGATAGGGTAGCCTCGAGGCTCGCCGAGCTGGGCTTCAAATACGCTGGCGTATCCCTAGACAGTGTGAGGCCAGAGGTGCACGACAAGTTCAGGGGGCTCCCCGGCTCGTTCAAGATGACCGTTAGGGGCGTCAAGAGCCTCCTCAGCCATGGCATACCAGTGGGCGTGAGGACCACTATAACCAGGTGGAACATAGGTGAGATACCAGGGGTGATCGACCTAGCCGCCAGCCTAGGGGCCAGCAGGGTGGCACTCTACATGCTAGACACCGTAGGAAGGGGCAAGCTGCTAGCCAAGGACCTCCCAACCCCCAGCCAGGCTAGGAGTCTGCTCGACACGCTGGTGGAGAAGGCGAGGGAGTACGCGGGCATGCTAGAGATACTACTGGTGAGGTTCAACCAGGGCGGGATATACATCGCCAAGAAGCTATCACGCACACCCGGAGAACTCAAGGACCTCCTAGAGCTGATAGGGGGCCAGGGAGACTGCGGGAGGAAGGCGGTGAGCATATACCCAGACGGCAAGGTCAAGCCCTGCCAGTTCATAGACCACATAGACCTGGGCGACCTCAGGAGGGAGAGCCTAGCAGCGATACTAAGCCCAAGCAACCCCAAGCTAAAGCCCTTCCTAGAAACCCACAAGATGCTACGAGGCCCAAGGTGCGCCAGCTGCCCATACAAAGAGTACTGCGGCGGCGGCAGCAGAGGCAGGGCGCTAGCGCTAACAGGGGACTTCTGGGGAGACGACCCCCTATGCCCACTGGAGGACTGATACCATGACACACCTGCCCCTCTACATAGACGTCGAGGGCAAGAGGGTAACAATATTCGGGGGCGGCATGGTGGGCGAGAGGAGAGCCCGCCTATTCCTAGAGCATGGAGCCCAGGTAGTCGTGGCGGCGGAGAGGTTCAGCAAGGGGCTCGAGGAGCTGGCGTCCAGGGGCAGGATCGAGCTGGTGAGGCTCAGGGTACCAGGGGACGAGGATCTAGCGAGGAGGCTGGTCAGGGAGTCCTGGCTAGTCGTCCTAGCCATGAGCAGTAGCGAGGCCAACAGGATAATAGCGGGCATAGCTATGGACGAGGGCGTCATGGTAAACAACGCCACCAGCGCCATGGAGGGCGACGTGATCATACCATTCCGGGCAACGGTGTGGGGCGGAATACACCTAGCCTCCACAAGCCTAGGAGAGGCAGGAATAGCGGCCAGGAGGGCCCTGGAAGAGGCGGCGAAGCACCTCGAGTCCCGGGGGGACCTAGAGACGCTATACCATGCCATGAGGACGGTGAAGAGGATAATGAAGCAGGTGATACAGGACCCGAAGAAGAGGTTCAAGCTATACTTCGAGATAGCAGAGGACGAGGAGTTCAAGAAAGCAGTAGAGCAGGGCGACCAAGAGGCGGCAGTGGAGAGGGCTCTAGAGATAATACGGGAACACGCAGCCTAGGCTACCCAACCCGGGCTAGTGCCGGTGTACATGCATTCACTATAAACCCCCAGCCACGCCCCGGGCTACAGACGGGGAGCCTTGAAGAGGCTGGAGATAATTGGCGGGGGCCCCGCCGGCGCGGGGGCCGCCCTAGCGGCTAGGGGCCACTACGACAGGATAATAGTCTACGAGGCCCAGGATAGGCTGGCAGCCAAGCCGTGCGGCAGGGGGATACCCGTCCTTGGCGATATAGGGTATGAGCCGCCCAGGAGCGTGGTCTACCATAGGATCAGGAGGGCCATCATGTACGTGGATGGCGAGCTCCTCTTCGAGCTGCGGGACGTCTTCAACGGGTATATCGTCGATAAGACCGGGTTCCTCGAGGGGGCCTTCGCTAGTGCAGGGGCTGAGGTGGTGTATGGCGCCAAGTATAACCCGGGGCTGGGCAGGGTGAGGGTTGGAGGCTCAAGCATAGAGCCCAGCCCTGGCTCGGCCCTCTTCGCCGGGGGCCACCCCTACTATACCGGTGAGAAGATACTGGCCATCCAGTACAGGCTAGCCACCAGCCACTTCGACGACGCGGACCACCTGGAGATCTACTTCGACACCGGTATCCTAGGCTACTACTACGTATTCCCAGCCGAGCCCGGCACAGTGGACGTTGGAGTAGGCGGATTCATGGACTACAAGGGACTCAAGACGAGGCTAGACAGGTTCATAGAACAAGACGAGAGGCTGAGAGACGCCAAGAGGCTCAAGCTAGAGGGGGCCAGGATAGCGGCCGGGGGGATAGCCTACGGCCGGATCGGGGGCCTGGAGAAGATAGGAGAGGCGGCCGGGTATGTACTACCCCTAACAGGTGAGGGTATAAGGCCCAGCATGCTCTCAGGCATGGCAGCAGCCAAGAGCCTCGCCGCGGGCGGAGACCCGAGGCGGGGTATGGAGGAGGAGTGGATAACGAGGGCGATAAAGGTGCAGAGGAGGATACTCGAGGCCGTCAAGGGCATGGAGCCCAAGGAGAGGAGGAGCCTCCTAAAGGGCCTCACGCCCAGGGTACACGCGGAGGTGGCTCTGGGCAGGCTGGATAAGGGGGTTATAGCCAGGGAGCTAGCCTCCAAGCCAAGGCTGGCCCTCAGGCTCCTGAAGCTTCTGGGGTGAAGCACTATCATGGGCCAGCTGCTAGCTAAGAGGGACCTAGAGATCCTGAGCCTCCTAGAGAAGGATGCCAGGGCTCCCTGGAGGCGCATCGCCAGGGAGCTGGGCGTGAGCGAGTCCACGATCTACATGAGGGTGAAGAAGCTACAGGAGGAGGGCGTCCTGGAGGGGTTCACCGTCAAGCTGAACAGGAAGAAGCTGGGCCTCGACGTGGTGCTCTTCATACTCATAAGGGCGGAGGCGGGTAAGATAAAGACTCTCAGAGAGGAGCTAAGGAAGATACCATACCTGTGCGAGGCCCACCAGATAACCGGGGAGTACCACTTCCTCGTAAAGATCACGGCTCCAAACAGGGAGGCAGCCGGGAGGGTGCTGGACGAGATAGCCGCACTCCCCGGGGTCCAGGATATCAGGATACTGTTCTCCCTGCACGAGCTGGTAGACGGGTCCAACATAGCCTCAATGCTGCTAGAATGGGCTGGCAAGGGCTAGCATACAGCCCTCCCGCCGCCAACACCCAGTCTACCCGCTAACCTACCCGTGCCCGGGTCGCCTAGGAGGGCCGACAAGGCTAGAAGGTGCAGGGCCGTGTCTAGCCTAGAATACTCGACGATCCTCCCCATATCCCCGGCCTCGTAGAGCTCGTGCACGTTATACCCGCTGTCCTTAGGGGGCACAGGCAGGCCATGGGAGCAGGCAAGCCTCTGGTAGAACCACCTGAAGCTGGGCAGGCCCTCCCCCTCATAAGAGTGGAGGGCATGCTGGAACATGTCTACCACAAGGAATCTCCTATAGAGGGTTGAGGCCGCCCTCCTGCCCCACCTATCCCCAAGGAGGGTGTAAGCCTTGCTCAGGATAACCGGCAGGTCTAGGGAGAGTATGTTGTAGCCACCCAGTACTCCCCTCCCCCTCCTGGCCTCGGCCTCGAGGATCTCCAGGGTCCTCCTGACTAGCCCCGCCTCGCCTAGGCCATCAACGGTTAGAACCTCAACCCTGGCATCGCTAGGGGAACGCTGAACACCCAAGCCTATGGCGATGAGCTTTCCCGTGAAGAAGCCGCTCCTGCCCCTCCCGGTCCTCGGCCTATACAGCTCGACGTCCAGCACAATCCTAGGGTATATGCCTGCAAGGCCCTTCATATGGCTGTCCCACCTTGGGCTAGGGCGTGAACTGGGGGTTAAAGGCGGGTCGGTGAAGGGCGTGCAGGCCACCAGCCCCAGGAGGGGCCTAGCCAGCCAGCCTGGATGGCTCCTCCTCATCCCCGACTGTACAGGGTGCTCCGATGCTTCCTAATGTTATTATTCCGCCGCTATCAACAACCTGAGCCGGCTCTCCGGGGTCTACACGGTTGCCTGGGCTCAGGCTTGGAGTGGTGTCAACATACCCGCCCGTCCACTGTGGCGTGGGCGAGTACACTAGGCTCCTCCTCACAGCACTCCACGGCCGCGACCTGGGGGCGAGCATACTAGTCATGGCCGAGGAGGGTGTAGGTGCTGGTTATCACGATGCCGATGCAGGAGCCACTGTAAGGCCCTCATTCAAGTGGGGCGACCCCTCCAGCCTAGACGGGGTCCTAGAGGCCCTGGCAGATGCGGGGGGAGTGGATATACTACACGTGCAGCACGAGTACGGGATCTACACCACCTCCACCAGGATACTAGACTTGGCGGCCGAGGCCAGGAGGGAGGGGCTGGCTAGGAGGATCGTCTTCACCCTCCACACGGTCTACCACCCACTAGCGGCTCGTAGGGGCGAGACCCGGTTCCAGGAGGCAGTCCTGAGCGAGGCGGACGCTGTGATAGTGCATAGCCCGCAGCAGGAGTTCGAGCTCCACGCCCAGGCCGGGGGCTACCTTGAGAAGATAACGAGGATCCCCCACGGTACTATGGTTAACCCCTACCTCAGCACGCCCAGGCCTAGGCTAGCAAGCCTCCTAGGCCTGCCGAGTAGCGTGTTAGACGGCTTCATAGCAGTGGTGCCCGGATTCCTAAGGCCAGACAAGGGCCTCGACACCCTGGCCGAGGCAGCCGGGATGATAAAGGGGAGGGCTAGGATCATCGTTGCAGGGGAGCCACGGGACGAGGGCCTGCTCAAGCTCCTCGACGGCGCCCCCGGGGTGAGGCTCATACCCCGCTACCTGTCAACAAGCGAGATACTAATGCTCTCGGCGCTCTCAGACGTGATCCTCCTGCCCTACCGGGACCCCCCGGGCAAGTACGCGGTCAGCGGGGTGCTTCACCTTAGCATGGGGAGCCTCAAGCCCATAATAGGGACCAACGTCCCCAGGCTCACGGAGCTATACACGCTAGCCCCACGCCTAGTATTCAGGGCCGGGGATCCCCGGGGCCTAGCCAGGCTGCTAGACACCATCTCTAGGGCGGAGGCGTATGAGCTGGTGGTCCCCTACGCGGGGCCCCTCTACTCCTACGCAGTCCGGACCTCGTGGCCCCGAATGGCTAAGAGGCACCTAGCCCTGTACAGGAGGCTGCTAGGGTGACGGCCGTGATGGCCACGGCGCTCGGGGGCCCTGAGGCGCCTAGCCTGAGGCTCTACGAGTCGAGGGATATTGCTAGGAGGCTGGGCACGATAACCCCGGACAGGCTCTTCCTCAACGGGTTCCCTGTCAGGAACCCGGTTGCAGCGTTCAACCCGGGCATGATAGTGGATGGGAGGGACGTAGTGCTTTTCCCTAGGATAATAGTTGGTTACTACAAGTATGTCTCGGCGGTCGTGGAGGCGAGGATCCCCCTAGACGATATACTCGACGGGTCGGTTAGCATGAATACCTACTCATCCACGCTAGCGCTAACCCCCTCGACCAAGTACGACCTCTGGGGCGTCGAGGATCCTAGGGCGTACAGGCTGGGGGAGAGGCTGTACATAACCTACACGGGGCGCACGTTAGGCTACTTCAACACGGGGGGCACCGATAGGACCTTGCCCATAACAGCAGCGCGGCTAGATGGAGAATGGGAGAAGCTTGTGGTCCACAAGCCCCCGGAGTGGCTGGAGGGGAGGGTGTCTAATGATAAGAACGCCTTCGTCGCCGGGGAGGGGGGTAGCCTGCTCTTATTCCACAGGCCCCAGCTACTGGACGGGTCCTACATGCTCCTAGCCTCCCAGCTCCAGTTACCTCAGGCAGGGGGCATGGTTGAGGTTAGGCCTGGGAGGAGCTGGCTAGTCATGGAGCCTGCCAGCTTTGAGGTTAAGATTGGGTGGGGGCCTCCACCGGTTAGGGTCAGGGGCAGGGACTACCTCTTCCTCCTCCACGGTGTTGGTAGGGAGATGCAGGCCTACAGGGTCTTCGCCGCCCTCATAGAGCTGAGCCCGGGTGAGGGCCCGGTGGTTAAGGCTGTCACTAGGAGGTATTTGATGGAGCCTAGGGAGAGCTATGAGTTGTATGGTGATAGGCCCTACACCGTGTTCCCCTGCGGCCTTGCCTCGACTAGGTGGGGCCTCCTCGTATCGTATGGCGGAGCGGACTACGTGGTCGGCTTCGCCCTGCTGGACATGGACGAGGTTCTGGGGGAGCTGGATAGGGGGAGGATATACTAGTCCATGAGGGCCTGGAGCCCCTTCCCCCTGAGGCTCTCCATCTTGGTGTACTTCTCCGCCTCGTCCCTGCGGCCGGTGAACTCTAGTATCCTGGCGACCACGCCTGGGCCTATGCCGGGTATCTTGAGTAGCTCCCTCGGATCGGCGGTTATAAGGTCGTGGAGGGTCTTGTAGCCGTGGTTGTAGAGCCTCCTGGCCCTGGCCCTCCCTATCCCGGGTATGGCTACGAGTGGGAGTAGCTCCTCCTTTATGCCGTGTCTTATCCTCTTCTCGAGGAGCGCGAGCCTCTCTCCGGGGGCCTGGTGGCCGAGCATCCTGGCTATCCCCGAGAGGCTCCTGGCCAGCCAGGCGGCGGTGTCTACTAGTGCCGCGACGTCGCCGGGGCCCACGTTGTACCTGGAGGCTATCTCCTCGTCCCCGACCTCGTTGATCCAGTCGTAGAGCAGGAGGGCGGTCTTGAGAACCCTCATCTCCCAGGGTCCCGTCCACTCTAGCCTGTCCACCAGCTCCGGGGCCTCGTCCAGGAGCCTGTCCAGTAGGTAGTCCTCCTCCCTCCTAGTCACGGGTAGCCTGGTCATGTCGGGGAGGCTGGATATAACGTAGAGGAGGCCTAGGTCTCCTGCACCGCCTAGGCGTGGGAGGAGCCTCCTAGCCACCTCCACGCTCTCCGGGTCTAGGTAGTTCCTAGCCGCCTCGACACCCAGCAGGGTGGGGGCCAGGGTGTCGCCCTGGAGGGTGGCGAGGCCCCATGATACTAGGTCCTCCACGGCCCTGGCTATGAGGGATCCCATCTTCCTCGTCCCCAGGCTCCTGGCGTAGAGGGTGTTGGCGTGTATCTCGACAACGCTCCTGAGCCTGGTGACGCCGGCTACGATCGTGCCCAGTATGCTGTGCCTGAGCCCCCTGAGGCCGCCCAGCCTGCTCTCCACGGGCTCCGGCTCCGCCAGTATATAGTCCTCCATGAGCTCCTCGACAGTGTCCCTGCCCCGGGCTATTATCACAGCCTCCCCGTAGGGGTCCAGGCCCGGCCTTCCGGCCCTGCCTGCAAGCTGCTTGTACTCTGCGACGCTTATCGGCTTCCTCATGCCCTCCTCGAACCTGTAGTAGTCCTCCACCACAACCCTCCTGGCTGGGAGGTTCACGCCAGCCGCCAGGGTGGGGGTGGCGTATACCACCGCTATCCCGCCGCTCCTGAACGCGTCTTCCACGATCTGCCTCTGCCTATTCGACAGGCCCGCGTGGTGGTATGAGACTCCCTTCTCGAGTAGCCTAGCCACCTCCTCCCTGAGGGTCGAGGGGCCCTCTGTCTGCCTGAAGAGCCTAGCCGCCTCCCTGGCCCGTGTCTCGTCGTAGCTAAGCCTGGATCCGTACTTTGCCGCCTTGGCCGCTAGCTGGGCTGCCCTCCTCCTGGACTGGGTGAATACTATGACCTGGCCACCCTCCCGGGAGGAGTCTATGGCTAGGTCCACGTGGGCGTGCCCCGTCTCCTCTATGATGCTCCTGGTGGATCCGTCGCTATAGTGTATGGTGCCCTGGCGGTAGACGCCCTCCCTGAGGGGGACGGGCCTCCAGCTGGAGACCACCGCCTTGGCCCCTAGCCACTCCGCTATCTCCCAGGCGTTCGGCACTGTGGCGCTGAGGGCCACTATCTGGGGGTTGGATAGGCTTGTTATCCTTGCCAGGAGCGACTCAAGCACGGGGCCCCTCTTTGGCTCCCCTATATAGTGGACCTCGTCTACGGCTAGGACGGTTATCCTCTTGTAGAGGCTGGGGTCGTTCCTTAGCATGGAGTCCAGCTTCTCGTATGTAGTAATGACTATATCCGCCCTTGGGGCGCCCTCGGCGTAGTCCCCTATGGATACCCTGACCCTGTAGCCCAGTTTCTCGAGTACCTTGAATTGCCTGTACTTCTCCTGGGCTATACTCCTCAGGGGGACGGTGTAGAAGCCTATCCCGCCGGAGAGGTTGTTGGTCAGGGCGGTCATGGCTATGAATGTCTTGCCCGAGGCGGTGGGGGTGGCGAGTAGTATGCTCTCCCCGGCCTCGACACCGGCCCTCAGGGCCTCCTCCTGTGGGGGGTAGAGGGCCTTGTAGCCTAGCAGCTCCATGAGCCTCCTGGTAGCCCTTGTTGGCATGTCCCCTGCTCCTCACGTCGCCTTGTAGCAGTCCGTCCTTAGCTCGTATATGAGTCCCTCCTGGTGGAGCCTCCTTATCGCCTCCTTCACCTTCTCCTCTGAGACGTTGTGAGCCTCCTTGATCATGGCGGTGATCTCCTGCATCTTCGCGCACCTCTTGCCGCCCGCCTCTGTTATCTTCTTGATCGTATCCACCACGAGGCTCATCACCCTCCTCGTGTGGAGGCTGGCTCCTGTGGTGATTATGCTGACGTCTATCGTCCCGGTCTCTATGTCTAGGCCCACGCTCTCGAGGAAGGCTATGGTTATCCTTATCGCCTCCTCCGCATCATCCTCCCCCACCTCGTCCTTGAGGGCCATCTTGGCGTGGGCCTCCGACAGCCTGACTATCGCCTCCAGCTGCCTGGCGGTTATGGGTATGGCGGTCTGCTGCCCCTCCTGGCCGGCTAGGGCCGAGCTCCTCATCTCGACGAAGAAGTCTTCTATGAGCCTCTTGGCCTGGGGGCTGAGCTTGGGCCTGATATACCTCCTAGCGTAGATCACGTACTTCTTGAGGAGCTGGGGGTCCACCTCGGGCTTGAACTTCTCAATGTTGCTGTGGGCCTCTAGTATGTACCTGGCCAGCTCCCTGTCCCTCTGCATGTTGATCACGTCCCTAACCACGAATATCAGGTCGAACCTCGAGAGTATCGTGGGGGGCAGGTTTATGTTGTCCACGAAGCTCTTGGAGGGATCGTAGAGCCCATACTTGGGGTTCCCCGCAGCCAGCACGCTGGCCCTGGCGTTCAGCCTCGCGACTATCCCGGCCTTGCTTATGCTAATCTGCTGCTGCTCCATAGCCTCGTGTATAGCTACACGGTCGTCGGACTTCATCTTGTCGATCTCATCTATAATAGCGACTCCCCCGTCGGCCAGGACAAGGGCCCCGGCCTCCAGGTAGAACTCCCCCGTCTTGTTGTCCCTAACCACCGCGGCGGTAAGCCCAGCGGCGGTGGAGCCCTTGCCGCTGGTGAGCACGGCCCTAGGGGCTATCCTCGCTGCCGATTGTAGTAGCTGGCTCTTGGCGACTCCAGGGTCTCCTATGAAGAGCACGTGTATATCTCCCCTTATCCTCGTGCCGTCTGGCATGGTCTTGGGGACGCCGCTGAAGAGGAGGAGGGCTATCGCCTCCTTGAGGTCCCAGTGGCCGTATATGCTTGGTGCTATGCTGGCTATGATCTTCTCCCTGACCCAGGGGTCCCTGGCTAGCTCCCTGATCCTCTCCTCGTCCTCCCTGGTTATGCTGACCTCCTCGAGGACCTTCTCCGATATCCTGACGCTGTTGGCCTCTATATACATCTCGTAGAGGGGGCTCCTGTCGCTCTGTTGCTCCAGCCTGGGTATGCCGACTATCGTGACCCTGTCCCCGGGCCTGGCTATGTCGACTAGGTCCTCGGTTAGGTGGACCTCTATGCTCCTCGGCATCTGCCCGCCGGGCACATCTTCCGGCCTCTCCTGCACGACGACCTTCTGCCAGTCTATGTACTTGGACTTCTCCTTGACTAGTATGAACTTCCCGCCGCCCTCCCCGCACACGGGGCATATGGAGGGTTTCTCTATCTTCTCCCCTATCTGCTCGTCCTCGCCCTGGGGCCACTCGAACTCTGCCCCGCACTTCTCGTGTCTGAAGACCGCCTTGATCATCCTGCTCCTGAGGGGGTGCATCCTGGTTATGATCCCATCTATCTGGATGAGGCTCCCTAGGTGCTCGCTCCTCAGCTCCCTTATACCCACGGTCTCGTATAGGCCTAGGATACGTGGCGTGAACTTCCTCTTCTCAGCGTACTCGGGGTCCTCTACCCTGACTATCTCCCTGATCGCCTCCCCCGCCTCCTTGAGGAGCTTGTCGGGCTCCTCTACGAGGGCCTCCGCCAGCGTTGTGTCGTAGCGGTAGATGTCGGAGTAGTCTATTAGGAGGCTCGTCTGGTTGTAGTTTATGAGCCTCCTGATCCTCTCCAGGTACTTGAACCTGCCGGCCTCGTCCCTATAGTTCCTTAGGAAGTCCTTGAACTTCTCGACATAGCCTATCTCGACCTGGTCAACCGCCACCCCTTCTACACCCCGGGGAATAGGCTACGTATGTACCCCCTCCACGAGTCGACCACCCTCTTCACGTTGTCATAGATGATCTGCTCCTCCGGCGTCATCCTATCCCTAAGCTCCTCCCCGCCACCCGTCTGGGCTAGCCTTAGTATCTTCAGGAGCCTAGCCTCGCTCAGCTCGGCCAGGTTCTTCTCGAGCACCTCCCTGTCCCTGATCAGCATGCTACTGGGCGCCTCCCTTATGAGCCTGTCCAGCCTCTCGACCAGCTCCCCGGCCTTCATGTAGAAGTCCTGGGGTAGCTGGCTTAGCTTGTTTGCGGCGCTGCTCTTCCTCTCCCTGAAGTGGTACATGTTGATTATGTCTATGTCCACCGTTGTGTCCCTTATGTCCACCACGCCCTGGGCTTCCAGCATCTTCGCCTGCCATCGGGGGAGGGTCATCTCATCCCCCCGCCTGGCGTTGACCACGCCTCCCGGCGTGGGCAGGTCTGGGTGGTCCCTGAGGAATAGTACCCTGACGCCCCTCGCCATGTAGTCTAGCCTGACTAGCCTGAGCCTGCTATTTATATCCATCCGGCCTAGCCCGTATGCCACCTTAAGGCGTGGCTGGAGTAGATAAAGGTTATACCCTGCCCTGCATCCTGAGGCCCCGGGTGTAGGGCTTCAGGCGCCCTATGGAGTGCTTGGCTATGCTCGTGTTGCATGTCCTGTGGGCCTTGCACCACTCCTCGCATAGGCTGGCGTGGGTTGGGGCCTCGTAGATCAGCCCGCACTCGCCGCAGGCGTAGAACTTCTCCCCCTTCAGGGTGACCTCGTATACCATTCGTCCCGCCTCTCCCCTTGGCAGGGACGTCTGGTACTAAAATATTTTGTGTATTCTAGCCGGCCGAGTGCAGCTCGTCAACATCAACCTCCCCGGCGGCCAGCCTGGATAGGTCCCTCAGGCTCAGGACCCCGACTACCTTCCCCCGGGAGTCTACTATCGGTATGTGGCGGAAGCCGAAGTGGATCATGGCCTCCATGGCCTTCCTTGCGGGCTCATCCTCCCTAACCACGATCGGATCCCTCGTCATAACCTCGCCCAGCCTCGTCTCCCTGGGGTCCAGGTTCCTGGCGCACACCCTCATCAGCAGGTCCCTCTCCGTGAATATCCCCACAGGCCTCATAGCGTCGTCAACAACCACAACGCTCCCTATATTCTCGGAGCTCATCCTCTCAACAGCCTCCGCCACGGTGTTATCCTCCCTCATAACGATGGCGGTCCTCGAGATCAGCGAAACCACGGGTACATCCAGCTTCTGCATCATACCATACACACCACACCCTAGACAAGCCGCTATATCTAGAATAAATCCGATAATGAAGCACGCAGCCCTCTGGGGTAGGCTGGGTGGAGAGGACACCACTAATACTGGTAATGGCCGCCGTAGTCCTGGTCAGCGTGGCTACCGGCCTGGCCAGGCCGGCTATAGCGTTCTACACAAGGTACAGCCTAGAGTCAACGATGCTGGCAACGGCAAGCCTGACCAGCAGCTTCATGCTCGGGCGTATGCTGACAAGTATAGTATCTGGCGTGGCGAGCGAGCTGGCACCGGGCAGGCAGTGGCTCCTAGCAAGCATCCCAGCAGCCCTAGCCGGGCTTGTAGTATACATTATCCCCAACACGGGGAGCCCTGGCTTGGTCATCGGCCTCATGGCGGTGTGGGGCCTCCTGGGCGGCCTAACCTGGCCCACAGTGCAGATCGCTGTTGCCGAGATGGCTGGAGGGAGGAGCGGGACAGTTCTCTCAGTCTACTTCGCGCTGGGCACCATAGGAGTCTCGGCTGGCAACTGGCTCTTCGGCCACCTAGACCTGGGCTACGGGGAGGTTGTGAAGCTGGGGGCCCTACTCATGGTTCCGCCCGCTCTCCTGATAGGTGTGGCCCTCGCCATGCACCCGCCTAGCGTGAGGGCGAGAAGTGCTAGGTCACTGGCAGGCCGCCTCCGCTCTAGGATTGTAGCCTGGGTCCTCCTCGTCACCCTGGCCCTGGGGTTGTTGAATGGCCTCCTCCGAGAGTACTTCTACATCTACAGCCACGAGGTCTACGGGCTCTCGAGGGAGGCGCTGGGCAGCCTCCTGGGGGTGGCTGGCGTGGCAGCGTTTCTGGCTGGCCTGGCCTCGGGTGCCCTGGCTGACAGGGTGGGAATCCCTCCTGCCCTGGCTGTTGTCACCCTCATAGCCGCTGCCGGGTCGGTGCTCCTCGGCTTACCCCATGGGAGCACCCTGCTCCTTGGCCTTGGCTTCGTGTTGGCTAGTGTAGGGGTCAGGGCTAGTATGCCGTTAACCCGTAACAGGAACCTCTTGCCTGGTGCTGGTGGGGCGGCTGTTGTGGGGCTGAGTAATGCTGCCTTGAATCTGGGGGTGCTTGTTAGCCCCTTGGTTGCCGGGTTCTTGTATGAGCACGGGTTGGGGTCTGGTGGGGCCCCGTACTTGGTCCTCGGCGTTGTGCTTCCCCTGGTTGTGGCTTCTCTCTACCCCCGCCGGGTGTAAAGGCTTATTTACATCTTGTAAAGGATCCTTTACATTGGTGCCTGTGGGTTGCGGCCCAGCATACCCAGGCTTCTATGGCTGGCGGGCTTCGTAGCCCTAGTCCTGGCCGTTGACGCCACCGGGTCCCTGACCCTAGGCTTGCTGGTAGCTCTACCCCTGCTCATACTCGGCGAGGTGCTCCAGGCCAGGAGGCGTCTTAGAGAGGAGGGTGTGCTAGAGGATGAGATGGAGATGGTGATCCTCGCCCAGTCCAGCAGGGTAGCCCTGACGGCTTTCACCCTTCTAGCGGGCCTAGTCGTTGTGGCTAGCCTGCTGGCTAGGGAGCATGGCCTTATATCGCTTTCGAGCTACCATGAGGGGGTCTTAGACGGGGTCGCACTTTCAATCCTAGTGCTCATAGCGGTTGCATCGCTGGCCAGCGTATACTATAGGAGGGTGGGGGTTGGATGGGGTGCGTCGAGGTGAGGCTAAGGGAGGCTAGGGCCCGGTGGGGTGTGACGCAGGAGGCCCTAGCCAGGGCTGTGGGGGTGACTAGGCAGACGATTATAGCTATAGAGAATGGGAGGTACCTGCCCTCCCTCACCCTCGCGCTCAAGATCGCCGCCTTCTTCGGGGTGAGGGTTGAGGACCTCTTCAGCCTCAGGGACGAGTGCCTCCCCCGGGGTCAAGCTTAAATAGATCCGTGGGGGCGCCTACGCCGCCGATATACATATACACCTGTTCATTAAAGGGATTTAAACCGGTATACCCGGGGGCATGGCTTTATAAGGACCCACCGTTGTTACACAACCAGCCTAGGGAGGGCCGGGCGAGGTGGGTAAAGGGCCCGAGTGGAGGAGAGCGGCGGAGAGGCTCGTCCTGGAGCTGGAGGAGCTGAGGCTCAGGGTCCCCGAGAGCCTGGCTGATGGCAGCATGGAGGAGGCCCTCTCCGACGCAGTCCACGTCTTCAGGGGCATCCAGGCCCAGCCCCAGTACGTGAAGAGGCCCTACACGGGCCTATCCAGCGAGGCCGCCCTGCTATACCAGCTGGCCAGGGCCCTGAGGCTAAGGATAGAGCACACGGGCCTCCACACGGTATCAGGGATATCCCACTTCAACCACAGGCTAGACATGTTCCTGGGCAAGGCCAGGCAGGCCCTCGGCTACCACCCCCAGCTACCCCTGAGCCTCTACAGGGGGGACAGGGCTTGGTAGGAGACACCTTCACCAGGAAGTGGCTCAGGCTACTCAGGGAGGACCTGGAGCACCTATCACGTGGAGTGCCGGACACGATATACTCCGGGGAGCTGGAGGACGCCCTGGACGAGGTGCTCAAGGTCCTCAGGCTCCTCTACGGGGCGGAGCCGAGGGAGGTGGAGGACCTACTAGCCATGACCAGGAGCCTCAGGGTTAGGATAGCGTCGAGCGGGAGCTTCTACCAGCCCGGCCTGGGCCTCTACCAGAGCAGGCTGACCCGGCTACTGGACACGCTCTCAACCATATAGCATTTCGACGCGTTCTAACCCCTCTAGTAGCCGTTTATAGGCCACGGGGCCCCTCATATACTAGGGGTGCCCAGGCTAATGGGGAGGGAGATCAGGCTAACATTCACCTACGAGGCCTGGAGCGGGTGTAGGGATAAGCCCAGCGTGAGGCTCGTATCCGCCCTCATGGATGCAGGGCCTGGGGACAGGCTGGTCATCGTGGGGGAGGACTCTGTTATGCCATTCACGCTAATCCTAGACACCCTGGAGGATGAGGGCTTTGATTACGACGTGGAGGAGAGGGATGACCTGGTGGGCACCTACCGGATAATAGCATACAGGAAGGGCTCCTAGCCGTCTTGAGGTGCGGGAGGGATGGCGCTGGACTGTACTAGGGTGAGGCAGGACTTCCCCCCACTATCCAGCGGGCTAGTCTTCCTTGACAACGCAGCCAGCACGCTGAAGCCCAGGAGCGTCATGGAGGCCATGCACAGCTTCGGGCTGAGCAGCTACGCCAACGTCCACCGGGGGGTTTACAGGCTGAGCATGGAGGCAAGCAAAGCCTACGAGGACGCACACGAGGTAGTGGCAAAGTTCGTGGGGGGCACATGGGAGGAGGTGGTGTTCACTAGGAACAGCACCGAGTCGCTCCAAACAGCCGCACTCACGCTATACGCCAACGGCGTCATAACCCGGGGAAGCGAGATACTCATAACGATGGCGGAGCACCACGCCAACATGATACCATGGCTCAGGGTAGCCAAGATGGCCGGGGCCAGCGTTAAGATGCTCCCACTAGACGAGGAGGGGGTACCCCGCTGGGACCTGCTAGACGAGTACCTAACCCCCAAGACCAGCGTGGTGGCGATAGGCCACATATCCAACGTCACCGGCAGCAAGGCACCGGTAGAGGAGGTAGCCAGGAAGGCGAGGAGCACGGGTGCACTGCTAGTACTGGACAGCGCCCAGGGAGTCCCCCACACGCCCGTGAACTTCAAGGCCATGGGCGTGGACATGGCTGCATTCAGCGGTCACAAGATGCTTGGCCCCACCGGGATAGGGGTACTATGGATACGCAGGGACCTAGCAGAGGAGCTGGAGCCCCCACTAGGAGGCGGCGGCACGGTGGACAGGGTCAAGCTAGGTAGTGGAGGGGTCGAGATAAGGTGGAGCACGACGCCCTGGAAGTTTGAGGCCGGGACCCCGCCGATAATAGAGGCGGTGGGCCTAGCAGAGGCGGTAAGATACCTAGAGGCTATAGGCATGGAGAACGTGGAGAGGCACGAGGAGGAGCTGACCAGGGCTCTCCTAGAGGGCATCGCGGAGAGGGAGTACATAGAGGTACTCGGCCCCCGGAGCCCCGGGAGGAGGCAGGGAATAGTGGCGTTCAACATAAGGGGCATGAAGCCCGACTGGGTGGGCCTAGCCCTAGACAGGAGGGGGATAGCGGTGAGGACAGGCCTACACTGCGCCCACATACTCCACGACGCCCTAGGCCACAGCGAGGGAAGCGTGAGGGCAAGCCTCTACATATACAACTGCATAAGCGACGTGGAGAAGCTACTAGAGGCTCTCGACGACATATACAAGAGGCACGGAGGGGCAAAGTAAACGTTTAAACCCCCACCCCTCAATATGGAGATGTGGACCCCCGCCGTAGCTCAGCGGCAGAGCGCCCGGCTGTAGTGAGACGGGCCAAGGCCCGGTGTCCGCAGACACCGGGTGGTCCGGGGTTCGAATCCCCGCGGCGGGACCACCCGACGGCGGGGTGGCTCCCTACCACACTATACCCTCCAGCGCCTCCTACACGCCGTTATAACCCCCAGCGGGGGGAGCCCCTTTGTAGGGGCTGTGAGGAGTGGTGGGCTTTACCGACAGGGTGAGGAGTGTGGCCGTACCCGAGCCCCTAGCCACCATCCTCGGCGGTTATCCTCTCCACGGTCTCCTCTATGAACCTCCTCAGCTGGTCTAGTATGCCAAGCTTCTGGGCCCTCTCCAGGGCCTTGTCAAGCATCTCTATCGCATACTCCAGGTGGGTCTCGTCGAGGCTAGAGGGCCACTTCTTGAGCGCCAGGTCCATGCCATGGGCCGCCTTGTAGAGGGGCGCTAGTATCCAAGCCTTCTCCCTTGGGGTGAGCTTTGACCAGGCTGGGGTGCACTGCATCAGGAACCCGGCCCCCAGGAGGCTCCTGGCTAGGAGCAGCTTAGCCAGGGTCTCCGTCTCTGCCGCCTCCGCCATCGCCTCCAGCCTCACGACCTCGAGCACGTTGTTATGGTCGCTGCAAAGCTTCTTCCTCCTCTCTAGTAGCATGCTCCTCAGGTCCTCGTCCATTGCCTCCAGCTTCTCCGCTAGCAGCCTCTCGGCCTCCTCGAGCGGCTCGACCCAGTATATCTCCTCTATCAGGTCCATGAAGCTCCTGTCGATCGGGTTAAGCTCCCCGTGCATGTGTGGTACACCAGCCCCTGGTTTGTGTATAGTAGCCCGGGGAGGCTAATTATAGGGTGGTATGTGCTAGAAGCGGAACTTGTAGACCTGCACGTGGGGGAGCCCGTTTACCTCCAGTATGGAGTCCGGGTTGACGAGGCCCATCTCCACTGCCAGGCTAACGATCCTACGGCCCGCCAGTACCAGTATCGTGGCGGTGCTGAGGACCCTCCTAGCCTCCTCCATGCACACAACCCTGCCACTATAGAAGGCGGGGCTAACCTCCAGCCTCAGCCCCCTATCAGGATCCTCCTCCACCCGGCCCAGCTCCTCTAAGTCGGCAAGGGCCGCCATAACGCCGTAGCCAGGCACCTCTATCAGGCGGAGGCTGAAGCCCCTTCCTACACCACAATCCTCCAACGCTTCTCCCTTCCATCGAAGTACACGGACCCGGCCCGCCTTAAAGCGTTGAAAGCGTCCCTAAAGGGGCCCAGCCTCTTAGCCGCCTCCTCGGGGTCGCTGGTCTGTATTGTGGATAGTAGGGCCCTGAACTCGTCGAACCCCATGGAGTCGAACACTATAAAGTCGCCCCCAGCCTCTATGATCCTAACACCATCCATCCCCGAGGCCACACCATAGAGGGCCTGAGGGCTCACCCCAACCTTGCCCCTCGCCTGGGAGCCCAGTATGTACCTATCCCTCTCCAGGGCCTCCCGGACCTTCTCCACGAGCCCGCCGCCCCTCCTCCGGCCACGGCCCCGCTTGACCTCGGCCTCCAGCCTCTCCAGCCTCTCCCTGATCTCCTTCAGCTCCTCCAGTATACCCTTAGCCAGTAGGGCTACAGCCTTCTCGGCGGCCAGCCGGGCTACCTCATCCGGGTCGCAGCCCTCGCCGAGGAACTCGTCAATCCTCCTACGCCTAGGACCTTGCAACCCCTCCAGGCACCCAGAGCCAAGCATTATACCCGTTGGAGGGTAATTACCCTCCCCCGCTACCCCCCGCCCTAGCGGTGGTATGCGGGTGGCCGGTGTCAGGGTTGAAGCGGGATCGCGCCTCCATGCAGGGTTCTACACGGTCGACGCTGGCTGGAGTGTCAAGTGGGGCGGCTCCGGCTTCTACATAGACATGCTTGGAGTCAAGGCCGAGGCGTGGGAGTGCGGGGAGCCGAGAATCGAGGCTCCCCCCGACTACCAGGACGTTGCATCCCTGGTATGGGAGAGGCTGAAGCCCAGGGTTTGCGCCCGGCTCCTAGAGGGGCCCCCGAGGCATAGTGGCCTCGGATCCACAACCCAGGCCTCGCTAGCCCTCGGCTTGGCTATAGATAGGCTAGAGTCCAGGGGCCTTGGCGTGGAGGGCCTTGCTAGAGTGCTAGGCAGGGGCCGCTACTCCCTGGTCGGCACCCTGCTCTTCATGCATGGGGGCTTCATTGTAGACCCCGGGACCCCGGGACCCCTCAAGCCCCTGGCAAGGCTCGAGGTCCCCAGGGAGTGGAGGTTTGTCGTAGTGCTCCCAAGCCTCCCCCGGGGGCCGGGTGAGGATGTGGAGGAGCCGTTGATGAAACCCAGGAGGCCCGGGCCCAAGGAGGAGGCGCTCATGGCTAAGGGCACGATCATGCTGGCCTCAGCGGTGGCCAGGGGCGACCTAGGCGATGCGTTGGAGGCGCTGAAGCTCGTGCAGGCTGGGACGGGCCTCTACTTCTCCCGCAACCAGGGGGGAGTGTATAGGGGTGACGTGTCATGGATCGTGGGAGAGGCATCGAGGGATGGCATAGTGCTGGCACAGTCCAGCTGGGGCCCGGCCCTCTACACAATCTCGGAAGCGAACACCGCCGGGTCGGATGCCTCCCTGCTCAGGTCTATACTAGCCGAGGCTGGAGTCGGGGGTAGGGTGTATGTGGCTGAGCCCCGCAATAGTGGTGCTGTAACCGTATTATACTAGGAGCCTCCATATATCATGATAATGCTACTTATGTAACCCAGCTGCAACGGTACCGGTAGAATAAAGGTTATCCCCTTTCCAAATATGGGAAACCGATATAACTCCTGGCTAGGGCCTATACTATGGGTTGTCCAAAAACCACAGTAGTACTGGGTGCCAGGCATGCCGCTAAGCGACCCCGTGGCAGTCCACGCCAGGTATATAGTATACGGCGTCCCGGGGGACGCAAGCCTAGGGGAAGTAGTCGAGGTTATGGCAGACAGGGGCGTTAGGAGGCTCAGAGTCTACATGGGGAGCGGCTACGCCTACGTCACGGTTGGAGGGATAGTATACACTATAGACAGTATCAGGAGCCCCGAGAGGCTCTCCAGGCTCAGGGCCACCCTGCTGCCCCTAGAGTACCCGCCAGTAGTAGACGGGAGCGTAACCGTTAGGGAGGCCGCCAGGGTCATGGCGGGTAGGGGCACAAGCTTCATCGAGGTCACCGCTGGGGGCGAAACCGGGGTCTTCACGGTCTCGGACCTGCTGAGGAGCATAGAGCCTGGAGAGCTCGACGAGCCCGTGGTGGCAGTGATGTCGCCCGGGTACCCCTCGGTGGAGCCCAGTAGCAGGCTGCTGGACGCCGTCCACCAGATGAGGCTGCATGGAGTGGACTCGGTCCTCGTCATGCATGAGGATGAGATAGCGGGCATAATTGATTCTAGGACCCTTCTGGAGGCCCTGAGCCTGAGGGGCTTCGGTGTTCTAGAGGAGCCTGTATACAGGGAGGCTGAGAGGGTTAGGTGCATACTCGGCGCCTCCCAGTCCCTGGGAGAGGCGGCGGCGATGATGGCGTCGACAGGGTCCAGCGTGTGCGTCGTGACTGTTAGGGGCTACATTGTAGGGGTTGTGGACGAGGCAATCGTGCTGGAGGCGGTGGCCGGCTCGGCTAGAAAGCTGCCCAGGCTACTGGCGAGGGCTCCACCTGTGTGAGAGTAGCCTCCTCAGGTCGTCGACCCCGCCCACCAGCTCCACGATCACTAGCTCGAGGAAGGGCTCCACCTCTGCGTCAACTAGGTGGCCCGCCACAGTCCTGCCGGGCTCGACGCCTAGGGTGACGTGTATGTGCGTATGGTAGGACCCGTCTGGGCCCCTCACACTGTTGCCCACGAGCGAGGCGACCTCTATAACCCTGCCCTGGCTTGACTCTATATCAATAGTATCATACCTCCAAGCCTGGGGGTCGAAGAAGCCTATCCGGGCCCACCTCATGCCCCCCAGCCCGTTTATCCAGGCCGCCTCTATACCCTGGCTGGCCAGGACCTCGTCTATGTACTGGTGTGGCTTGCTGCCCTCGGGGACCTTAACGAAGAGGATCCTCCCCATACCGTGTATCGACTTCCCCAAGCCACCGCCACCCCAGGCTAGAATATCACGTCATGAGGCTTAACTTCGCTTCTCCCCTGAGGCGTGACCCTGGCCAGGGATGCGCTCCACGCCCTCCTAATATTTGGTGCTCCAGCGTAGCCCAGGGCGGCCTGGAGGCCGAGGGCCATCTCCCCCAGCCTGGTAACCACGCTGCCGGTGAACTCTACTAGGCCCTCTACCCCCTCCTCCAGGGCCTTGCTGGGCCTCGAGTACCTGTCGGCCGCGTGCCTCTTCTCCATCGCTCCCCTGCTGGCCATCCCCCTGTAGGGCTTGTACCTCTTCCCGCCGACGTTTATAACGGGTCCGGGGGCCTCCAGCGTGCCGGCGAGGAACCTGCCCAGCATGACGCTGCTGGCCCCCGCTATTATAGCCTTAGCAGCATCCCCAGGGTTCCTTATACCCCCGTCGGCGATGACCGGGATCTTATCGGCGAGGCCGAGCTCCTCCAAGGCACTCCTAGCGTTGAGTACAGCCGTCAGGGTCGGCACCGCGGCCCCAGCTACCTCCCCGGTGCTACAGATGCTCCCGCTGGATATACCCATCCTCAGCCCCGCGACCCCCTCGGCCTTGGTTAGGGTATCTAGCACGCCCTCCCTGGTGCCCAGGTTCCCTGCCACCACCTCTATGGAGACGCTCTTAACCAGCCTCGATAGCATCCCCAGGGCGTTCTCGTTGTGTAGGTGGGCCACGTCTGTAACTAGGAAGTCGGCCCCAGCCTTCTCCAGGGCCTTGGCCCTCTCGATGTCGTAGGGACTCACAGCCGCGCCGACGAGTAGCCTGCCCTCGCTGTCTAGGCTTGGCATGGGCTTGATCGTCGTCATGAGCCTCCAGAGCCACACCGCCTTCCCATGCCAAACCCCGGGGTCCGCGCTGGGGTCTAGGAGGATCCCTGCTAGCCTGGGCCCGTCTAGGAGGAGGAGCGCCCTGGAGCCGGATTCGGCCATGCGCATCGGGAGGATTCCTGGGTCTTCCCTTATGGAGGCCCTGGGGACCTCCATCCAGGGCGAGGGGACCGCCTCCTTCACCCTCTTGACCATCGATGCCTGCTCCTCCCTGGAGAGGTTCCGGTGTATTACCCCAACGGCTCCTAGCCTGGCTAGGGCTATCGCCATCCTGTCCTCAGTAACCGTGTCCATGGGGCTTGATAGGATGGGGATGGAGATGTGGATCCCCTTGGTGGCCATGCCGGTTATGTCGACCTCGTGCGGCTCCACTGGGGACAGGCCGGGGACTATGACGGTGTCGTCGAATGTGAGGTACTCGCCCGCCAGCTTCAAGACACGCACCTGATCCCGGGTATACGTGGCTGGGTGGGGTATTAATACGACACACAGGGCTAGAGGGTCTGTATGCTGAAGCTCCTGCCCAGCTTCACCACCTTGTCCGGGTAGACCCTGATCCCCTTATCCGTGATCTCGAAGAGGTGCCTCTTCATGCTGTGCCTAGTCCCCCTCATCTTCCAGACCAGCAGGCTCCTGATAAGCTCCCCATCGACCTCGTCTAGGTCGAGCCTTATGATGCCGTCGGCGGCGTGCTCCACCCCGGGGCCGCCGAAGCCCCTCTCGGTCACTGAGACCTGGCTCACTAGTATACTGGTGGTGCCTAGGCCGGAGAGGACCCTCTTGAGGAGCATCACCGTCCTCCTGGCCAGGGCTGGCTTTGCCAGGTAGAGTGTTGAGACGCTATCGACTACCACCCTCACTGCCCCCACGTCCCTTATGGCCTCCTTCAGCACGTCCACCAGGTTGCCTACATCCTCCGGGTCTACGACGACGTAGCGCTCCCTCTTCGCAGCCTCCCCTATGCCACTTGTGAAGGCGTCTACAATAGCGAAGGTGCCCTCCCTCTCGTACCTCCTCACGTCCCAGCCGAACTGGGCCATGTTGATCCTAACCTGGACCGGGTGCTCCTCTAGGGCGACGAAGACGCCGGGCTCCCCACTGGTCAGCCCGTGCCAGAGGTACTGGTAGCTGAATATGGACTTACCCGTCCCCGGGCCCCCGCTGAGGAGGACCACGTTCCTCTTTGGGATCCCACCGTTGAGTATCTCATCCATACCCGGTATCCCGGTCCTTATCCTCTCCACCACGACCAGCCACCCATATACCTATGTTATAGATCAACTTTGGAGTATAATAATTCTACAGTAACGCTGGCCTCCAGAATCCCATACCACCAATCCCCACACGGGGGTATAGGGTGGCGCTTAACCCTTCAGGCTGGAGGCATAACCCCTATTGGCCTTTGGAGGGCTCTAGGCCTATGGGGTGTCTACGTGTTGAAGGTCCACGGGTGCAGGGGGTACTATAATAGGCTCCTAGAGAAGGTGGGTCTCCCCATAGTGGGGGAGTGCACGGTATCTGGCTCCATAGCCGAGAGGAGGGACCTGGGGCTAGCTGCCCGCGCTGCGTGGCACCACTTCACCAGGGCCTCGGGCCTGGAGGGCTCTATAGCGTATAGCGGGTCGGAGACTATTGGTAGGAGGTACACTGTGAACAGGTACACCGTCTCGGCCCGTGGCATCCCGGTTGGCGAGCTAAGGATCGTGCACGACACTGAGGGGACCCTGCTTAACGCTAGCATAGCGCTCTCAGGCGACATAGCGAAGCTCTCTAGAGTGGAGGTCGGGCCCGGGTGGAGCGTAGAGGAGGGCTGGAACATGGGCCCCACCCTCCTCGATCCCGGGGGTGTGGGAGAGTGGCCGCGGGGCCAGAAGGCTATCCCTCGCTTCGTGGTATATGCGGTCGAGGGGATACCCAGGGTTGACCCCGGCTCCTGGAGGCTCAAGGTGGAGGGCAGGCTGGGCAGCCTAGAGCTGGGCCTGGAGGACCTTGCCAGGGAGTCCAGGCAGCTCGGCGAGATGGACTTCCACTGCGTCACCGGGTGGAGCGTTAGGGGTAGGAGGTGGAGGGGGCTCCCCCTCCTAAGCCTCCTCGAGAAGGTGGACCCCATGGATGGGGGCTGGGTGGTGTTCCATAGCGTCAACGGTTACAGCACAGTGGTGCCCATGGATTACGCCACCCGCGGCCTGGTGGTCATCGGTATAGACGGGGCCCCGCTGAGCCCCGATAACGGGTTCCCCGCCCGATTCTTCAACCCCGAGCTATTCGGCTGGAAATCGGCCAAGTGGCTCTCCCGCATAGAGGTCGTAGATCACTATATAGATGGTGTCTGGGAGGCGCTGGCCTACCACGAGCGCGGGCTCGTAGCGGCGGATGAACGTTTCAAGATAAGGAACCCGGACCTCGCATAGGCGAATTATCGCATATGCAAATGTGAAGATACACGGTATTACGATAGCCACCTAAAACCATAGTAGGAGGTGCTACCCGGCAGGCTAGTATATATATACCCCTACACGTATACGCTACAAGTGGAGGGTACCGCGGGATCGAACCCTAAGCATCCGCGATCTCTGACTCCGAGAAGTGGTGCGTCATGGAGCTATGGTACAGGGCGGTCGAGGAGACGGGTCAGGGAGCGGGGCTGGGGGCCACCTATGCAAGTAGCCGCGAGACTAGGATAGTCATACCAGCACAACAAAGCGCGCTCCTCAAGTTCAGGATGATGCTCAACCAGTCAATATGCCTCAAGCTCGAGGTGGACGACCTGGCCTTCACCGAGCTCCTAATGAACGGAGAGGTGGTCTACGAGGCCGGGGGTGTGTCCCTCGTAAAACTCATCGAGGAGGCGGTGAAGAGGTATGAGGAGTCACCGCGGGCAGCGGTCGTCGCAACCCTTACTAGTGACGACACCGAGGTCAGGCTCGTGATCCACAGGGGCAAGGCTGGGATAGCAGTAGTATCATCCCTGGATACGGCCTCCTGCATAGACGTGCTTGATATGTACATGCATCTTAGAGGAGACGCATCAATATACATAGCACCCCCGGACATAGCCGGGGAGATACTGGAGGAGTAGCCCTCGAGGCCCCGTGATGCCCATGACCCTGGAGGATGGGGGTGGGCCTAGCTCTCCTGCCCATACCTGTGGAGGTACTTCCTCTCGAGGTAGCCTAGTAGCGGCTCTGGGCTGAGCGTCCAGGAGAGGCTCCTGGCGAGCAGTTCCTTGGGCGGCAGCGTTGAGCCCCACCTGTGTATCCTGTCCCTGAGGAACTCCCTGATCTCCCCCAGCCTGCCTCCCGCTATCAGCTCGCTTAGGGGTGCCACCTCTGCCTCTAGCACCTCGCCTATCCTGGCGGCCGTCACGGTGCCTATAGTGTAGGTGGGGAAGTATCCTATGGAGCCGTGGCTCCAGTGTATGTCCTGTAGCACGCCCTCGCTGGGGGTCTTGGGCCTCACCCCTAGGAGCTCCTCCATCATGTTGTCCCACAGCTCTGGCAGGTCCCCGACACTGATCTCCCCGGCCACCAGCTGCTTCTCTAGTGTGAACCTTAGGTAGATGTGGAAGTTGTATGTCACCTCATCGGCGTCAACCCTTATGAGGCTGGGCCTCACAGTGTTGACGTACCTATAGAACTCCTCATCACTCACCCCTGCCACCGCTGGAATGTGCTCCCCCATGATCCTGCGGAGGGTGCTCGTGAACCAGGGGCTCCTGCCCACCACGTTCTCCCAGAACCTGCTCTGGCTCTCGTGCACCCCCAGGCTTACTCCCCCGGCTATGGGTGTGAAGAGTAGCCTCTCATCCTGCTGTAGCTCGTAGAGGGCGTGGCCGTACTCGTGTATCACTGCATAGACGGTCCTCTTGGGGTCCCTGCCCTCGTACCGGGTCGTTATCCTAACATCCCTAACCCCGAGGGATATGGTGAAGGGGTGGGGGCTCACGTCGAGCCTGGCCCTGCTCCAGGGGTAGCCTAGGAGGTCGAGGACCTTCCTGTTTACCGCCTCCATCGCGCTGGCCTCGTACTCTAGATCCTCCAGGGGGTGCTGGCGGGGGTAGTAGCCCTCTGCCAGTACCTTGTCTAGGATCCTCTTGAGCCCGGGTATGAGGCCCTGGAACAGGGCGTCAACGTCCCTGGTCCTGAGCCCCTCCTCGTATATGTCTAGGAGGGCGTCGTAGGGGTGCTCCTCGTAGCCCAGCCTCTCAGCCGTCTCCCTGGTCAGCTCCACTATCTTCTCAAGGTAGGGCTTGAACCTCTGGAAGTCGCCCGCCTTCTTGGCCTCCACCCAGACGTGCACCGCCTCCTGGCTGACCTTAACCTTCTCGTATAGGAGCTTCTCGGGTATCTTCCTCAGCCTATCGATGTTCCTAGCCAGAACCCTAACCACGCCGGCCTCGTACTCGTTGAGGCCCTCCACTGCCTGGGCCTTCTCAACCTTCTCGACGAGGCTCGGCTTGAGTAGTAGGCTCCTCTGGAGCACGCTCAGCTCCGCCCTTGCTACTGCCCTCTCCTCCACGCCCTCCCGGGGCATGTAGGTCTCGCTGTCCCACCCCATGAGGGCCTGGGCGTGGCCTAGGGCCCATATGGTCCTGTACTCCTTGAGTATGTCTAGGATCAGCTGGTTCTCGAATGGGGGTCTTGACTCCACCTCTATCCCCCAGGATGGCTAGCCGGGGTGGCCCGGTTAAAAAGGGTTGGTTGCAGATATATTGGGGTTCAACATGCTACGGCTCCTCTGCCACCCTCTCCAAGACCCTCCTGTATACCAGGGCCCCGGCAAGGTAGAGGAGAAGACCTGCAACTATACCCGGGGCCGCGTAGGCAAGGGCCTCTGCGGGGGTATAGTTGTATACCCCTATCTTCCTAACTGCCTCGATCAGCCTGGATAGGGGGAAGACCTCCGCCACCAGCCTCAGGCTCTCGGGGAGCACGAACTTGGGCACGGTGAAGCCGCCTATGAACATCATGGGAAACGCTATCATGTTGGCCAGCGCTGTGGCCCCCTCCTGGGTCCTCGCTATACCGGCTATGAGGAGGCCCAGGCCTATCATGGATAGGCTCCCCACTATGATAAGGCCTATGCTGGCTAGGGCCTCTGTGGGTGTGAAGGCCGAGTAGTCGGCGCCCATAACGAGCCCGGTGGCCAGTATGACGGCCGCGGAGACTAGTATTATGAGGACCACTGATAGGGTGTCGGAGATGAAGAGGGTAGAGCCGCGTATAGGGCTGGAGAGGAGAACCCTGAAGACGCCCTCCCTCCTCCTCTCCACGATCATGGATATGCTGGAGAATATCCCGGCGTAGAGCGCCTGTATCCCTATTATGCTGATGGCGAAGTACGCCCTCATACCCCCAACCGTGGCCAAGGCCTCAGGCTCTATAGCGCTCCTCTCCACCCTAACCGGCTCGGCCAGGAACCTAGCCACATCACCCAGGCCCGGGGCGAAGGCCGAGGCTATACTCACCGCCCTCTCGCTTATGTTACCCGAGATATAATCGAGTATCCCGGCCACGACGCTGGCAGCCGTCTCCGAGCCCCTATCCCCCTCAAGGTAGTAGATCCTGACCCAGGCCTGCCTCCCGCTACTTATATTCGCGGAGGCCCCCTCCGGTATGAGGACCCCGACATCCACGGTCCCGTTGGCAACAGCATCCTCTAGACCCCCCTCTACCAGCACCAGCTTGGTTACGTTGGTCGAGTTGAACACCGTGGCAACCACCTCACCCAGCCACCCCTCATCCCTGACCTCAAGCCCCACGGTGAAGCTCACATCGTTGCCCCGCGCGAATATGCCGATCATAACCACCGTGACCAGCACCGGGAAGATTATGACCCAGAAGAGGGCATCCCTATACCTGATCAGGGACTTGAGGGTCACATACACCTCAGACAACGCCTGCCACACGCCTACCCACCCCTTGCCACGGCTAGGAAGACCTCCTCCAGGCTAGGCCTCCTCACCTCAACCCTCTCAACAGCAACACCCCTCAGGGTGTAGGCGTCTATAGCGGCCCTCATACCCATGCCCGGGTCGTCAACGGTATAGGAAACCACCCCTGGGCCCAGGACCTGGGGCCTCATCCCATCGATCTCCAGCGGCTCGGCGTCCTCCTGGAGGTAGAGGACAATCCTAGGCCTGGGGGCGTACCTCTCAATCAGCTCCCCGGGCCTTCCCCAGGCAGCGACCCTGCCGCGAGAGAAGAGGTAGACTATATCGGCATGCCTCTCCGCCTCCTCCCCCAGGTGCGTGGAGAATACTATAGTTAGATCCCTCAGCCTGGACTCGATGAGGCCCCACAGCTCCTCCCTAGCCCCTGGATCCAGGCCGCTGGTAGGCTCATCCAGTATAAGGACCTCGGGCTCCCCCATGAGCGCCGCTGCTATGCTGAGCCTCCTCCTCATACCCCCGCTATACGTGGCGACCCTCCTATCAAGGTAGCTGCTCATACCAAGCTCCTCGCCCAGCCTCCTAGCCCTTCTAGAGGCCTCGCCTAGGCTCAGGCCCCTCAGGAGGCCGTGCCAAACCAGGTTCTCCCGGCCCGTCAGCTTGTCGCGGAAAGGCATATCCTGGGGGGCGAAGCCGATCTTCCTCCTGGCCTCCAGCCATTCCCGTCCCCACAGGTTGAGGCCGCAAACCTCAACCTCGCCCCGGCTGGGCTTCAGTGCCCCGGCCAGCATGGATAGGGTCGTGGTCTTCCCGCTGCCGTTAGGCCCCATCAGCGCCGTCTTGCCTGGCCTAGCCTCCAGGTCCACCCCCTTAACGGCGAGAACCCCGCCCGGGTATTCCTTGTAGAGGCCCCTACCCCTTACAATGCACCCCAACCCAGATCCCCCAACATACGCGGGGACATAGTCCAGGATGACGGTGGTGTCTTGGAGGTATTATGCTGGCATGGAACCTCTCAAACCGAGAGTTTGAACTTCTACTAAATACTTGTACACACACCGAGCTACGGTATACCGGGGGCGGGCATGGAGGAGGAGTGCACTAGCCCCGACGAGGACCTAGCCAGGCTAGCCAGCCTCACCAGGAGGGTTGCAGTATTCGCGGGAGCAGCAGCGGGAGCCTACTACTTCTTCGCCTACGGCATGGCAGTGATGGGCGCGTTACTACTAGCGGCAGCCCTCGAGCCAAGCCCATGGGCGATAGCGGCTAGCATCATACTGGGGATCGCGCTGGCCACGATACTCACCGGGGTGGTGGCAACCCCCGTTTGGAGGCACCTAGCCACCCTAGGCCTCCCCACGGGGGAGCCCGGCCTCAGGTCCATGATAGGCTTCGCCCTCGGCTTCCCCCTAGCCTACCTCCCCACACCCCTCCTAGGCGGCTGGTATGGAGGAGTAGCCTGGTACATAGGCCTCGGGGCCTCCCTAGCACTGGCAGGACTCCTAACCAGACCCCACACCTACTGGACACTCCTAGCAGGGGCTGGACTATCCATGTTAGCCACATCACCCATACCACTAGCACTAGAGTACTACCGGGGGACAGGGGAGGCAGCCGCCTCAGGGCTACTCCTCCTGGTATACCTCGCAACCGGGAGTATGGCCATGAGGAGGGCCGCTAGAGTGTTCGAGGAGGCAGGGTGATGGCGGAGGACCTACCCGCGCCCGGGGAGCTGGACAGGGTGCTAGTGAACCCGAAGAGGTTCATGATAGCAACGATACTCTACCTAAGGGGCCCAACAACGGTGGCTACGCTCCAAAGGATACTAGACATCTCCTGGGGCGACCTGGACAGGCAGCTGAGGACCTTGAAGAGCCACGGGTATGTGGTGGCAAGAAAGGTCCCGACCCGCGAGGGCTTGAGGACCCTAGTTGAGCTAACCGGGCTGGGTAGGGAGAGGTATGAGGCTACCCTAGAGCTCCTCGACAGGATAATAGGGAGGGCTAGGGGGAGCCAGGGCCCCGGGCAACGCTTATAATGTATCATACACTAATACGTATATTGTAAAGGCTTGTATGCCCAGGTGGGGGTTATGGCTAGGATCCTGATCATAGGCGGGGATGCAGTTGAGGCCCTAGAGATATTCTACCCCTACATGAGGCTCAAGGAGGAGGGCTGGAAGGTAGACGTGGCGGCGCCAACGAGGAAGCCCCTCAACACCGTGGTCCACGACTTCGAGGAGGGCTGGGAGACCTACACGGAGAAGCCGGGCTACAGGTTCCCCTGGACCACGAAAGCCCTCAAGGACGTGGACCCGGAGAAGTATGACGGCCTGGTAATACCCGGGGGCAGGATGCCAGAGTACGTTAGGGTACAGGCAGGGGAGGACGTTGGGAGGATCGTGAGGCACTTCATGGAGAAGGGGAAGCCGGTAGCAGCTATATGCCACGGCCCCCAGATACTAGCCGCCTTCGGCCTCCTCAAGGGTAGGAGGCTCACCAGCTACATAGCGGTGAAGCCTGAGGTAGTCAACGCCGGGGCGGAGTGGGTAGACGAGGAGGTTGTGGTTGACGGAAACCTAGTCACATCCAGGGCGTGGCCAGACAACCCGGCGTGGATGAGGGAGTTCATAAAGCTCGTCAAGAAGTACACGGGGGAGGCCTAGAGGCCCCCGGCGTCAAGCACCTCCTGCGCAGCAGCCAGCGAGGACCCCATTTTTACCCTATACCCGAGCCTAGCCAGGCTCCTCTCAACCGCCGCCAGCACTGCTGCCACGTATCCCGGGCTGGCCTCCCCCATGTGGCCTATCCTGAATATCCTTCCCTTCAACGAGCCGAGCCCCCCAGCGAGCTCTACCCCCCTCCTCCTAGCCTCAACGTAGAGGCGGCTCCACTCCACGCCCTCTGGCAGGTGGATCGCTGTTACCGTGTCAGCCCTCCAGCCCTCCTTAGCCACAAGCTCCAAGCCCAGCGCCTCCACTCCGGCCCTAACAGCCTCCGCTAGGACCTGGTGCCTCCTAGCCCTGGCCTCCATCCCCTCCCTGTGGATCCTCTTTAGCGAGGCGTGTAGGCTTCTCACCAGTGTGACGGCTGGGGTTATGTAGTAGTTCCGGGTGGACTCCATCTCCTTTAGGAGCTTGGGTATGTTGAAGTATAGGCTGGAGTCCCCAGCCGGCTCCAGGCCGCTCCTATAGGCTACTATACCTAGGCCTGGCGGGGTGGAGAGGGCCTTCTGGCTCCCCGTGAACACTATGTCAACCCCCCAGTTGTCGACGTCTATCATCATGCCCCCAGCACTCGCCACAGCGTCAACCACGGTGATGGCCCCCATCCTCCTGGCCGTGGAGGCCAGCTCCCTCAGCGGGTTAGCCACGCTCGTCGACGTATCCACGTGCTGGAACATGACCACGTCGTAGCCGTCGCCGAGTAGCTCCTCGAGCATGGAGCCGGCGAACCCCTCCCCGAGGGGCGCCTCCACGCTGATAACCACGCCCCCCAGGAGGCGGGCCCCCTCCTCGAGGTAACCGCCGAAGTGGCCGGTCTTGAGGACGAGAACCCTCCGCCCCCTGACCCCAGCCATCCTGAGGGCCAGCTCCATAGCGGCGGTGCCGCTCCCCGGGATAAGCACCACGCCGCCCGAGTTGAATAGCCTCCTAAGCATATCCAGGGTCTCAGCATGGATCTCCTCAAACTCGGGGGACACATGGTTCAACACGGGCCGGGCAGACTCGAGTAGGACCTCCGCCTCCACCGGCGTAGGGCCCGGGGTGGCTAGTATATCGTCCAGGACCACGAGCACCACCCAGATATGGAGACCCATAGGTGCAAGGCTTTAACTTCATATGCCCACACAGGTGGGCGGTGCAGCGCCGTGGATGATGAGAGGGCTGAGGCTATGGACTGGGAGGGACCCGCCTCCTACAGGGAGTGCGGCGGCGGGAGGAAGAGGAAGCGGGGTTGACGCTTATATTCCCCCCATGCCCCCGGTGTTGAGTGCGAGGTGTATGATGGGGATGTCAGCCGTACCACACCCGACTAACGCGGTCCTAATCGGTAGGAAGCCCGTTATGAACTACGTGCTCGCAGCCCTGAGGCTCTTCAACCAGGAGGGAGTGGAGGAGGTAGTGATCAGGGCCAGAGGCCGGAACGTCTGCAAGGCCGTGGACACGGTGGAGACGCTTAGGAACATGTTCCTCAAGGATCTCAAGGTCAAGTCGATAAACATCTACAGCGAGGAGGTAGTCGACGAGCAGGGCAAGAAGAGGAGGGTCTCAAGCATAGAGATAGTAGTTTCCAGGTGACCCCCGCCAATATTCTTGTCCACCGGATCCAAACCATCCCCCACCACGGGGGTATACACTGATAACCCTCCACACCCCCACAACATACCATACCCGGGGGGCCGCCCAGGTTGGAGCTAACAGAGTTCATAGCCAAGTACGGTGAACGGGGCTACCTAGTACTCAGGGCCATAATAGAGGAGGCAGACTCCAACTGGGGCGGCCCCGGCCTGGGAGACTTCAGCTACAAGGGAGTCAGGAACAGGCTAAGGAGCTACGGGGTGGAATACAACCCGGCCCCCCTCCTATCCAAGCTAGAGAAGGAGTACGGCGTCATCGAGACCACGTACCACTCCACCAGCCAGCACTGGTGGAGGATCCTAGACAGGGAGGCCATAGTAGAGGCCCTCAGGAGGCACGAGGGGCTCCCACCCGCCGGGGAGGGGGGAGACGACACCCGGGCCAGGCTCCTAAGGATCCAGTTCTACAGCCTAGAGCCCGACAAGATACTGGAGACACTGAAGAGGCTAGCCCGGGGGAGGAGGATGAGCGACGCCGACAGGAGGAGGCTGAGGAGGATAGTATTCGAGGACCTACCCCTCCTAGTCAAGTTCCTCGAGGAAGCCGAGGGAGAGTATGAGGACCTACTCTCCAGGGAGATAGCCCTCGCCCACGCAATACTAGAGGCCGCCGAGAGGCTCGTAGCCCCCGCCGGGGGACGGGGGGCGCCCCGCCTTAGAGGCGTGGGAGAGCCTCTCGAGTATCGCAGCGAAGCTGGCCTTAAGGACCTCTAGGTTATCATAGCTCCTCCTGGCCTCCAGGGCCTCCTCCCTGGTCATGGAGCGGGCCATCCTCTCCATGTTCACGGTGGCCCTAATCGCCTCGTCCACTATCGTTATGCTAGCAGTCTGGGCGGTCCTGCTGAAGGGGTTCAAATCTATCGCCGCCACAACCTTCCCAGCCCTGACCAGCGCCTCCGTCCTGTCCCCATCCTCTATTGCCAGGAGGACGAAGTCAGCGCTGCCTATGCCATCCCTGCAAGTAACCCCCCGGGGGCTCTCCAGCCCAGGTATATGGGTCTTCTCACAGTCCCAGGGCAGGAGGTTTGGCACCCCCACCTCGTCCAGGTACCTCCATATCCTCCTAACCCTCTCCTCCGTCCTGTAGAAGAGGTTAACCTCCACCAAGGCCCCGGTAGCCTCGGCGAGGCCCCTAATCTCCCCCGCCGCCAGGGCCGCGTAGTTGCCGTTAACCGAGATCACAGGCCTCCTAGCGGTGAGCAGCCACGCAACCGCTGCCCTCTCAGCCTCTAGGGCGAAGGGATGCGATACCTCCCCTAGGAGGTAGTCGAAAGCCTCACCCCGCCCGTGGGCTATGAGGCCCTCTGGCACAACCAGGCCCCTCTTGAAGCCCTCCACCAGGCGCTCCCTTATCATGAGGCTCCTATACCTGGGGTGGCTCCTCGGTATCCTCGTCACGTGCAGACACCGATGCAGAGGGGGCCCCGGGCGGGTTGAAGAATCCTAGCCCTTACCCCCAGGGCTTCGAGGTGGCTCGCCGCGTCCCCGAGCCTGTCCTCCTCCACCAGGATGACTGCTACCCTCTTCTTGAAGTAGTAGCCTATCAGCCCCGGGGTTTTGTGGATCTCCCTCCAGCGGGGGAAGACCCTCTGGGCGCCTATGTCAAGGGTGAAGGCCTGGGATTCCTCTATGAACACCTCTAGGCTGGGCTCATCGAGTATCCTAGACAGCCTCCTCCAGGCTTCATCCCTGTAGGATGATGCCTCTCTGATTAGCTCCCTCGTGTGCCTGCTGCCAACGTTGAAGGACAGGATCGCAACTCCCGGGGGGAGGGGTGTGCAGTCCACCTCGCCGACCCCAGGAGGGCCGTGCCTCCTCCTGACAACTACTCCAACACCACATGATATGGCAAGCACGTCCCCCAGCCCGGTTGACTCCAGTACCTCCGCGATGTGGGCGGCCTTGTATACCCTGTATAGTGGTATGCCCCTGGCCTGGGCTAGTGCTAGTCCAGCTGCCAGGGAGGTGGAGGCGCTTACGGAGTACCCGGCACCCGGGGGGAGCGGGTCCCACACTGCTACCGGGGGGTCGCCGCTCCAGCCCAGCATCTCGAGGGTCCTCTTAGCGGTGGTTGTAGGTATGGTATTCCCCTCTCCGGTGCACGCCCTGGCGGGGGGCTCAACTGCTAGCCCTGCCCCTATGGAGCCCTGCTCCTCCGGTGGGCCCTGGGTGTAGGGTATGAATATCGAGGTTATGTGGTGCGGCACGGATGCGCAGTTCATCCTAACCTTCCCTTGTGTTGGCCAGCATCATCTCCTTGATCGGTTCTAGGCTTGGAGCCGGGGGCGGGTTCCTCTTGTGCTCCGAGGCCCTGTACCTCTCTAGGACCTTGTCGACGACCTCCTTGGGCACGCCGGTCGCCTCCACTGTCTCCTCTGGGCTGAGGCCCAGGTCGAATATGCTGAAGAGTACTAGGTCTACCTGGTCGTAGCTGACCCCGAGCTCTCCCTCAGCGGTCTGGCCCCTCCACAGCCTGGGGCTGCTGGGCTTGTATGCGACCCTCTCGGGTACTCCCAGGGTTGCTGCTAGCCTCCTCACCTGGCTCTTGTATAGGACCCCTATCGGGAGTATGTCGACCGCCCCGTCGCCGTACTTGGTGAAGTAGCCTATGAGTATCTCGCTCCTGTCCCCTGTGCCGGCGACCATGTAGCCTAGCTTGTTCGCGTAGTAGTAGAGTATGCTCATCCTTATCCTGGCCCTGAGGTTGCCCACTGGAACCCTATCCGGGCCCTCCTCCGCCTCGTATATGGGCAGGGAGGACTTGTACACGTCCACTATAGGGGCTATGTCGACCACGTGGAACTCCACGCCGAGGCCCCTGAGGAGCTCTATGGCGTCGTCGATATCCTCCTTGGGGGTGACTGTTGAGTCCGGCATCACGAGGCCCATAACCCTCCTGGCCCCCAGGGCCCTCGCGGAGAGGTAGAGGGTCGTGGCGGAGTCGACCCCGCCGCTGACACCAACGACTACCCCCTTGACTCCGGCCTCCTCTACCTTCTCCCTGATGAATGATTCTAGCATGCCTGTAACCCTATCGTAGTCAAGGTTGACCACATGGTCCAGCGTGATCCTAGCCAACTCCTCCACCCCCAGCGTTATCCAAGAGCACCGTGATGCGACTTGAGGGAAATAAAGAGTTGCACCTACTCCCTCCTCCACACCATCGAGGGAGGCCTGGCCCGGCGCCCAGCCACGAGGCTCATCACGAGGAGAGAGGCCAGCACCGCCAGGTAGGGCGCCATATCTGCTATAGCCTCGTTGACACCATGAGCCGCTAGGAGGGTTCTCGAGGAGAGTAGAGCCCCGGCTAGGAGGGAGGCGAGGAGAACGCCCGGGGGGCTCCAGTAGCCCAGTATAACCAGGCCCAGCGCTATCCACCCCCACCCAGCGGTTATGCCCGAGTACCACCGCCCATTATGGAGTGCAAGGGCCATGTAGGCGCCTGCAACCCCGGCTAGGAACGCCGCGGCTATAGCTAGGCCCCCCTGGATCTGGGCTACCCTGAGCCCGCGGGCCTGGGCGTGCTCCATAGACTCCCCTACAGCCCTGATCTCGACACCAAGCCAGCTCCTGTAGAGGAGTAGCGTGGAGGCCACGACCAGCGCCAGCGTGGAGGCCGCAACCGGGTCCCACGGGCTCCCTACCAGTGGCGGGGCTGGGGCTCCCCCTGTGGCCGCCCCGGCTAGGTCCGCCAGGGCGGTGCCAGCGAAGAAGAGGGCTAGGCCAGCCACGATCTGGTCCGCCCCCAGTACTATAACTGGGATCACGTAGAGCAGGCTAAGTAGAGCCGCGGCCAGGCCCCCGATAACCAGGGCCGGGTAGGGGTTACCGAGGTGTATCCCGGCTAGGACCCCCACAGCAGCTCCGACTGCCATGAGGCCCTCCACGCCGAGGTTGACCCGGCCGCTCCTCTCGAGCAGGGCCTCCCCCAGCCCGGCTAGGGCCAGGGGGACGGTGTTCGCGAGCGCCGCCACCACTATACCGTGGAGGTCAGCCATCACCTCCCACCCCTAGAGAGTAGTGTTACGGTGGCGAGAACCGCTAGGGCCTGGACCAGGAGGGCCATACTACCGGGCACCCCCTGGGGCTGTAGGAGGTAGCCGGCGGTTGCTAGGAGCGAGAAGAGCAGGGCCGCCCCTAGGGCCCCTAGCGGGCTCCTGAGGCCTAGCCACGCGGCTAGCACACCCATGTAGCCGTAGCCTGGGGTGGTGCTCATAGCGGTGAAGCCCCGCTGGAAGCCGGTTAGCATGAGGTAGCCCGCGAGGCCAGCGGCGGCTCCCGAGGCCAGGGCGGCCTGGAGTATGATTCTCCTGCTTGTTGCTAGGTAGGTCTTAGCCATCCTCGGGGCGGACCCGTAGGCCTGCATTGCCGCCCCGGGTATGGTATGTGTGAGGAAGGCTTCTAGGCCTAGGGCTGTAAGCAGGGCGATACCCAGGGCTAGTGGCGCCTCTAGTACCTTGTCCTCCCCTATGAACCTGGTCTGGGTGAATGCTCCCTCCCTTAGGCTGGTCGAGACTAGGTAGTTCACTATGGAAAGTGCTATGTAGTTGAGCATGAGGCTCGAGAGGACCTCGTTAACGCCAGCATACGCCCTAAACAATCCGGGTACGAGGCCCCATACGGCCCCCACCAATACAGCGGCTAGGAGGGACCAGGGGCCACCTATGTCCAGGTAGGCTATCAGGTAGAGGCTAGCGAGGCTGGCGAGGAGCATCTGGCCCTCCGAGCCTATCGTTATGAACCCCGCCCTATAGGCTAGGGCTAGGCCCGAGCCTGCAACAGCTATGGGTGCGGCCAGCCTGGCCACGTTCTCAAGCAGCCCGGGGCTTGTTAGCACCGCTGCCAGGGCTCTGGGCAGGGCCAGGGGGCCCGGCTGGGTGGCTAGCAGGCCTATCATACCAGCCATTAGCCCGAGGGCTATACCTGCTATTATCGAGGTGAGCCTGCCCATAACTAGTGGTCACCTCATGGTCATTGCCCTGCCTATTGCATCCACATCGTAGGGCGGCGTGAACTCCCCGGTTAACACGCCCCTGCTCAGAACCACAATCCTAGACGAGACACGGGCCAGGAGTTCAAGGTCCTCGTCGACCAGAAGCACGCCAGCGCCCCGGGCGGCTGCTTTGAGGAGCATCGACTCCACCATGGAGGCGCCGCTATAGTCCAAGCCAGCCGCGGGGTTCATCGCGACAACCACATGGGGCCCCGCCTCCAGTTCCCTGCCAACCACGAGCCTCTGTATATTCCCCCCGCTCAGTGTCTCCACCGGCTGATCCAGGCTCCGAGCCCTCACCCCGGCCAGCTCCACTACCCTACTAGCTATCCCCTTGGCCCTACCCCTCCTCAGCAGGAGCCGGGCACCGTTCCTGGCCAGGAGGGGTAGGGCTGTGTTCAGCCATATACTGAGGCCTGGCGCCACGGCCCACCCCAGCCTCTCCTCAGGCACCACTGCCAGGCCCATCCTCATCCTGGCCCTCGGCGCTAAGCTGGACACGTCGACTCCGTTAATGAGGATACGGCCCCTCCTCGGCCTGGCTAGGCCTATGATGGCCTCGACCAGCTCCTTCTGGCCGTTGCCCGCTATCCCAGCCACGCCCAGGATCTCGCCAGCCCTTACCGTGAGGCTCACACCCCTGAGGGCCCACCCTCCGTGGGGTGAGGGTACCCATAGGTCCTCCGCTCTAAGGACCTCGCCCCCGGGCCGGGTAGCTACGGGCTGGGGCTTCTCGGGTATCCTGCCAAACATGGCGGCTAGGATCCTCTCCTTGGAGGCCTCTCCTCTGTCCAGCTCGGCCTCTAGCCTGCCCCTCCTCATGATCAGGATCTTATCAGCAACATCTAGGGCCTCCCTTATCCTATGGGTTATGTAGAACACAGCCCTGCCCTCCCTGGCTAACCTCCTGGCTAGCGCCACTAGCGACCCAACCTCGCTAGGGCTCATGTGGGTCGAGGGCTCGTCTAGGAAGAGGACCTTCCTCCCCACTAGGACGCCCTTGAGGACCTCGACCCTCTGCCTCTCTCCAACGCTGAGCCCCTCTACCCTGGCGTCGGGGTCTACTGCTAGGCCGTAGCCTGCCGAGGCCTCCTCTATGAGCCTCCTAACCCCTGCCCTGCCCAGCCTGGCTCCCGCCATCCTCAGGGTTAGCCCTACATCCTCCAGCACTGTTAGGTTTGGGAAGAGTGTGGGGTGCTGGGGCACCATGTAGACCCCGGCCTGGTGGGCTTGGCGGGGCGTCGCGGGTGCTGGGGCGCCGTTTAGCCTGACCTCCCCCCTGGTGGGCTTCTCCGCGCCGGATAGTATCTTTACTAGCGTCGTCTTCCCCGCACCGTTCTCTCCTAGTAGCGCGTATACTGTGCCGGGGTGGAGGGCTATGTTAACCCCCCGGTTTGCCTCGACACCGTTTGGATATATCTTCCAGAGGTCCCTGGCCTCTAGGAGGGGCTCCAACGCTGATCCCCGGGGGGCTCCTATATCCTCTGCACCGACTCGTGGAACCAGTCCATGTACCAGAGCTCGTCGCGGCCTAGCCTAGACCCCTCGGCTACCTTCAGCCTAGCCTCCTCCTGGGGCCTTCCCTGCTCGTCGATCTGATAGCCTCTTAGGGGGCCCGTGAAGGGCTCGTATAGGAGCTCCTTCATGTCCTCGTATAGCCTTATGATCTCCTCCAGCGCCCTGGGGGGTATGGTGTCCCTGTTTAGTGGGGCGAGGTACACGGCGCCCTCGGGGCTCCCGGCCCTGCTTGCCTTGGGGTTCCTCCACCTTATGGGGACGTAGTCGCCTAGCCTGGCCCACACATCGATTTTCCTGTAGCCTCCTGTGGCCTGTGTAGCTAGGAGGATGTAGTATATGGGGCTCCAGTCTGCTATCTGCCCCGTTAGGTGGCTCCTCAGCTCCCTGCCCTGGCTCTTGTAATACTGCGTCATGTCGCTGTAGTGGCTGAAGCTGTAGACCCGGGAGCCCTCCGCCCAGTACTCCTCCGCCGCCTCTATGGTTGCCGTCGAGTCCTCGGTGTAGGCCAGCACGTCCACGCCGTACTGGTCTACCAGGGTCTTCGCCGCCGCCCTGGCCTTGTCGGGAGCAAACCAGCTGTTGAGTGGCGGGGCTACTAGGACCTCTATCTGGGAGCCCCCGCCGCATTTGCCAGCTACCCTGGCCCCGTGGATTGCGCCGAGGGCGAAGGCGTTTATGTGCCTGACCACCTCTGGTATGAGGAATGCTGGTATGTAGCCTAGCTTGCATGACTCCGTCACGGCGCCGGCGGCGACGCCGTTGAGGTAGTAGAGCTGGTAGAATTCTGCGAAGTATGTGGAGACGTTGGGGTGCTCGCGGAACTCCTCCCAGGGGCCGCTACAGTGGTAGAACTTGACTTCTGGATACTGCGGGGCGAGCCTCTTGATCGCCTCCATGTACCCATAGCTGGTAGCGAAGACCGCGTTATACCCGCCCTGGTCTAGCTGGGCCTTGATCACGTCGTATGCCTGCGTCTCGGGTACCTTCTCCAGGTGGGCCGCCTCCACCCAGCCGTGCTCCGCTACCCTCTCCTTCGCGATGTGGTGTGCGTGTGTCCACCCGTAGTCCCCTATCGGCCCAACGTAGATCCAGAGGGCCTTAACAGTAGACCCGCCCCCACCACTAGCCTGGGCTCCTGCCTGGGTCTCGCCCCCGGGCTTGGATGCCCCAAGGGTGTAGCCTCCCACGGCTCCAAGGGCTAGCCCAGCCACGAGGCCTGCACTGGCCTTGAGGAAGTCCCTCCTATCCACCCGTGCCCCCCATGTCGCTCCCTTGTCGTGTGTGATTCAGTTTTAAGTCTGCCTTGAATCGGATTCACGGGTAGATATTGATTTGTGTAAATCAACTACTGGACATATATTTATATGTGTGGACTAGTATATAGCCTCCAAGGCGAGACACCATAATGTAGTGCCTGTAGAGGTGCACTGAGATGAGCGAGATACACGGGGAGAAGGTACTGGCCAAGCTAAGGCCCCACCCCCTAGCATTCGCCGGCGACATGGCCCTATGGATCTACACCATACTAGCAGCGCTACTAGTATGGGTATACCGGGCCAGGCTAGCAGCCCGGCTCGAGGACCTACCACTACTGGGCAGGCTCGCCCCTGCCATGGTGGAGGGCTGGGGCCCCCTGGCCCTCACAGCAATCCTAGTCATAGCCCCAGCGCTGCTCTACTCCGTCTTCAGGGTGACGTGGCGCCCACTAGCCCAGGCCCTCGTAGTGGTGCTCCTGCCACCCCTAGCCGCCTGGAAGCTGGGCTACGGCCCCTTCTACGGCCTACTGGGCGTTATAGGCCTAGCACTCCTAGGCCTCCTGGGGGTTGAGCTGAAGAGGAGGAGGCACCTCTACATTGTGACGGATAGGAGGATAAAGACGGTGTTCAAGGGCCTCTTCAAGGAGGTTGAGAGGGATATAGTCTACACCAGGCTCTCCGACGTTGTCGTGGAGAAGGGCCTGCTAGGCAAGATCCTAGGCTTCGGCAACGTCTACATAATAAGCCAAGCCAGCCTGGGCATGGGCGCGGACATAGCTGGCGTGGCAGCAGGCGCTGGTGGCTCCGCGGGCCCGGCAGGGGTGGGAGTAGCTGTGGGTGGAGGCAGGAGCGTCAATGTACCAAGGAGCAGGAGCCAGTACGTCCTCTACGGGGTCCCCCACCCGGAGCGCGTTAGCAGCCTGATAGTAGAGGCCATGAAGAGCAGCGAGGAGGCACCGTATCTACAGAAGATCCTGGAGAAGCTCGACCGCGACTAGCCATTTGTAACGATCAAAAGAAGCGCTACAACTTAACAGGGCCCACCGCACCCCCGCCATGACCCTGGGGGTGCAGGAGTGGAGGTTCCAACAATACCACCCGTGGAGGTGGAGGCCCAGACCACGCCCGACATGGAGGGGGTGGCCCGGGCTAGGAGCCTCGAGGTGACCGTATCAGAGCCGCCGGAGGTGGGGGGAACAGGCAGGGGCTTAACGCCCCTAGAGCTGTTCCTCCTCGGGCTCGCGGCCTGCGAGGTCTCCATGTTCAGGATGATAGCCCAACGTATGAGGGTAGAGTATGGCAGGGTGACTGTTAGGGTTAGAGGCATCTTCGAGGTGGGGGTGGGCCTAAGGGAGGTGGCTATAAGGTATGTGGTAGAGGATGCGGGGCCCGGGGTTGAGAGGGTCATCGAGGGGGTAAGAAAGATGTGCCCTGTCTACAACACTCTAAAGCGGGCCGGGGTCGTGATCACAGAGGAGGTCGTAGCCTAGCCTCTCCTACCCTCCCCGGCTAGCGTTAATCCTATTCCAGCCAGCGTTACAGCCATGAACAGCACGGTCTCCAGCCCCACGGCCTCGCCTAGCAGGAGGGCGGCCAGTATAGTGGCCCCCACGGGCTCCCCGAGCACGGGCACGGTTGTCGCTAGGAGGCTGAGCCTCCGGAGCAGGTAGTTGAGTAGGGTGTGGCCGCCCATCATGGGTAGGAGGGCGAGGAGTATGAGGAGGGTCCAGGAGCGGGCATTATAGCCCCACAGCTCCACGCCGATTGCCAGGCTTAGGAGCGCGCTTACAACCGCGGCTATAGTATACACCACGCCAGTATAGGCAAGTGTAGAGTATCTGGCCCTCAAAACCTTCCCCACTATGAAGTAGACTCCAACCCCAATCATGCCACCAAAGGCTAGGAGGGGGCCCAGCATGCCTGTGGGCGAGTCCAGCCTACCCCCGGTGGCCAGGAGCACGACCCCCACCATCGCCACCACGGCGCCGAGGTACTGTATGGGCGAGTACCTCTCACCCAGGAGGAGCCTGCCAGCCACAGCCAGGAGCGCGGGGTAGGAGTCGACTATCGTAACACTAACCGCCACACTCGTATACGCCAGGCTGAGCATCCACAGGTCAAAGTGCAGGGCCAGCCCTACCCCGGCCACGGTCATCAGCGCCAGATCCTTGGCACCGGGCCTCGGGCCCTCCCACCCCCTGAGGGTGAGGAGCGCCAGGGTTAGCAGCGCGGAGATAGCAAGCCTCCATGTAGCGGCGGCGAAGCCATGCACACCCTCCCCTGCCAGCAGCCTGACTAGTATTGATGCGAATGATATGTTCACAACCGCCAAGAGCAGGATCAGGTAGTCCCTCAGCACCCCAGCCAAGCACCTGGCAATAGTCCAAGACGACCCGTGGGGGTACTTAACCCCTCAGCCGTCTAGTACCTCGTCCAGGTCAAGGTAGCGGCTATACTTGTACCTAGCCCCCTCACCCCTCGCCGGCTTCCTAAGTATGTAGAGCTTCTCATGGTATATCAGGAGGAAGTCCCTCTTTGCCCTGGCCCACCTCTCCCTGGTAGCCTTCATTCGGTGCTGGATCTTCACCACCTCCTCGCGGAGCGTGAACCCGGCCCTCAGCAGCACCTCTAGGACGTGGTGTGTTATCGGCACGTAGTGCCTCCTAATCCTGGTGTCGCCGACGAGGATCCCCATGTGCCCCCCGGGCTTGAGCACCCTGTAGGCCTCCAGCGCAACCGTGTATATGCCCCGGAGGTAGTCCTCCAGCCTCCTAGATGCGGAGAGGTCCCCGGGGCTCCTATGCCTAGTATACCTTATGATGTTATAGTATGGGGGGTGGGTTGCAACTAAATCAATACTATCATCCCCAATCTCCTCCAGGCTGCGGGCATCGCCGTGGTACACCTCAACCCTAGCCCGGAGGACCTCGTCAAGGGGCACCTCCCCCTCCCAGCCCCCCGACAGCTCCTCCAGGTGCCTCCTCAGCCAGTACAGCCTATGGAGGGTGAGCATAACAGCGTCATAGCTGATATCGACACCCACGCAGTTCCTGCCGAGGAGCATGGCCTCAACACACGTAGTCCCACTCCCAACCATGGGGTCTAGGACAGTGTCCCCCGGCCTAGTGTACATGAGTATGAGTGCCCTGGCCAGCTGGGGCGGCCAGTTCCCCCTATAGTCGCCCCGGTGCGTGGCCCAGGAGCCCCTCCTGGGGAAGCTCCACACGGTAGTATCTATGCCGGTCAGCTCCTCTGGAGTGGGGTGGAGCCTCTCAACCCTAACCGGGTCGAGCCTTATCTCAACCCCCTCAACCCTAACCACGCCCCTACTCCTCGCGTACTCAAGATACTCCCTATAGTCTACCCTGCGCAAGCCAGCAACCCACCTGGCGAAGCCGCTCTGGCGGGATTTAGCCTGTACACTCCCTGTAGAGGGGCGCCTCACGCTAATCATCCTTAACAGCTCGCAAAGGCGCTACCAGCCCCCGCCCTGCGGGTCCACGAGAGCAGGTTCTCCAGCTCCCTGGATGGCCGGAGCCTCCTCCTCCGGTATTCCCTTAGAGCCTGCACGCCCCTGCCCACTGCCTCCATGCAGAGCGGGGAGATGCTACAATGCCTCTCCCCATCCAGTATGAAGACGTGCCTGTACCATGGCTTTACCGGGTACTCGCCCGAGAGGTATGCGATTCTTATCCTAGCCCTCTCCTCGCCCCAGAGAGCTGCTAGGTAGAAGGGTAGCATACCCGACTCTGCGTGGCCGAGCAGCCCAGTGGCTATCCCAGCGGCGCTGGTTGGCGATCCATTACCTCAACCAGCGCGTCCCGCCTATCGGCGTACAGGAGGGAGGCCGCTAGCTATCCATCGTCGAGCTCCGTACCCCCTCCCTCGCAGCCAACCAGCCAGCAGCTATGAGGGTCTTAGCCTCATGCTCCCTAGCGGCCCGGTATAGGAGGGCCTTGGCCACGGTGTTGGTGGTGTAGCTTTCTAGGTTCTCCTCGTAGCCTAGTAGGACTCCGTCGCCCCCAGGTCTGTATGGGTCATGCATCTAGGCCTATACACTTCTAGTAGGCGTGAGAGGCCTCTGGCCGTCATGCTCCACTAGTCCTCGATACATGTAGCATAGACCCTGCCTGCCAAGCCCTGCAAGGTGTATTTTGTCCTCAAACATCCTCTTATCAGCGAAGCAGCCCGACGGCACCTTGATTAGGAATCCCTCCATGCTGAGGCCTGTGAGCCTGTCCCTCTTGACTGAGCACCGTAGGAAGCTGGCGACAATGGTCTCACCTGCTTGAGGCCCATGGCTTGGGCTAGTAGCAGGGCTAGACCGACATCTCCGCCTCCTCCCAAGCCCCCTACGACTACTACTGGCTCTGGCAAGACTCTTGGCACCCCATGTGATGCTAGTCTTATAGGGGCCTGCTAGTTCCTCCTGTAATAGGCGGGTTCTCTGCGTGTCTATACAATAGCTAATAATATATATTCCCTCCTGATAAAGCACCCGGGTTTAGGTGTACTAGGGTGGATGCAAAGACAAAGACTATACTCGTGGCCGCAATAGCAGGCCTCGCGGTGTCTATCAGCGTCGGCTATATACTGGGGGCTGGCATGATAGGGCCTAAGATCGAGTCTAATAGGCCAGCTGAGGTATATGGAACCGTGTCTGTGTCCAATTGGAACAAGCCCGCCCCGGTATTCACCGTGAACTCTACTGTGGGCCCAGTGACGATACCTATAGAGGGGAAGGTTACGGTCCTCGTGCCACAGTATGTGAGGTGCCCCGACATATGCCACCTGGAGTCCCAGATGATGGTTTACGTGATGAATAGGAGTGTGCAGGAGGGCTGGGCCGACGAGGTTGTATGGGTGACCGTTGAAGTCGACCCGTGGGACGGCACCCCGGAGATGGCTGTGGAGTACCAGAAGAGGGTGGCCAAGGACCTGCTGGATAAGGTGAACTGGATCTGGCTCTTCGACAGCGTGGAGAAGATGCAGGAGATCTACGATGCATATGGCATATACGTGGAGAAGACGGAGAGCGGCTTGGTAAACCACTTCGGCGGCTTCCTAATCATAGACAAGGACGGGATCCTCCGCTACATAGTACACCCTGACTGGGAGAGGGTATACGATACCGCCCAGGTGCTGTACGACAAGGTCCTAGAGGTAGTTGAGGAAGGGTGAGGGGGGTGGGCAGGCGTAAGGGCCTGAGGATGGAGACCCCCGGCAAGGGCAAGATCATAGGGGTTAGGCACCTTCTCATCGTGGCGGGAGTAATAACCCTTCTCCTAGCCCTAGGCCAGGCCATAGCACAGAGGGGACCCACCCTCCAGGCCGAGGCGGGCCAGCCCAATGTCATTGATGTGATGGATAAGGAGCCGACGCTGGACGAGATAATTGCTTCCAACGAGAAGGTGGTGCTCTTCTGGGAGCAGAAGAACTGTGCGGGATGCAAGGTCCTAAGGCCCTACATATACAAGGCGGCCGACAGGTATCCCGATGTGCTCTTCGTCAAGGTGCATATAGACGAGATATTTAAGAAGGACATGGACTACGCGCTCAAGATACTACAGGACTACATGGTGCAGGGCACCCCTACACTAATAGTCTACGTTAACTCCATAGAGACGGGCAGGCAGGTAGGCCTCTTCCCAGTCGACCCGGTAGGCGGGGACCAGTACGAGGCCCTCCTAAGCTTCCTGGACGAGAGCCTGAGTAAGAACCCACAACAGGACGGGCAAGCCGAGGGAGACCCCAACGAGGCCACACTCCTAGGAGGCCCCCTAAAGGGCCTTACCCTGGGGCTCCTAGCTGCCTTCGCCCCGTGCAGCGTACCTATGATAGCTGCCTTCGCATCCCGCGAGGCCAGAAGAGGCGGGGGAGGAGTGAATAGGCTAGCGATGATGTTCATGGCCGTGGCCGGTGCAACCCTGCTCCTCGGCTTCGCTATGACCCTCCTGTACGTTGCTAGCTTCGCGGTGAAGACCGTGAACCCCTTCGCCGTAGCCGTGGTATTTGCCGGGGCATTCATAGCATCATGGGGCGCCCTGAACATTGTGGGCAAGGAGCCTATGATGAGCGGGAGCGCCAGGTCAAGCATACTATTCCCCATACTGGGGCTACAGTGCAGCCTGCCATTCCTGATACTAGCAATGACCTCCATAACGGCTGAGCCAGTATCAGTGCTCCTCACCGGCCTGGCATTCGCCATCGGATACTCCCTACCCTACATAGCCTCAGCCTACGGCCTCAGGGGCATAGCATCGAAGCTAACCAGGGCCTCCACCTCCCCCACAATGCTACGCATACAGGGCCTCATACTACTAGCCGCCGGCATATACCTTATAGCCGAGACTCTCCCCCTCGGCCTAGTAGAGCTGGGGTGACCCTGGGGTGGATGCCAAGGTTATAGCGGGCATAGTGGCCCTGGTCGTGGTCGCCGGCCTAGCATCATATATGCTGGCCTCAAGGGGAGGAGGCCTAGAGTTTATAGACGGCTACGCCATTGCCCTACCGATGGGCGGAGGCGCCTTCATGACCATACATAACGGATACAAGGACACAGTATGCCTAGTCAAGGCTGAGATACCAAGCATGCCCGACGCCAGAGTGGAGCTCCATCAGACCGTAGTTGACGAGAACGGTATAGCGAGGATGCAGCCGGTAGAGAAGATATGCGCCGGGCCCGGCGAGAACCTGGAGCTGAAGCACGGCGGATACCATATTATGATACTTGACACGAAACTAGAGCCCGGCTCCACGCTGGAGCTAGTACTCTACTTCGACAACGGCGACACCCTAACGGTTACCCTGCCAGTAAAGGCTAAGGGCGAGTAGCCGCTATCCTCCTAATCCTATTTTCCATACCAGACGCTATTATCCAGAGCACCGCCAGACCCAGAAGGGCTATAGTTAGGGAGATTATCATCTTATAGTCCAGATGCCTAATCTCTATAGAGATAATCTCCCTGAGGACCGCTATCATAGCTGCTTCAACCACGATCCTGAGGGGGAGGTACCTGCCCAGTATCGCGGTTATCAGGGTCCTGAGTATATCGATAGATAGCACTAGTAGCAGTGTCAGGTCCAGTATATGGAGAACCTCGGTCTTATCTATACTACCCTCCCCCATCATGCTGAAAGCCATACCCAGGAGCTTCACGCCAGAGATTAGTACCAGGACTACTATAGTGGTGGCTAGAAGAGCCTCCAGCGCCTCTATTAGTGCCAGGGCGAAGGATCTGAGCCAGGAGTCCCCGCCCACTCTGGACCCCTCCCACCATGATAATAGCAGGGTGGGGACTATAACCCCTTCACCAACCGGAGATATCGGCACCGATACATGTATATGTGAATTGAATAAACCAGTAGAAATAGCTGTTATCTGGATATATCTATGGATAGTAGAGTTGAAAAATAGTTATGGTCTAGGGGGCTAGGACGATTTATATCCAGGCATGCCCAACCAGTATCGCGGGGAAGCACGGCATTGGTTGACTCGCTGGAGGAGCTGAGGGGGCTCAAGGTCCTAGTCTTCGGTGCAGGCGGTGGAGGCGATGTACTAGGAGCATACATACTCTACCAGAGGCTCAGGAGCATCGGAGCCCACCCCATGCTGGGAAGCGTCGTGTGGGAGAGGTACACGGTAGACCCCGTGCCAGGGCCTATACCCCTCGAGGCGGTTGAAGGGCCTGTTAGGGCCTGGAGGAGCATCGCCCTGGTGGATGGCAGCATAGTAGCACTACGGGAGGGCAGGAGGGTCAAGCCACAGCTGGCCAGGCTACTCCAGGCCCTAGGCGAGGAGGGGGTGTACCTGGACCTCTCCAAGGGTGCCGTGGGTATGGTCGAGGCCATGAGGATAATAGTGGATGAGCTGGGCTTCGACTATGTAATAGGCCTTGACACCGGGGGAGATGCCCTAGCCCTGGGGTGCGAGGACGGGCTGAGGAGCCCCCTGGCGGATGCAGTAAGCCTGGCAGGCCTAGCCGGGGTTAGGGACAGGAGTGGCCTGGCGATCCTATCCCCAGGAGCGGATGGGGAGCTGGAGTGGATCCAGGTCCTCCAGTACATATCCCGTATAGCACGTATGGGGGGCCTCATAGGGGTCTACGGGCTCAACAGGAGGGAGTACAACGCCGCCTACAGTGTGTCCGAGGCAGTGGTGAGTGAGGCCAGCAAGATCCCCCTGCGGGCCTTCAGCGGCGAGTACGGGGAAACCCGGATCAGGGGAGGCACTAGGAGGGTCACGATAACCCCTGTATCAGCATCAATGTACCTACTGGACACCGATAAGGCCTACCAGTGGACTCCTCTACCCGGCCTAGTTGAGGGAACCAGGAGCATCGAGGAGGCTCGGAGGAGGCTCAACGAGAGGTGCATCTACACCGAGCTCGACCTGGAGGAGGAGCTGTATAGGCTCAAGTCCATGCAGCCCGGCAGGCCTATGACGGTCGACGATATCTACCATGAGGGTAGGAGGCGCCTCTTCATGGAGGGCTGCCGTGCCGTGGAGTGCCGCTAGCCCTCCTCGTATACCGCTGGCCTCTCAACAACCTTGCTCATGCTCCTAGCCGATGTTATCAGATCCTCTATGCTATCGACCCTCTCCAGTATGTAGGTGAGCATCTCCTCCAGCTGCCTGTACTTGCCCTCTAGTATGGTCATCTTCATCCTGTACTCCCGCTCCATCTTCTCCATCCTCGAGGCTAGGTGGGCCACCACCTCGGAGTCCTCCTTGTTGCTAGTGGAGAAGCCCCTGTCTAGGCCTATCTTTATGTAGAGCTTTATGAGGTCGGTGACCTGTATGCCCATCTCTCCTGCTCTCCTCTTCAGCTCCCTGTACGTGGCGTCCGGCAGCGACAGGTGGACTGTTGGCAAATGTCTTCCCCACTAAAGAGAAAGACTACACTGGAGCCTAATAAATCTTAATCCTCCAGTCTTCCCGTTACAATAGGAAGACTGGTAGACGCGTCGAGCATGTAATATAAGCATCAGAGGAGTATTGATGGCTGATGGTGGCGGGAGGGATGCGTGTAGTCTCATTCAAGATAGAAGAAGACCTGCTCGCCATGCTCGAGGAGTACGCTAGGAAGCGGAATATCACCAAGAGCGAGATCATAAGGAGGGCCCTGAAGCAGTACATGGCGAAGCAGGAGGACAAGCCCTTCATAACCAGGAGGATGAAGATATACACCTAGCCCGCCCCCAGCATTATATAGGTAGCCTTACATTACCCATATCAATCCCCACGCACATATAATATAGACGAGGCTACATATACCCCCCGTACTACCCCAGCGGGGTGCCCATGTCTTGGTATTTGACAAGATCGGCAGGGCCCTAGGCAAGGGAGCCGGCAAGATAGCCGGCGGCGAGAGGGTCGTAATCAAGTGGCCCGAGGACCTAGACCCAGAGTCCTACATAGCGTGGAAGTACCCCAGGGACGTGATCGACCTGGGATCAGTGCTCATAGTAAACGAGTCCCAGAGGGCGGTCTTCCTTAGGGACGGCAAGATACTGGGAGTCCTAGGCCCAGGGAGGCATATGCTCGACACACAGAACGTCCCCTTCCTCAAAGGCCTAGTTGAGGGCCTCTACGGCGAGTCTATATTCAAGGCAAACGTTGTCTTCATAAACCTACTACAATACGAGGCCCGCTTCGGCGACAGGGCCTTCATAGACTGGGTCGGAGTCCACCTGCTCTTCAACGGCACATACTACTTCACAGTCGACGAGAACAAGATCGAGCTATTCTACACCAGGTTCATGGGCGTCCAGAGCGAGGTCACGAAGGATGAGGTGAAGAGGAAGATCAACCCATTCATAGTATCAACACTAGTAGACGCCCTAGGCGAGTACGCCTCAGAGCAGGCAAGGGCTGGCAGGACCCTTCAGAACGTCTCAGACTTCCTAGCAATGCTAGGCGAGTTCGGAGAGTACGTGAAGGCTAAGGTGGCGCAGAAGGTCAACGAGATGTACGGCCTCAAGCTAAACGACATAATGATTAAGATCGATATAAGCGACGAGGACAAGGCAATACTACAGATGAGCGGGCCCAGGGCATTCGCAGCCATGTACCAGAGGGACTGGCAGGGCAGGGAGAGGATAGCAGAGAGCCTATCAAAAGCCCAGGGAAGCGGCGCCGTGGCACCGTTCGTGATGATGCCCTGGATGATGTACCCCCCACAGCCGCCACCCCAGCAACAAGGCCAGCCAATGACGCCACCGGCCAGACCCCAGCAATACCCGCCGCCATACCCCTACCAGTACCCACCCC
>JALWEI010000006.1 GCA_027014125.1 Acidilobaceae archaeon | reverse complement strand
TAGCACCCGTCGACCCCTGGCCATACGTAGACGTGCCCATATACGACTACCTCAAGAGGCTAGAGGAGATAGGGGAGGACCCCAAGGAGTACGAGACAATCTGGTACTACTACTAGCCCCCTCCAGGCACCGGGGAGGAGCAATCCTAACCGGCGGGGCTGGAGGGCTTCCTACCCCACACCACTGCAATAAAGGGGCCACGGTAGACGGATACACCCTCAAATAGCCTGCCCATGGCCTCCTCCATCTCGCCTATACTAAGCATCCTATCAATCGTGTACATGATGCTTGCATAGCTCCTACCCTCCCCAGGGCACATAGTCAACAAGCCGCCCAGCAGCCCAACACCGTAAAGGTACCCCTTGAGGAGGGTCCTAGCTATGAGGCCCGTGGGCCTGAATATATCCAGGACCACCAGCACCCCCCGGGGCTTGAGCACCCTAGCAAACTCCTCCAAGGCCTCATCATAGCTAGTAGCATCCCTGTAGCTGAACATGGCGACGATCCCGTCAATAGAGGAGCTGGCTAGGGGCAGCTTCTCGAACCTGCCGCCAAGCCTCATGCAGGAGGGGGCTGAGGGGGCGCGGCGGAGCATGGATGTGCTAGGGTCTAGGGCCACGATCCGGGCCCTGCCCTTGCACCTGGAGAGGAGGACGGCAGTCGAGGTCCCCGGCCCGCATCCCGCGTCGAGTATAGTACCCCTACAGGGGAGGAGGCGCGCGGCTATCCTCCTATACCTATTAACCAGGCCCAGGCTCGCGAGCAGGTTTATCCTCTCATAGCAGTTGGTGGACGAGAGCCTCTCAATACTAGACACTATCGTGTCCCAGATATCCCTAATCCCCCTTCCACTCATCCCCACGACCATCCCAAGTGATGTACACGGGCCGGGGATTAATGTTGTAGCGCCGCCATACACGCACAAGGCGAAGGGTCAGTACTTAAAGGCTACTTCACACCCCGGCCCCGCCGGGGTCCGCGAGTACAGCCATCCTCATCCCCGCCCCTACCCGCTATATAGGGCTCAGCTATAGCCCTAACCAGCTCCTCAGGAGACACAGCACGGACCAGGATCACGCCCCCAGGACCCCGCCGGTACCTAACCAAGCCTAGGCGGCGGAGCCTCTTAATCACGCCATGAGCGGTCCTACGGGTCATGCAGAGGCGCCGGGAGAGGAGGCTTATCGCCTCGCCCAGCTCAAGCTCTCCAAGGCTGTAGAGCAGGTATAGGGCTGCGACCTCCCTCCTCCTGGGCAAACCCCTGAGCGGCTGCGGCTCCTCCATGGTCGGTGATCCCCATCAGCACCCGCGTCGGTGTAGGGTAGCTACGGTCATCGCCTTGTGCATGTGGATGCAAGGGGGGCTATATAGGATAACCTCCTATAAGCCTCTCCGCTGGATGCGTGGAGTAGGTAGCCCTCCCCGGGGTCCCAGTCGAGGACCTTGTACCCCCCAGCGACAGCGTAGGCCTCTCCCTCCTCGCCTGAGAGGATGTGGCGCCCCCTAACCCCGTTTACAAGGAGCGCAGCGAGATCCTTCACCTCCCTAGCCTCCACAGTAGCCTCCAGCTCCACCCTGCCCCCCAGCACCCTATACCTGGGCTCCCCCGCCGGGGTACAGGTGTCTATCCACTGGGGTGAGGCTAGCCTGTAAGCCGGCAGTGGGGGCTCGCTCTCGGAGACAAGGCTGCCGGGCCCCACGGCTAGCCTGAGCCTTGGCCTCTCGACGTAGACGAGCGCCGGGCTCGTGACTAGGCTGGCCTCCGTTAGGGCCCAGCCAAGTATCGAGGCGGGGTTTGGGGTGGATAGTATAGTGTGGATCTCGAGTATGTAGCTCCCAGCGTCTACCCTAGCCACCCTGGCTCCACTCCCTTGCTATGTACCTAAGGTTTACCTCGGTCTGGGGGTCGAATAGCATAAGCTTACCCTTCTCCACCGCGACGTAGACCAGCTCCCCGGCCTCCGGCCTTACCTCTGGCGGCGTTATGACCTTGAGGTGTATGTCCTCTGAGGCCACCGTGACTATATTCTCCCTCCCCAAGGGCTCCACGGTGTATACCTCGCCCACTATCACCGGCCTCCCGTCCACGGGGTTCTCCACTATCTCAGCATGCTCCGGCCTGAAGCCTACTATGACCTTGCTTGGCTTCATCCTCCACAGCACGCTCGCATACTCATCCTCGACACAGTGCCTGGTACCGCCGGGCAGGTTTATGCATGGCTCCTCGGTGTAGTCCATCGTGGCGGGGAATATGTTCGCGGGGGGCGAGCCTATGAAGCTGGCAACGAACACGTTCCTGGGCTCATTGTATATAGTGTCGGGTGGGGCCTCCTGCTGTATAACCCCCCGGTTTATCACCACAACCTTATCAGCCATAGCCAGCGCCTCGCTCTGGTCGTGGGTGACGTAGATAGCGGTCACGCCCAGCTCCTTCTGTATCCTCTTTAGCTCGCTCCTAATCTTGATCCTCAGCAGCGCATCGAGGTTGCTGAGGGGCTCGTCTAGGAGCAGGACCTCCGGCTCCTTTACCAGGGCCCTGGCTAGGGCCACCCTCTGCTGCTGTCCCCCGCTCAGCTGGGCGGGGTACCTGTCTAGGAGCTCGTGTATGTGGAGGAACTTCGCCACCTCTAGGACCTTGTCCCTTATCACCTCTGGCGGGGTCTTCCTCAGCTTTAGGGGGAATGCTATGTTGTCGTAGACGGTCATGTGGGGGTAGAGGGCATAGTTCTGGAATACCAGCCCTATGTTCCTCTCGTTCGGCATCAGGTCGGTGACGTCGCGGTCGCCGAAGTATATCCTCCCCTTGCTGGGCTTGTATATCCCAGCCACGAGGTATAGTATAGTACTCTTCCCGCTACCCGAGGGGCCGAGGAGGGCGGTGAACTCTCCGTCCCCAAAAGTCAGGTTGACGTTGTTGACCGCCGTGACCCTTCCGAACCTCTTTGTAACCCCCTCCAGCCTCACCTCTACCATTCTAGGATCACCCCTTCAAGCCCCCACTCATTGTCTCGAGTAGTAGCCTCTGCGTTACTACGAAGAAGATGATTGTGGGTATTAAATAGAGGGTACCCGCGGCGGCCACGACGGGTAGATACGTCGTCTCCAGGGTACCGCTCCCCAGCTGGCTCTCTATGTAGGTGGCCAGAGTCTTCTCGTGTGGAGGGAGGAAGACTAGGACGTAGATAAGATCCTCCCACCCGGCTAGGAACGCGAATATGGCAACAGCGGCTATTCCAGGCTTTACCAGGGGGAGCACCGCGGTCCTGAGGGCGGTCAGCCTGCTCCCCCCATCCACTATCGTGGCCCACTCCAGCTCCCAGGGGACCCTGTCAAAGAAGCCCTTGAGGATCCATATCGCCATGGGTATCTCGAGGCTAGCCCTCGCTATTATCACGAAGATGAAGCTATAGTAGACGCTGTAGTCCCTGGGGATGTAGCTGTTTAGGAACACGTAGATTGCGTAGACCCCCACTATGAGGGCCACGCCGGGGAAGGCGTGGAGGAGTATGAGCAGTCTCATCATGCCGCTGCGCATGAAGAAGTTCATCCTCGAGAATGCGTAGGCCGAGGTGACGCTGGCAGCAAGGACCACCAGGGTTACGCCCCCAGCCACTATGGCGGTGTTCACTATGAACCTCAGTATATCCTCGGGGGTGTAGACAACCCCGGCGGTGGGGGCCAGCTTGCCCTCGAGGAATAGCCTCCAGTTCTCGAGCGTGAACCTGAACTTCACCCAGGGGCTAGATACTATCGTGTTGGCGAAGCTTGTTAGTATTAGGGTGGAGTACGTCATGATTATCGGTAGGCTTGCCAGGAGCAGGGCTAGTATTATCACGATGCCCATTGTGCCCCTAACCAGGGGGCCTCCCTCTCCTATACCCTCACCCATCATATATCACCCCGGGGCGGGGATATCATCTGGCTAAACCTCATGATCCTGAGCGTGACAAGGCCGAGGATACTGCCTATGATCACGAGGATCACGGCCGCCGCAGCCGCGAAGCCCTGGTTCTTCACGTCGAAGAACGCAGTGTTGAACACGTAGAGGGCCAGGGTGGTGCCATACCACTTATCCACGACACTCCACTGGACCAGGACGAATAGGTGGGTGTAGCTTGTTATCAGGCTAAGCAGCTGCCACACGGTGACGAATACTATGTGCCACCTTACCATGGGAACGAGTATGTGGCGTATAACCTCCCAGGTCCTGGCCCCGTCAACCCTAGCAGCTATAATCAGCTCCCTGGGTATGTTCTTGAATGCAGAGTAGAATATGATCATGCCGTAGCTTACCCCCACCAGCCCGTTCACGAACACTATGATAGCCCACGCAGAGTAGGGTAGCATAGCAGGGTCGGTGCCCCACCTAACCGGCTCATCTATAACCCCCAGCTTGAGGAGGAACGAGTTGAGGGTCCCCTGGGGGCCGCCGTAGAAGAAGTAGTACCATAACAGGCCGAAGACGGCCAGGGGGGTCATCCTTGGCAGCAGCCATAGCAGCCTGTAGGCTAGGGATATCCTCTCGTCGATCAGGTAGGTGAGTATAGCCAGCACCAGGCCCCCAACTACGTTTATGAAGAGGGTGAACGTGACGAATACCAGGGTTGTCTGTAGAACCTTATGGAAGTCGGGGTCGTACCTTGCAAGGTAATAGAGGTTGACGTAGTTCTCCAGACCGACGAAGTCGTCGAGCTGGTCCCTGACCCTCCAGTTGGTTAGGGGCGTGAAGCTTATCCAGGCTGTGAGGATTAGGGGCAGGATGTAGAAGGCCACAACTAGTATAAGCATGGGAAGGAGAAAAAAGAGGGCTTGCCTACCCCTCCTAGCCAAGTTTGGGCACCTACTTCCTCAGCAGGAAGTACGCGGCAGCCGCTATCACTATGATTACTACTATGGCTAGTAGTGCTGTTGGGAAGCCGCCCTCCTCCTCAGCCTGGCCCGTGGCGGTCTCCTCCATTGTCTCCTGTGCCTGCTCTGTTGCCTGCTGGGTCTCCTGTGCCTGTGTCTGCTGGGCCTCAGTCTTTGTCTCCGCTGGCTTCGTCTCCTCGACTAGCTTCCATCCCTTGGGTATTGTTCCCTTGAACTCCACGTTGCCCCTCAGGTCGGGGTCGGCCTTGACCTTGTTCTCTATGTACTTGATCGCGTCCTCAGGGCTTGACTGGCCCTTGAGCACCCTGTCCACGGCGTCCTTGAATACTCCAGCTAGCTTGCTGTAGTACGGGTGGCTCGGGGCTAGCTTGGTGTAGTCTAGCATGTAGCTCACGCTGGCCAGGAACTTGATGTTGATCGGGTCAGCGGTCTTGGCCACTATCTCCCTTATAGCATTCTTGGTCTCCTCCGTCAGGTCTAGGTCTAGGCTCCTCAGCTTCTGTATCCACTGCTCATCCTCCAGCAGAGCCGCGGCGGCCTTCCTGACGGGGACGTGGGCGCTTATGATACTGTGTATAGCGTTGATCTCCGGGTCGCTGGCCCCTACTACTATGAGGAACGCCAGCTTCTGGTAGGCATCCCTCATCTCGGGGTCATCGTAGCCAGGGTTGTCCTTGCCAGCGTTGGCTGCTATCATCCACATGAATGGCTGGCTCAGGGTCACCGGGTCCTTGCCAGGCTCGCCGGCCGGGAACAGGGTGTAGTAGAACTTCTCCTGGACCTCCTGTGGGGTTAGGGGCCTCTTCTCCCCGGTCTTCGGGTCCTGGTAGTAGTCCTTGGTCTGCCACTCGGTCCAGTACCATGTGCCTCCTATGTCGAAGAGCGTGCCCTTCTCGCCTACTATGGTCGGGTGTATCTGGGTTGCCCAGTCCCACTCCAGTATGTCCCTTGGCAGGAGGTTGGCGTCTGCGAACGCCTTCTCGGTCGCCAGCCACTTGTACACTGCCTCCCTGTCAACAACTAGCTTCCCAGTCTGTGGGTTGTAGAGGGTTCCTCCGAAGGCGAATATGAACTGTATTAGGTCTGGGTGGGCGCTGCCCTTCCTGTGTATGAGGCCCCACTTGGAGCATCTCTTGTCAACTGCCTCCTTGGCCTTCATGTAGACGTCCTTCCAGGTGAACTCACCGGCCTTGACCTTCTCATCTAGGCCCTCCAGGTTCCAGCCCATGCATGCGGCTACATCCTTCCTTATGTATAAGGGCCTGGCCTCGGTGTCCTGGGGGATGGCATAGTACTTGCCCTTGTACTGGGCCGCCTCCATTAGTGGCTTGTAGAAGTCGCTGAACACTGTGTCCCAGTACGCCTTTACCCAGTCAGTTATGTCTAGGAGCCTGTCATCGTTGACGAGTGTGGCTATGTAGACGTAGCTGTTGACGAAGAAGTCGCCGTTCTGCCCTAGCTCGTACTGGGCGACGAAGTTATCGAACTGCTTCTTGAAGTCGGGCTCCCAGATAGTATCTATCTTAATCCTAACGTTTATGCCCTCCTCCTCCCAGATCTTGTTTATCTTGGCGGCGCCCTCCACTATACCATACATCCTCAGAACGCTATTGGGATCCCCAGCAGCCATAACGCTGAACTTAACCTCGTTGACGCCCTTACCCTCCAGATACTTGCCTAGGTTGACCACGTCGGTCCTGAAGTCCCCGGTTAGGCCTGGGGCGGCGCTGCTAGCAATGATGCCCAGCCCTGCTGAGGCGGCGGGTAGGATGAACAGTGCGACCAGTAGCATCGCCGCTAGTATTCTTTTTGGCCTCACTTCACAATTCACCCCTATATTAAATATATTAGAAGGGGCTAGCATTTAAATGGGTTTTCTAGAATCTGTAGGCATATGGCTAAACCGTAGAAGCCGGGCCGATACAAATATACTCAGCACCTTAAGCCGTTACACGTAGCCGGTAGGATGAATGTAACATATGTACCGGTACTGATTCGCTAGAAGCCTGGTGTTACCGGGGCTGGCTGGCCACCTCCTCCAGCTTCCTGGCGATCTCCCTGAGGAGCGTTATAGCCTCCCTGAGCGCCTCCCTACCCTTCTCGGATAAGACGTAGTGGCCCCCCTCCTCCTTCTTTATGAAGCCCTCCCTCTCTAGCCTATAGAATGTTGTGTAGAGGGTGACGATCGGCGGCTCGAAGCCGAACTTCTCCTTGATCAGCTTCCTCGCCTCGTAGGGATACGAGGGCCGCCCCTCCAGGAGGGCTAGGACGTACATCCAGAGGCTCCCTACCGTTATCCCCTTCAGCATCCTGGTTGGCAGCTTCCCTATCACCCTTCTACACACCTCTCAGCGCCTCGGATTCCGGCGCACTCCCCACCGTTTCGGTGACGAGGTTGGTCCTCATTGGCGCCCCCGCGATGGGGTGGTGTATGGTTATTACGGATTTTATATTGACTGGTTGCAGATATGGAGGGATGAATATAAGTAGGTGTATGGCCGCGGCAGGGCCCCTCGGGGCTAGGGCATAACGTCGGGGTCGTACTCGTCATACTCCCCGGGAGCCTCGGGCTCTGGTGTGTCTAGCCCCTTGGGGCACCCCTTCCCGAGCCTGATCGGCTTGGGTATCCTGCTCAGCAGTACTACCCTGCTGCTCTTGCTCTCCCCTATTATCGGGTACCCGGTCAGCTCGGAGAGCCTCCTAGTGAAGTCCCTGACCTGGTCGTGGCGGGCCATGTTTGACTTGGATAGCCTCTCCCTGCTCGCGCCCACCCACATGTAGCTCTTCACCTCCACGTATGTGGGCTGGGCCGTCTCTATGATCCTGGCGAAGCCCTTCAGGGCCTCCTCGTGGTCGTTGAACCCCCTGACTAGGGTGATCCTTATGGCGGTGGGGTTGGTGAAGCTGGGCATTATCTCGAAGGTCTCCCACGTCAGCTCCCAGGCCCTGGGTACTAGGGGCCTGGTGAAGTAGTTGTAGCTCTTCTTATCCCACGCCTCTATACTAACATAGAGCTGGCTGGGCTCCTCGTCCAGCCTTGCGAGGACGTCGGGCCTAACCCCGCGGGTGACTATGAAGGTTGTCATACCCCTCTTGTGGATCTCCTTTATCAGGTCGCCCAGGAGCTCGTAGAGCGTTGGCTCCCCGGTGAGGCTCATGGTGACGTGTACCGGGTTCATTGCCTCCTCCAGCATCTTGGGGTCGACCTTGGGGTGCCCCTTGTAGCCGCTCATGAGCTTCTTGTGCACCTTTATCAGCTCGTCAACAAGCATCTTGGGGTCGTCGTAGAAGGGCATCTTCGTCTCATCCATATCCACGCCCAGGTCCTGGGGCCTGATCCTCCAGCAGTGGAGGCAGGCGTTCCAGCACCAGAGGGCGGCGGGGCTCATCTGTATGTCCCTGTGGCTCTCGATCCCGTAGAACTTGCACTTGTAGCAGTGCCTCCCCTCCACCATGGCCTTATGTGTCCAGTAGCACTTCTTCACCACTGTATGGCGGCCAACGAAGTGGTACTTCTGCTTGTACATCCTCTCGTACATGGGAAGGTACTTCTCAGGCACCTGGGGCAGGTTCCTAAGCCTAACCGCCACCTAAACCCCCTCCAGCACATATACGCTCCTACGCCTTAATACTGTTATACAGGCCGTGGAGGCCTGGGGCCTAAATTGTGGTCGTACCTATCCTCATGTGAAGACAGGGCTACCCGCCCGGGGGAGGCATCTCCAGGTGGACCAGCCTGATCCTCCACTCATCCCCCTCATACAGCCTCATACTAGCCAGCACATCAACCAGGCCGTCCCCGTCAAAGTCTATAGGGTTGGCCAGGCCTGTGTAGGGGGTCCACAGGGTCTTCGGGGGCAGGCCCCCGGTCAGGTCGGCTAGGTACTGTAAAGCCACGGTGTCGCCGTCCCTCTCCACTATAACCACGGCTGGGTCGGTCCCCGAGAAGTTCCCGGTCCTAGACTTGGGGCCCACGGAGAGGAGGGCCAGGTAGAGGGGATCTGTGTAGAACTCCACCGCCGGGGGGTAGTTTACAGCGTTCCTATGGCTCAGGCTATAGAAGGTCCTAGGCCTCCCGTCGTCCTCCAGCTGGATGACATCTATGATATACTCAATGCTGTACTCTGCAATGTTATCCCCGCTATATGACACGGCGGCAAGGAAGAAGCCCCTTTCAGAGGATATCGTGTCGGCTACAACATAGCCCCTCAACACGGCCACCGGCTCGGGGCCACTAGTCATATCAACTATCACGGTAAAGCTTGAAGCGTTCTTGAGCACCAGGGAGACGGTGTCGAAGGGGCCAATACTGTGGGCCGACACGGAGATGGGATCGCTGAAGGGGAGGGGACTCTCAACCCTAACAGGCTCCAGGCCTGGGAGGGGGTAGAATAGAAGGCTGTCATTAGTTGCTGTCCAAAGCCCCCTCTCGGAGAAGCTGCTCCACAGGTTCACACCGCCTAGTATGGGCCCCTCAATCCTGGGCTCCAGGCCGTCCAGGTAGATCCTATAGATGTCCAGGGTGCCGCCGCTATGCTTGCCCACATACACCTCCAGGGGCTCAAGCCTATGGCCCAGGCCGGCATTCACGCCCTCCAGCCGGGTCTCGGAGACCACCGAGCCGTCTAGGGCGTCAATAACCACAACCCGGGAGCTCGTGACGACAAGGTATACGCTTCTACCATCGACTATATACGGGATCGGCTCGTCGAGGAGCCTCTCGCCCTCACCCAGGTCTATGAACCACGAGCCAGTATCCTCCTCGCCACCAAGGAGCACGTAGGAGGCGAGGCCAACGGCTAGGATAGCCAGGGCAAGTATAACCAGCCTCGCATTCACCCCTTAACACCTAAACCCTAGCCACGGCGGTGGGCCAAGACGCGGTTTAAGCCTTTAACCCGTCCCACGGCCACGATGGCCGCGAGGGGGTAGAATAGTAGCCAGGTAACAGCGCCCACGGCCAGGTATAGCCTGGAGAGGGGCTCAACCACCACAGGCTCCCCACCCCGGTAGAACCAGGCATTCCCAAACCCGTCAACCAGGATTGGCTCCCCGCCGCCAGCCTCCACGCCAGCGAGCCTATAGAGGCTGTTATAGGCAACCCTGTAAACCAGGACCCTCCACCCATCCACGGCTACAGCATGGTACACAGGGCCATAGACCCTCCCAGAAGCCACCACCCTAACACCGTCATCCACAGCCTCCAGGTACACCCTAAGCACGCCGCTAGCCTCGGCCGCGCAAGACAACCCGCCAACCCCAACATTCACCTTGCCCCCACTATAGCTCAGCCCAAGCTGGCCCCAAGACCCCTCAACGGTGCCCCCGGGGGTAGTACAAGTTATCCCCGAGGATCCAGATTCTACAATGAGCACTGTGGCACCACTGGAATCCACTGCCTCAAGCCTATAATGAGCCGGGGGTACGGACACCAGCATCTCCACACCCCGGGCCACCTCCACACGCATACCCCCGGAGACACTGACGACCTTGCTGGCTCCCAGCCTGGGTGCATTCCACCCGTCGACGGGGGTTGTATAGACGAAGAGGTGGCCCCCATAGACCCTAGTATAATCCCCGCTGGACGGGCCCAGGTCGATCGTGGAGACCATGTATGCCCTATCGGGGCTTAGATACCCCATCAGGCCCGGGCTCTGGGATATAGTAGGGATGTACCCGGTAGTGTTGAGGAGGTACGCAGATAGCCACACCATACTAGGCCTAGGAACCACGAACACCTCCCCGTAGCTATCCAGCAAGCCACCCCTACCCGTGAAGACCCAGAAGCCATCGCCAGCCCCAGCAAGCCTATACACGCCCGAGGACACAAGCATATCAACAACCCTACTAGGATCGACGCCTTGAGACAGTGCCACGTCATAGAAGGACCTCTCACCAGGCCCCTGATCAAGAACAACAATCCTTCCAGCGCCCAGGGCCTCGAGAGCGTAGGGCAGGGTCCCAGCCCGGTACGATGAGTCTATGTATCCGACCACTGGCGGCCTAGGGGAGAGGGGGAGAAGCCTCATCTCCGGTGGGCTATGTAGCATAGCCTCATGGGTGTAAGGCACTATGAGCCCCCTAACCCCGGGCTCCAGGGCGCCCTCCTCGTATAGCCTAACCAGGGCAGGGTTAGCAGGGTTATAGGTCTCCATCGAGACGGTATCAGCTATATAGGGAGCCATAATCCCAGCCATGGAGAGGACCAAGATCCATGCTAGAGCTAGGCCCAGGAGCCTCCTCCTGGAGCTGAGCAGGAGGCCGATAAGAATTGTGGATCCCGTGATCAGAGCCAGCTCGGCGGCGAGCCTCAGCTTAATAGGAGACCTGAGCGCCACGACTAGTATGTTCCCAGAGAATGCCGGGCCGAGAGAGTGTATGAAGAGTATGGATGCGTATGAAGCTGCAAGCACAGTCGAGGCCCACGCAGCCCCCGCAAGCAGCTTGGGCCCCCTAAGCCTTGGGATGAGCGCTGCTAGGGATAGAGTGGCTAGGGCCAGGGGTATGTGGAGTAGCCCCAGGGGGTTATCGTTGTAGGTTGTACGGGTCTGCTTGTGGCACGGATCCCAGGTTAGGCTAACAACGCCAGTCGCGTTAATGCTATAGCAGTACCTGATGTCATTGGCTACAGACTCGGGGTCTAGGCCCTGGGAGAGGTAGTTTAGCTGCTTGTCCGGGCCGACGAAGTGTACTATAGAAAGGTGGATCAGCGTAGGGGCCATGGCCGCGAGGGCCACCAGGGCCGCCAGGATGAGGGTCTTCAGGGCCCTACGCCTATCCGGCGAGTAGGCCAGCGCGTAGAGCCCCGCTACCCCAGCCATCCCAGCTGCCAGGGGTGCGAAGGAGTAGTGCATACTAACGGTGAACCCAGCTGCAAGGCCCGCCTTAAAGCAGGCCCTCCTAGACTGGCCCATTGCAAGGTCAATTATGAAGGCCACCATCACTGGTAGGAGGGCTGGCAGGAACGCTATGGGGGTTGCCACGTAGTATGCAGAGGCTACAGGGTTAAGCCCGTACGCGAGGGAGCCCAGGATCCTCACTGGCTCCCTGTCAACCAGCCGGGAGAGGAGGGTGTACATCCCCACCATGAGGCTCAGGTGGAGGAGGAATGGTATAACAAGGGTAGCGTGGATGCCGGCCAAGCCGGTGATTGTATACACGAGCATAACTATGGGCTCGGAGGGGTGGTAGTTGAACTTCAGGATCCCCATGTAATCGGGGGAGTAGGGGCTGAAGGCGGCCTCCAGGTACGTCCACGGCACCCACCACACGCCCAGGAAGTACTTGTCAGTATCAACGACATCAACGGCCCCCAGGATGTAGGCGAGGTCCACTACCAGAGACGCCAGGATGAAGACTATGAGGGGCCGCCTCCAGCCCAAGCCCATACACCACTCGCCCCAAAGCGGGTAGGTGATAATAACTCTACGAGCAGACACCCTAACCCCCCGGGGCCAGAGGGGGATTGCAGCCCAGGCTCACACTACTAGCAAGGGTAGTCTATGGGGCCAAGAACGGGTTCGCCCACATAGCAGCGGCCCTAGAGAAGGAGGGGCTCCTCGGCAGGGAGGTGGAGATACGCTTCACTGAGGAGCCCCTGGCAGATGCTGCGAGGGAGGAGGCCAGGGGTAGGAGGGTTGCAGTACTCTACGGCCTCTCCACCCCCGTATTCCTGGAGCTGGAGGGCGAAGTTGCTAGGGTAGCCTCCAGGTACCCGGTGATAGCTGGTGGGCCACACGCCGAGGGGGCCTACTGGCACCTGCTCCGCCTAGGCGCCTACGCCTCCGTGGTTGGCGACGGCGAGCCCGCAATAGTGGGGCTGGCGGAGAGCCTACTGGGGTGGAGGGATCTCTCCAGCGTCCCCAATATAGCGTACCTGGAGGATGGCAGGTTCAGGACTACCCGGATAAGCCTAGCGGACCTAGACGAGTACAAGCCCTACCACGAGGGCCTCGGCCTCTATCCCCCCATAGAGATCATGAGGGGGTGTATGTACAGGTGCAGGTTCTGCCAGGTACCCTGGCAGTTCAAGAGCAATGTTAGGTACAGGAGCCCGGCTAGGGTGCACGAGGCGGCTAGGGCCTACGTCGCCCGGGGTAGGAGGGATATACGCTTCATAGCACCCGTGGGCTTCGCTTACATGAGCCGGGGTGGCAGGCCTAACCCCAGCGCCATAGCAGAGCTGCTGAGCGGCGTGGCTGAGGCGGGCGGGAGGCCATACCTGGGCACGTTCCCCAGCGAGACAAGGCCGGAGTACGTGACTCCGGAGGTCCTGGAGGTGGTGAAGAGGTATGCCGCCAACAGGAGGATCTCGGTGGGCCTCCAGAGCGGCAGCGAGGCCCTCCTGGACAGTGTGGGGAGGGGACACGGTGTTGAGGAAGTCCTAAGAGCGGTGGAACTCATCCACTCCTACGGCTTCACCGCCGTGGTGGACCTAATATTCGGCATGCCCGGGGAGAAGGAGGAGGATGTGAAGGCTACAGTGGAGGTCATGTATAGGCTAGCAGATATGGGGGCCAAGATGAGGCTCCACCACTTCCTACCCCTCCCCGGCACGCCCCTAGCAAGGGCTAGGCCAAGGCCCCTCCACCCACTATACAAGAAGGCGGTGCTACGCCTCCTAGGCAGGGGCGTCTTCGAGGGGGACTGGAGGCTACAGGAGGACCTGGCTTGGAGAATGTACTGTAGGATGGCCCGAGACCCCGCGCCGACAAGGGAGCCCCAACCCCTCCCGGGCTATGAGAGGCATTGTAACGAGGGTAACTAGGAGCCTCCAGCAGGTTACACGTGGATACACTCCCTTATACACCCTGTACCCCGGAGCCCGTTCGACCCGGACGGGGTGCCGCCTAGAGTGAAGGTTGTACTTGCATACTCCGGAGGCCTAGACACGTCAGCCATCCTCCTACTACTCAAGGAGAAGGGGTACAAGGTCATAACGGTCACCGTAGACGTTGGACTCGACGAGGACCTTAAAGGAGTAGAGGAGAGGGCCTACATGCTCGGGGCATACAAGCACTATACAATAGATGCGAAGAGCGAGTTCGCGGAGAAGTACATATCCAAGGCTGTAAAGGCCAACGCCCTCTACGAGGACTCCTACCCCCTAGGCACAGCCCTGGCAAGGCCCCTGATAGCGGAGAAGGTGGCTGAGGTAGCCAAATACGAGGAGGCAGAGGCAGTGGCACACGGATGCACAGGCAAGGGCAACGACCAGGTCAGGTTCGACTCCACGCTACTCTACCACCTAGGCCCCGGGGCGAAGATAATCGCGCCAGTCAGGGAGATGGCCCTAACCAGGGAGATGTCCATGGAGATACTCAAGAGGCACGGCTTCCAACCCCCAGGCAGCCACGGCAAGTATAGTATAGATGAGAACATGTGGACTAGGAGCATAGAAGGAGGACCCATAGACGATGAGTACCTGGAGCCGCCGGAGGACGCTTATGCCTGGACAGTAGCCCCGGAGAAGGCGCCAGACACGCCGCTATACCTAGAGATAGAGTTCCAGGAGGGAGTACCAGTCGCAGTCAACGGCGAGTACATGCCACTCCACCACATAGTGGAGAAGCTAAACAAGGAGGCGGGTGCACACGGCTACGGTAGAATAGACCACATAGAGAACAGGGTAGTAGGGCTCAAGTCGAGGGAGGTATACGAAGCCCCAGCGGCAATGGTCCTCATAAACGCCCACAAGGACCTAGAGAAGCACATACTAACACCCAGAGAGCTGAGGTTCAAGAGGCTACTAGACAGGGAGTGGAGCGACCTAGTATACCAGGGCCTCTGGATAGAGCCCCTCAGGAGCCACCTGGAGGCGGCAATAGACAGCATGAATAAGAGTATAACAGGGACAGTCAGGGTCAAGATCTACAAGGGAAGCCTAAGCATAGTAGGTAGGAAGAGCCCCTACTCCAGCTACAGCAAGGAGGCGATAGACTACAACACAGGATGGTACCCAACCGGCGAGGAGGCAGAGGGCTTCGTCAGGATATACACGATGCACAGCCTAGCCGCTGCCCTAGCAAGGGAGAGGCAACAGGAGGCGAGGCTAGCCGGCGAGGCCGTGCAGCACCACTAACAGCCCCACAAGGAGTAGGGGATCCCGTACCTCTCTTATAATAATTTGGATTATACTATAATAGCCAAATGGTTAAATATTATAGGAATATATAGTATATAAACCCGGGGGGTGACCCGGGGGATGGCAGAGGAGAAGGCACCCGCGGTGGACAGGCTGGAGGAGGAGCTCAGGACCCTCTTCGGCCAGGCCGAGAGCATAAGGCAGCAGATAGCGACAATAGACGCCACCGTGCTAGACCTGGCAACCGTGCTGGAGACCCTGGACTACATAAAGCAGAGGGGTAGCGACAAGGTGGTGCTAGTACCCATAGGAGCCGGGAACTTCATACGGGCAAAGGTAGTGGACACAGAGCACGTAATCATGGGCGTAGGCGGCAGGCTGAGCGTCGAGGCCAGCATAGACGATGCCAAGGAGCTAATAAACCAGAGGATCGAGAGCCTAGAGAGGCTAAGGCTAGACCTGAGGAGGAAGCTGGAGGAGGTAAACGCCAGGATAAGGGAGATACTAGAGAAGACCCAGCAGGGCCAGCAGGGGGCCTAGCCCCACCCCCTCCTCTTTCAACACGACCCCACGAGGGGGTGCCACAGCGATGCAGGCTCCTACAAAGATGGAGCTAGAGGCCAGGCTAAGGGAGATGGAGGAGGCCAGGAAGCTGATCGAGGAGGGCAGGGCCTCGAGGATCTACCTAAAATTCGGGGACGAGGTCATGGTAGAGGTTGACAGGGACTACGCCCTGGAGTATATCGAGAGGAGGATACTAGCACTCAAAGCAGCGCTCAGGGGGAACTAGCAAGCTGCTCCTTCCACTCCAGCCAAGCATCCTCTATGACAAGCTCGGCCTCGAAGTCGCCGAGCACCCTAGGGGTTGCCTTCAGCCCTAGCCGGGCCCTATAGTGGGGTGCATCAACTACAAGGGTCTCGGCCTCGCCCCCCTCAAAGGCGGGGTTGAACCCGTATCTCCTCGCCGCCTCTATTATCACCTCGACCTCCACGGGCCCTATAGGGACTCCTAGGAGCTTGTGGGGCAGCCCCATGGTGGAGATCCTGGTGATCACGAACCTGATCCCCTCGTCGACGAGCTTCCTAAGGTACTCCTCCTGGTCCATTAGCCAGGCTGGTGCGTAGACCTCCACTCCTAGGGCCCTGGCGATCCTCTCAATCCTCTTGTACTGGTACCTGCTTGCCAGCGCCCCCACGGTTATCATCTCGAACCCTACCTCGCCGTGGAGCCTCTCTAGGGCCCTCCACAGCTCCTCCACCTCCCTCTCCTTAACACCGCTCACCTCCACCATCCTGGCAATGTGCCTGAGGCCCATAGCCTCGGCCTGGAGTAGAGCTAGCTCCACGTTGGGCACGTGGAACATCCAGCTATCCCTAGTCCTGGGCCTAGCAACGAGTATGCACACCGGCTCGTGGCCCTCTCTAAGGGCCCTGTAGAGGGCATAGTTGCTATCCTTACCCCCGCTGAGGAGCGAGCATACCCTCAAGGATCCTACCAGCCTCCTCCACGCAGATCCTCCTAGCCTCCACGGGGCCCGGGTCGCCATCAGGCCCGGTCTCCAGCCTCAGGTTTACGAGCTCGGCCCCGGCCGGGGTTACTGCTATCACCGCTGTGCACTTGCCCAGCCTCTTGTAGCAGAGCCTATAGCTCCCAGTCCCGGGGCCCTCGCAGTCCCCGGGCTCCCCGTTTAGCCTGGCGTAGTGGTCTATGGAGTAGACTATACGGTCTCCTAGGAGTATCCTGAGAACCCTTATATGGTTCTCCGGGTAGTGCTCCTCCACCGCCGGCATGCTACCTCTCCGCTGGTATCGGTGTGAGCGGCTTCAGTGGGCCCCCGCAGTAGGGGCAGGTGTACTTTACCTTCCTAGCGTCGGCGTGGCAGAAGTAGGCATCATAATCCCGGGCGCACTTGGGGCATGCATAGACAACTATGAACTGTCTTGTGCCCGGGTAGTTGCCGGTCAGGCTCAGGTGCCTCCCACAGATCCTGCACCTAACGCTGATCCACCCCATATGGCCCTGGGCGTTGGTCCCCTTGTCCAGTCCGAGCGTCAACCCCTTGATCCACCCCAGCAGGCGGCTTGGGGGCTCTATGGTTTTAAATTCTAACCCTCATCTAGCCCGGCCTCTGGGGGAAGGGTGTGGCGCTGACGGCTAAGAACCTGATTATCGCGTTATTCATAATCACGCTGGTATCGGGCTCGATAGGGGCGTACGTGTACTTCTCCTACGTGGGCCCCGTCGAGAGGCTCAGCGAGACTGGGGCTCTCAAGCTGGGCGAGGTCCTCGACAGGGTCTCCTATATAGAGTATGAGGTCAGCTACAATGGAACCAAGACCCTATTCAAGGTCAACAACGACCCCGCCGGGCGGAGCGGAGTCGTGGAGGCGTACGCGAGCAACGGCACCCTACTCTACAAGCTAGAGTACAGGTACAGCGACGAGCTCCTGGAGGAGGCCTACAGGGTATACCCCAACGGTACTAGGAGCGAGGAGAACCCCCAGGCCTACGAGCCCTTCTTCAAGACGAGCATATACCTGAGGCTGGCGGGCCAGGAGGCGGAGGCCGGGGCCGCGGCGGGGGTCGGGCCAGCCTACATAATATACTACCTCACCGATGAGCTCGACATAGATTGGAACGCACTAACAAGCCCCCGCGGGGGCCAGCCCAGCCAGCTAGTCGATATAGGGGTAATACCGGGAGACGTGGAGGCTCCCTGGGGTACGACCCGTGGGGTCACGCTCAACCTGGTCCCGCTGAACCCGCTCTTCAGCCCAACCGTGTGGGGCATGCCGGAGTACACGATAGACCTGGTAAACATGGACGGCCTGGTGGTCTCGCCATACTATAAGATGACGCTAACCCTGCAAGCCGGAGAGTATGTTGTGGAGGTAAAGCTCCTAGACATAAAGCTGGCTGGCTAGCCCAGGCCGAGGAGCCTCCTACTATTGGCGTACGCCCTCTCCATGACAGCCTCCAGGCTGACACCCTTTATACTAGCCACAAGCTCCATCGAACCCCTAACCATGAGTGGGCTCAGCCTCAACCCCCTATAATTATAGGGAGAGTCGCTCTCGAACACGAGCACCTCCAGGGGGGCCACGCTGGCTATCCTCCTATGCTTCTCCTGGATCCTTATAGCAGGGTTTATTGAGGCATAGAATCCAGCCTCAGCTATACGCCCTATAAGGTCCTGGGGCCCCGTGTACCAGTGGAGCATCCCCCTCTCAACCCCGCCCTCAACAGCCATCTCCAGGGCATCCCTCCACGCCCCTGGGGCGTGTATGTTGAGCATAGCCCCCAGCTCCCTGGCGAGGCCTATGAAGAGCTTGTACACCTCAACCTGTAACTCCCACGTCTCACCGGGCAGGAACTTCCTATCAAGCCCAACCTCCCCGATACACGTTACGCCAAGCCTCTCGGCAAGCCTAGCAGCCTCCCTAGCAGCCCCAACACTACCCCCCTCCTTGAGGTTCCACGGGTGATACCCGCCGCAGGGTACAACCCTGTCGCCGTAGGCCTCATGCAGCCTCCAGGTCCTCCCGAGGCTACTGGCGTCATCGCTAACCGCTACAATAACAAGGCTCCTATCGGCCTCCAGGATCTCCTCTATCTCCCGGTCGCTGTGCTCATACAGGTGAGAATGCATATCGTAGACCAGCATAGCCCATCCACCAGGAAAAGAGGGGGAGGCTAGGGGCCTTAAAGGAGCGCCCTACTTACCCCAGATACTTCAGCCCGCTCCCAGTCAAGACCAGGACGGCGTCACCCACCAAGCCCCTCTCAACGGCGTGCATATACGCCGCCATAACAACTGCCGAGGAAGGCTCGACTATATACCCCCTACGCAGGAGCCAGCTGTAGGCCCTAGATGCATACTCCCAGCCAACGATATAGACCCCGCCCCGGGAGACGGCCTCAACCATCTCAGCCAGCCTAGGAGGGTTCCTATAGACCAGCGCATCCAGCATACCCTGGCTACTTCCAAGGACCGCCACAGGCTCCACCAGCCTCGCCAGGCTACTAGCCATAGGCGACTGGACGGCGTAGAGCCTCGCATCAACCCCAGCACGGCGGGCCCCCCTATAGAGGCCAAGGAGCAGGGTACCGCTCGATACAGGCACGAAGATGGGGAGGCCTAGCAGGCGCCTCGGCAGCTCCCCGGCAAGGGTCTCGGTCCCCCATATGAAGAGGGGGCTCCAGGCGTGGGCTACGTAGAAGCACTCGCCAGCAAGCTCCTCCGCCCTCCTAGCGGCATCCTCCCGGGTATCCTCCTCAACCAGCCTGGCCCCGAGGGACTTGATAAGCCTCTTCTTACCCGGGCTAGCGCTCCTTGGAACCACTATGACCGGCTCCATGCCAAGGTGGGAGGAGTACGCTGCTGTGGAGATCCCCGTGTTCCCGCTGGAATCCTCGACGACGCACCTATACCCCTGCTTGGATGCCCATGACAGGGACGCCGCCACGCCGCGGTCCTTGAAGCTGCCGGTGGGGTTGAGGTACTCCAGCTTCATGTATATCCTGTTACCCCTGTACCTATCCTCGATTAGTGGTGTATCGCCCTCCCCTAGGACCCTGGCTGGGGGAGGCGGGTCTCTAGCCTCCAGGGGCGCCCCGCAGTGGGGGCACCGGTGGGTGTACCTCCTGGAGCGGTAGCCGCAGTTGGGGCAGTATAGCTCCATGCCTGGGCTACCCTGTGACGGGCTTGTACCTCTCCACCTGTAGCTTGTCGAACCCGTGGGTCTCGTAGAAGTGCTCCGCTATAGAGTTGTATGCCGGGTATACTGCCGTTAGTATTCCGGCGCCCCTCTTGGCTGCCTCGGCCTCGATCCTCTCGAGGAGTAGCGTGCCTAGCCTCTTCCTCCTGTACACGGGTTTAACGTAGAAGTCAGTTATGAGTGCCTTCAGCCTGGGCTTGTAGAAGATCCTATCAACTATCCTGGCTATTATCACCCCTGCCAGTGCCTGTGTGTCCTCGTCCTCCGCGACAAGGACTATAGTGTCGCTGCTCTTTACAGCGTCCTCCACATACCTCCTAACCTGCTCCTCTAGGTCGTCGACCACCTTGAAGTGTGGGTCTAGCTCCTCGTTGAGTAGCTTAAGCTTGGCCACCATGTCAGCGATCTCGTCTACGTCCCTATCCTCTCCATGCCTTATGGTGATCCTCATCCCAGGCTACACCTCCCTCAGGTACATGCTCAGGTAGGGCCTGAAGCTTAAGGCGCGGTAGAACCTCTCAGCCACATAGTTTGCAGCGGGGAACTCGGCGGAGACGTGCTTCACACCCATATCGCCCAGCCTCTCCTGAGCCTCGGCTATCAGCCTTGAGGCTATGCCCCTCCCCCTGAAGGGTGGGAGCACGTAGAGTTCCTTGATCACGCCTAGCCTCTTGGATGCCAGTATCCTGTTCTCCACGACCACTATCCTGATGTAGCCGACAACCTCGTTATCGTACTCGGCCACGAGGACCAGGTCGTCGCCCCCGATATACTCGCCTGCCAGCTCCCTGGCTATAGCCTCGGCATCCTCATCCAGGGCCCAGGCAGGGTCGAACTCCTCGTTGAAGGAGTAGAACCTGTATATGAGCCTGGCCAGCCTCTCCAGATCCTTCTCGGAGGCTGGCCTCACGTATAGGCCTGGCTCGTACACGATACGCCACCTCCAAGCCTAAGAGTGGTCCTCAGGAGGCCTCTCTATGAGGCCCTTCTCCCACATCAGGTCGTGCTTCTCCCTGCTCCTCCTTATTATCTCTTCAGCCCTCTCCAGCTCCTCCCTGTACGTGGTGGTCTTCCTAGCGACCCCCTGCTCCACCGCCTTCACCGCCACGGCCGCCGCTACCCTAGGGTAGAGGTGCCACTCCTCCATCTTGGGTATGATGTAGTCCTCGCTTAGGCCCCGCTCCTCCGCGTACCTTGCTATCTCCACCGCCGCCTCTATAGCCATCTCATCGGTTATCGTCTTGGCCCTCACATCGAGCACGCCCCTGAAGACGGCGGGGAAGACTAGGCTATTGTTCACCTGGTTGGGGAGGTCGCTCCTCCCCGTGGCTACGATCCTAGCCCCAGCCTCCTTGGCCTCCCAGGGCCATATCTCCGGCACGGGGTTGGCCTCGGCGAAGACTATGGCGTCCTTGGCCATCTTGGCCACCCACTCCTTCTTAATAACCCCGGGCCCCGGCCTGCTGGCCGCGACCAGGGCGTCAGCCCCCTCCAGCGCTTTCTCTATCCCATCCCCGGCCCTCAGCCATCCCCCGCCGGTCTCGAGGGCTATCCTGTACTTCCACGGGTTGTTTATCATAAGCTTGTCTATGTCATCCCTGTGCGGGTGGAGCACCCCCTTGCTGTCTATAACAACTATGTTGCCGGGAGGCACGCCCCACACCTTGAGGAGCCTATAGAGCGCTATGTTGGCAGCCCCGGCTCCGAAGAGCACGATCCTAGACTTGGCCATATCCTTGCCCACAAGCTTGAAAGCGTTTATGAGGCCAGCTAGAGTCGCGGCGGCTGTCCCCTGCTGGTCGTCGTGCCAAACCGGTATCTCCAGCTCCTCCCTGGCCCGGTCCAGGAGGGCGAAGCACTTGGGGCTCTCTATATCCTCCAGGTTGATCCCCCCGAAACTGGGCTCTATGGCCTTCAACAGGCTTATCCAGCCCTCCAGGTCCCTAACCCTATGCACCAGGGGCACAGCGTCGACGCCGCCCAGGTACTTGAAGATGAGGGCCTTCCCCTCCATGACAGGGTACGCCGCCTCGGGGCCTATCCGCCCTAGCCCTAGGACCCTCGTCCCGTCGCTAACCACCGCTATAGTGTTCCACCTGCTCGTCAGCTCGAAGCTCTCATCCGGATCCCTGGCTATCGCACGGGAGGGCTCCGCTACCCCGGGTGTGTACCATATGGCGAAGTCCTCGAGGCTCCTTACAGGGACCTTGGGCATAGTCTCCATCTTGCCTGCGTAGAACCTGTGGAGCCTGAGGCTAAGCTTATACCAGTCCACCTTCTCCTCGGCCTTCTCCAATCCCAGGCACCCTTTCCAGGGATACTACATTATAGTGTAGTGTGATCTGGGGGATAATTAGGGTGGGTGTAGTTCACGTATATTCATACGGTGGGTAGGCGTATAATGCTTATGAACCGCCCCGGCCCCAGCCTCTAGGCGGCTTGTAGAGGTATATGGTGATGCCATCAAAGATCGTGGTGGAAGGGGTAAGCAAGAGGTATAAGGGAGCAGTGGCGGTTGACGGGTTATCGCTGGAGATAGCCCGGGGGAAGGTCCTAGGCCTGCTAGGCCCCAACGGCGCGGGGAAGACGACGACGATCAAGATCATACTAGGCCTAGTCAAGCCCGACAAGGGCAGGGTACTCCTAGACGACATAGACCTCCACAGGGAGGGGGTGAGGATGAAGAGGCTAATCGGCTACACCCCCGAGGTGCCCGAGGGGCCTGCATGGGCAACCCCATGCAGGCTCCTAGAGGACCTAGCAATCATAGACGGGGTGCCACAGGGCGAGGCCCGGTCGAGGGCACGCCAGGCCCTAGCAGAGCTGGGGGTAGAGGATCTATGCCTGAGGCGTATGGGGAAGCTGAGTAAGGGGCAGAGGAAGAGGATACTCATAGCCCAGGCCCTAGTCGCTGAGAGGGAATTCATGCTCATGGACGAGCCCTTCACCGGCCTCGACCCTGAGTGGGTCGCGAGGGTGAGGGAGCTTGTCCTCGACCTCCGCCGCAGGGGTGTAGGGGTGCTGGTGAGCAGCCACATACTAAGGGAACTCCAGGACCTTGTAGACGAGGTAGCAGTAATAGCCAGGGGCAAGGCCATATTCCACGGCTCCATAGAGGAGCTGGCCAGGAAGGTAGCGGGCGGCGCCGTGCTACTCGTCAGGACACCGAGGCCGGCTGAGGCGGCAAGGGCGGTGGAGGAGATGGGCTACAAGGACGTGCAGGTCCTAGCCCAGGCTATAAGGGTCAGGCTGGAGAGCGAGGACGAGGCCCAGGCCATAATAGCGAGGCTCATGGAGAGGGGTATAGGCGTCAGGGGCTTCGAGACCAGGGGCTACGACCTAGAGGAGGCCTACCTAAGGCTAGTCGGCGCCAGGAGGTGAGCAGCAGTGAACCCGGTCATAGCAGTAGCCAGGATGGAGCTAGCCAGGGAGGTGAGGAAGAGGAGCTTCTATTTCCTCCTACTCCTAGCTGTGCTACCCGTAATATCGTCGCTAATACTCAGGTACGGCATGGATAGGACGGTCAGCGACCCATCCTTCTGGGCCGTGGTCATGGGGTTCAAGACCACTGGCCAAGTGTCGTTCCAGGAGATCGTAAACCTGGGCACATTCATGTGGCTAATAGCCCTACTCTACGGCGGCGACCTGCTGGCAAGCGACCTTAGCGACGGCACTGCCAGGCTAATCCTGGCACGGGGCGTGAGGAGGATAGAGTACCTAGCCGCTAAGGTCCTCACAGTAACCCTGGTCCTATCGCTGATATCCGCCTCCACGGGCCTAGCGGCTTTCCTGTCTAACGCCATACTAATGGGATCCATGCCGCCGATCGGGGACCTACCCCTAGCCATAGGCCTCGGAGCCCTACTAGGCGTGGGAGCCCTCCCCCTACTACTCCTCGCGGCAGCGATAGGGGCGATGGCTAGGAAGCCCCTCCACGGGATAGTACTGGGATTCGTGGCCCACCTGGCCCTCTCAACGGCCATACTAATCTACGTGGGCCTCAGGATAACCGCTACAGCCAGTCCGGAGGACCTTGGAAACATAAACACGTTGCTCGCGGTGGAGCAGATGAAGGCGATGGCCTACGACCCCTACCAAGCCGGCCTCGCGCTACCCTCACTACTGTACTGGGTAGCAAACGGGGGCGTGATCAGGGACCCACTCCTAACAAGCCAGGGGATAACACTAGACGCAGCCCCCCTGGCAGGGGCATATGCGCTCTCAACCCTAATCGGCATAGCACTCCACATAGCATTCACAGCCTACATACTAGAGAGGACGGACCTCTAACCAGCAATAATAAAACAATAACAATAATAACTATATATATCAAAACTCTAAGCCCCCCACCAGGACACCAGGCCAGCAACGGGTGGACAGGGGATGAGCCTAGCCGTAACGATACTACACATCATAGGGGCATCCCTATGGATAGGCGGGCTAGTAGCCCTACTCATAGCCCACAAGGGCATGGATAAAGACTCCATCAGGAGGACCGCGCTAGCATCGACAGCAGGCCTAGCACTAATACTAGTAACAGGCCTGATCAACGCAGGCAAATACGGGGGACCCGATGCATGGTTCCAGATGGGCACCACACCAGGCAGGGTCGGAGAGAAGCTGATCTCATGGCTCATAGCAGCGGCAGCCGGGGGGTATGCGTTCCACAAGCTGCCAAGCCAGCAGGATAGCCCCAGGGCCCAGGCACTACTAGTCGTGGCGCTCCTAGCATCCCTAGGAGCCCTAGCCCTCGGAGTGATGCTGACCCGGGGCGCATAGCCTACTCGGGCACTGGCTTCTCGAACACCGGCCTACCCCTAACAGTGGGCGGGGCCAGCCAGTCCACCACCTGCCTGGGGTCAGGGTGCTCCACGGTAACCCTAATCGCCCCCATAGGCGACTCATGGTCCCCCGAGACGAAGCTGAGCTTACCCACATAGGCTGCCTGCTTGTGTAGGTGGAAAACCAGCTTCTCGCCCTGGATGCCCCTCCTCAGCATGCCCCTGGCGGCGTCTAGTATCCTCTCAGCCCTCAGCAGCCAGTGGAGCTTCTCCAGGCTCCTCAGGCTCCCAGCCTCCGCCACTAGGATCCTAGTGGAGCCTATGTCCTCAACCCTCACAGTGTCTGGGGTGAAGAATGACTCCACCGCCTTGAGGACCTTATCCGGGTCCTCCGTGGGGCGGACCTCCGCCTCCACTACAACCCTTACCCTCGCCACTCCTGATCTCACCCGCTACCCTAGCCACGCTGGCCTCAAGCTCCTCGGGCCCTGACTCGTTCACTATCATGTAGTCAGCCATGGCTATAACCCCTCCTATGCCGTAGGATAGGTTGGCCATGTCCCTCATCCTGAAGCTGTTCCACCCATCTATGTCCCCCCTCCTGGCCCTTGCCATCATCCTCCTATACCTGGTCAGGGGCGATGCGTGGACAGCCACTATACAAGGCCTCCCGGCCCCCCTGAGGACCTCCACCTCGTCGAGGCTCCTAACGCCGTCAACAACCACTATACTAGCATGTATGCCCCGGAGCTCTTTGAGGAGTAGCTTGGCGACCGCTGCCATGCCCATCTCCCTCCTCAGCTCCCTTGCCACCCTCTCGATGTTCTCGACGGTCAGCTCCATGCCCCTCCTGGCGACCTCCCTCCTCACTATATCCCCCATGCTATACACAGGTGCATCGAGGATTCTGGCTAGCATCGATGCTACAACACTCTTCCCGCTCCCCGGCATGCCAGTAACTAGCACTAGTAGCATCATGCGGCACCGGGCGGGGGCTGGGAGAGGGCGTGGGCAATATATATTACCAGGAGCGCCGCGGTGCCAGCGGCGATCACGAAGCTACTCCTAGCGCCAAGGTGCCTCAGGCTCCTGGCCCTCAACACTGCTATAGAGAGTACCGTTGTGTATGCGAGTAGGCCCCACGAGAGGAGGCCGTGGGCTATCATCCACGGGTCCTCCAGAGACAACGCCTCAAGCAGCCACGCCCACTGGTAGACGGCGCCCAGGTAGCTGGCAACCCCGCCAGTGGCTAACCCAAGGAGGGCGAGCAGGATGGGGGTGAGGGGGCTACCCAGGGAGGCGTATAGGGGGTCCTGGGGCCCCCGGGTGGCTAGGTACGCCACGTAGGATAGGCTGCCCGAGAAGGCTGAGAGCAGCATAACCGCGCCTAGGCCCTTGATGAGCATCCCCCTATAGGCAAGGTAGAGGCCCGGGGTGAGGGTTATGAGGCCCAGGAGCACCGCGGGTAGGATGGATGCACCTGTGGCTGCATACAAGGTGGCCCCAGCCGCTAGGGCTAGGGCTACACTGGTCATCGTGACATTGGCTCCCTCCCTCCTGGAGCCCCTCCTCCCCCGGGCTCTGGGCAAACACTATGCACCTCGTAGCTGATTACAGGCTATAGGACCTCTACCGGCCTCGGCTCGGCCTCAGGGGTCCATGCCTCTACCTCGCTACTACAAGCTATGACCCATATATATGGCCACCGCTTCATCCCTTCCACGTCCCTAGCACTGGGCCTCGGGGGGCAGACTGGGTGGGTGTGGAATACCCCTATTACCTCCAGCCCATACGTCTCGGCGGATACGTGCGCCTGGACCACGTGCCACGGCTCGGCCTCGAACTCTACGGGGCTCTCCCTCACGTTCCTAGCAAGGTGGAGGTAGTAAGCTATGGCGGTGTCGCCCTCAACCCTGCCTACTAGTATCCCCGCTACCTCGCTCCCCTGGGTGGCTAGCCGCATCATGGGAGCCTTCAGGGGCCCTAGGACTATGGACCTCGGCGTGCTCATAAGTTGATCACCCTCGCGGTCATCCTCCTAGTATCTAGTATAGCCGCTGTGGGCCTATTTAGTATTCCAGATGCTGTGCCAGGGTTTAGCACCAGGACCCCCCTTATGTAGGTGAGCTCCGGCTGGTGGGTGTGGCCGTAGAGCACGGCGTCCCACCTACGGCTCGAGGCGAGCGAGTATACTATCTCCCTCGTATTCTCCGGGGGGCCGAAGCCGTGTATGAGCAGTATCCTCCTGCCCCCTAGCTCGATGGTCGTGGCCTGGTCGTGCAGCTGGACTCCAAACCCCTGGGCTACCCTGAGGAGCCCCATCCTCTCCCCGTCGTTATTCCCGAACACCCCGGTCACGGGCACGCCGTTGAGGCCCCCAGCCAGCTCGGCGAGGCTAAAGGGGGCAACGTAGTCGCCTAGGTGCACCACGTGCTCCACCCCGTGCTCCCTGAAGAGCCTCACGGCGGCCCTGACCCCGTCGAGGACGTCGTGCGTGTCGCTAACCACCCCTACAAGCATGCCCGACACCGGTATTTGGCAAGGGGTGTGATTCCCCCTTATTTACCCTACAACACGATCCTATGTAAAGCGGTGCTCCTGGACATGACAAGGCCCAGGCTATTCATAACCAGGACCCTACCCGGCGATGCCATCGATAGGCTCAGGAGGGTGTACGATGTAGAGGTGTGGGAAGACTACGCGCCGCCGCCCTACAGCGTGCTAGAATCCAAGGCCCGGGATGCTGATGCCCTAGGGACACTCCTCACCGACAGGATAGACTGCCACCTCATAGAATCGAGCCCAAAGCTCAGGATAGTCGCACAGTACGCCGTGGGCTACGATAACATAGACGTCGAGTGCGCCACCAGGCATGGGGTCTACGTGACAAACACACCAGGAGTCCTAGCAGACGCCACAGCAGACCTGACATGGGCCCTCATACTAGCAGTCATGAGGCGGATAGTCGAGGCCGACAGGGAGGTCAGGAGCGGGGCATGGCACGCCAAGGGAGTTGGGTGGCACCCCACATACATGCTAGGCATGGAGGTTACAGGCAAGACTATAGGCATCATAGGGCTAGGCAGGATAGGCAGGGAGGTGGCCAGGAGGGCCCGGGGCTTCAAGATGAGGATCCTCTACCACAACAGGAGGAGGCTCCCCAGGGAGGTGGAGGAGGAGCTAGGGGTAGAGTATAGGAGCCTCGAGGACCTCCTCAGGGAGAGCGACATAGTGTCGATACACGTACCCCTAACAAGCGAGACCCGGGGCATGATAGGAGAGAGGGAGCTGAGGATGATGAAGCCCACCGCTATACTGGTAAACACAGCCCGGGGTGCAGTGGTGGACGAGGAGGCCCTAGCCAGGGCCCTCAGGGAGGGCTGGATAGCCGGGGCGGGGCTAGACGTCTTCACACAGGAACCACTACCCCCAGACCACCCCCTGGCCAGGGCGCCCAACACAGTGCTTGCACCACACATAGGGAGCGCGACAATAGAGACAAGGACCAGGATGGCTGATATGGTTGCCGAGAACCTGCTGGCCTTCGCCCGGGGAGAGGTGCCGCCCAACCTAGTCAACAAGGAGGTGGTGGAGGTAAGGCCCCCAGGCTTCCAGCTAGAATAAATCCCCAGATAGGTCATATCCCCATGGGGGTCCCGGGAGTGGCGGAGGATAGGCTGAGGGAGTACGAGGAGGCGATGGAGAAAGTCAAGGAGCTGAAGCTAGGCGACGTAACCAAGATGTGGATAGAGTATGATAAGAGGAATGATATACTCTACATCGGCTTCGGCAGGGAGGACGCGGAGGAGAGCATAATGGTAGACGACGACATAGTCGTCGGCATATCGGGGGACAGGGTGATCGGCATAACGATATTCAACTTCTCGAGAAAAGTGGGAATGGACCTGTTGTAACACCGCGATACAGGTATTGATAATGAGACGCGCAAACTCAATATTTATTAATACCACCAGAGCCTAGTCTATACGAGAGAGGATCCACACAGGATCCACATAATAGTATATAGAGGGTGTACTCGTAGTGAAACCCAGGTTAAAAGCCCAGCTGGCGGGAATAGCAGTACTTGCACTCCTACTCCTAACTAGCATGAGCCCCCTAGCCCAAACAGCCATGGCAGGCGAGGGGGAGGGAGTAGAGGTTAACGTCAACCTGGGCGAGGACAGCTATAGCCTAGAGCTGTACGCGAAGGGCTACAGCGAGAACCTGACCAACGTATACCTAGACAGCTACCTGAAGGCTACCAGCGACATGATAGACGGCTACATAAAGGCATGGGCAACCACCGAGAACCTAACCGAGTTCTCCGCATCAAGCAAGGGATACCTCGACCTGGAGGCAGCGAACACGTCATTCAGCCTAACCTGGATGAACGAGCTATCAGCCAGCTTCACAATAAACTCCAGCATGATAGACCCAAGCTCGCCTGAGAAGATGCTACCCACAACGCTCTACCTACTAATAAAGGCTGAGACCCAGATGGATATGGAGACAAACGAGACCAGCGCCAGCATGAAGCTAGCCCTAAAGCCTAACGTGTCGCAAGGGCTACCATACGTACTCAACGCAATAGGAGTCCCACTACCCATGGCCACGGGAGACTTCGCGCTCTGGCTAAACGTAACCCTAGACACCTACACAAACATGCAGGACAACATAACCAAGGGCACGATAGGCGTCTACATAGACTTCGAGACCGGCAACCTGGCAGCGGACGCCCAGCTAGCCACCATGATCCAGATGGCCCTAAGCATGTACATAAACCAGCAGATGGTAGAGAGCATAATAGAGAGTATGGGCGTGGTGAACCCAACCGTAAACCTTGACATGAACCTAATGCCAGGCGACGCGAGTGTATTCTACATCAAGATAGAGTACCAGGGCAAGATAGCCCCCACAAACACGAGCTCCATAGTAGGAGGCCAGGCCCCAATAGAGCCCGGGAACATCACATCAATAATCCAGACACCGTCATTCACGCCAATAGAGGCCGAGGTGAGGGCAACAGTAGAGTGGGGCCTGTCAATAGAGTCCACCGAGACAGGTGATGGCCAGTACAACGTAACCATAGACGGCTACATAAAGGGCAACTACACGGGGCCAGAAACAACCCTGACCAAGGGACAGATGGAGGCATGGGCAAAGATCAACAATGGCAACTACGAGGTCTACTTCAAGACAGAGTCACAATACACGAGCCCGGTAACAGGGCTGCTAGCAGCCAAGGAGATCGGGAACGTGCTCTTCGGCATACTACCAGAAGGTACACCAGTGACATTTAACTTCCAGACAAGCGGAGACGTGATGGTTGTAGACACAAGCAAGACCCCACCACAGGAGGTGAAAACGATAACATTCGAGGCCGGAGACCTAACAGGGCCATTCCCACTAGACAACCTAGGGGTAATCTACGGCAACACAATAATAGACACCAGCGGCGGCGTCCTGACAATAGTCAGCGATAACCTGGTACAACTAGACTACGACGCGGCGGCACTCGTAGACGCAATCAACGCCCAGGCACCCGGCGTCATGATACACATGGGCGCAAAGTCCACCACACTACAAGACTTCATAGTAACCCTAGACCCCAACGGAGACCAGGCCCCAGAGGCCTCGGCAAACATCAGGACCGGCTCAATAGTGGGCGAGACCCTAGCCCTAGAGATAATGGACAGGGGAGAGGCTGAGCAGCTAATAGACACCAACAAGTACACAGTAGCCGGGACACCACTAAAGGCGCAGGGACTAATACAAGGTGAGGCAGAGGTAACCCTACAGGTAGACCCGGGAGCAGGAAACGTGAAAGTCATAAAGATAACCGACGACGGGCAAGTCAAGGTCATCGAGAACATAGTCCAGACCGGGTCGAAGATAAGGTTCACAACAGACAGCTTCAGCACATTCATACCAGTAGTAGAGAAGGAGGCTGAAGAGACAACCACCACACAGACAACAACCACGACAACACAAGAAACAACAACCACAACGACGACGCAGGAGACGACAACACAGACAAGGGAAACAACAACCACCACCCAGGAGACAACCACCACAACCACAGAAACCGAGACAGGAGAGGAGACCACCACAACCGCAAGCCCAACCACAACAACCACTACACAGGAAACAACCACGACGACGCAGGAGACAACTACCCAGGAGACTACTCAGGAGACCACCACGCCAACCACGACCAGGACACTGACAAGACCAGGAGCAACAACCACAACACAGCAGGAGACAGCCCAGACAAGCCCAACCACAACAACCCAGACGCAACAAGAGCAGAAGCCACAAGAAGAGCAGAAAGAGCAGGAGACAACCCAGCAGCCACAACCAGCCCCAGAAGAGCAGAGCCCCACCCAGGCAGAAGAGGAAGGCGGCGGCATAAACCCAGTAGTACTAGGAGTAGCAGCACTCATAATCATAGTAATAGCGGCAGTAGTCCTACTAAGACGCTAGCCTAGCCCCAGAAAACCCCAGGCAACCGTAGCCTCTCCACATTTTTACCCACACCAAGCGTCCAACCAGCCCTGGCTATAATAGCCCACAGCCAGGATACTAGATCCTGGGGGCCGGGGCTGGCGGCCCACGGGCCCGGGAGGGGGCCTGAGGAAACTCCACCCTCCCCGCGGCAGCCGGACCCCGCGAGGGGTGCGGGTGAAACCCGCGGCAACGGCACAGAAACGACACGGCCCCCAGCCGCTGAGTATGAGGCGGCGAGGCCCCGCGGCAACGCAGGGGCAGCAACCCGCCGAGGAGGCTGGGGGATGCGTTGAAACGGCCGCCCCCGGCGGAGCAAGGCCCCCCGCAGATGAGGGCCGCGCGACAAGCGGGGGGAGTGACCGCTGAGTCGAATGCCGCCGTAGTACAGAAGGTGGGTTATAGCCCCGGCCCCCACGGTTATGCTTATAACAGATATATCTATCCCACACACAACCCTAGGCGTGATAAGAAGCCTTGAGCGCAAAAGTAGACAAGCTAAGAGGCCGCGTGGTCGAGGGGAGCATAGCCAAAGCCATAATATACCTAGCCGCCCCCATCGTGGCCGCAAGGCTACTAGGCTCCATACAGGAGTCGGTCGACGTCATATTCCTGGGCAGGGTGGGAGCGGAGGACCTAGCGGCCCCTACAGCAGCCCAACCCCTATTCTGGCTATTCATGGGGATAAACTTCGGGATAACAACGGCAACACTAGCCTCTGTATCCCAGCTTGTAGGGGCCAGGAGGTACGAGGAGGCATCCAAGACCGCTGGAGGGATGCTAGCAATAGCAATAACACTAGGCCTAGCCAGCATGTTGACAATGATAGCCATAGCACCCCACGTCTTCAAAGCACAGGGAATACCACCAGGGGTCTACAGCCTAGCCCTAGCCTACACCCTCATAGACGCCCTCAGCCTACCCTTCATGTTCCTCCTAATATTCTTCAACAACCTATCCAGCGGCATGGGCGATACGAGGAAGCCATTCATAGCCTCCAGCCTAGCCTCACTCATAAACGTCATACTAGACCCCATACTCATCTTCGGCCTAGGCCCCATCCCCGAGATGGGCGTGGTAGGAGCGGCACTGGCCACGGCAATATCAAGGTTCATAGCAGGTGGCCTAGCCCTCTACCTAATGCTATCAGGAGCACTAGGCTTCAGGATAACCCCTGTAAGGCCATGGCGCACCCTCGCAGTCATGGCAGCAAGGATCGGGGGCCCCGTCGCCCTCCAGAGGGTCATAGTGAGCACCGGCTTCCTCGTCATGATGGGGATCGTTGCCAGCCTAGGCCCCGTGGCGATGGCAGCCTACAACGTATCCCTGGCGATAGTACACGTGATCCAGTCGGCAACCTTCGGCTTCAACATAGCCGTGGCCACCGTAGTAGGCCAGAACCTGGGCTCGGGCAGGGTTGACAGGGCTAAGAGGGCGGCCTACATAGGGATGGGGATCATATTCACAATACTCTCCCTCGGATCCATAGTGATATACCTACTCAGGGGCTACCTGGTCCTGCTATTCACAAACCTGCCGGGGGTATACGAGGAGAGCCTGAGGATGGTGGAGCTGATAGCTCCAGGAATACCCTTCCTCGGCGTGTTCTTCGTGGCCAACGGCATAGCCCGTGGCAGCGGGTGGACAGGCATAATATCTATACTTGGGATAGCAAGGCTATGGCTCCTAAGGATACCACTAGCATACATGCTAGTCTACCACTACAATTGGGGCCCCGACGGGGTGTGGGCCAGCATGACGATAAGCAATGTGATCGCCGGTATGGCAGGAGCCATATGGGTCCTCTCGGGTGGATGGCTAAAGCCTGCCGCGCTCAGGATCGCGGGCCTAGAGACCAGATAGTATCTTGGACCTGTAGTAGAGCAGGAGCTTCCTCCTCACGTCGCTCCCGGCGAGCAGGGGCAGGAGCGCCATCCCTGTCAGGAACCCGCCTATGTGGGCCCAGAAGGCCACCCCAGCCTGGACCCCGCTAAGACTCACAGCCAGCCCCATTATGAACTGGTACAGGAACCAGAACATTATGTAGACGTACGCAGGGAACTCTAGGAAGAGGGGGATCCAGACCCAGAAGGTCACAACCCTGATCCTGCTGGCTGGGAATAGTAGCAGGTAGGCGCCTAGCACCCCCGATATAGCCCCGCTAGCGCCTATAGCGGGTATCAGCCAGGGGTTCACGCCGGAGGAGAGTATACTATTGGCTAGGGCCCCAGCAGGCATGAAGGCAATACTGGCTATATGAAACACCGCAGCACCTAGCCCGGAGGCTAGGTAGAAGGCAAGGTACCTCCACCTGCCAAGGACAGCCTCTATATTATCCCCGAAGATGTAGAGATAGAGCATGTTACCCAGCAGATGGGCTATACCACCGTGCAGGAACATGGATGTAAACAGGGTGTACAACCTCTCCCCCGCCATTATCCGGGCGGGCACCATACCCAGCTCCTCCACCACCACAGAGTAGCTAACCGCCCCGGGCAGGAGGAGCCAGGGAGCCAGTACGCCTACAAGGAACACGGCTATATTGAGCAGTATAAGGGTAAGGTTGACCAGCGGCGGCCCACCGGTAGGGACATTCTCATCCTCCAAAGGTATACCCAAGGCGCCTCGACACCCTCCCCCACGATACCCCTATACATGGTTCAATGTCTCTCTTAAAACCATACACCCGACCCTACCCCCCAGCGGGCCAAGGGTACGGCGGGTTGCAGACACTAGCGGCATTCACACTAGGCTACATAGCACTGGCAGCCATGGTGGCCCGCGGCAGGGGGCCGCTAGCCGCTATAGGTGCAATGATAGCAGTATTCACAGCCTACACACTATACGCCGCCGGCCCCGGCATAGTCCTGGACAGCATAGTATCCCTTGCCGGGTGGAACAACGCTAGCGTGCTAATATACATCTTCCTCAGCCTACTCCTAGCGGGAATACTCAAGGAGACAGGCAAGCTCGACGACCTGGTGTCGGCGACGACCAGGCTAGGATGCAGGTTCAGCTACCTAGGCGTACCAGCCCTGATAGGACTACTACCAATGCCGGGAGGCGCGCTAGTCTCAGCAATAGCAATGAGGAAGAGATACCTAGAAGAGGCTGGCATGCCAGCGGAGTGGGCGTCCTACCTGAACTACTGGTTCAGGCACATCTGGATCCCATCATGGCCCCTATTCCAGAGCGTCGTCATAACAGCAGCGGTACTAGGCGTGGAGCCAGGCCTAGTGGTCTCAACAACATGGCCCATAACACCACTAGTAATCCTAGCAGGGCTAGCGGTGGCATACCCAGCCCTATCCAGGTACAAGTGCCCAGGCCATGCAGGCAACACTGGGGGACTACTAGGATCCACCTGGCCCTTCATACTACTAGCCATACTAGTATTCACAGGCCTAGCCAGCCTGCTGGAGGCCCTGGTGGCAACACTAGCAGTAGTACTCCTAGCCCTACGCCCAGGCAAGGGAGAGCTGAAGGAGGCGCTCAGGCTAGCGCTACGACCCCGGATCCATGGCGTGCTACTGGAGGCGTTGATCCTGAAGGAACTCCTCCTAAGGAGCGGGGCGCCCCAGGAGCTCTACAGCCTAGCCTCCGGGCTCGGGGCGCCTAGCTGGGTAATAGTCTTCTCCATCCCATTCATACTGGGGCTGGCGGCTGGGGGCGAGAACTTCTTCGCGGCCACCGCAATGCCCCTCCTGGTAGCGTACCTGGTCTCTGGGCAAGGCATCTCAGGCCCCATGCTTATCCTAGCCTACGCCGGGGGTATGCTGGGCGTCATGGCCTCACCCGTCCACCTGTGCTTCGCCTTAACAGTAGACTACTACAAGGCGAGGCCGGGGAGGGTGATGCTCCTAACCCTGGCGGCAGTAACCATCTCAAGCCTCCTCGTACTCCTCCTTGCACACCTATTAGGCATACACACCACGGTATAGCTGGGGGTGCAGAGGGGATGGCTGAGAAGGTTAGGGCCCACCTAGTGGTCAAGGGCGTAGTTCAGGGAGTCTTCTTCAGGGCAAACATGAGAAGGGTAGCCACGGAGAACGGGGTGACGGGGTGGGTTAGGAACCTCCCCGACGGCAGAACCGTGGAGGCGGTGCTGGAGGGCGACAGGGAGGCGGTGGAGAGGGTCATATGCTGGAGCCTACACGGCCCCCCGGAGGCTGTGGTCGAGGAGGCAAGCGTCAAGTTCCTCCCATACCAGGGCGAGTATACTAGCTTCAAGATCATATACTAGCCCACGCGGGGCAGGTGGGGCATGGCGGGGTTAAGCTACTTCGAGGCCGGCATACTAGCCGCCGTATACCGGGGGGTTAACACGGTCAGGGGCCTCAAAGAACTATTCCACACAGTAGACCCAAGGGTGGTAGAGGAGACGGTCAAGAGGCTAGAGGAGCGGGGCCTCGTGAAGAGGATCACGAGGGGCAGGATACTAAAGAGAGAGGAGCTAGCCCTAACCCAGGCCGGGGTACAGGCACTGGACGAGGCCATGAGGATACTAAGAGAGGCCGCGGCAAGGATAGAGGAGCGCAGCCAAGGCCTACAGCAAGCCAGCGGGGCCCAGTGGGACCTAGCAGCGGTACTACCACTCCTCATACTAATGGGCCTCCTACCACCCATGATAGTATACGACGCCCCGGAGTGGAGCCATGATGCTGGAGCTGATGAGCAAGAGGAAGGATACAGCGAGTGGGACGACTACGGCTACGATAATGGGATAGAGGATGTAGGCCTCTAGATCCACCTCTTCTTCCTATGATACCACTTCACGGTCCTATAACTAACCCTATGAGCCCCCATGCCAAGGTAGAACTCCTTAACATCCTTATCCTCCCTAAGCCGCTGGGCGGGGCCCTCAGTCACTATCCTGCCATTCTCCATGATATATCCGTAATCCGCTATATCGAGGGCCTTAACAGCGTTCTGGTCCGCCAGTATCATGGTTATACCCTCATTCTCATGCATCAGCTTTATCGACTCGTACACCTGGCTCACAATCTTCGGGGCCAACCCGAGGCTCGGCTCGTCAAGGAGCATCAGCCTTGGCTTAGCTAGGAGGGCTAGCCCTATAGCGAGCATCTGCTGCTCCCCACCACTAAGGTACCCGGCCCTAGTGCTCCTCCTAGCCTTCAGCCTCGGGAAGTAGTCATACACTATCCCGGGGTCGACCCTGTTCCCCCAGGCGTAGGAGACGGCATCTATATTCTCCTGGACTGTGAGCTCCTTGAAGATCCTCCTACCCTCGGCCACATACACTATACCCTTCTTAGCCACGGTATCAGGATCCCTATTCTCAATCCTCTCCCCGGCAAATAGTATCTCGCCACGCGTAACCCTACCCCTCTCAAGCTTCAAAACCCCCGACACCGCCTTGAGGAGAGTGCTCTTCCCCGCACCGTTTGGGCCGAGTATAGCGGTTATCCTACCCTCCATAGCCTCCAGGCTCAGGTTCTTGATCACGAGTATGAAGGGGTGGTACATTATCTCGACATTCCTAACCTCAACCAGCGCCCCAGACACGGTACACCACCACTGCTACAGGGTATGGAAAGAGGGGGGTTGGGGCAGTCACTATGCCTCTAGGCTAGCCCTGTATAGTGGCCTTAACGCAGTCCACCTGGCTCGGGGCCTCGTATGGGCCCTGTATCTCGAGGCTGCCAGCATCGCTGAAGACAACCACGTAAACCTTCTTATGCGCAAGGTGGCTGTCGGGGCAGAACCTCACGTCATCAGCAGTAAGGCCGCCGAACTTGAAGGGCTCCCCGTTGCACGACGACTCCAGGGCGGCCTTCAACGCCTCCCCACCCTTCTCCTGTAGCGCCGTGGAGTCCGTCCTCTCTATAGCCTGCACCAGCAGCCACACGTTTAGGAAGCCCTGGACGAACCTTAGGTTCACGTCATTCTCGCTGAACCCAGCAGCCTTGGCAGCCTCCATCACAGTGTCGATCCCCTTAGCGCCCATGTCCTTGGCGAACATCGGGTAGACGAAGGGAGTCACGCCGGCCATCCTACCCTTACCAGCGTCCCCGACCAGGTCTACTACCCTCTCGTCGAAGCCCCAAACGTTGGCTAGAAGCATGCCGTCGAGCCCGACCTTCGCCATGGCCTTAACTGCTAGGCTACAGCTGCTTATAGTGTTCCCGCACCACAGTACATCGGGGTTCTTGGTCGCGGCGTCGCTCACCACCCTCTCGGCGCTGGCCTCGGTCGCCTTGAGGCTCAGGTCGAAGTCGCCTACCAGCTGGAGGCCTAGGGCCTCCGCGACAGCCTTTATAGCAGGTATAGGGCTCCTACTGTAGGCTACCTTGTGGTCGTAGAGTAGGGCCAGCTTGGCCCCGGGCTTCTGCTCGGCCGCCCAGGCTATGCCTGCGCACGCCTGGGTGCTATAGTCGGGTGCGGGGAAGAAGTTGTAGGGCTTTATGGTGAGCTTCGCGGAGTAGCTGGCGCTTATATAGACTATCTTGTCCCTCGCCACGGTGTCTGCAAGCTTCTCAGTATCGGCGGTGCCCCAGCCTATTATCGCTATAACGCCGTACTTGTCCCTGAACTCCTTGTAGAAGGCCTCCGCCTGGTCGGGCTTGTAGGCGTAGTCCCTCTTGATATACTCTATCTTAACCCTGACACCGTCCTTGGTGTATATCCCCTTGTCGTTGAAGTACTTGAAGGCTGCCTCGGCGCCCATGGCATAGCCCTTACCAACGTCGCTAGTAGGCCCAGTCTCGTCGACCAGGAGGCCAACCTTTATAGTGATCTCCTTGCCGCCAGCCTCGGCTCCACCAGCAGCCTCGGTGGCGGTTGTCCCCGTGGCAGCCTCCTCACCGCCCCGCATCATGAGGAAGCCAGCCGCTATGACTATTATTACGAGGACCGCGATCCCAGCCAGGACCCTGCTATCCAAACCATTCCCACCCTATCTACCCTCAGAAACCGGTTATGCGTCATAACAACATAATCACATTAACCAGTATAAAAATATGAATCAGGCCGCGTCTATACTCTAGAGTGACAATGGTGGGCTAGGGCCTGACTAGCGAGACCAGCCTCCAGGAGCCAGCATCCCCCTCCAGGACCGCAACCCACCCGGTGCCAAGGTCCACCACGCTACGAGTCAGGAACGAGGCAACCCTACTAATAGACGGATTATGACCCACCATGAGGACCCTATCACCGGCCAGCCTATTGAAGACCTCCACACTGAACACGCCAGGCCTAAGACCCTCCTCAACCCTAACCTCCACACCATGGATCCTAGCCACGATCTCGGCGGTCTCAACAGCCCTCCTCAGAGGGCTAGTATAGACTACCACCGGCTTGAAGGGAAGCATCCTAGCAACGGCTTCAACCTCCCTCACGCCCTCACTGGTTAGACGCCTCTCATCGCCCCCTACAGACTCAGCCCTTCCATGCCTCATCAGGCCAAGGATCATGGGAAACAGCACCCTTAGGCTATAGCTACTGGGGGGTGTGCCTCAGCAGACCCCGGGATTCGAGTAGCTTCATGAACTCCCTCATCCAGAATGGTATGTCACCGGGGTACCTGGCCGAGACCAGGTTCCCGTCGACCACGACCGGCTCATCCAGCCACACGCCCCCAGCTGCTATAACATCGTCCTTGACCCCCCAGTAGCTCGTCATCCTCCTACCCTTAACTAGCCCCGCGCTTATGAGGATCTGTGGGCCGTGGCATATCACTGCAACAGGCTTCCCGGTCTCGAAGAAGCTCCTAACGATCCTCAGCGCATCGCTGTCAAGCCTAACCCTCTCGGGCGCCCGGCCCCCGGGTATCACCAGCACATCGTACTCCCCTGGATCCACGCTGCTGAACGCCTTGTCCACCTTCACCTTGTAGCCGTGCTTACCGGTTATCTCCCCCTCCCTCATCGAGGCTATGTGGACCTCGAACCCGGCCTCCACGAGCCTGTAGTAGGGGTAGAGGAGCTCTACATCCTCGAAGCCGTCCGCTGATATAACTAGGGCTCTAGGCATTCCCAGCCCCCGTAATGGGGGTGGGCGGCGGGGGCTATATAGAAAACGGTTAGTAGCTGTAGGGCCATAGCCTCAGGTACTCCTTCACCCTCCTCAGTACTGCTATCAGGCCCTCGGGCTCGAGTATTATGAAGACTGCTATGAGGGTGCCTAGCACTATGTACTTTGCGGTGGAGGCTATTATGTCAAGCCCCATATCCATGAGGAGGGGGCTTAGGCTGCTCTCCAGGTTGGTCCACCCAGTCTTAAGCACGAGGACCCCTAGCATGCTCCCCCATACAACCCTGCCGGGGCCTCCTATGAGCACCATGCCCAGTAGCTCTATGGAGACGAGGAGGGTGAAGCCCTCCCAGCCTATCCCGGCGCTATATAGCGCGTATAGTCCCCCGGCTATGCCGGCGTAGAAGCCGCCTATGGTGAAGGCTAGGGCCTTGGTCCTAGTAACGTTTATACCAACAATCTCGGCCGCAACATCGTTGTCCCTGACCGCCTTCATAGCCCTACCCAGGCTACTCCTAGCAAGGTTCCCAGCCGCTAGGAGCAGGAGTACGGTTATCGCTAGGGCTAGGTAGTAGAGGGGCACCCCCTCGCCGAAGAATACCCCAGCGATCTCCTTGGTCTCGAAGGGCACGGTTATATACTGCTCCGGGGCCAGGAGGGAGTAGAAGTACTCTAATATGAACTGGGCCGCCAGGCTGGCCATCGCCAGGTAGTAGCCCTTCAACTTGAAGCTAGGGAGGCTCAGTATGAAGCCAAGCACAGCAGCGGCAACGCCAGCCAGGGGTATAGCCAGGACCGCGTTAAACCCAGCCTTCAACGCCAGCATAGCGACGGTGTACGCACCAGCCCCCATGAGGGCGGCGTGGGCCAGGCTTATGAGCCCCGCCAGCCCCAGGGTTATATTGAGGCCGACCGCCGCTATCAGGAATATCATGAATAGTATAGCCTGGTCCAGGTAGTATCCTTGCAAGTATAGTGGGGCGGTCAGGGCCAAGCCGGCCCCCAGCACGAGGCCAGCCCAGTGGATGGGGTAGCGTAGGTGGGCCATATCGGCCCTGTACGTCTCCTTGAACACTCCAGCCGGCACGCCTCTACACCCCCACGCCTACACCCTCTCTATCCTCTCGGTCCCGAAGAGGCCGTAGGGCTTGACGAAGAGGACTAGTAGCAGTATGAAGAAGGCCAGGTCATACCCTATCCCGGGGAGGTAGTCGTCCAGTAGGAGGCCCCCAACCTCCTCGGCCACCCCAAGCACTATGCCACCGATCACGACGCCCCCTATGCTATCCAGCCCCGCTAGGAGGCTGGCGGCGAGCGCCCTTATTGCATAGAACTCCAGCTCCACCGACACCTGGTTCTTCACAGCCAGGAAGAGGCCGCCCAGTGCTCCGACCAGGCCCGCGAGGGCCCAGCTGAGGCTCATCAGCCTCCTAACAGGTATCCCGTAGGCCGCCGCCCCCTCCACGTCCTCGGCGACCGCCCTCATAGCCGAGCCTAGCCTGGTCTTCATGTGGAGGAGTATGACGAGGGCCAGCACCAGGAGGCTGCCGAGCCCAGACACTATATCGTTGAGGCCCAGCGTTATGGGGCCCAGATGGTAGAGCTTGTACCCTATGGGTAGGCTAGCCGTCTCGGCGCCCCCAATAGTAATCGTGACCCCCTTGAACAAGTAGTATATCCCTAGGGTAGCGCCGATCAGGGCCACGGGAGGCCTCCCCAGGAGCGGCCTGGCCACTAGCCTCTCAATCGCTATACTGGCAGCAACACCGGCTAGCACCGCGAGGACGTAGGCAAGCAGGGGGTTGTACCTGTACGATGCAACCAAGGCTATATAGGCGGCCATGAGGACTATGACGGGGTGCGCGAAGTTTATCGACTTGTTCACCCTATACACGATATTGAATCCCAGGGCGATCATAGCATAGGTCAGGCCTATGATGACGCCCCTAACTGTCGACTCTAGTAGCAGCATCGGGTCCACGCCACTCACCCCCGCTACTCGGCGCTCATTATCCTAACCCTCCTCGTCACCGGGACCCTGCGGCCGTCCTCGAGCTTCATCACAACGGTGAGCTCATACTCCTCCTCGCCATTATACATCGCTTCTATGAGCCCTGCATACCTCTCCTCTATCACCATCCTCCTAAGCTTCCTAGTCCTAGTCATCTCCTCGTCGTCAGGGTGGAACTCCTTGAAGAGGCTGACGAAGCGCTTTACACGCATCTTCTCGGGCAGCCTGCTATTGGCCCTGGAAACCTCCCTGCGGAGGAGCTCTAGGACCTCTGGCTTCTGCGACAGGTCGGAGTAGCTTGTGAAGCTTATCTTCCTCCTCTCGGCCCACCTGGACACTATCTCGAAGTCTATGTTGAGGAGGGCTATGAGGTAGGGCCTCCCGGAGCCTATTATGGCGGCCTCCCCTATGTAGGGGCTGAACTTCAGCTTGTTCTGGACTATCTGCGGCGCCACCATGGTGCCGTCGGAGAGTGTTATGATCTCCTTCGCCCTGTCCTTGATCTTCAGGTGGCCGTCGCTAGTCAGCTCCCCCACGTCCCCGGTGTGGAGCCACCCGTCCACTATAGTCCGCCTCGTGGCCTCCTCATTCTTATAGTAGCCGACCATCAGGGCCGGGCTGCGGAGTAGGATCTCGCCGTCCTCGGCTATCCTGATCTCTGTGAGCGGCAGGGGCTTGCCCACGGTGTCTGGCCTGACATCGTCGTCCGGGTGGACTACGGCTATGCCAGCTATCTCGGTTTGCCCATAGATCTGCTTCAGGTTGACGCCAAGGGTGTGGTAGTAGAAGACGTAGTCCTCCGCTATCATAGCCCCGCCCGTGTAGGCCCTCCTAACCCTCTTCAACCCATTCTTGTCAAGTATATGCCTGAAGGCCAGCCAGTATGCGAGGTAGTGGAGCGCCCTCCACAGGGGGGTCGGCCTGCTCCTCCCCTTCACCAGCCTACTCCTGGCGGCCCGCTCCCCGATCCACATGGCCACCCTGTATGCCGTCCTCTTGAGCGGGTCGCTGTCCTCGATCCTAGCCATTATGTCCTTGGCAAGCCTCTCCCAGACCCTCGGGGGCGAGAAGAGGAAGTGGGGTGCTATCTCCCTGAAGTCCCTCCAGACGGTGTGGGGGGACTCGGGGAAGTTTAGCCTGAACCCGGCTAGGAGGTGGAGGGATATGCTCATCATCTGCTCCCCTATCCACGCGGTGGGGAGGAAGGAGACGTACTCCCACTTCTCCCCAACAGGGTCCAGCGTGTTGAGCTGGTGGGCCATGGCCAGCATGCTCTTATAGGTAAGCATGGCCAGCTTGGGGAGCCCCGTCGTGCCGCTGGTTGTGAAGAAGCCGCACACCCTGTCGGGGCTTGACTCGGCTATCATCCTCCTGAAGGCGCTGGGCCTCGCCTTATACTCCCTCCTTCCGATGGTTAGGAGGTCTCCGAAGGTGATTATCCTCCTATCCAGCATGTCCCTATACTGGTGTAGCCCCTTAGCCTCGTCAACTATAATCCTATCAACATCCACGCCCGAGTCGAGTACCCTGTCCAGCTGCTCCTGGCCCTCGACCAGCACTATCTTTGCATCGCTCCTATCCAGCACGTAGCCTACCTCGTCGCTGAGGCTATCACGGTATATACCAATACTGATCCCGCCAGCGGTCTGGGCGCCCAGCTCGTAGATCACCCAAGCAGGCCTGTTGAACGTCATAAACGCAGCCTTATCATCCTCGCCTAGGCCTAGGGCTCGGAGCCCCATGGCGGCCCACGCGACCCTCTCCAGGTACTCGCTCCACGTGTACCTCCTCCATATCCCGTACCTCTTCCACCTGAACGCGGTGCCCTGGGGGCTCCTCCTAGCCCTCTCGGCCAGGAGGAGGGGGAAGGTGGTCTCATAGGGCTCGCGGCCCCTACCAACGGGCTCCTCCCCAACGGTTACAGTCTCCAGAACCATGAGGGCTCACCCCCTACGAGCCTAGGTATGCCTTGACCACGAGCGGGTTGTTGACAACCTCCTCCGGCGGGCCCTCGGCGATAACCTTGCCGAAGTCCATGACGACCAGCCTGTCGCAGATATCGGTTACAACCTCGAGGTCGTGCTCAACGAGGACGAAGGTGACGCCCCGGGTCTCGTACACCTCTATGATGGCCCTGACTAGGTCCTCCTTCTCCTCCCTGGTCAACCCTGCCATGGGCTCATCCATGAAAACCACCTCAGGCTCCTGGGCGAGCGCCCTAGCCAGGTCGACCCTCTTCTGCACGCCGGGCGGGAGGCTACCCACTATGTGGTACCGGTACTCGTGGAGGTCTAGGAGGTCGATCACGTGCTCAGCCCTCTCCCTGGCCCACTCCTCCCACTCCACCACGCCCGGGGTCCAGAGGGCGTAGGTCAGGGGGTTCCCCCGGGCCCAGGGGTGGAGGCCCACCATGATGTTCTCGATCACATTCATGCCCATGAAGAGCTCGCTGTGCTGGAAGGTCCTCGATATACCTAGCTTAACCCTCTCGTGCGGGGGGAGGCGTGTTATGTCCCTCCCCTTATAGTAGACCCGGCCGTGCTTGGGCTTGTAGAAGCCGGATATCACGTTGAGGAGGCTCGTCTTCCCGGCCCCATTGGGGCCTATTATGCCGAGTATCTCCCCCCTCCTCACGCTTATCGACACGTCATCAACAGCCCTTATCCCACCGAACTCCACGAGTATATGCTCGGTCCTGACCAGGGTCTCGGGCTTCACAGGCCTCTTCTTGTACAACTCACCCTTATCCCAGACACGGTCAACCTTCCAGGACTCGACGTCGAAGAGCTGGCGTGTTCCCCTCAAAAGACCACCAGTTAATAGGGATAACATGTTTTATTAGGGTAAAATAGGTAACTACACTGGACACCCTGTCCAGGAGACAGGTTAAGATATATACCGAACCATAGAATGGAGGGTAAATGGTGTCCACAATAGACGGGAGACCCTGGCACAAGGTATGGCCCCAGGGCGTACCCAAGGTCCTAGACACGGAGTACACCCCCATATACACCAAGGCATGGAGCGGGCCGGCAGGGAAGATGGCGCTAATACAAGCCGAGACCGGCTACTGCTACACCTACGAGAAGCTCAAGACCGTCTCAAAGTCGATAGCGGCATGGCTCCAATCCCGCGGGGCATGGAAGGGAGAACAGGTCGCCCTAGCAGCTAGGAACACAGTCCAAGCGGCAGCAGCGCTCATAGGAGCCCTAGCCTCCGGAGCCCGCACAGTCCTCATAGACCCCCTAACGATAGGCGAGGACCTCAGGATACAGCTTGAGGGGAGACGGTTCGTAGCCCTGATAGCGGACAGGGAGTTCCTGGAGAGGAACAGGCCAATACTAGAGGAGACGGGCCCCCGCGAGGTCCTATCCCTAGACTGGGTAGACGGCCTCGAGGACCTACACGTCTCAGGCCTCGGCGACACCCCGCCACCAGGAGAGTGGAGGGATCCCGAGCCAGGGCCGGGGGACGACTCGATAGCACTATACTACTCCGGCATAGCAGGGAGGACCATGCAGGCCATCCACACCCATGCAGGCCTCCACCACGCGGTCAAGGCATACAACCTCATGGCCGGGGTGGACAGCGGCTACTCCTCCCTCGCGGTGGCGTCGATAACCCACGTGCTAGGCCTCCAGCTATCACTCCTATCACCCCTAGCAGAGGGAGGCACCGTCTACATGATGAGGCGCTGGAGGCCCAGCCTCGCTGCTAGGCTGGTAGAGGAGGGATCCGTAAACTACATGGCCGGGGCCCCCATGATGTACGAGCAGCTAGTAGCGGAGCTAGCCCCCAGTGCACGTGGGAGGATAAAACTAGCCGTATCAGCCGGGGCCCCCCTGAAACCGGAGCTGCAAGACGAGTACTGGGAGAGGCTATCGACACCCCTAGTCCAGGGATACGGTATGACCGAGAGCCTCCTACTCACCCTACAACCCGTGAGCCTAAGGGAGGTCAAGGGCACGCTAGGCATACCCCTACCCGGGGTAGACGTCAGACTAGTGGACCCGGACAACCCAGCCAGGGAGCTGGGGCCCGGGGAGACGGGGGAGCTACTAGCAAGGTCCCCATGGATTATGAAGGGATACGAGTTCCCCGAGGAGAACGAGAAGGCATTCATAGACGGGTGGCTCCGGACCGGGGACCTGATCTACATGGACGAGAACGGCCTACTCTACTTCAGGGGAGTCCGGAAGAGACTCATCAAGTACAAGGCATACGCCATACTACCCCGGGACCTAGAGGTCCTCCTAGAACGCCACCCAGCCGTGGCAAAGGCAATAGTGGAGGGCGTGCCAGACGAGGCAGTAGGCCAGAAGCCTGTAGCCAGAGTCTGGATAAGGAGGGACTACCAGGGCAGGATAACCCCAGAGGAGCTACTATCATACATAAACAGCAGGGTAGCATTCTACAAGAAGGTCAGGGACATACGGATAGAGGGCTACCTATAATACACGGCCAAGTACGCACTATAGCCCCGGTGCTGTCGATGGACGACAGGGCAGCAGGGGCAGTCATGATAACAATATCGATAGTAGTGATGCTGGCATACATCTACCTAGTATTCACCCCACCCCCAATAACGGTCATGGGAGACCCGATAGACATATTCACACTAAAAGTAATGGGTCTAATAGCACTGGCAACAATATTCGGACTACTATCATGGATAGGATACACACTGATAACAAGCCCCAGGCCCGAGCCAGAGGAGCTGGGCGGCGGAGAGGATTGACAGGAGTAAGGCTACGCCTAGCAGCCCTGGCAAACCTAGCCTCAGCCATAGCCAGGATAGGCTTCTCACTCCTCTTCATAATAACAGTCGCCAGGAGGCTAGGCGTAGAGGGCTTCGCAGCCCTAGGCATAATACTCTCACTCTACCAGGCCATACCCCTACTCTCCCACATATGGCACTGGTGGGCCCAACGCACCGTCGGGGAGACAACGGGCCCCGAGGCCAAGAAGGCGGCGGGCACCGGGCTACTCCTCTCCATAGCAGCCGCGCCCATAGCAGCCCTCATATACTCCCTAGTAGCGTGGACAACGCTACAGGCGGCAGGCCTGAACCCCCGGGTAGGCCTCCTGGCAGCCCCCGCTGTCGCCATGTACGTTATAGCCAGGTACATGAGTAGCGGGATCATAGGTGTCACACGCCCCGAGCTCCTAGGCCCCCTCCTCCTAGTGCACGAGGCTGCCAAGCTCGGGGCCGCGCTCGTGCTCGTAGCCTGGATGGGCTGGGGGCTGAGAGGCGCGGTTGCCAGCCTCGATATCGCCAGCCTCGCGCTCCTAGCATCCTCCACTGCTGTATACTCAAGGCTCCCAGTCTCCGGCCTAGGGTTCAGCAGGGACATGGCCATTGGCTGGCTCAGGAGGTGGCGCCTCCCCATATCCATACTCATGGTGACCGCCTCGGAGAACCTGGTTAGGCCCGTGTACACCTGGGTGACGGGGCTGATAAGGCCGGTAGCGTACCTTAACATGGCCCTCTCCATAGCAGGGCCCATGACAAGGATGGGCCACTCTATGGTGCCCGGCCTCTACGCCAGCTCCCTCAGGGGAGGAGGCCTGTGGGGGCTAGAGGAGACGATCAGGATATACCTAGCCTTCCTAGGCCTCCTCCTAGCCCTGATCGCTGGGGCCTCCAGGCCTATAGCGAGCTTCTTCAACCCAGTCTACATCGACGGGCACCTAGTCCTAATTGCGGGGGCCATCTACTCCTTCATAGCCGGGCTATCCTTCAGCTACAGGGTGTACATACAAGGCTCCACGAGGCTCACGGGAGAGGGGTATAGGAGGCTCTACAGGCTTGTCACCTGGGAGATAATAGTACTCCTCCTGGGCATGGTGCTCGGGGCCGCCGCCTCCACCATAGCAGGGAGCCCATGGAAGGCCGCCACGCTATATATGACTGTGATCGCCCTGGCGAGGCTCGCAGCTGCCCTAAGGTACCACCTCATACTGAGGCGGGCAGGCTTCAGGTTCCCCTGGCGCAGCCTGATGGAGGCCATCCTAGCCGGGCTGGGAGCCCTGGCCTACCTCAAGGCCTCGGGGGCCGGGGGTATCATAGTCGTGGAGCCGCTGGAGGACGGGGTACTCCTGGGGGCCCACCTAGCAGTCTCAGCCACCGTGTATGGCCTCTTGCTCCTAGCGGTTAGCCCCTGGGCCCGGGGCCTGGCTGCAAGGCTGGTATGGGTGGTGGCTAGGAGAGTAGCCTCCTGACCTCCTGCACTATCCTCTGCGTGTCTTCGAATATGCTGGGGCCGTAGTGGGCCAGTGTGTCGGGCTCCAGCACTATCAGCCTCCCCTCCCTGAGGGCTTCAAGCCCAGCTAGCCCCCTCTCCTCCAGGCTCCTCGCTATCTTCTCCCTGGTCAACTCTGCGTAGGGGCTCCTCTCGTATAGTATCACCTGGGGGTTGAAGGCCTTCACCGCCTCCGGGCTCGGGTTTATGACCCACGTGGTCCTTGTGTTGGAGAATGGGGTCTCAGCTCCCAGGTGGCTGAATAGGTCCTCTATGTAGCTGTGGGCCCCAGCGCTGACGGGGCCGCCTAGGAATATCTCGTAGTATAGCCTAACCCCGGCCAGCTTGCCCTCTAGCTTGCCCAGGATCCTGGCTGCCTCTCCCGCCAGCCTGCGGGCCTCCCTGATCCTCCCCGTTATTATCCCGACAATCTTGATCTCGTCTATTATCCCGTGGATCGTGACGGGGAGGGGGACCGGGTATACGGTGAAGCGGGATGCGAGCTCCTCCAGAACCTTCCTCTGCGCCCCGGTTGTCGTGAGGACCAGGTCGGGCTCCAGCTCCTCTATCTTATCGTAGAGGACCTTATAGTAGCTCCCCACCCGGGGCTTCTCCCTAGCCCTCGGGGGCTTGTTGCAGTAGAAGCTGACCCCCACTATCCTGTCCTCCAGGCCTATCCTGTAGAGTATCTCCGTGATCGCGGGGGAGAGGCTCACTATCCTCTCCGGCTCGTCGGGGACCTCGACCTCCCTTCCAAGGGCCTCGGAGAAGAGTTTAACCACGCTGGACACCCCGTCCAGGCCTATAGGCACTTACCAGCGCATAATGTTAATTATATTAATATTAACCCGTATACGTGCTACCGTGAGGTAATAAGGTGTCCACCCGGCCCTATGTGGGCAGGTATTATGGGGTGCATGCTCCTTGCCTAGGATATACTCGGAGGACGCCCTGAGGGAGCTGGAGGAGAGGTATAGGCGCTGGGAGGAGGAGGTAGTCCCCGAGTGGCTCAAGAAGCTGCCTGAGAGGATGAGCGAGTTCACGACACTAAGCGGCATACCGGTGAAGAGGCTCTACACGCCACTCGACCTCAAGGACCACGACTACATGGAGAAGCTAGGCCTCCCCGGCGAGTACCCCTTCACCAGGGGGATACACGCAACCATGTACAGGGCAAGGATATGGACCATGAGGATGTTCTCCGGCTACGGCGGGCCAGAGGAGACAAATGAGAGGCTCAAGTTCCTCATAAAGCATGGTGAGACCGGGCTCAGCCTCGCCTTCGACTATCCAACACTGATCGGCATAGACCCTGACGACCCCATGGCCGAGGGGGAGGTCGGTATAGTCGGGGTAAGCGTGCCCACAGTGGTTGACATGGAGATCATATTCAGGGACATAAACCTGGGGGAGGTAACCACAAACATGACCATAAACCCCCCGGCACCGGTGCTCTACTCCTTCTACGTCGCGGTGGCTGAGAAGCAGGGCGTGCCATACACCAAGATAGGGGGCACCACGCAGAACGACCCCCTCAAGGAGTTCATAGCCCAGAAGAGCTACGTCTTCCCCCCGGAGCCGGCTGTTAAGGTTGCGATGGACCTGATCGAGTGGAGCATAAAGAACACCCCCAAGTGGAACCCGATAAGCATATCAGGCTACCACATAAGGGAGGCCGGCAGCACAGCCGTGCAGGAGCTAGCATTCACACTGGCCGATGGGATAGAGTACGTGAGGCAGCTGATCGCCCGCGGCATGGACGTGGACACCTTCGCCCCCAGGCTCAGCTTCTTCTTCGACTCCCACATAAACTTCTTCGAGGAGATAGCGAAGTTCAGGGCCGCCAGGAGGATGTGGGCCAAGATAATGAAGGAGTGGTTCGGGGCCAAGAAGAGGAGGAGCCTATGGCTGAGGTTCCACACCCAGACAGCAGGGGTCAGCCTCACCGCGCAGCAGCCATACAACAATATAGTCAGGACAGCCATAGAGGCCCTGGCGGCAGTGCTAGGGGGCACACAGAGCCTCCACACCAACGGCTTCGACGAGCCCTTCAGGGTCCCCAGCGAGCTGGCTGCAATGATAGCCCTCAGGACACAGCAGATCATAGCCTACGAGACAGGGGTTGCTGATACAGTCGACCCCCTAGCAGGGAGCTACTTCGTAGAGTGGCTCACCGATGAGATAGAGGAGAGGGCGTGGAGGTACATAGAGAGGATAGAGAGGATGGGTGGCATGTTGGAGGCGGTGAAGAAGGGGTTCCCCCAGAGGGAGGTCACGGAGGCCAGCTACAGGTTCCAGAGGGAGGTGGAGGAGGGCAAGCGCTTCATAGTAGGGGTCAACATATTCGAGCAGGAGGAGATCGACGAGATCAGGAACGTGCCCCTACTAGAATTCGACCAGCCCGGCATAGAGGCTAGGATGAAGGAGAGAGTCAAGAGGGTGAGGGCGGAGAGGGACCAGGCAAGGTGGAGGAGGAGCCTAGACGAGCTCAGGAGGGCGGCTGAGAGGGGGGACAACGTGGTCCCATACATACTACAGGCAGTAAAGGCGAAGGCAACCCTAGGCGAGGTGATGGGGACGCTCAAGGAGGTGTACGGTGTCTATGTCGAGCCCCCAATCTACTAGGAGGATCAAGGTCCTCGTAGCGAAGCTCGGTATAGACGGGCACGACCGCGGTGCAAAGGTGATAGCGAGGGCCCTCAAGGACGCGGGGTTCGAGGTCGTCTACACGGGGATAAGGCAGAGCCCCGAGCAGGTCGCCCTAGCTGCTATACAGGAGGACGTGGACGTGATCGGGGTCAGCATACTCAGCGGCGCCCACATGCACCACATGGAGAAGCTTATGGAGAAGCTCAGGGAGTACGGGGCAGAGGATATACCAGTCGTGCTGGGTGGAACGATACCGATACCCGACATAGAGCCCCTAAAGAGGATGGGGATAAGAGAGGTCTTCCTACCCGGGACGAGCCTACGCTACATAATCGAGGTGGTGAGGAGGCTGGCTGAGGAGAAGAGGGCCCGCGAGGCGGAGACCCTCCTATAGGCATATACCCCACCTATATAGAGCCAGGCGCTGGACACCCTATCCAGGGAGGGGTGCCACGTGGTGGAGAGGGAGAAGGCAAGGAGGCTCATAGAGCTCGCCCGCAAGGGGAACCTAAGGGCCATGGGCAGGCTCCTCACACTCCTAGAGAAGCCCGGCCAGGAGTCGATGTGGATACTAGAAGAGATGGCATCCCAAGCCGGGAGGGCGCACGTCATAGGAGTCACGGGCATACCCGGCGCCGGGAAGAGCACACTGGTCTCAAAGCTGATCGGCGGCCTCAGGAGGAGGGGCTACAAGGTGGCGGTGATAGCCATAGACCCCAGCAGCCCCATAACCCAGGGGGCCCTCATGGGGGACAGGCTGAGGATGCAGGAGCACGCCACCGACCCCGGGGTCTTCATAAGGAGCCTATCAACGCGGGGCCTCAAGGGCGGCCTGAGCCTAGCAGCCCTAGCCATGATAGAGGCGTTCGACGCCTTCGGCTTCGACAAGATCATACTGGAAACCGTGGGGGTCGGACAGGCAGAGGTCGATATAATGCACGCAGCCCACACCATACTAGTCGTCACAATGCCAGGCGCGGGGGACGATATACAAGCCCTCAAGGCAGGAGTAATGGAGATAGGAGACATATACGTGCTCAACAAGTCAGACAAGCCAGAGGCGCAGAAGACATACGAGTACCTCAAATTCGCCCTAGAGAAGGGCGATATAGGAGAACAGGAGGAGGGCTGGACCCCCAGACTCGTCAGGGTAAGCGCAATAATGGGGCAAGGCATAGAAGACCTAGTAAACGCCGTGGAAGACCACTACAAGTACGCCAAGGAAACGGGGAGGTTCGAGAGAAGCATAGAATCAAGGAGACTCCTACTAGTCAAACTACTAGCAGAAAGGATCCTATACAACATCCTAGAGAAGGCGGCCAAGGAAGTCGTGAAACCACCCAACCTAACAGACTCGGGCAGAATACCCATAGCCCCCCTATCACTAGCACTAGTCGAAGAGACATGCAGACAAGCATCAACAACAGTAAAAGGAAAGACAATACTAGACATATAACCGGGCCCCTCCCCCCGGGAGCAGCGATGAAGGCAGAAGAGGCAACGGGAGCACTCCTATTCACCGGAGGCAAGGACTCGGTCTACACACTCCACCTACTCCAAACCCAAACCCCAGTAACAAGGGTCAAGGC
>JALWEI010000005.1 GCA_027014125.1 Acidilobaceae archaeon | reverse complement strand
ATACAGCACGGGGCCACCCCCCACCCATGCCTCAACCCTGAACAGCACAGGCCCGTCATACCCTCCAGGGTCGTAGGAGGCTCTAACCCCACCCGGGATCTCCGCTACAGAGACGTTGCCTATAGCCCCAAGCGAGCTGGGGTCCACCCGCTCGACCTGGGAGAAGAACAACCTGTCGATCCTAACCGTCACTGTAGACTTGAGCATAAACACGCTGCCAGGACCAGCGTCTACATGAAACCCTATCCTACCACTAGCCGGGACAACCCTGGCCGCGCCAACCCTTACCCACGAGCCGTCCTCCAGCCTATACATCTCTAACAGGCCGGGTAGCCGGGAGAACCCTGGGGCAAGGTCGAGGAGGAGCGCACCCCTAACCGGCTTGACGGGAGACACTATGAGGGGGTTCCCAGGCACCACCGCCACTGGGAGGCCATCAAGCTCCCCAGCAGGGTAGGATTGGGCTCCACCGTTTTCCTGCCTAGCCACCACCCCTACAGCCTCCCCCACAGCCCTATACGGCTCCCCGCCGACCAGGTATGTGCCAGGGGGCGCCTTGTAGGCCTCAACGCTCCTGACCACGAGGTCCCCAGTGGGGCTGTAGATCTCGAGCAGGCCCGTCGGCCCGGAGAGGATCCAGTTAGACCCGTTGCCGATGATGTAGGGTAGGATCGAGTCGTAAGTTAAGCCCCCAGTACTAGACACAGCACCCAGCCCGCGGCCCACGTAGTAGAGGCCAGCATGCACTGTAACCTCGCCCCGGCAGTCAGGCCTGGATGCAAGGGCATAGCTCGCAGCCCTCACCCCCTCCATGCTACTGGGAGGCGTATCCAGGGCCCTCACCAGCATGACGGTAGACTTGTTGGCGTGTAGTAGAAGGGCTGCACCAGCACTATACTGGCCATCAATGTGCACATGATGTACAGGGGTAAGGTACTCGACCTCCAAGTAACCGGGTACAGGGGAGAGCTCGTAGCTGCCTAGCCTGGCTCTCCAGCCCTCTAGCCCCTGAAGGTTGAAATCGTGGGATAGAATATACGGGCTTCCCCACCCCTCCTCCAGCCCTCCCAGCCTTGAGAGATTGATCACGCTGAAGTGTAGGTAAGTAGGGAACAGATGATGGGGGGCAGAGGGGCGATCCACACCAGGGTGGCCCACTGGCCCAGCTAGTATTAGGAGAGCCAGGGCGGCAGCAGCTACTAGCACGATATAGGTAAACGATTTTTCCTTAATAAGCCGAGTCACCAAGGGTATCACAGGGGCTGGATATCGTATTTAAACCTATACTAGTATGAGCCAGGCCCCCAGGCCCTGCTACGCTGGGTAGACCCCTCAGCCAGGTTCCATTGCCCGTTTTGTACTAGGATGCGATCGGGTATAGTTAATAACCCGGAAGGGTGCAGGGTGTATGTGGTGTAAACATGAAAATATATACCCACGTGTTATTAATTATGTTAATTATAATACTAGGTATTTCGCCAGCCGTTTCCCCGGCCAGGGCAGCCTTGTACCAGACTACATTCCAGGACCTGGTATACGGGGGCGACAGCTACGACTATCCCTGGACCATGGAGCCCCTGCCAGGAGGAGGCTTCATAGTAGCGGCTACAACCCAGTCATTCGGCCAGCCCCACCTCCAGAGGTACGATGGGAGCCTGTGGGTCACCCGCATCACTCCAGAGGGGCGGCTAGCCCTATCCATGCTGTACACCCCGCCCAAGCCCGCTATATTCTACGACTCCGCCCTGCTGCCTGATGGCAGCATCGTCGTGGTTGGGTCTACTGGGGACTACAGGGAGGCGGTTGTGGCTAGGATAGCCGCCAATGGTACCCCGGTGTACTACGAGTACCTTAGCCCCGGAGTGCCCGTCTACTCCATCGGCTTGACCAGCGTCGACCTCCACGGCAACAATATAGTTGCGGTAGGGTTCTTCTACGACCTGTCAAGGTACAAGGCTATACAATGGATCGTTGTGCTAGACAGGAATGGGACCGTGATCTCCAGCGTGGGCATAGACCTAGGGGCGCCCTACTACTACCCCATAACGTTCTCCCTACACATAGAAGGCGACACGGCAGTAATCGCTGGCTACGGATACACCAACCCAGGCTTCGTACTAGGATACAACCTAACAGGCAATACGATAGAGTACGCCTACAAGGTCGGAGACTCCAGGGGCGACAAATACTACGGGGTGACAGTGGAGGACGGCCAGATAATCCTCGTCGGCGTAACCGACGACCTCGGGGGAGAGGACGCCGCGATAATCTCCATACAGGACAACGGCACCCTAAACTGGGGCCTCCTCCTCAGAAGCAACGGCACAGACAGGCTCTTCGGAGTACACACCGATGGGGAGCACGTATACGTCTCAGGCTGGGCGCAGCCAGAGCCCGACAGGTACGGGAACGACACCCTGGTAGCCAAGGTAAGGCTAGCAGACGGCAGACTGGCATGGCACAGGATCATAGGCTCCGTTAACGACGACTGGGCCTACAGGACCTACGTAGACCAGGCAGGAAACGTCTACGCCATAGGGGGATACGGCACACCAGACGCGTGGGACGACGTGATCATACTAAGGCTAAGCAGCGACGGGGGCATGATAAGCTGCCCCCTAATAAGGAACACCACCCTAACAACTGCACCATACACGCCACCCATAACCCCAATAACACCCACAATACTCGCATACACCACAACACCAACACCACAACCACTATCCTACACAAACATAACGGTAGAAACATACAGGCTATGCCCACCACTAGTAGGAGGAACAGCACACACCACCCAAGAGCCGGGAACCACGAGCATCTACACCCTAACAGCCGGCATACTGATAATACTCTACACGGCAACCCTAAGACGAGCAAAGCCCCAAACAGAATAAGGGCCTAGAGAAACCCCAAACCACTAGGAGAACAACAGCAAGACGCAGCCAAGAGCGCCCAGCCGCATCTTTATCAACCCAATTTACGCCACAACAGCATATCATATTAGATTACTACATACATCACTGCATTTACTAATAATCTCTCTAGGCACAAAAAACTCCATATTTATACTTTCCTTAACAGCCAATGAATAAAAGTAGCATAATTCACTATATGAGCCCAGGTGATATGCCGCTATAATGCCCAACTCCAACATCCAGTATATCCGGTTTTCTATAAGACCGCGAACCGTATCAATAGTCTTCTTAAAGTAATAGGACGCCTTTTCTATGTCGCCGAGGTCCTTGGATATGAGCCCGGCTACTAGGAGCGCTCTAGCGTATCCTTGCAGCTGATCTACTCTTCCTTCCGTTATTAATTTCTGGTAGTAATTTACCGAGTCCTCGGCGATTTCCTGTGCTAGATATATGTCTATACTTTTAATGCCAGCTTTCCACGTTCTCCAGTAGATATATGCTTTATACATTAGGATAAGCACTAGTTTCACTATATGTTCTCTAAGTCTTTGAACATTAACTATACTGTTTGCTATGTCCTCAGCATCCTCAATCGTTTTTATCGCTTCCAGGTATTCACCAATGCTAATGAGTACTAAAGCCTTATTCATCAATGCAATTGCGAGTTTTGACTCGATCTCCGGCCCTCCACCTCCAGTAGTTACGCCAAACGACTCTAGATGCTCTCTACCCCGTCTAGCAGGATCAACAGTGCCATGGGCTATGATCATTTGGAGCCTTCGGAACTTATCCTCCGCTATTTCGAATTCCCGCAACGCCTCCTCGTAGCGGGCTAGCCAGAGAAGCGCGCTGCCCTTATAGACATGGAGCCATGCAGCATCATACATCTCCCGACTCTCATAAGCGCTAGCGTCCCTGAACACCTCTTCGGCCTCTATGTAGGTTTCTAGCGCTTCTCTATACCTGCCAAGGGCATGCAATGCCCTGCCAAGGTACATGAGGGCCCTTGCAGCAACCAGCCCTCTAGGATCATCCTTGCTAATTACTTTAACAACATTCCTCAGGGCCTCTACGGCCTCCGCGGGCTTGTTCACCGACTGTAGTATTATCCCCTTCAAAAGCAGGGCTCTTGCTATGGTCCCCGGCGTGCATTCGCCCTCTAGCGTTAGTATGTGATTAACCGTTTCAAGAGCCTCGTTTATTGCGCCGAGCCTGTAGAGAACCCTGGCTCTAGTGTATTCTCCATCGCACCTAGCTTCGCCGTAACCCTCCTTGCCCGCCTGTTTCTCATAGTAATAGAGCCATAGCCTAGGCGCTACACCCGGATCTATGTCGCGGAGGTCTAACCCGGTGTTCGCGATAAACTCGTTCAGCAATTCTGGCTTGAGGAGACGCGCCGTCGCCTCCCCGATAAGTATTAGGCTAGCCGTATCTAAGCCTAGGTCCCTCCACTTGTACGCCGTCTCCAGCGCTTTCTGGGGAAAATTCTCTACCGTCGATGATATAACTGCCTCCCTCACGCTTACAGGCGATTTTTCGAGCTTTGCTAGCACATCCGCGAAGGCTTCCTGCACGCGAGATAACGCCTCCCCTACCAGGACTTGTAGGCTCGGGCGCTTATCCAGCAGCCTCTGTATGGAGTCGAGCCATAAGGGGTGCGGCGCCATATACTCTCCTCCTATCCTCCTCTCCAAGAACGTTACTATACTCCTGAAATCCGCGTTGATAGCAGAGGCGATCCTCTTCAAGAGCAGCTCGTGTATCGAATGGTTAGCCGCATAGCTTACTATGGCTAGCCCCAGTAGCTCCTCATCGCTACTATGAGCCAGAATATCGGTGATATACTCTAGACATTGAACCCTGGACCTGGTGGCACGTGTAGGGCTAACCCCCTTCGCGACCCTCTCGCCTATTAAAGCCGCGCACAAGGGCGTAGGCTCTACCACACCCAATGCCTCCTCGATAACCGACAAGACCTCTTCACCCGGGATCCTTCCAGTGATATACTCGAACGTCTGGCGGGCTATCGCCATAAGATGACTCTTATCATACAAGCTGGAAGTGAGCTCGACAACAATGACACGGCTCCAACTCGGGGTAGATTCCCTGGCAAGGTAGGAGTCCCAGCGCATCCAGACCAGCCTTCTCTCCTCCCCGGAGCCCGATAGCAGGTTCCTCAAATCGTGGCTCCTAGCACTAGAGAGAGCAGCTATTGAGGTCCTTGCTAGAAGCCACTTGTACTCCCTATTCAGCTCTGGAACGAGTATGAATGAATTCGGCTCGAGCCCGGTGGGGTTCGTAAGCGAGGTTATCGCCGCCTTCCACCCTTCATTAACCAATTTCTGGGTGGCAAGGTAGAGTAGGACCGTCTTCCCTATACCGGGAGGCCCAGCTACTATAACAGTCATGCCACGCTTCACATCCTCCACTATCCTGGCCGCAAGTTTCTCCAACCTCTCATACCTAACCACACCTTTAGCTAGGATTCTCGGCTGAAGGCCGAGATACACGCCAAGGCTCTCGAGATCCCGTTCATACCTAACGGAGAGTAAAAGCTCGAGCCTCTCTACCTTGCCTTCAACAGTCTTAAGCTTGGCCTTAAGCTCCTTTAATACAGGCGCAAGTGCGAGTATAATAGCGGTATTCTCCTTCCCCAGGGTCTCGACATATTTATTATAGTCAAACGACTCCAGCTTATCTAATAACTTCTCCTCTTCCTCGCTGGTTAAACCCAGTTCTATGCGAAGCTTCGATGCTAGCTCATTAAGATCACGTTCATTCTTCTGCCTGAATCTACTAACTATACTAATAACGGTTTTGGCCATAGATGCGCCTAAAAGCTTGCTAAGAAATGATATCGCAAGTGCCTCGGGGAGTATAGATGCAATGATTGCTAATACTGCGTAAGGCGCTAGATTATAGTCCATCTCTCTGACGGAATTGATAAGAATATTTACAGCGTCGCTTCCGATATCCTCAATGAAAGAATCTATGTTTATAGCGTGTTTCTTTCTATAACTTCTTCGACTCCTGTCACGTATCCTAGACAAGATGTCTCCCATTTAATGTTAAATTAAAAGCCTGCAAATATTTAAACTAACAATATACTCAATAGATATTTTATTAATATTTTGTGTTAGTTAAGAATATAATTAAGGGGGGCATCGGATCCATGTTTCCCGAGGCCAGGAGCTCCTATCATTGCTTCCTAGCGATTACTATTATGCGGGGGCTATCTGCCTGGTACTCCTCTCCCCGCCGGGAACCCAGCACCTTCTCCACTCTCATGCCTGCCCTGTCTATGAGGTTGGTCAGCTCCCAGGGTGTGTAGGCCCTCAGCGTGAACCAGGCCTGGCCCTGGCGGCGCCCGGTTTCCTTGTCTAGGTAGTCGCGGACCACATGCAGCCTGCCCTCGAGGGGGTCTAGCCTCGACTCCTCCAGGACTATGTAGGGGCCTGCCTCGTACCATATCCTCCAGGAGCCCCTGTGCTCAACCGCGTCCCTTATGAGGCGTAGAGTGTTGGACTGGTCTATGAGCAGCCTCCCGCCGGGCCGGAGGGAGTTGTGTAGGCTCTGGAGCACGCGCATGTTATCCTCGTCGCTGAAGAAGCCGAAGCTCGTGTAGAAGAGGTAGGCTGCGTCGAACTCCCCTCTGTAGGGGAGGCTCCTCATATCTCCCCTGACAACCTCGACCTTGTCCTCTACGTTGAACTCCCGTATCCTCTCCCTGGCCTTCTCTAGGAGGTAGGGGCTAAGGTCGTAGCATACCACGTCCAGCCCCCAGCGGGCTAGGTAGACGGCGTGCCTGGCATAGCCGCAGGCAACGTCGAGCACCCTCATCCCAGGCTTTATGCCTAGGGCATCTACTATGAACCGGGCCTCAGCCTCATTCCTCTCCTCACCCTGAAACACGCTGTAAGTCTCATAGTAGAACCTATCAAAGAAGACCTCGAACCACTCAGGCAAGCCTACAACCCTCCTCAAGACACCCCGAGGGTATCCTGCCCACCCTTAATACCTTAATAGAGCTGGATTACACGGGCTCGTAGCACACCCCCGCGCCTCTCTATACGTCGGGTCCATCGTTGACATTTATTCCCTCAACATTACCCATAATGTTATTGTACCGGTGGGGCCAGGGTGAGGCTTTGCGCCACAGCCAATGGAGTGCTTGAGGCCCCCGGGCTCAAGGCCCCCCTTCTACGGCTAAGCCTCTCCCTGCCCTGCGGCGTGGTTGCGGTGATCCACGGACCTAATGGCGCCGGGAAGACCCTCCTGCTCCGCCGTCTTGCCGGGCTCGGCCCCGGGGGAGGTTTAGGGGGAGTATATGGTCTGCCAAGCCGAGATTCTATGCCCCGCCTGATGAGATACACATGCATGGCTTGCTTGTGAGGGAATGGTACTAGCTGGCAGGCCTTGGCTTAGCATGGATAACCTGAGTAGGGGGTGGAGGAGGCTTGCAGGCCTCCTGGCACCATCCCTAAGCCGGGCTCGTGTAATGCTACTCGACGAGCCCTTCTCAGGCCTAGACGAGGAGCGGAGACGCCTGCTAGTGGGGCCCTAGCAGGGGCGGCGCCCCGTGTCCTAAGCCTGCTGGCCGAGGCTGGGGCTCGCTACCTAGACTGCCCTGTCACGGGTGGGGGTGAGCTCAGGTGCCCCTGAGGCCTGAGAGGCTGGTGGCTGTCTCCGCCATAAGGCTCCTTAGGAGCCCACGGATTCACGGCGTAGCCTTGGGCGGCGCCCTCTTCCTAGCCAGGCTATCAGGCATCGGCGAGGGCGGCTGGCTGATCCCAGCCGTCTACTCTGGCCTAGCCGTCGCTATCACGCTCTATACCATAGCGGCTAGGAGCAGGGGCTTCCTCGAGTATGCCAGCAGCTCGCTGTCATGCCCACTAATGGTGGCTCTCCTCGCCCTTGGAGCCGGGGTAGCGTCGGCCATCGTCAGCATCCCCGTCTCCCTCATTCTCGGCGCAACGCCGGAGCCCTTCACGATAGCGGTTGCCCTCATGCTAGGGGCCTCCTATACCCTTACGGTGCTTCCGCTCGGGACAAGCATCCCGATACTCATGGCCCTATACCTAGCACTGAGGCTGGGCAACGGGCCCCAAGCACTTGTAGTCGCTAGCCTCCTACTAGGCATGGCCATGGCGCCCCTAGCCTGCATAACTGGGCCTGGAGGCCTAGACATTAGAGTTAGGATGCAGAGAGGGCCTTAGGGGCTGAGGTGCCCTAAAGAGCCCTTTAGGGCGGGAAATAAGGGCTTGGACCGATGTTGATGATCGGGTTCGGGTGGCTTAGCCGCTTTCACCGCCTGCGGCGTACTATGAACACTAGGGCTATGAGTATAGCTGCTGCTAGCCCCGCTACCGCAATGTTATTATTTATGGGGCCTCCTAGGCTACTTGGCTGGAGGCCCTCTATGGTTGTATTGACTAGTCTTATCTCCGCGTTTATCCTGGTCTCCTGGCCTCTTATCTCGCCCTTGGCGTTGAAGTCTAATTGGACTAGTACTCCTTTGGTGTACTTGCATGTGTAGCTGCCGTCAAGGCCTAGATAGTCTATTGCACCCTCCACCTCCTTATCCACCATGCCGTCTTGCAGTAGCAGGGGGCACCTGACGCCCTCGTCCCAGGCGCTGGAGGGGTTGTGTGGGTAGAAGGAGTAGTAGAGCGGCGGCATCCCGGCTAGCTGGAAGAGGTCTGACACGTCGGCCAGGCTTGTTGCTAGGGCTCTAGCCTCCTCTGGTAGTGTGTTCTTCACTGGCTTAACAGAGTCTGCGCCTAGCGCTTTCAGGGCAAGTATGCCGTTCCAGTTGCCCTCTCCCTCTGGCCCCGTGCCTCCTATCGTGATCTCGTAGGTTATCGTATCCCCGGCCTTGAGTATGGATCCTCCAGCCTCCTCTCCTCCTGTCTCCGTACCCGTCTCCTCTTCTGCGGTTGCTTGGCCTGTTGTAGGTGTGGCTTGTGTAGTGGTTTCCCTTGGCCCTGCCATCTCCTCCTGGGTTCTCGTCGTCTCCTCTTGGGGGCTCGTGGTTGCCTCCTGGGCGGGGGTTGTTGTTACTGGCTGCTGGGTTGTCGTGGTTGCCTCCTCTCCTTGTTGCTTGGTTAGGCTGCCTAGTAGTGTTTGTAGCGTCTCGCTGTCCACCCCGAGGGTCCATCTTAGGTGGTACTTTATGTCGTAGAGGTGGGTGTAGGCGAACTCCTTGTGGTAGTATCTGCCGCCAGCCGATAGTACCTTGGGTCCTGGGTTTAGGAGCTCTGCACCCCCTCCTGGTGTGGCTAGTGTGGGGGCTGCACGTGTGTTGGCCTTGGGGTCTACGTGGTCTGCTGGTATGGGGAAGCCTGTGGGCCTGTAGGCGTAGATCACGTTATCCTCGAGGGTCCAGGCGTAGTATATGGCTAGGAACCCGTTGGTCCTGTGGTCTAGGCTCGCCTCTAGGCTGGCGCTCAGGCTGGTGCTCGCCTCTACGCTCACCGGCTTGAGCGCGGAGTCTACTAGTGCTAGTACTGACGCCCCTCGTATGTGTTTCACGCCCTCGACTGATACCTGTATACTGCCATCCCTTACGACCGGCTTCAACGGGATGGCTATGCCTTCTTGGAAGGGGGTCGTGGTCTTATTATAGTATGCGCCTGTGGGGTCGTGGAGGGCCATGTCTATGGCTTGGCTTGCCTGTTGGGGGGTTAGCGGGTGCCACATTGTTCTTAGTATGAAGTCCCCTCCTCGCGAGTCGGGCATGTTCCTATAGTATAGTACTGGGACTACCGAGTCCATTATACCAAGCATCCTAGTCTTGGCGCTTCTGGCAGGGATCAATACCAGAGGGGCGCTGGTGTTGGTCATATCAACGAGGACATCGTACCCGCGGCTGCTCTCCTGGGAGAGCGCCAGCCATGGGGCCCTGCCGGGGGTCGTGATGGCTGGAACGTAGATGACGCCCGCATTCTCCTCGGGCGACTGCCACCAGGAGGTATATGCTACCAGGCCTGTGGTCGTGGATTGGAAGCCCCAGCTAGACCAGCCGGCTAGGTTGTAGATCGGCGTGACTGCGATACCATCCTTATCGTTTACCGCCACTATGTATGCTATCCCGGGCGAGTCCATGTAGTCCCTGTACGAGGCTGGCTTCCTGGTGAGGAGCCAGGTATAGTTACCCGCATCATCCCCATCAGCCTCGACTAGTATAGTGTAGACTGTGAACCCCTCTAGGTACCGGGAGATCCTGTCTGTATATAGCGGGAGGGCGAAGTCGTAGAGTGCGTAAGCGGGGTCCAAGGGTATGATCTCGGTGAGGAACCTCCCCCTACCCCTCTCTCCGTATAGAACGGCTGAAACGGGCTTATCGGAAACAACCCACACAGGGCTAGACCCGGTGGGGAAGACGAGCACCTGGCCCGGGGCCAGTGTGTAGTCCAGCTTGCCCGTCTCATTCCTCAGGGTTACCCTAGCCCCCTCGGGGGTTGCAGGGGTTACGTAGAGCTTGCCGGGCAAGCCCGGGACCAGCAGCCTGGTCCCAGGTGGGGGCGCGTTATAAGCGGCCCTGTACCCGCTGCTATCCGCAGCCAGCAGGCCCACCGATACTGGGGCGTCGCTGGGTACGAGGAGCCAGAGGGGCGAGGGGCCCCGGGCCATCTTTACCGCTACCCTATGGATCGTTGAGATGCCCACGGCGGCATAGAGGTACTCGCCGGGCCTCGTCTTATTGATGTAAGGCTCCCCGGGGTCCACCCTGCCATTGTAGTTAAGGTCCACGGCGAACTCTAGGTGCTCGTAGGCATATACAAATACCGCCTGCGCCGAGCCGAGGCTCTCCTGGAGGAAGAATGGCATAGCAACTACCACATACCTCCTCTCCTGCGCTTGGAGTGTTACAGTCGGGAGTATGGAGGGTACTAGGAGGAGCCCTATGAGGGCAAGAGCCCAGAGGGTGGCGGCTCTCACCCCTCAACACCCTCATTAAGGGTTGGAGTCGCACTGCTAAATCACAATAATTAATATATACCGCCTGTTTATAAGCGTTCCAGGCGGAGCGTATATACTATCCCAAGACTAAGAGAGGGCCGTAGGCTAGCCACGGAGGGGCCGTAGAGCGGTTACCCTCTTCAGGTCCTTCGCGAGCCTCCTCTCCAACACCAGGACCAGCTCCACCCTACCCTCCCAGAAGACGCTACCAGATGCATCCCCAGCCTCCAGGCCCAGGAACCTCATGAACTTTTTAACAGAGAACGACTCGTGGACACTCAAGGCAGCTAAGCGCGTCCCCCCCACCATGCGGGGCCACCGTATCTCCACAGTCCCCGGCCGGGTTAACCGTGCTATCGTGGCATCGACCCTAGCATCACCCCTTTCGATCCGTACCTCCACCTTGGCCCCAATCGCCTCCCCAGTGAAGGTGAGCGTCCCCTTCACCCCACCCCGAGGGTCGGGGGCTAGGGTTAACGTGGCCCTAGCCCTGCCGTCGTCCACCTCCAGCCTATCCGCCTCAGGCATGAGTGGAGGCGCCTCTATCCTAGCCACAACTATGAGCGGGTAAACCCCCAGCCTGGCCAGATCCAGTATCTTAAATGCAGGAATCTCTACAGGAAAGGCGTGGCTTCCCTTATATGCATAGTCACCTGGTAGAACACCATCCACAGGAGGCACCGACTCCGGGTCTAGCTCGGAAGCGGTGAAGGGGCTCCCCGGCCCCCTCCTATACCTCACCACTTCCATCTTCTCCCTTACAGGTACACGGCCTGCGGAGTAGACCCTTATTGATCCCATGAGGAGCCTACCCGGCTCAAGCTTCACGGGCCGGGATAGGATAACCTTGCCCCCTTCAAGGCGTAGTAGGTCTCGTAGCCTTCTCCCGGTGAGCCAGGCCAGGGTGCCAGACACTACATCATGAACCACTAGATATATACTCACGGCGGCCACCCCAGCTAGGAACACGCCGTAGAAAAGCTCCTCACCCGTTATGAGCAGCGACTCGATAGCCCCCCACAGGGAGATTAGGCCCACGAAGAGTATGAAGAGGGTTGTTAGTATAGAGGGTCGGGTAGAGTATACAGGAACCCTGCCTGACCCCAATGGGCTCCCCAAGCATATATTTATATATACATAGTACCTTTTAGGAATATCCCCGCATTCCACGATAGCAACAGGGCCAGAGCGGGGCCTCGAGGCTGCTAGGCACACGCCCAAGCCAGGGACCGGATCCCCCCGCCTCCGTACAACCGCTTAAAGCTAAGCCCTAAACCGCGGGGCCCTAGTGATTCCTATAGTAGCCTAGCAGAAACGCCGCCATTATAAAGGGTAGGAGCATTAGCACAGCTAGGACCTGCACTGGTCTCCTCCTAGCCTCGTTTAGCCCGCTGGTGGCGGGCCCGCGTGTAGGGGCGTCACTCGTGTCTCCCGCTTCATTGCGGTGCGTCGCATCTGGTATAGTGTTTGTCCTGCTCGGCTTCTCCATAGCGCTGGCTTTGCTAACGGTGATAGTGTGGCTCCTAACCTCCATGGGGAGGGTCGCCGTGGGGGGCTTGGCCCCAGTGAAGATGAAGTGGATCGGAACGTTGCAGTAGCCAACTGCGTCCCTAACCCACCTAACGAACTCAATCGCCTCGCCCTGGGTGGGCCTGATCCCGTGGATGTACACGTCTACCCTTCCAGTATCGGTTATAGCCATTGTGTAGAAGACCCGGAACACAGTATCACTGGGTTCCTCCTCGTTCTCCATCATGCTCCTATACCTCTTCACGATTTCAGGTGCCCCTGAGCCTAGAGGTTGCTTCCTCAACGCATGATTCATGGACACAATGAGCCCTTCCAGCTCTTCGTAGGTAGCATTTGACTCCCCACGCATTATGACCAAATCCTCTATGCCCCACTCCCTGAGCAGGGGTATAAGCCTCTCGGCAATGAGCCTAGCCTCCGCCTCTCCATAACCCCGATCAAGTACAACCACGACAAAATAGACGCCACCCCTCCCCCTATCGACATCCACAAGCAGCTGCCTGCCATCAAACCTAACATAACCAGCATACTCCTCCAGGGCAATCGTTAAGTTCCTCCTAGCCTCCTCCATAACCCTAAGCCCAGCTAAGCTATCATTGATCATAGAGAATACACTGGCTCCATCCCCCACAAGCTCTATATCACGCATAACACTAAAACCAAGACTAATATAGTTAACACCACAATACTCAAAAACCACATCAGGCTCCAACAACTCAACCATATTATCTATATACTGAACCGTAACATTACCATCACTAAACAAAACATAACCACCACCATAACCATGACTCACTAGACCACCAACAGCAGCAACAATAACAAATACCATAACTACAACACATCTAATTATCGCCATAACCATACAACAACATCTACCCCCATACTGATACTTAAATTTCAATAAAGCACCTCTAAAAATTTCACCTCTACAACAAGTAAAAAAGCATCCAGTGCTACCACTGTCGAGAATCCACATGGCCCCGGTCTTGAGCCTCAAGAGTTTTGCTAGGATATGGAACTAGCGTAGGAGGGCTCCAGCAGGTGCCGGACGAGTCCATGAGTCCTCACGGGTTGCGTCAAAAAAGGCGCCCTATAGGCGGGCGTGACTTCTCGCCTCCCTGATCCTGTGCTCGGCTATCCTCGTGTACTCTGGGTTTGTGTCTATGCAGATGTAGTGCCTGTCCGTCTTCACTGCTGCGACGCAGGTTGTGCCTGAGCCTGCGAAGGGGTCTAGGACTATGTCTCCTGTGAAGGTGTAGAGCTGTATACACCTGTACGGCAGCTCCACGGGGAAGGGTGCCGGGTGCCCGACCCTCCTGGCGCTCTCCGGGGGGAACCTCCACACGCTCCTCGTGTACTCCAGGAACTCGTCCCGGGTTATAGTATCTTTCTTGCCTGGCGCCTTCCTCCTCTTGTAGTCTCCCTTGCTCAATACAATGATATACTCGTGCTGGTCCCTGAGTATAGGGTTGACGGCGCTCATCCACGTGCCCCAGGCCGTGCTAGAGCCGGATACCGCCTCCCCCTTGTCCCAGATGATCTCGCCCCTGGGGAGGAAGCCTATCCTCTCGAAGCGCTCTATAAGGTAGGCGTGGAGGGGTATGTAAGGCCTCCTCCCCAGGTTCGCCACGTTGAAGCAGACACGCCCACCCCACACCAGGACCCGGTAGACCTCCCTCATAACCTCCTCTATGAAGCCGAGGTACTCCCCCAGCGTTAGGTCCTCATCGTACTCCTTCCCCACGTTATAGGGCGGCGAGGTCACCATAAGGTGCGCACTATTGTCTGGTAGCCTCCTCAACACCTCCCTCGCATCACCAAGCACAACCCTATCCAGAAACTCCCCCGGAACAGGGTTCTCCACAAGGTCCTTAGGCGAAGGCCTAGGCAGGGGAAGCTCCCGGTACAGCCGCCTAGAGTAGAACGGGGTGGAGTCGTGCGCTATCCTGCCCTGCACACCAAAACTACTAGTCCTCGTCCTCTTCCTGCCACCTTTCTTGCTCTTCAATCTCCTTCCACCTAAGGGATCCTACACGTTTACATACTTATCCAGGAACTCCCTCCCAGGTTAAAGCCCCCAGGGAGCCCATGCAACCACGTCTATAGCATGCAGCTTTAATATACTGGCGAAAGCCCCCACCCCACCTTACTTACACCCGGGCCCCCAGAAACCCATACTACACCAGCACGCCTTCTTCCGGTCCTAATTCCTATCGAGTAGGCAGTACTTATACCCATGGCCAACGGGGATCCGCGGCTCGCAGAACCAAGCTACTAAATATGTTGCACAGTTTCACCGTTAGATTCAATATCCATCTGCAAAAAATAATTCGGCATCTATGACTAAACGTTTAGAGGCTTGGAGCCTATTCTGTATTCTGTAGGTGATCCTGATGTTTAAGACCCTTTAAGAATTATAGCGTTGCATCTTCTTTTAGTTGGAACTGGCTGCTATGATGGTGGCTAGAATATGGTATTGCTGCCAGGATACAAATGGCTCGAAGTGGTACCTGGTGGGCGTGGTGGTAGGTCGAACTGTTAGGGGGACCCGTGTAACTGTTTATGGTATTCTAGAAACCCTAGGGAAGTTGTCGAGGAATTTGATATATACGGTAGAAGCGGTATATGAGGCGTTAAGGTTTACATCTAAGGCGCTGAGGAGAGTTGTAATCGTTGCCGAAACTTCTAGCCGACGAAAGCTAGAATCCAAGCATGGGCTACTTATAGTCATAAGACGTGAATATATAAAGAATCTATAACTAATGCAATTCTCTTCATAGATTTATGATGGTTTTGTGGTATGTGGTGGCGGACCGGCCGGGATTTGAACCCAGGAGCCTCCCGGCTCCGGAGACCGGCGCCCTTGTCCTGGCTAGGCTACGGGCCCTCCTTCCCCGGGGGGTTATGTTTTTCCCTTGGCGTGTTTTATTCTTCTCATTGGGTGTATGATGTTGGGTTTGGATCTGGTTTAGCACATGTATTTTATGATATATGAGCCTCCTCGGGGTTTATCATCCTGAGAGGCCTGAGAGGCTTAGGATTTTGAGGGAGGTCTTCAGGGTTTCCGGGTTGTGGGATGGGGGTTAATAGGGTCTTTCCCAGACTTGCTGGATTAGATTTGTATGGTTGGGTTCATAGTGAGGAGTATTTGTTTGACTTGAGGCAGGACCTTGAATCTGCTCTGGACCACTGCTTTATTGATCCTGATACTATATGTCGCCTGGTACCCAGCAGGCTCACGAGGTCCTGGCTGGGTTTGTGTTGTATGCAGTGGATCGTGCCACGGAGGCTCTGGTGTTTATTGCTGGTCGGCCTCCGGGGCACCATGCGGGGGTTTCTGGCCCGGCTTTCAATGCTCCTACCTAGGTCTTCTGCCTTGTCAATACTGACGCCTCCTGGCTGTCTTGCTGTCTGAGAGGGGTAGGGTTGCTGTGCTAGACTTTGACGTGCATCATGGTAATGGGACCCAGGAGATCCTGCTGGGCCGTCCGGGTATACTCCATGTTGATATCCACCAGGACTACAGGACCCTATACCCAATGTAAGGGCAACTTCATCCTCCTTCAACAGGATAGGGTTGATGGCGTCCAGGATGAAGAATATAGTATTCCTAGAGGGAGACTACGGAGACGGGCTACGGAGAGTGGCGGTAGGGAGTGGGGGTGGCGGAGGAGGAACCTGTCGCCCGCGGGCCTCAAGCCCTCTGCCTAGCAGCAGTGCATACAATGCCAGTATCGTAAGCATTACGGCTGGCACCATGTATGAGGCGGCGGGGGACACGTAGTCATTTAGTGCGCCCCTGATATAGGGATGGCCCCGGAGGCTATGCTACGATAAACATTGGCCTGCGAATAAGCCTCCCCCAGCCTGCCCCCAGCGAGCCTGGCTATAACTAGGTTATATGAGGGTATCCAGCTGGCGAAGGAGAAGCCCATAACCACTATGCCAGCGTCAGCACGGGCCAGCGGGCTGGGGTCAGAGAGTAGGAGTGCCGAGAGGGCCCTAGCCGCCTCGGATAGCATGAGGCCGTAGGCAGGATTCACTCAGTCAACAAGGCTACCCGACAGGGGTAACAGGATAGTGTTTATCAGGCCGTGTAGGCATAGGAGGAGACTCACAACCTCCTCACTATATCTAATCCTATACAGGTGGGCGCTGAGCATGGGGAGCCACATACCCTATGCTAGCCGATCCGCACCGATAAACAGGAATATCCTCCCTAGCCCGGGCCGGGGGCTTAGAAGCCTCCTGTAAGAGCTGGCAATATCCAGGAGGGAAGGCCGCCTACGCTCAACCCCCTCAACCACCCCACGTGATAGTAGCGTGTAGACCCTAGTTTTCATTAGTGTTTAAGGGTTGAACTCTAGATGCTGTACTTGACCTCTATATTTTAAGCTATAGCGCTCTTTATCAGCATGTATGTTAAAATGTCACGTGTAATACATATCTAACTCTGTTTGCCATGTTAATCTTTAAATGTAGCTACACGATATGTTACTCTAGTAGACACTAATACTCTATATAGTAGTTAGCAATTAGTAATACGATTCAATAGACTATCATTGTACTATTAATCGTAATTGGTATACATAATCTATATTAAAGCTGTAGGAATATATGTCATGTGGCGTACTCTAGGGTGTGACACAGTGGAGATAGATAAAGCTGGGGGTGAATTAGACAATCTAATTGAGAGATTTGTTATAACAACTAGTGGAGAGATTGAGTTAGTTAAAGAGATTCTTTCAGTAGCTAGTAAATTTGTCCAGGTATATCAAGATGGTACCGTAGAAATCGTAAAAACAGACATAGGAGATAAGGAAAAAGTATTTCTAGTCATTCTTTCACGTTATTTAGCTTACAAGATAAATGAATTAAAGGGTAAGGAAGTAGTAAAGAGCACCGAGCCAACAACTACAGTTGAGCAGATTGCTAGCATTCTAGGGAAGGACCCTAAGGCTATTGCAGCACGACTTTCTGAGCTACACAAAGAAGGTATAGTGAAGAAAACATCAAAGGGTGTTTATACAATTTATAGCCTATCTAAAGCACTAGATTATTTAAAAGAAATTAGCTTAAAGAGTAATAAAGTTAAGGAGAAATATAAGAATAGGGGTGTAAGAAATGAAAAATAACTTTGAAGCATTAAAGGAACTATTAGAAACATTAATTAATATATCAAGTGAAGCTGTTAAAAACGTGCCCGAAGAATACAGGAAAGACGCATTTATAGAAACTTATAAACACCTACTATCGATTTATGTACAGCCTAGGGTGACTCCACGAGAAGCTCCCTCCAGTGAGACGATAATAGATAAATTATCCCTTCCCGAGTTTATTAATAAATTAAAGAGAGAACCTAAGGCTAATAAAGAATGGATTACAGTGTTTGCCTATTATATAAAATATTACGAAAATAATAACTTTTTTGATAAAAAAGAAATAGTAGAATACTTCAAGCAAACTGGACGCAAAATACCAGCCAATATTTCTCGTGACCTGAAAGATGCCGTGAGACACGGTTATATCGCATTTGATAAAGAGACAAAAAAAATATTACATAACCAGAAGCGGAGAGGCTCTTGTGGAAGAGATGTTAATTGGTGGAGCTTCTGAGTTAAGAAAAAGCCTAATCCAAACCAGTAGTGCTAACTAAATTGTTGAAGAGGGGAAGCGGCTAACGTCTTTTGTATAAATTTTATAAAGAGGTGGAGAAAGTGGATAAAACTGAGACAAGTACTAGCAGAGTTAGAAAGCTCATTCGTCAAAGTCTCTTTCCTGAAAGTCTTCGGCATAAGCTAGAGGATGTAGCTTCAGATAAAGGTAAATATCTTTACGATCGGTACATTGAGTTAATTAATGATTACAGGCTTGGTATGTTTGACAAGCTTGGAGTTGATGCTGGAAAGTTTGTCGAAGAGTTTATCAAGATAGTATCAAGTATCGAGGGTGTACCCGTTGAATCTTCTAAGGTGAAGACAACAATCGACAAAATTAATAGTACCCTTAGTCACAAAGGAAAAGGAAACAAAGGCAAGGAGAAGAAAATTATGTTAGAGGTAGCATACTATTCTATATATACTCTCAGAAATAGTAGGGATGCCGCACACGCTAATCAAACACCTATCTCGCAATGGGATGCACGCCATATAATTGAGACCGCAACATGGTTACTGGAAGAGTTTCTACGCATATATGGTAACCTTAGTGAAGAAGTTATTGAGAATATATTCTCCCCATTTTCAATATCTACTTACATTCTTAGGGTAGTAGAGAACATAGACGACAAGCTTGTGCCACTTGTGGATGAGTTAAAGATCAAAGACCTTATACTTCTTACGCTGATGTCATCTAAAAATAGTTGTCTATCACCTAAGGACATTATTAATACCATTCCAGAGGCTAAGCCGGGGACCATTTATCGTGAACTTCGTGAGCTTGCAAAGGAAAATCTTATAATTAAAGTTGGTGGTAGGAAAGGGTGCTATGAGATAACGAGCAAAGGTAGAAAGTTCATCCACGATACAATTAAAAAATTAATAACCCTCTAGAACTATTTTTATAAATATATTGGGGTGTGGAGGTGGTACCTTGGCTGAATTTGAAGAGATAAAGTTTGCTCGACTACGTGTAAACACGAATAAGAAAGTAGAGGAACTTATGGAGAATGCTCTAGAGGGATTTATAGGCTTAGATGAGAGTACAAAGGAACTAGTTATAGGTTCTCTCCTCAGTGAGTGTAAGGTCAGTGCAGCAGATAAGATACTCATAGGGCTTTTAGGCTACAAGGCTATGAGTATTATTGGATGGCGTGAAACCGATACAGTGTCTGTTAAAGAACTCTCAGAGAAGCTAGGAATAAATTATAATACCGTACGTTCAGAACTATCACGGCTTGCTAAGGAAAAATATGTTATACCGAAGGCACGCGGCTATTATTCAATAAATACTTCCCTTATCGAGAATATTGCTAAGAGAATAATAAATTCTAAAAGAAAGTGTACAGGGAATAACAGGAGGAAGTGAGTATGCAAGAAGACGAAATCAAGGAAATAGCGGAGAGATTGAAGAAACTAGCCTCTCTAGCTATTGACATAGTGAATACCTTGCCCACAGAGTACAAGAAGGATGCCTTCATAGAAACCTATAGATATCTTTTAACGTTTTATGGTAGTCGTGGTATAGGTGTTGTTTCTTCCCATGCAGGTAGAAAATTAGAAACATCTACTCCTGCGGTTGTTCCCGAACTTAGCCAAACATTAGGAGACATTAAAGCCAGTAAGGATAAAGAAGAGACTAGTCTAAGTGATTTCGTTAATATGTTAAGTAATGAGCCTAAGTCTAATGCTGAATGGATAACAGTATTTGCTTATTATATGAAGCACTATGAGAATAAGAAAAAATTCTCAACTAAGGAGGTTAAGGATTACTTTAGGGCTGTTGGACTGAAGGTTCCTGCTAATCTTAGCAGAGACTTTAATAATGCTGTTAATAAGAAGGGATATATAGCACGAGATATAGAGTCTAATAATTACTATATCACGAGAAAAGGAGAGGAACTTGTAAGAGGGATGCTTAGTGGAAAAGAACAAAAACAATATAACTAGTAATGTTCTGGGGATATTTGTTGAACACGATGGTATAAGGCTTGAAAATATCTATGGAAAGGCTATTGCAATACTTGGTGTAAGAGGTTCAGGCAAGACTAATACTGCTGCTGTATTTATAGAAGAGCTTCTCATGAAAGGGATACCAGTTATAGTGCTTGATATCGACGGAGAATATTGGACCCTTCGAGAGAATTATGATACCCTTATAGTGTCAGCAGATGAGAAGGCTGATATACCACTTGATATCAGTGATAGCGAGCAGGCATCTCGGCTTGCAAGAGCACTCCTTGATATCTATCTTCCCGCTGTTATAGATTTATCGGAATTCATAGTCGATGATTACAGCGAATATCTCAATGCCTTCTTAGAAGAAGTATGGAGAAGCTCAAAGTTGTATAGACGTCCATTATTTCTTGTAATAGAAGAAGCACATGAATTCATTCCTCAAGGGTATTCTAGTTCTGTAAAGAATGTGTTAGTTCGTATAGCACTGCGTGGAAGAAAACGTGGACTAGGCTTGATAATGGTTTCACAACGGAGTGCGAAGGTAGACAAGGATGTTCTATCACAAGCAGAGTACTACGTGTTGCACAAGGTCATGCATCCAGCTGATCTACGTGTGTACAAAGAGCTGCTTCCCCTGAATCCTAGAGAAGTAGAAGACGTTGTACCTAAGCTAGACGTTGGCGAAGCATTGTTCTATGATGGTATATATGTTAGAAAGGTAAAGGTGAGAAAACGCCAAACAATCCATCTAGGCTATACGCCAAATGCTTATTCTAAGATGAACTTTCAACTAAGAAGCATTGACCGATCCCTTTTAGAGCACATCTTGTCCATGATCGAGTTACAGACGAACGCTATACAAAGCATTCATCATGAACCTAGCCACCATTATATTATTGAAGGTAGTATCCCTAATACCTTGAAAGATAGAACTGATGGGCACGAGCGTAAAAAGGAAGTTGTAACTATTCCAAGTCAGAGGGCCTTAGAAATCTTGATACGACTTGTACTAATCCTCGCAGGCACAGCCCCGTCAACAATTGCGCATGTCTATGTCCTAGCGAGAGAGCAAAGATGGCTCAGTTACTCTGAACTTCGAGAGTTAAGTAGCTTCAAAACAGTCAATACTCGTGAGTTTAAGCGGCTCGAACGCTTAGGAATATTAGAGTTAGAAAGACGTGGTAGAGAAATGTTTGTTCGACAACAATTTCTAACCGGCGACGATGCCATAGACAAGGTAGTGCTTGAGGCCTTAAAGCTACTCTATAATAAGCGGGCTAGGCCATTACTTGAACGCCTGAAAAGAAGGACAATTAGCGAGAACAGCCTGCCTATAGCTAAGAATCTAAGTGATGTAATGGACATTATCTAAGATTACTTTTGATGATTGATGGCTCGCTGAGAAACTTAAGGCATTAAAGCATAAAAACTTACTCCCTATTGATTATCTTCAACCGGATAGTGGCCAGGGATTGCGCACTCCATGGTAGCCCAACCTAGAGACCAATGCCATAAAACCAAGGCTACATTTGCTCATGAATTGGTACAACATACAAACTTCCACGGTGTCTTACATGATAATCGCTGATTAAGATTTATGACTAACAGCTTCAGGTTAAGTAGTGAAAAAGATTTAAAACTACAATTACTAAACTCATTTGAAGGTAATCGAAGACATTATTTTACTCACCTTAATACACTTTTTAATATCTTAAGACATATAAGTAGTGTCATATAAGTAATATTTAATAGTAAATTTAATATATTTACAAGAAAATTATATTAGAATTAAGATAACTTATATATAGTGCAGAGAGTTTCTGCTACTTTAGCTACTTCGTTCAATGTTGAGGGTGCTTGACCTAGCTTTGCATCTACAGCCTTTGTTGCAGATAGCCTAAACGTCATGTTGTTGAGATATTCTATAATCGTCATGACGGCTTTTGCGGCATCACTAGGATCCTTGCCAGTGCTGGGAACTATCATGCCGTAACCGGCTAGCGTGAGTATGCTAAACTTCTCCTCCAGCAGGCTCTCATCTACTAGACTTCCGGCCCCCTTAAGCAACTCTTCACTGGAGCCTGGATTCCTGTCCTCCATGATCCTCAATGCAAGGAGTGCACCCTTGCCAAGACAATTAAGTTTGCTGACTGGTACCAAAACCAAACTATGCTCAAGCAGTCTTAAAACTTGCAGGCATAGAAGTATAGGAGATGCTAGCATCAGGTGAGGACTTCAAACGGGTGCCGCGGCTCAAAGTGATTCTGTAATTCTTGTTCTGAAGTAAAAACTAACTTAGATTGTAGCTTTGACTTAGTACTATAGATCCTACTCTTTAGCTCTTTAGAATAGGAAGGCCATATATGGGGGTATCTAGTGACAGGTCGCCGCGAGCTTGAACCTGGGGACCCCTGCGGCTCCGGAGGCCAACACTTAAATACCCAGGTTTCACGGATCCATGGGTGAATGCAACATTCACCCAAACATGAGAATCCGCCTTGAATCTCAGGTCCGATAAGAATGCAACATACGAGGAGGGAAAAGCTTAGAGGCCCCATTATCCACATGTAAGGAGGGAGACACGGTTGTCAAAAGTAGTCAGGGTCAAGTATGAGAGGGGTGTGCTTAGGCCGCTGGAGCCATTGGATCTAAGGGAGGGCGAGGAGGTTAGAATAAAGATTGAGAGGAGTGTCCGGGAGAGGCTAAAGGATCTCGTCGGTATACTAGGAGAGTCTAGCGAGGAGGAGCTGGAGAGGTACCTTGAGGAGGCATGGCGGCAATGATCCTCCTAGATACAAATATTCTCTATCACATACTCCATAAGACCAGCCTCACAGAGGAAGCGCTAACACTACTCGATGACAACCCGGGAGAGTACGTGGTAGACACGATTGTGCACAACGAGCTAATCTACACCTCGACACTCCACTACCTAGAGCACAGGCACGGCGTCAAGGGAGCTTACTCTGCCAGGAAATGGATAAGGAAACACGGTTATCCAGGGGAGGTCGTACACGCTGTCGAAGAGCTGATCAAAAGGCTCGACATAAGACTAGTCCAAAGCATCTATACAGAGAAGGAGCTCTACGAAACGCTACTCAACTACAGGCTACTACCCAGCGACGCTATAATAGCACTCACCTGCAAGCACTACGGTATAGAGAGGATCCTAACGTTTGACGAGGACTTCAAGCGGGTGCCCTGGCTAGCAGTTCTCCCCTAAGGAGAGAATCGTGCCGAGGCAGTCTAATATTATTTCCCGATAGTTATGGAGATAATAAATCTGTAGCCCTGCAGGTATCCAAGCGGGGGTGTGCTTAGTGTTGCTGGGTTTTGTCAGGATCTGGCACGGTGTTACTAGGCGGAGTGTGGCAGACGAGTGTGAGAAATTCCTCATAGAAAGGGCTGTCCCAGACTATGAAAGCGTACCCGGCCTGAGGAAGGCCGTCTTCACTAGGAGAGACGAGGGCGAGGTGTTTCATTTCCTCCTTATAACAATATGGGACTCCATCGAGGCCATGGAATGCTTTACAGGCAGAGACCCGTGGAAGGCCAAATACTATCCGGAGGACGGACAATACCTCCTGGAGAAAGAAGAGCACGCGCAAATATACAAAATATTCTACGAATCATAAATAAAGGCACTAATGACTTCATTGCAATGCCACTGAGATTATCAGACCTGCGAGGAGCCTCGGCCGCGTTCTGTGGTCTCGTTTATCTATACCTTTCCCGCATAGATTAATAATGACTTAGTGGTGTTTGTGGCGGGCCCGCCGGGATTTGAACCCGGGACCTCCGGCTCCGGAGGCCGGCGCCCTTGTCCTGGCTAGGCTACGGGCCCTTGCTCCCTGTCTTGGCTGTTTTGTTGGGTGTGTTATTATTGTTTGCCTGGGGCTTTGCGTGTAGTGGGGGTGGGTTAGGGGGTTGTACCTGGTTTGGCACATGTACTTTAGGATGCATGAGCCTCCCGCTGGATCTGGCCACCCCGAGTCTCCGGTGCGCCTCGAGCTTTTGTCTCGCGGGTTGAAGTCTTACGGGCTCTGGGGTGTGGTGGAGCGTGTTTCTCCTAGGCTTGCAGATGTGGGGTTGTTTAGGAGGGTTCATGACAGCCTGTATATTGATGAGCTTGTGAACGAGTTGGAGATGGTTCTTGACACGTTCTTCATTGATCCTGATACCTATGTGTCCCCGGGGACGATGCAGGCCATACAGGCCCTGGCCGGGGCGGCGCTTGCATCCCTGGACCTGGTGGATGGGGGCCCAGTGTTTATAGCTGGCCGCCCACCGGGCCACCATGCCGGGGTTGCAGGCCCCGGGCTGGGGGCTCCCACGCAGGGCTTCTGCCTCGTGAATACCGCGGCGCTCCTTGCCGATATGCTTGCTGAGAGGGGTAGGGTAGCGGTGCTGGATTTTGACGTGCATCATGGGAATGGGACGCAGGAGATACTCCTGGAGAGGCCTAGTATACTTCATGTTGACCTGCACCAGGATTATAGGACGATATACCCCTGGACAGGCGACCCTGGGCTACGTGGTGGGGGGAACCTGGTTAACATTAACCTGCCCCCGGGGGCGGGTGATGATGTGTACAGGGATGCTCTTGGGCTTGTGGAGGATGTACTGGAGGAGTGGGGCCCCGAGTACCTGGTCGTCTCCGCTGGTTTCGACGCGTATAGGGGTGATAATAGCTTCGCTAGGCTCAGGCTAACCTCGGCAAGCTTCCACAGGCTAGGCGGGCTGGCCTCGAGGTACCGTGTCGTGGCGGTCCTGGAGGGAGGCTACGGGGCTGGACTGGAGAGGGGCGCTCCAGCGTTCATAGCCGGGCTACTCGGCCAGGATGACCCGGTGGGGGACGAGGCTACTAGTAGTGGCGGGGACGTGTGGGGGAGGTGGGAGGCTGTTAGGCCACGTTGAAGTACTCCTTGACGTGGCCTCGGGTTAGGTACCATAGTATCACTGCTGCTATGACTAGGCTTACTATGTTGAGTGCCAGCAGGGCGCCTACCAGGTCTATGGCTGCCAGTATTATGGAGAGCCACCAGGCCCAGGTTTGGCCGTTCCATAGGCCGTAGGCTACGATTAGGTAGAGGAGGGCTAGGACTAGTAGCACCCCGGAGCCTAGGCCAGCGGGGATTATAGCGGCTGGGCCTGCTAGTATGCCTAGGCTTGCTAGTGCCAGTGCTGCCAGTAGCATTAGGATTCCTGAGATGGCTGCGAGGACTGCGAGGATCGTGACTCCTAGGGGCCTCTCCGCCCTTTCTGGGGGTTGGGCTTCCATATCCCTGCTCCTCTCCTTATACATTAGTATAAATAGTATTGTGCCCGTTAATATTTTCAGTGAAGGAGGGGGTGGGGCTAGACTGCGCTGAACCTGCGGCTCCACTCCTCGTAGAGCTTCAGTGTCCTCGGATCCACGCTGGGCTTCCTCCTCTCGAGTACGAGCTCGAAGTCCCTCATCGTCACGGGGCGTGGGTCCCCGCCTCCGCCGTTCTTGAATACCTCTTTTACCGTGATCATGTAGGCGTCCTGTACTATGTCCTTTATGTCGCTCCCGGAGTAGCCCTCCAGCATGTCGGCCAGCTTGTCTAGGTCCACGTCGGGGGCTAGCTTTATCTTCCTGGTTAGCAGCTTGAGCAGCTGCTTCCTCGCCTCCTTGTCGGGTAGGGGCACGTAGATCCTCTTCTGGAACCTCCTTATGAATGGCTCATCCAGGGCCCAGGGCTTGTTCGTTGCCCCGATCACGTATACGTGGAGCTTGCTGCTCTTATCCTGGAGGCCGTCCATCTCCTTGAGGAACTGGTTCCTCACCCTGACCTCTCCGCCCACCTCGTTGCTGTGCACCCCCAGCAGGGCGTCTATCTCGTCTATGAATATCACCACTGGCACTCCCTCCCTTGCCCTGGACCTGGCGTACTCGAATAGCTTCTTCACGTTCTTCTCGCCCTCGCCCAGCCACTTGCTCATTATGCTAGCCGCGTCTATGTAGAGGAACTCCCCGTCAACCTCGTTGGCTACCGCCGCCGCTAGCATGGTCTTCCCCGTGCCCGGGGGGCCGTAGAGTAGTATGCCGCGGGGCCAGCCTAGGGGGAAGAGGTCCGGCCTCCTTATCGGGTATATTATCGCCTCCCTTATGGCCTCCTTCGCCTCCTCCAGGCCGGCTATGTCGCTGAACCTCACGTTGGGCTTCTCCTTGACCGCGAACGAGGGGGCCTCTCCCCCGCCTGCGCGGCCGTTGCCCCCCTTCTCGTCCCTGACCTCTACGTGTACCTCCTCGTCGCCCTCGCCGACTGGGATCAGGCGGGACTCCAGGTTCTTGATCCTCCTCTCGTACTGGGCCAGGTAGTTGCGGTACATTTCTATCAGGGGGTGGTCGGGGTGGTATGCTATCAGCTTCTTGAGTGCCTCCACCGCCCTGTTCCAGTTGTGGAGCGCAGCCTCTAGGTCTCCCTCCCTCTCCGCCTTCATCGCAGCTATGGCGTGCCTCCTGACGACCCTCTCCAGCTCTAGCATTGAGTATGACTTCATCATCCCCCGTATCCCCCCTAGGCCTCCTGTAGGCTCCTGCCCCTGGAGACCTTGATCAGGCCCTTCTCCTGTAGCCTGTATAGGGCCTTCTTCAGCTCCGCCACGTCGACACCGAGCTCCTCGGCAGCCTTCTTGAGGTTGATTACACCCCCGCTCTTCTTTATGTAGTCCAGCAGCTCCTTCTCGAGGTCCCTCTTCTTTATCTTCTCCCTGGCTATCCCCTGTATGGGTATGTTCGGTATGAGCTTGTCGCTCTCCACCTGTGCCTCCCTCAGCGCCCTGGCTATCTCCCTCTTCACCTCCTCGTCTATACCCAGGTTGACCCTGCCGCGTGGCAGGCCGTTGGCTAGCATGTCGGTGCCCCTTATCAGCCTCTCGGTGGACTCCTTGATCGCGTTGAGCTTCGTCACTATCTCCGGGCTCATGGTGTATAGGAACTCGTTCATGCCCCTCATCGCGTAGTCTAGCGGTGCTAGGGCCTTGACCAGGGACTCTATGCTCCTGGCCTCGTTCACCCTGTTGATCGCTATGTTTATCAGCTTCTGGTACATTATCACGCTCTTCAGCACCTTCTTCTTGAGCACTATCTCCGCAGCGTACTCCTCCATAGCATCCATATTCCTCCTCCTAGCCGCCTCCAGCAGGCTGGTGTTCAGCTTGTCTATCTCGCTCAGGAGCTGGTACTTCATCCTATCAATCTCCATCTTCGCTACCTGGAGCCTAGCTATTATGTCGTCATAGTCTATCTCAGCAGCGGGGAAGCCGTAGGCGTCGGCAGGGTCCTGAGCCTCGGCCCCGCTAGCCCACTCCCTACCCACCCCAATGCCCAGTAGCTTCTTCAGCGTCCCTACTACCATAACCTATCTACACCTCACCCAGTACTACAGTATATACCCGGCCACCAGGGTAATGAGGAGGAGCCACGGTATCACCCCAGAATAACCCCCTCAAGCCATGAAGCCCAAAGGGAGGGCCCGGAGGCGGTATAGCGTGCCCCTGGGAGAGGTGCTACAGGAGCCAGGCCTGGAGGAGGCGAGGCAAGCGCTCTCCAAGGCCATAGACTCCCACGCCTGGGTTGCTATGTACGCCAACTGCATGGTAGAGTATGAGGGCAGATCGGCGAGCAGGGCCACGCCGGGGGATAGGCTCATCATAGTTAAGCCCGATGGGAGCGTGATCATACACGGCCCCCGGGGCTTCAGGCCAGACAACTGGCAGCCAGACACCTCATCCATCACCGTATCAGTGGAGGATGGGCTACTCGTCCTGAAGGCGGTGAGGAGGAGGCCTAGGGAGGTGCTCATCGCCAGGTGTGGCAAGATCCACGTGGTGGCCACGCTCGTCAACCCAGAGGAGGGGGGATTCTGGATGTACCTGAACGAGCACGAGATAAGGGACCTGATAGCGGAGGACCCGGGCATAGTTGAGGAGGGCCTTAGGATAGTGGAGGTGGAGAAGAAGGTGGCCCCTGGCTTCATAGACCTCTACGCGGTCGACAGGGAGGGGAACCTGGTGGTGATAGAGATCAAGAGGGTCAAGGCGGGGGAGGAGGCGGCCAAGCAGCTGGCAAGGTACGTGGGCCACCTAAGGAGGCAGGGGAGGAGGGTTAGGGGCATACTAGTAGCCCCGGACGCCACGGAGGCTGCGATATACAGGCTGGAGAGGGAGGGGCTGGAGTATAGGAGGATAGACCTCCACGCTCTGTACGAGAGGCTCAAGGCTAGGGCTAGGAGGAGTAGTGGTATACTGAGGTTCCTCCCGGACTAGCTGGTGAGCGCCTCCTCGGCAGCCTTGTCGGGGTCGAAGCTTATGTACTGGACCATGCTGCCCCTGATCATGGCTTTGCCTATCTTAGCCACGATCCTCTTCCCTCCACCCCGCAGCTCTATGGTGTCATCCAGTATCAGGTTCATCGTAGAGTCCGTGACGAGGAGCGTGCCAAGGTACTCGCTCCCATCCTTCAGCCTCACGTAGATCTGGGTATTCACGGCATCCCTAAGGTACCTCAGAGGGTTAACTGGCCTAGGCTCAGCCACCACCATGCACCCAAGCTAGGATCACACCTACCCCTATAAAGCCCTTCACACCCACCAGGCGGTAGGGGTGCCCCCAGGGCATTGTACGCTAGGGAGAGGGTAGTCAGGGTCAGGGGCCGAGGCTGGCTCCCCCAGCTCTACAGGGCATACTATAGCCTAAAGCCCCCCCTCGGGGAGCCGCCCGAGATCACGAGGCGGGAATTCGCGTTCCAGCCATTCGAGACAGACACATACGTTAGGCACAAGTCCTTCACAAGCCTAGAAGAGCTACGGGCGTACCTGGAGGAGAACCACCCGCGGCAGGCCTACTACTCCATAGCACTCTACGAGGTCCCCGACGCGGGGAGCATGGAGGAGAAGGGGTGGACAGGCTCCGAGCTACTGGTAGACATAGACCCGGAGCCCGGGGAGGGCTGCACAGTCAGGGAGGGGATCCCCGGCGACGACTGCCTAGAGAAGGCCTACAAGGAGGCCCAGAGGGCCGCCTCTATACTGGAGAGGGACATGGGCCTCAAGCCCCGCATATACTACACCGGGCACAAGGGCTTCCACATAAAGGCCACGAGCCCCGAGATCCTAACCCTATCGAGAGAGGCCAGGAGGAGGATAGCAGTATACCTAACAGCCTCCGACCTAGACCCAGCAAAGATATTCCCCCAGCCCCGGAAGGGGGTCTCACCAGCCACCCCAAGCAGGGAGGATCCAGGGTGGAGGGGGCGGATAGCGGAGATCCTAGGCCTCGAGGCGGGGACAAGCATCGAGGAGGCCCTAGGAGAGGAGTGGAGGGACAGGATAACGAGCTCAGTCCAAGGATGGAGGCCCGGTGTAGACCACCAGGTAACCCAGGACCCAACCAGGCTTACAAGGGTGCCTGGAACCCTCAACGGGAAAGCAGGGCTCATAGCGCAGGAGGCAACCCACGGCTTCACCCCGGAGCCTAGGAGGCTCTCCCCCTTCAGGGGCACCCTGGAGGTGGTCGCCTCGACAAGCATAAGTGGGGTTGAGGTTCTGGGCTTCGAGGTCGAGCTTAGGAGGGGTAGGAGGGAGGAGGCCCCTGCATGGCTTGCAGTACTCCTCGAGTCCAAGGGGCTCTTGGAGGGTGCGTGGGGTGAGGTAGTGGTTAGGAGGCCCCGTAGCCTGCCGGGTGCTTAAGGTGGTAAAGAGGAGGTGAATGACGCCCCCAGCCGGGGGCCCGGGCTGGCTTATCTCCTTGTTAGGTATACAGCGGCTACGACTGTGATTAGTATTACTAGTGCTATGCTGACGACGGTGAGCGTGATTCCGGCCTTGGGCTCCTCTCCGCCCCTGACGCCCTCTACCTGCTCCTCCGGTGTCTGCGTCTCTGTTGGGGCCTCTGTCTGCTCTGCTGCCTGGGTTGTCTCCTCTTGTGTCTGCGTCTCGGTCTGCTGCTCGCCCCAGAAGCTTCTGAAGAAGGCTTCTAGCTGCTGTATCTCGGGGTCGTTCCGGGTCTTGCCCACGTTCTGGCTCATCCTCTCCATGAGCTCGTCGAAGCTGTTGAACTTCTGGCCCCCGTAGTATGTTACCTCGTTTCTTATCGCCTCGTCTATGCTCGGGTACTTCTGGCTCCAGTCTTCCATGAACTGTATGATTAGGTCCCAGCTTGCCGCTGGCTGGAGTGGCTTGCCTGCGTGGCAGCTTATGCATCCTATGTTCTCGAATATCTGTCTGGCCTCTTCGGGGCTTGGCTGTGCTTGGGTGGTCTGGGTTGCGTAGCCTGCTAGGGCTAGTATTAGGAGTATCGTGGCCGCGAGTGGTAGTCCCTTCACTCCGGGCACCGTTATGCTAAAAAGTTTTTTTGTTGTATTAGAGGGTGTAGTATATATTTAGCTATCGCCATCGAGCGCCAGGTAGCGGAGCACCCTGTAGAGGCCCTCGGCCACGTCCCTAGGATTCTCCCAAGCATTCCCCACGGCCGTGGTCTTCGGCTTTATATAGTACATTATGAAGCCATCGCCGCTGACTATGTAGAAGCCGGCCGTGTGCCCGACCAGCCCCGTCTCAGGGTCCTTCTGGGACTTGATCCCCAGCTGCCCCCACAGCTTGTCTAGGCCCTCGCCCCGGTCGAGGACCCAGATCCAGGTGACCCCCCTCTCAAGCAGGGGGCCTGCAACCCCCTCCATGTACTCCCTCACTCCCTCCTCGCTGGTGCTCCAGGGGTCTACCTCCACAGTCACCCATGCAACCCTATCCGCCCACCCCTCCTCTAGGCTCTTATTCATGACATAAACCATTATCATAGTCTCGATATGGCATATATCAGGGCAGTTTATGTACTGGGGTACGAACACGTTTATCCTGCCCTCTACGGGGATTCTGACCCGTCCTGCCGTGGTCTCTAGTTCCATGGGGAACATGCTCTTGTTAACCTGGAACACGTCGCTGGAGGCGCCCATAAGGTCCTGTATCTCTGGCTCGGCCTTCTTATAGTAGCCCTCGAAGTAGAGGTAGAGGTTGAGGGATATAGAGAAGCCGAGTATGAAGACTAGGGTGGCCGCCATATGTTTGAGGCCTAGCTTCAACCCCTGCAAGCCCCCGTAGCCCTGACCCTTAGGAGCACGGTCAGCGCGGTCGCGCCGACGAGGGAAGCCATCGCCATGGACAGGTGGGCGGCGACAAGGTACTGGTCCAGGAGGCTCCTAACCACAGCCATGCCGAGGAGGACTTGCACCGTTATGGCGGCGAGTGCGGCTAGTGCGAGGGAGGCGAGCCCCCTCTCGCCGTGGCGTAGGAGGGTCAGCGCTATGTAGGCTATTGTGAGGTACGCCAGGCCCCCAACAACCCTATGCATATACTCCAGGAGCACGCCCCTATCTGTGAGGTCCGGTATGAGCACCCCATTGCAGTGCGGCCAATCCGTACCGCATGCGAGCCCCGCCCCGTGGGCCTTCACGAGCCCTCCTATGACTATGGTTAGGGCCATGAGTGTTATCGAGGCGAGGGACACCATGTACAGTCTTTTTGCATCCATTGCAGGCCCCCGCTGCTACCCATGGCGGGGGTGAGGAGATCCCGGGTGATTACATTGGAATATGTAATTGAGCATGGAAAATATGTATGGAGGGTTAGCCGGCGAGGAGGACGTAGACTATGGCAGCTAGGAGTAATAGGCCTGCGGCCGCCAGTCCTGTTATCACTAGCATCCTGCCCTCCAACCCCGGGGTCACCCCAGGTATGGTGTGCATGCAAGCACGCTGGTTATCGCCGCCGAGACTAGTACCAGGAGCATTATGAATGATGTGAATGGCATTATCGCGGTGGAGCTCCTCTCCTCTCTCAGGTGCTGGTAGGCGTAGGCTATTATCACCGATTGTATCACAGCCATTGATAGGAGGAAGGCTGTCAGGTTCTGCACTATGCCCAGCAGTATTAGCTGGACCTCGAGTATCGCCGTTGAGATCAGGGCCCCCCAGGCCCCCACGTAGACCAGAGCATCCCTCTCGCCCACAACGATCACCCCCTACATTAGGTAGAACATGGGGAACAGGAAGGTCCACACGATCTCCACTATACCCCAGTAAATGCCGAGCATTAGTATTGATGTCAGGCTGGGCCTCCTGCCTGAGAGTATCTTGGCCACCATGTATATGGTTGCTATGAGCCCTGCTATGACGTGGAGGGCGTGTATCCCTGTTAGCACGAAGTATAGCTGGAAGGGTAGGCTACTATTGATCCCGTAGCCCTGGGTGAATAGCCCCCACCACTCGAAGGCCTTGACGCCGAGGAAGAGGCCGCCGGTGGCGATGGTTCCCAGCATGAGGGCAGCGCTCTTGATCATCTTACCATGCTTAGCATATAGGTATGCTAGGCTGTAGAAGAGTGTGCCGGTGAACAGTATTATCGTGTTCAGCAGGCCGATATAGGGGTCGTGGTGCTCATACCCTGGAGGCCATGCCAGGCTCCTGCTCCTTATGAAGAGGTAGACGCTTATCAGCGAGCCGAAGAGGAAGACCTCGCTGCTTATGAAGGTCCACATGCCTAGCCTCAGCTTGTTGGTCCCGCTGAACGGCCAATCCTCCCTGAACCTAGGCTCGTCCTCGTGGAACCTCTCCCTATAGTCGTCTATAGCCCACTTCGCTATAGCAGCGGCTAGGATCGCCAGGCCTAGGAGGAGGACCGGCTTCCCGGCCACAAGGCCCAGGCCCATGACTAGGGTTGAGAGGCCAACCAGCATGGGCGTCATACTCCAGTGCTCGTGGTGCACGTGCTTCACGCCAGCCCCGCCGTTGGGTAGCACGCCCTTTGGAGCCAGCTCGGGGTTACCGCTGCTCTTCATCACATTCTCCACGCCAATCCTCTCCAGCTCGTGCTCTGGGACGAAGACTATGGAGCCGTCCTCCCTGACCACTGGTTGCCCGTCATAGTTGTGCCTGGGCGGCGGGGAGGGGACTGCCCACTCGAGGCCCCACGCTTTCCACGGGTTGGGTGGGGCTGGCTTGCCCCTGACCAGCGAGTCTATGAGTATGTAGAGGCCGAGCAGGAATGCGGCTAGTAGTATGAAGGCGCCTAGCGTTGAGATCCTGTTGAGGCCTAGCCACTCCTCTGGGTACGTGTAGTACCTCCTAGGCATGTCCATGAGCAGGAATTGGGGTAGATATGTGGCTGTCACGCCAACCCCCAGTAGGAGGAGCTGTATCTTGGCCAGCTTCTCGTTGTATAGTCTCCCGGTTATCTTGGGCCACCAGAAGTAGAGCGCGCCTAGGAGGCCTAGCAGTACGGCGCCGACCATTATGTAGTGGAAGTGAGCTACGACCCAGTAGGTGCCCCTGAAGGCCCTATCGAGTATTATGGCGGCTTGGAATACCCCTGTAGAGCCCCCGATTATGAAGAATAGGATCCCTGCTATGACGTATAGTAGTGGGGCCCTGTAGACTACCCTGCCCTTGTAGAGCGTCATTATCAGGGCTAGTGTCGCCAGCTCGAAGGGTATGGAGATCAGCGCGGTGGTCACGCTGAAGATCTTCCTAACCGTGAGGCTGGTGCCGGTTATGAACATGTGGTGCATCCACACAAGGTAGCTTAGGGCGGTGGCCACGAATAGGGATATGATGACGAACCTCCTGGCATAGAGCTGCCTCCTGGCGAATACCGATACTATATCGGCCATCGCGCCTAGGGCTGGGAGGAGTAGCACATAGACCTCCGGGTGGCCGAAGAACCAGAAGAGATGGTCCCACAGTAGCGCGCCGCCCTCCAGCGATGTCAGGAATGTAGTGCCGAGCATCTTGTCGAGGATTAGCGCTAGAGCACCCACTGCTAGGGGTGGGAAGGCCAGCCACATCATCAGTACAGAGAACAGGACGCCCCAGGTGAACATTGGTATCTTGCTCCACGTCATCCCCGGGGCCCTCATCTTCGCTATGGTGACCACGAAGTTCACGGTGCCAACCGTGACTGAGGCCGTGATCAGTATGATCGCGACCGCGGCGAGTATCGTACCATCGCCGGTTAGGAGCACGTTCTGCGGGGCGTAGAGGGTCCAGCCCATGTCAGCAGCCCCGCCTGGGACGAAGAAGCCGGCTATGAGCACTAGCCCGCTGGCTAGGTAGAGCCAGTAGCTCAAGGCGTTGAGCCTCGGGAAGGCTAGGTCCCTGGCCCCGATCTGGAGTGGGATCAGGTAGTTCGCCAGGCCAACCTCGAAGGGGCTCATGAACCAGAGGAGCATTAGCAGGCCATGTATTGTTACTGCCTGGTTGAACTCCGAGCCTATGAGTATCTCCTTCTCGGGGAAGGCTAGCTGTGTCCTGAATAGCATCGCAAGTACTCCTGCTACTAGGAAGAAGTATATGCTCGTAACCATGTAGAGTATCCCGATATCCTTATGGTTGGTAGTGGTTAGCCACCTCTTAACCCAGCTCCACGTGGCCATGCCTATCACCTCCCGGCCTTCTCCTCCAGGAACCTCTGGAACTCGTCGGGTGTGACCACCTTCAGCTTGGCAACCATGAGGCTGTGGCCCACCCCGCAGAGCTCGTAGCAGAAGATGTCATACTCCCCGGGCTCGTCTGGCGTGATGATCCAGAGGGAGTTCACGATCCCCGGTATGGCGTCGACCTTAGCCCCTTTGAACTCTGGTATGCCGAAGGCGTGGAACACGTCCTGGCTGGTGACCTTGAACTCGACCATGGTCCCGGTGGGGACTATAACCTCGTTGATCGTGGTGAAGCCGCCCATCTCGTCGGGGTACTGGAATCTCCATCCGAATGTGTAGGCTGTTACCCATATCGTCATGTCAGGGGCCTGGGGGGTTAGCTCCACGTACTCGGTGTAGGGGAACGTGGCCACGGTGAGGCCGAGGACTATTATCCCCGTCACTACTAGGAGGTACCTGGTTGGCCCTATCTTGGCGTACCTGGTGGGGAGCCTGCCCGGGCCTGGGTAGTCCTCCCCGTACTCATCCTCGTTGCTCGTCTTGTACCTGAGGAGGAAGTATACTAGGAGCATTGTGACGCCTCCCGCTAGTATGACCGCTGCGATTAGGTAGTAGTTGAATAGCATCCACCAGTACTCCTGTGGAGGTACGAGTTCTGCCAAGAGCAGTGCACCCCTTCACCGTTCCCGGGTTTGACCTGTTCTAACGAGTAATGGTATTTGCTAATACAAGAATCGACCATATTTTACACTGTAAAAATAAACAATATTCTATAATAAAGGATATATACGCTTCTATTAAGCGCAAGTCGGCTAGAGGAGGCCCATCGCCTCGAGCCTAGAGTACTCCGCCATTATGCACCTCCCGTAGACCACCCTAAGCCCGGCCCCCTGGGCCCTCTCCACAGCCTCCGGGGTGTGGGTGCCTGGCTGGAACCATAGCACGGGCCTTCTACCAGTCCTCCTTGCAAGCTCTAGGACCTGCTCCACCACGGCCTCTGCCTCCCTTGGAGGCCTGAATACGTCTACAATATCCACGCTACCTGCCAGCTCCTCTGGCAGGTCTAGGAGGCTGGGATAGGCTCTCTCACCCAGTATCTCGCTGGCTACAGGGTTTATCGGGATGATCCTGTATCCTTTCTCCTTGAGGAATGCAGGTACCCTACCCGCATCCTTCCCAAGGCTCCTGGAGGCCCCTATGACTGCTATAACGCGAGCCTCTCTTAGGATCCTTGCCAGGTCCTCGTCCCTGTACTCCATGCTCTCCACCCGTTGGTCTATGGGCTCCTGGGGCTTGTATGATTATGTATGTATTAGATAGCGTGGTTTTCAGTTTTCTTTAATATGGGGATCATGTGTTTGACAGTTTCAAACTGTTGTGTTAACCCATATCCACTTTCCACATATATGGTAATATGTAGATATGGAGGTGGATAAGCCTTGACCAAGGGCCTCGCGATCATAATGTTCTCAGGGGAGGCAGAGAAGTTCATCCCCCTCGCGGTCCTGACCCAGACGGCAGCCAACCTGGGGGTACCCGTGAGAGTATTCGTAACAGGCTACGCGCTCCCATACTTTACAAAGAACAAGCCCCAGCCCAGGTTCACCAAGGAGTTCGAAGACATGGCGCCAGCCCTGCTGGAGGGCATGAAGAAGCTGAACATGCCCCAGTGGTACGATATACTCAAGGAGGCTAAGGAGGCTGGGGATGTGAAGGTATACGTCTGTAGCCTGATGGTAGAGGTCATGGGGCTGAAGAGGGAGGACCTAGACCCTATAGTAGACGATATGGTGGGGGCGGCATTCTTCATGACCAGCACCGAAGGCTACCAGGTCATATTCATATAGCCCCTGGGGGTGAGGGTGCGGTGAGCGAGAGGATAACTGTGGATGCAAGGGGCATGGCATGCCCCGGCCCTATAACAAAGCTAGTCAGGGCCTACAGGAAGGCCAGCCCCGGGGCCTTGATAGAGGTCCTGGCAACCGACCCTGGCTTCAAGCCCGATGTGGAGGCGTGGGCGAAGAGGACGGGGAACGAGATAGTCGAGCTGGCAGAGGAGAACGGGGTAATCAGGGCCGTGATAAGGGTTACCGGGAAGAAGTAGCCCCGGCCATCAAGGGGTGCCACCTGCATGGAGCGGATCCTAGTACTAGGAGCAGGCACTGGAGGCCTGGTCGCCGCCAACCTGCTGGCCTCACACGGCTACCCAGTCACCCTGATAGAGAAGAGGGAGACCCACCTCTTCCAGCCTGGCATGCTATGGATAGCATTCCAAGGCCACAACCCATCGAGGTACACTAGGCCAGTAAAGGAGCTAGTCAGGCCAGGAGTGGAGCTTGTCCACGGGGAGGTCGCGGGGATAGACCTAGGAGATAGGCTAGTCCGCCTAGCCGATGGCAGAACCTTCACCTACACAACCCTAATCATAGCACTAGGAGCCCACCTAGACTACGACGCCACGCCCGGCCACAGGGAGCTGGTCGAGAGGTACGGCGACTTCTACTCCGGGGCCAGCGCGGCTGAGAAGATGTGGAGCCACCTCAGGGAGCTAACCAGCGGCAGGCTGGTCATAGCAGCGGCCGACCCGCTGTACAAGTGCCCCCCAGCCCCACACAAGGCGGCCTTCCTAGCCGCTTACACCCTTAAGAGGATGGGCAGGCTTGGTAGCGTAGAGGTCCACCTAGCCCTCCCATTCCTACACGAGTACCCCTCCGAGGTTGTTGCAAGGATCGTGGCCCCGAAGCTTGAGGATGACGGGGTCAGGGTCTCCACCCTCTTCACTGTGGAGAGCATAGACGTTAGGGAGGGCAAGATCTACTCCCTGGAGGGGGAGGAGCTCGACTTCAGCCTGGCAGCCGTTATCCCCGCCCATAGGGGACCCATGATTAGGGTGGAGCCGGGCGAGGTCCTCGACGAGGACGGCTTTATAAAGGTAGACAAGTACAGGCTCAACGTCGAGGGCTACGATGATGCATACGCCATTGGGGACTCCAGCAACGCGCCCACGAGCAAGACTGGTGTCACCGCCCACCTGGGGGCCGAGGTTGTTGTAGACAGGATCATGGGGTACGATTCAAGGTTCAACGGCAGGACCAACTGCCCCATAGTCGCAGACGGCACCGCCAGCTTCGTGATCAGTAGCTATGGCCACCCTCCGGTGCCCGTCAAGTTTACCAGGTTCAAGAGGATGCTCGAGGACCTCTTCATAGCCAGCTACTGGTCTAGCCTGAAGTACCCGGAGAGGTGGGCCCCCATCTTCAGGGCATACTTTAATGCCACCGACCCGAGGGTGATAAGTGGGGGATGGTGATGCAGGCCAGAGACCCCTTGGAGATGCTTATAGAGGAGCTGGGTGACCCCGAGCTCCAGGAGTCTCTAGAGAAGATGGTGAAGCTGGTTAAGGCCCTCAACAGGAGCGGCCTCCTAGACGTGCTCCTGGCCATGGCGGATGAGGAGGTCGTCGCCAGGCTCTCCAGCATGCTAGTAACAACTGGGACCATGAAGCTCGCGGACAATATAGAAGAGCTGACTAGAGCAGCGGGGGAGGTCGCCCAGGCCCTCTCAGAACCCGTCGAGCCAGTGCCCCTCTCAGAGCTTGTCTCCAGCCTCAGAGACCCGGAGGTCCTCAGGGGGCTGGCGAGGCTCCTTAAGGTACTCAAGGCGCTGGGGAGGGCCTAGACCCCTCCCATCATCTTTATCATAAGCATTTGCACTAGCCCGGGTAGGAGGCGCATCCCCTGGAGGGGGGTGTAAACCCCCCGGTTTACATACTTGGCCGAGGCCCTATCCAGCTCATCCAAGTCGCTGGCGGTGAGCACAAGGTCCACTGCGCCCACATACTCCTTAACCCTCTCCACCCTCCTAAACCCGGGTATAGGTATAGCACCCTTGTGCATGAGCCAGGCCAGCGCCACCTGGGCCATAGTTGCCCTCCTCCTCTCCGCCACCCGCCTCACAGCATCTAGGAGGACCCTGTCACGGCTGGCCCTGCGGAAGACAGGGTCAAGCCTCTGCGCCATGGCCCTGGCCCCCCTAGCCCCTGCTAGCGCCCCCTTCGCTAGGGGGCTCCAGGCTATCACGCTCAAGCCTGCCTCCCTCATTACGGGTATGAGGCTGGCCTCGGGGGCCCTATAGGCTAGGCTGTACTGGATCTGGTTGCTAACTGGCTCCACTGATTTAGTGCACTCCAGCGCCTTCTCGAGTAGCCTTGCAGGGTAGTTGGAGAGGCCGTAGTAGTGGGCCAGGCCCTCCTTCACCACCCTCTCAAGGCCCCTAACGACCCTGCACACCCCTACATAGGCGGGGGGAGGCCAGTGGTGCTGGATCAGGTCTACAGTCCTCCCGAGCCTCCTATTGATACCCTCCACGCCCCTCCTCAGGCTCCCCATGGTCCACCTGTACCCTGCCAGTTTACTCGCAATTATGAGGTCGGCATCCCATAGGTCGCTGAGTATCCTGCCAAGGATCCTCTCGGAGTACCCGGCACCGTAGATCTCAGCCGTGTCTAGGAAGTTGATCCCGTAGGCGATAGCGTAGCCGAGGGCCCTCCTAACGTTGTCCTCGACGCCGCTACGCCACGACCACATCCTGGAGCCTGCCTGCCATAGGCCGAGGCCCAGCACGCTGACCCTGGGCCCGCCACGCCCTAGTATCTTGTACCTCAACCCTGTCCCCTTTTACAGTCTTAGGGCAACACCGTGTCCCCGGGCACCGGATACACTGTGAAGCCCCAATCGGGGTTAAGAGGGTTATAGTAGGTCATAGAGCCGCTGTGGCTCCCCGGGTTTAATATCCAGGGGCTGCACTAGGGGGATCCGGATAGCAGGCCGGGTGCCGGGCGGTGTTACTGGGCAAGTGCAAGCCCCTGATAGGCGTAATCCACCTACCCCCACTGCCAGGGTCGCCCCGCTACATGAGGGGGCCCTACCCTAGGGTTTACGGGAGGCGGTGGGGCTTCGAGGATATACTCTCCTATGCGGTTGACGAGGCTAGGAAGTACGAGGAGGCCGGGTTCGATGCCGTGATCGTTGAGAACTATGGGGATCAGCCTTACGGGGCAAGGGCGAGCCTAGGCTCCACCGTATCCATTGCGGTGATAGTCAGGGAGCTCAGGAGGAGCGTGGGCATACCCGTGGGCGTGAACCTGCTTAGGAATAGCGGGTACGAGTCTGTATACGCCTCGATACTCTCCGGGGCCAGCTTCCTCAGGGTGAACAACCTCTGCGAGGTCAGGGTGTCCCCGGAGGGAATCCTCTACCCTGCGGCTCACGAGATAGCCAGGGCCCTCATGGAGCTGGAGGCATACGACAGCGTGGAAGCAGGCAACCTCCTAGTGTTAGCTGATGTAGGGGTGAAGCACTCCCACCCGCTCCACTGCAACTATAGCCTCGAGGAGGCGGCCAGGGAGTGTATTGAGAGAGCCGGCTTCAAGGTGGGTGGCCTAGTTGTCACAGGGTCAAGGAGCGGGGATGAGCCTGGGGTTGAGGTGGCCGAGGAGGCGGCCAGGGCAGCCAGGGACCTCAGGGTCCCGCTCATAGCTGGCAGCGGGATCAACCATGACAACCTGCCCCTCTACTGGAAGCACGTGGATGGCTTCATAGTGGGAACCTCTGTCAAGGTTGGAGGTGTAGTGGAGAACCCAGTTAGCCTAGAGAGGGCCCGGAGCCTAGTCGAGCTGGCTGAGAGGTATAGGAGGACTGGCTCCTGCTAGCCCAAGGAAGTATAGGCTCCAGGCCAGCGGGCCCCCTACCTCACCTGGTATGAGTGCTATCCTGGATGAGGGGAGGAGCCAGGGCTCCACGGCCCCCACCGTGATATAGTCCCCACCGTGCCTAGCCTCGACGATCCTGTGGAATACCTGGCCCCCACCGGGGGATACGAGGGTGTACCTGCCCGGCTTAACCCTGTTACGGGGCGTGTACCCCAATCCACTGGGCTCCAGCCCCCTCTCCCCCGCCACCAGAGTGGGGACTAGGAGGGGCTCAAGCATGAGGCCATCCCCGTAGTCCGCCACACGGCCTATAGCCGGGGGCTTTCCGGTAAGCGAGAGCGACAGCATTATAGGGCCGAGCATCTCCTCCATCCCACCGCATACAGCGGGGACACCCTCATCGAGGAGGAGGTGGAGGGCCAAGCCAGGCTCCACTCCCTCACCCCGGAAAAGCCCGCAGTTCAACACCACGGCATTGGCGCCCGAGGCCTCGAGGACGCTCCTCACCGCCAGGTATCCCCCAAGGCCCCTAGATAGGAGGTCCTCGTCTAGACCCTCAACGGGGTAGTACTCGGCCAGGTACGTCCCTATATAGAGGCCCCCATAGCCTAGGGCTTCCCTGACAGTGTCGGCAGCATCGCTAGGCTCATAGAACCGTGTATCCTCGATGGCATATCTACTGGCCTCTTCCTCCGTGAAGCCGTAGAGGAGGACCGTCATATCCCTGACTGAGGCCCCCGCCCTGAGGCCCCGAAGCGCATCAGCCATCCAATCCTCAACAAGACCCTCACGGGTCGCCACGAGCAGGGCTACCCTCCTGCCCTTGTCTCTAGCCTCTGCTATAACGTCTAGAGCCCCACCCAGGGCCCCCGAGCCTTGCAGGACCATCACAGCCCCGCCCTCTACATGAGGCTGGTTGAGGACCTCGATAGCAGCGTCAGATCCCTCCTGTGTTGCTAGGAGTAGGACAACATACCTGGCCCCGCTTGGCCCTGTACCCGGCTTGAGGCCATACAACGATGCAGCCTCCAGCAGCTTATCATTGCTCCCTATGAGCTCTACCCTGACACCCAACCCTCTAGCCCCCATGAGACCCCTTTAGGCGGTCTAGATCCGCCTGGGGATTATATGGCGGGGATTTATACTACGGCCATGCCTTAGGGTAGTGGTGGTGGGGAGTAGAACCCGGACTGGCCGAGGCTGGGCCGATGAAGAATCCTAGTCCAACCGACCAGGCTAGGGCCGCTATACTCCTCTCCATCATCCTGTTAACTGTGCTTGGTGTAGCAGTAGCCTCGCCCCGGGGTGGGGCCCCAAGCATGGTCCTGGTTAGGTGCGACGCCTCGACATACCTAATACCCACGCCCCGGGGGGCCTTTATAGTGGTCGAGTTCACGCACAGCGTCCATAAGACGCCCGAGATCGACGTTGTGTCCCCTGGATCCGTTATGAGGATCAGGGCTATCGCCTTCCAGGAGTACGGCGCGGGCGTGCCTGAGGGCCCCCAGGCTATAGGCGGCTCGCTGGAGGATACAAGCGGCGATTTCATAGTCTACCAGGGTGGCAGCGGGGCCCTAGCAGGGTCCATATACTATAATCTAAGGGATGTAGTCGACCCGAACATATCCATAGCTGGCATACCGGTTTCCAGTGGGGACTGTGGGAGTATAGAAATCAAGGTTATGGATGGTTCGGGCTAGTATAAGGTTAGGGGGACGGCCGCCAGGATGGGCTACTTCCTCCTCCTCGTCTTGATCGTTGCCACTGGCTTAGCCTCGCCGGGCCTGGTCAGGCTCTTCGCGGCGCTAGCCGCTGCCTCTAGGAACGCCTGTATCTCTTCCCTGGTGTGGGCGGTTGATAGGTGGATCCTCTTTGAGGGGTTGGGGCTGTAGAGGATCCCCCTATGCCACATCTCCCTGTTGAACAGCTCGTACATGGCCTTGTCTATCCTTGTCACGTCTTCTAGGTTCCGGGGTTGCTCCTCTATGCCGAAGTATATCGTTGTTATGCTCCTATAGTTGGCTACGAACGCTGTTATACCGGCGTCGCCCAGTATCTCCCTTAGCCCGTTGGCCAGCTCCTCCCCCCTCCTGGCCGCCTCCAGGTCGGCTCTTGTCTTGACGATCTTCTCCAGCGCTGCCTTGCCCGCGGCCATGGCTACAGGGTGGGCGCTGTATGTGCCCGAGGTCCTGACGAGCCCCTCGGTTACAAGGTCTAGGATCTGTCTTCTACCCGTGACAGCTGCCACGGGGTAGCCATTGGCCACTGCCTTGCCTACCGTGGTTAGGTCTGGCCTTATCCCTAGCTCCTCCTGGAGGCCGTGTATGTTGTGCCTGAAGGCTGTCACGATCTCGTCGAGTATGAGGAGGGCACCGTGGGTCTTGGCGAGCCTCTCTACCGCTTTGATGAATCTCGGCTCCGCGGGGACCACTCCCATACTATGGGCCACAGGCTCTAGTATTATGGCTGCCACCTCCTCTCCGTGCCTATCCATGTAGTCCTCCAGCGCCTCTACATCATTGTAGGGTAGCACGTCTATGGTCTCGAGGACCTTGCCCGGCACCCCGTCAGTCTCCGGTATCTTGCCCCTAGCCAGGGGCGTGGAGACGTTGATCAGCGCGTAGTCGTGCCAGCCATGGTAGTTGCCCTCAAACTTGAGTATCTTAGTCCTTCCAGTGTAGGCCCTCGCAAGCCTAAAGGCGACTAGGACTGCCTCCGAGCCGGAGTTGGTGAAGACGATCTTCTCCGCGGAGGGTATGAGGTCCACGATCATCCTAGCATACTCGACCTCGACATCGGTGACGCCAGCGCCGTGGAGGTCCAGGAGGCTAGCCTCGGCTATGGCAGCCTCTACCACGTCTGGGTCGGTGTGGCCTAGGAGTATAGCGCCGAAGGCCATGTGGTAGTCGAGGAACTCCCTGCCATCGACGGTCTTGAGCCTCGCTCCCTTAGCCGACTTGACTACTAGTGGCCCCCACTTGTGGAAGGCCCTCCTCAACGCCCCTGGGGCTCCCCCTGGGAAGAGCCCCAGGGCCTCCCTATAGTACTCCCCGGGCTCCAACCCTCACCGCCATCACGCATCTGGCCCTCATGCTAGTCATACCCGGGGTCATAGATTAGCAATCAGTATCCATATATGAGAAATCACATACTTATATAAAACCATCCCAAGGCCGACCCATCGAGGGGGGTGCTTAGCGTGGGAACTGATGCCGAGAAGAAGCTTAAAGCACTCCTCTTTGAGAGGGGAAAGACGGGTAAGGGTAAGAAGGCCGTCTTCGCGATCGCAGCGTTCTTCGCCTTCCTAGAGATATTCTACATCCTCCCCTTCAACGAGACCCTCTTCAGGTTCTTCAGGAACCTCGGGTGGACCAGCGAGCTCTTCCTACAGCCTGACATATTCAACCAGCTCTACCCTGCTAAGGCAATAGTGCTGGCGATAATAGTGGGGACAGCATTCATCCTCTACCCATTCAGGAGGACGGAGAAGTACCTCAAAGACGAGATCCCATGGTACGACTGGGTGCTGGCCTTCATAGGCTTCCTGCTCCCCCTCTACATAGTATACCTCTACGTGAAGTATGAGAGCGTGGAGTCCGCCATAGAGAGGGCAACCCTAGCCAACACCCTCATCATAATATTCATAATAGCATTCATCGCGGAGGCGACAAGGAGGGCGATGGGATGGGTCCTGCCCACAATCATGATCATATTCTCGCTCTACGGCTTCTTCTACGCCTACACGACCAGGCCGACAGTAGGGGTTGAGGAAGGCCAGTGGGTCAGAAGGCTCCTCAACCTCTTCGTAGCACAGAATACAGGCTTCCTCGGAATACCACTGGAGGTCATGGTGACCTACGTCTTCATATTCCTCTTCTTCAGCAGTGTCCTGGACAGGCTGGGGATAGGAAGGTACATAACAGACCTGATCCTCTCACTTGTAGGTAAGAGGCCTGGAGGCCCGGCTAAGGTTGCAGTAGTCTCAAGCGCACTCATGGGCACCATATCTGGCAGCAGCGTGGCGAATACTCTAACGACGGGGACATTCACGATCCCGACAATGAAGAGGGCAGGGTTCCCCCCGGAGGTTGCAGGGGCCATAGAGCCGGTAGCCTCCACCGGAGGCCAGCTGATGCCCCCCATAATGGGTGCAGCAGCCTTCATAATGGCAGAGTTCATTGGGAGACCCTACAGGGATATCATAATAGCGGCGGCGCTCCCAGCAGTCATATACTTCTACAGCATCTACATCTTCGTGGACAAGAAGGCCAAGGCCCTGGGAGTAAGGGGGATGAGCGATGAGGAGCTGCCGAACTTCAAGAAGCTAATAAAGAAGATCTACATGGTGCTCCCCATACCGATAATCGTCTTCACACTACTCAAGCTGGAGCCCCAAGACGCCGTTATGGCCGCCGTCAGCTCCGCCGTAATCATAGGCTGGATAGGTTCTGAGGGGCTCAAGGAGCCAATGAAGCTGGGCCTGATACTAGCTGTGGCAGCTGTTATAGGGATAGTGGCCCAGATAGGAGGGCTAGGATTCGCCACGGGCCTCTTCGTGGCGGGCGTGATCTCGATTGTCCTCGGTATAATAGCTGCGTACCTAGACCGTGGCGCAAAGTATGTTGCTGATGCACTAATCGGTGCGGTTGACCAGACGCTGAGGAATAGCGTGCCGGTCTTCCTTGCCGCAGCGGTGGCTAGCGTCATACAGGCTATGATAACGTTCACAGGCCTTGACACCAAGCTGGCCCACTTCCTCCTAACGGCCAGCATGGGTAACCTTTACCTGCTCCTAATCATGACAGCGGTGTTCTCAATAATCCTCGGCATGGGCGTCCCTACAACGGCGAATTACATTATAACAGCGACGATACTAGCGCCTGCAATAGTATCCTTCGCTATGGATAACCTAGGCTACACGGAGGAGGTGGCTCTGATCGCCGCTCACATGTTCGTCTTCTACTACGGTATACTAGCCGATATAACCCCGCCTGTAGCCCTTGCCGCGTTCGTGGGTGCCGCCCTAGCTAAGGCGGACTTCTGGAAGACCGCTATAAACGCAACCATATTCGGCTTCGCCAAGTACATAATACCATTCGTGATAGTTAGCGCACCTACGATACTGCTCGTCACAGTGGACCAGTGGGATATGGCATCAATCGCCTCACTACTATACGCAGTGGCCGCGCTACTCATAATAATACACACAGCCTCCAGCGGGTTCACAGGCTACCTAGCAGGCCTCATAGAGAACAAGACGCTAAGGGCGATAATGGTAGTTATCTCAATACTAGCGGTCTCCATAAAGCCCTACTTCGTGGCAGCCAGCCTAGCCCTACTCGTGGGAGTATACATATACAACACCAGTAAGAAGAGGGGAGCAAAGGGTGCGGGCTCCAAGGCTGAGGATGAAGTCGTCTTCGAGCTCGGGTGAAGGGCACGTAACTTGCCTCCACCCCCCACGCCCCCGGGGGGAGGAGGACTACGAGAACGAGTGGCTCCCCGACTACCTAGAATGCTGATCCTAGGCATACGACCCCTCCTTTTTACGGGGCCCCTGGGGCCTACTAGCCTAAATGCATTATACAGGCGCACCTCAAGGGCGTCCGGGTAAGAATATAAAACTGTAGTAGCCGGTATATGGGTGTGGGGCAGTGAGGGTTAGTCAATGCCAGCAATCAAGTTAACCAAGAAGATAGATGAGGCGAGCGCCAGGCTGGCTGATCCCCTTGTCCAGACCAAGCTGATACTGTACTCCTCCTACCAGGCCAGCATAAGGGGCGACTGCAACCTGCCCAGTGTGCTGGAGAAGGCTATGGAGTACGTGGGAGACGCTATAGGCATGCTCAAGCTGGACACGCCCAAGTTCAGGGCCACCATCTTCATCTACAACGGCATAGTTGCAGCCGCTATACTCGAGAGGGGCTCAGAGACCCTCTATGGGAGGGACGCGCTTACATACCTAGAGGACTATAAGGATAAGTGTATAGTAGAGATATTCTCCCTGAACACCGGGGCCATGGATGAGGATACCGTAGGCTTCTTCAGGGAGGTCATAATAGACCCCACCCAGGACGTCGAGGAGGCAGAGGCCAGGCAGGAGGAGGGAGGACAGCCCCAGGTAGCCCCGGTGGTCAACCTGGCCCTCGGCATAAAGCTAGGGGACAAGGTCGGGGGCGGCCCCTTCAGCACCACCTACGAGGCCGAGGACCTGGCCGGGACTAAGCTGATAGTCAAGACCCCACGCTACCCTGATGATGTGATGGCGGTCGTCGCGGAGACCGACTTCAGGCTAGTCCAGAGCGCCTCCATAACCATGAAGCTTAGGTATGTGAACGAGCTCCTACTCTACAGGGGGCTCAGGGCCAGGAACTACAATGAGACCCTGGCAAAGTCCATGGTGAGGTACAGGGAGAACATAGTCCCGGTAGTCCTAGTTTCCGGTAATTTTCGTGGCTAACGGAGCCTCTAAGGTGGCAGTGGCAACCGTGAAGATGCTGGGCAACCTAGCCCTGCTGAGGAGGCTAGACAACTACAATATGAACACGCTGATAAGGGAGATAGCAGGAGCCCTAGCCCTAGCCCACACCGTGGGCATAGGCCACTTCAACCTGAAGCCACAGAACATACTACTGGGGGAGAAGGAGGGGGAGGTCCACGCGTATGTAGCCGACTTCATGAACTACATACCCCACCCCCAGACGACGCTAAAGTACATAAACCCCGGGGACCTATCCTTCATAGACCCCCACCAGCTAATCGACCCTACCGGCAGGCCGGATCCCAGGTACGACGTGTTCAGCTACTCCACTATACTCATAACGATCCACGAGGGCAAGCCCCCGCTCTGTGTGAGGGCGATGAACGCGGCGATACTATCCAGGCTATACGAGATCAACCTAGACGTGGACCTGGACAGCCAGTCAAGGAGGCTCTACGAGAACGTCTACAAGGAGCTGGGGAGGAGCAGGCCAGACAGGATAATGGGCAGGATAAACAGGGACTTCAAGGGCTGCCTGGGCAACGAGATACACTCAATAACCGGGGGCCTGAGGAAGCTGATAATGGAGTCCATGACCCTCCACAAGGACGATAGGCCGAGGAGTATGATTGATGTTGCGTTGAAGGTCAGGGCAATATAGCCCCCGGCTTTTTAAACGTATACACGCACCCCTTATACCGTACAAGGGAGGCTCCCTATACCACCATAACCCGGGGGAGGTGTGGCAGGACTGGCGGAAGACATAATGACGGCGCTCCTATTCCAAGTCAGCGGAGGCGCCCTCCTAGGCTTCGCCTCCGGCTACGCTGCCAAGAAGCTACTCAAACTAGCCCTACTAGTGCTAGGCGTGATGACCGGCGGCCTACTCCTACTCGAGTACAAGGGGATCATAAACGTCAACTACGACGCCCTAGTGGCCAGCGTTGAAGAGGCCATGGGAGTAGTAGAGGCTACGGGGGAGAGCCTCAAGGCCCACATAATAGCCAATGTACCCTTCGCATCCTCCTTCCTAGCAGCATTCGCCCTAGGCTTCAAGTACGGCTAGTACCGGGGCCTATACGTGACTGGCTGTAGGGGCCTATCTATACAAACCTCGCCCCTACTTATTTTCCCAAACAATCCACGGGTAGACTCGGTAAGATCCATACTGAGGACCTCCTTGACCGTGAAGAACCCTGCATCCACGGCGTCGCTCATAGGCCTAGGCTCCCCCTCGAGGTACTCGACCAGCACAGTCACCAGGACATAGTTATACCTGATCCTGCCACCATCATCAACAACCACAGCCTCGTCGATATTAACAACGCCAAGAGGCCTCCCCCTAACCCCAGTCTCCTCCTCCAACTCCCGGACAGCGGCTCTCAGCAGGGGCTCCCCCAGCTTAACCACGCCGCCAGGCAGGCTCCACAATCCAGCCCCAGGCTCGTTAGCCCTCTTAACCAGGAGAACCCTGCCACCACGATAGACAAGCGCGCCAACGCCAACCACGGGGAGGCTAGGATACCTATAGCCCACCGAGGGTCAGCCTCCACGGCTAGCCCCCGGGGGGCCAGCGGCTATATTAAGGTTGGACGCCCCTGGCCCGGGTAAAGGCTAATATAGCCCCCACAGTGATCCAAGGCAATAACCGGGTAGCCGGGTCGTCTAGCGGCCAAGGATGCGGGGCTCTGGCCCCCGTGACCGGGGTTCGAATCCCCGCCCGGCTACCAACCAGCTACTCCTCCTGCCTGCAACCCCTGAGGATCCTAGAGGTAGCCCCATAATAGTACCCGCCACAGCCACCCGCAAGCCCCATCCTATACAAGTTGCCAGCGGCAGCCGAGACGGGGCCCGGGATGCCAGAGTCATAGAGCGCCCTCCCGGCATGCTCCAGATCCTTAGCAGCTATATGCATCCTAGCCCCTCCCGGGTCCTCCACGCCAGCAACCCTGGCTAGATACTTGGAGAGTTCCTCCAGCGGGGTGCCCTCTAGAACCTCCCCGAGGAGGCCTAGCCCGACCCCGTGGCTCTCCGCCAGTAGCACCGCCTCGCCTAGAACCGCTAGGCTAGTCATGATGACCATGTTATAGGCCAGCTTTGCTGCCATGGCCGAGCCCAGGGGGCCGGTCTTAACCGTACTTCCAGCGAGGTCCCTGAGGAGGCTAGCCGCCCTCCTGATACACCTATCCTCACCAGCAACAAGTACCTTAGCCCTTCCCTCCTCTAGGGCACTTGGCCCCCCGATCACTGGAGCCTCCACATAGCACACACCGAGGCCCTCGAGCCTCCTAGCGGCGGCCACGCTCATCCTAGGCGTATTGGTTGAATGGTTAACCAGCACCAGGCCATCACTCCTGGGTAGCGTAGCGGCAAGCCACGCCAGAGAGTCGTCGTCTAGGAGGAAGACAAGCCCGTACTCGGCATATCCAACAGCCTCCTCCAGTGTGGAGGCAACCCTGGCTCCTATACTGGAGGCTAGCCTCTCCGCCTTGCTGCGAGTCCTATTCCAAAGGATAATGCTATACCCGAGCCCCGCTAGCCTCCTAGCGGCTGCCGAGCCCATCTGGCCAGTACCTATAATCGCTACCCTGGGACCCTCCACCAGGCCTCACCCCTCCCTTATGGGGGCTCGGACGGTTGATCCCCAGGCACCAATCCACCTCTAGTCCGCTATCCTCCTCACAGCCCCCACGGATAGTGGGGGCTGCGCATGTTTATTTGGGGGTCGGTAAACCCCGCCTAGGCCACTCATCCCCTGGGGGGTCGTGGTGGGACAGCGCCTCCCCATCCCCAGAGAGGGCACCAGAGGGTGCATACACGCGGCGACTTTTATAGCCACAAGGGTCATCTATATAAAGAAGTATAGATTAATTGATATAATTGGCGGCGCCGGGGGTGGTTTGATGCCCGCGTTCAAGGATTTCCTCAAGAAGGCTAAGGAGGTTGCAGAGAAGGGTATCGAGATGGTTAGTGAGGCTATGGAATTCGAGCGCCTACTCAAGGACTTTGACGAGGTCGTCGCCTCAACCATAGCGGAGATACTCCAGGAGCATGGGTACAGGGGCCTAGGCCAGGAGGAGAGTGGCGGCGTCTATGTGCTCAAGATGGCTGTAGACGACATGGATAAGGTTAAGCCGCTGGTTGAGAGGGATATGCTGCGCCGCTACTCGCCCCGGGACAGGGAGAAGATAGTGCAGGTGATACCCGACATCGTGGAGTTCAGGGTCTCATACACCAGGAGGGGCCAGCAGGTGGCCGTGCTGATGAGCCCGAGCCACGTGGAGGATGTCAGCGTCGAGGCGATGCTACGCTACTACGTGGAGAAGAAGGGGTTCCTCGGCAGGGTATCCAGGGACGACCACGAGGTCAGGCTAGGCAGGTTCTCCTTCAAATCCTCTGACTATATCAACTACGAGACAAAGGAGATAAACAGGGAGAAGCTGAGGGAGTACCTAGAGACCAAGCTCAAAACATTCGGCCTAATATAGCCCCATGCACGTGAGGCAGGAGCCTTGTCGGCCAGGCTAGGCTGGATAGAGAAGGCGATGATGCTGGTACCAGGATACAGGGGGTACAAGAAGAGGGAGCTCCTAAGGGAGGACGACAGGATACTCAGGAGATATGTTGCCGACGTGCTTAGGCAGGCCAGTAACACCCTCCAGCAGGCGGCGAACGAGATGGTGCAAGCCCTAGGCTTCCAGGCTCAGTACATGCTCCAGCAGCCCGGGAACCCGCTCCAGACGCTAAACACGATGCAGCAGAGGATCTACAACATCGCGGCCAGAGTAGAGCACCTAGAGGCGGGATACTCCCCAAGCTTCGACAGGCTCAAGGTAAAGGAGGAGGAGCTACAGAAGCTGCTGGAGATAGACAACGGGATGATAGGGTTCGCGAACGCTATACTGGAGACTGCAAAGGCCATCCTAGCGCAGGTTAGGAGCTATAGGAGCTTCGACCCCCGCTATATACAGACACTCCAGGAGAGCCTGGACTCCCTGGAGGCTATAGTAGAGGAGAGGAGGAGATTCCTCCACGGGGGCCAGGAGGTGACTGGCGGCCCCCAGGCATAGCCCCCATATTTATAGCGTTGCAAGCTGTCCTCTTTAACACTGCATTTAGCCTAGGGAACATTACTCCCTATAATAGTGTAGACTGAATGCAGGGTTCTACACACGCTATATAATTTACAGCGTTATAGCTATATAATATGCAGGGCGTATTATAGCATGGGTGCCCTGGGATTGGCTAGGCAGCGCAGGGGGCAGGCAGAGGTTGTGGGGGGCCTGATAGTACTCACCCTGATATTCCTGATAGCGGTCCCCCTAGTCATGAGCCTAGTCCAGAACGCGGCGGAGACTACCAGGTACGCCTCTACAAAGAAGCTCGAGGCAATAAACGTGCTGAACGAGAAGGTCACAATACTAGGGGTCCCAGAGGGCTCCCCCTACTTCCCGGCTGTGTGGATAAACAACACGGGTACTATAACAGTAGACCTAGACGTCGTATACCTATTCGACAGGGCCTCCAACAGGCTCATAGCGATGCTCGACCTCAAGAGCATGAGGCCCGGGAGCACAGGCAACGACATAGTAGTGGACATGACACTGGTTAACTACAACACGTACCTACCGCCCAAGGGGGAGCCCCTCCCCCTACCCCCCGGCTCATCCCTCCTCCTAAGGTTCAACGAGACCCATCCCTTGATCCACGGGAAGGAGGAATCCATCATAATAAGGGTGGAATCGGTACCAGGGGTGATACACCCCGTAGAGGGCGGCGGGCTACCCCCAACCCTGAAGCCGAGCCTGCCAGTGGTGCCAGGCAACGTGTCTACAGGCCCCGGCTCCGGGGCCTGTAGACACGTTGCCTGGCACCACTGGCAGGCTCGGCTTCAGGGTTGGGGGT
>JALWEI010000004.1 GCA_027014125.1 Acidilobaceae archaeon | reverse complement strand
GTGTGGGGCTAGGCCCCCACCGGCTTACTGTGCCTGTGCCTTGGCCTCCTGGAAGAGTAGCCTCCTGTTCTTTATGCTCCTGTTGAGCAGGTCGGCGTGCTCTAGGGTTACCTGGTACTCCCTTATCTTCTCCAGCGCGTAGCTGCCGTCCTCGTTTATGGCTATCCTGTTGATGTAGACCTTGCCCTCGTCGAAGCCGACCGTGTATACGTAGACGTTCCTGGTCCTCAGGTACTCCCGGACCTCTGGGTTCTGTAGCGCCTCGTCTAGGCCCTTGGCGGCGAAGATCCTTACATGTACCACTACGTCTCCGGGCACCCTCCTGGCGGCCATCTCCTTGAGTAGGGCTACGAAGCTCCTCCTAACCTCCTCTATGGGGCTCTCGCCGCCGAACTGGAGTAGGGTCACCTGTGGGGCGAACTTGGCTAGCCTCTCCGCCACCTCGGCCTCGTTGGCGCCGGTCTCTACCATGAAGTGGTATGTGACGCCGTTGCCGGCCTCTATGAAGGTGGCCTCAGTGGCGGTGGCGATGCTGCTGCATATTATGTTCTTTGGAGCCACTACTGCTAGCTTGTTGGCGCCCAGGTCGGCTAGGGCCTTGCCCACTAGCCTGCCGGTGAGGGCCCTTAGGTATATCTCCTCCTCGAACGTTGTCAGGGGCATCTCCTTCTCACCCGGTCATTTTCGCCGTTAACTATATGTAGAAGCGGTCCCACGTATCTGTCTTAGTAAATATCTGTATATGACTATACAATTGGATCACCCAGTGGAGTATTCGTCTATAGTCTAGCATAGTATTATGCTATCGTACAATTTTTATAGGGCCCCGGCCAAGACTAGTCACCGGTGCGTTAGAACCTTGACGCTACAGGCTAGGCCCGAAAAGGGCTCCGGCATACACGGGTGGGGGGCTTACATACCAAGGTACAGGCTCCCCCTCAAACTCATAGCATCCACATGGGGATGGCACGAAGACCAGTACAAGGGCCTCAACGTCAGGGAAAAGGCAATAGCGGGGCCCGATGAGGACTCGACTACCATGGGCTACGAGGCCGCATTGAACGCCCTGAAGAGGGCCAAGATAGACCCCAGCGAGGTCGGGGCAGTATTCTTCGGCACAGAGTCGAAGCCATATGCAGTCAAGCCCAGCGCAACAATAATAGCAGAAGCCCTGGGAATAACGCCGATAACCATGGCCAGCGACCTGGAGTTCGCCTGCCGGGCGGCGAGCGAGGCAATGAGGTCCTCGATAGGCCTAGTCTCCTCGGGCATGCTCAAGTACAGCCTGGTGATAGGGAGCGACACCGCGCAGGCCCAGCCCGGGGATGTGCTAGAGTTCACCGCCGCCAGCGGCGCCGCGGCGTTCATACTAGGCCCCAGCAGCGGAGCCTCGGCTGTATTCGAGGGTAGCTACACCTACGTTACAGACACCCCGGACTTCTGGAGAAGAAGCCTCCAGCCCTACCCAAGGCACGGTGAGGGCTTCACCGGCGAGCCTGCATACTTCCACCATATAATCAACTCTGTGAAGGGACTACTAGAGGAGCTCGGGCTCAAGCCGGGAGACTTCGACTACGCCATATTCCACCAGCCCAACGGGAAGTTCCCAGTCAGGGTAGGCCTCAGGCTAGGATTCACAATGGAGCAGATAGAGCCGGGGCTCGTGACACCTATGATAGGAAATACCTATAATGCCAGCGCCCTCATGGGGCTGGCCAGGGTGCTAGACAGGGCTAGGCCCGGGGAGAGGATCCTCGTAGCCCCCTTCGGCAGCGGGGCTGGCAGCGACGCCTACAGCCTTATAGTCACCGATGAGATAGTAGAGAGGCACGACCTAGCCCCAAAGGTGGACGACTATATAGCGAGGAGGGTAGAGGTCGACTACGGCTTCTACACAAGGTACAGGGGGAAGATCAGGCTTATGCCGAGGTGAGGGGCATGGCATGGATCTCTGGCGTGGGCATGGTTAGGATCAACAGGCACTACCAGAAGGGCCTGAGGGACCTAGCAGTTGAGGCTGCCAGCCAAGCACTAAGGGATGCAGGCATAGACGGGGTGGACTACGTGGTTGTCGCCAGCAGCTCCTCGTACAAGCAGGTAGGACAGCTGGATCTAGCTGGCTACACTGCCTCGTACCTAGGCCTGAGGGGGGCTAGGAGCCTAGCGGTGGAGGCCGGGGAGGCTAGCGGCCTGGCCGGGCTCCTAGCAGCCTATAGCCTAGTCGCCTCGGGCTCCGCCGATACCGTGCTACTGGTTGGGGTGGATAAGTTGACGGAGTACAATAGTGGGGAGGCCTATGACATGATAGAGGGCCTATACGATATTGAGGGAGAGGGCTTCTACAATATAGGCCATGCAGGTGTAGCGGGCCTACTCATGAGGCTATACATGCACGAGTACGGGGTAGACAGGCTGACCATGTCCTACTGGCCGGCAGTGATGCATGCTAACGCGAAGCAGAACCCCTACGCCATGCTGAGGTTCGCGGTCACGCCGGAGAAGGTAGCATCTGCAATGCCCCTAGCAGACCCGGTAACCCTACTAGACAGCTACCCCCTGGGCGACGGGGCGGCTGCGGTTGTTATAACCAAGAGGCCTGGGCAGGTGAGGATAGCCGGGGTAGAGACGGCGACAGGGCTACCGTCCCCAGCCCACAGGGACGACCCACTATACCTGGAGAGCGTGGCAGAAGCGGTTTCGAGGCTGGGCCTCTCCAGGGAGGAGCTGGAGGGTATAGACGTGATGGAGATACACGACTCGTTCACGATAACTGCGTACATGATCCTAGAGACCCTAGGCCTCTCAGACAAGGGAAGGGCGGCGAAGGACCTGGCGGAGGGCAAGTACACAGTGGAGGGCGGCGGCCCAGTCATGAACCCCAGCGGGGGACTCAAGGCCAGGGGCCACCCTATAGGAGCCACCGGCGTCTACCAGCTAGCAGAGGTGACAATGCAACTCCGGGGAGACTTCCCCGGCGTAAAGGTAGACGGCGCTAGGAGGGGGATGGTGATCTCGATGAACGCCATGGGATCCAGCGCCTACACAGCGCTACTCCAGGCAGAGTAGCATCGGGGGTGGCCTGGGTGAGCATAGCTAGGCACTGGAGGAGGAGGCACAACCTCTACAGGCTCATAGGGACAAGGTGCAGGAGCTGCGGGAGGACCTTCTACCCGCAAGCCCAGCGCTGCATCTACTGCGGCTCCAGCGACGTGGAGCAGGCTAGGATAGACGGGGAGGCAAGGCTCCTGAGCTACAGCATAGTCTACAGCGTGACCGACGAGGCCAGGTACGAGGCCCCAGTCATACTAGGCCTCGTGGAGGTGGGCGGGGTGAAGCTGATAACAGAGATCACCGATGCAAGCCCCGGAGAGCTTGAGGTGGGCATGAGGCTAGAACCAGTGCTCAGGAAGGTGAGCATACACGGCGAGAGCGGGCTAATATACTACGCAGTCAAGTTCAGGCCGGCAATGGGTGGCGGTGGAAGTGGAGAAGATTGACGAAATACTAGAGAGGATCGAGAAGGGGGAGCTCAGCCTCTCAAGGCTGGAAAAGGAGCTGGGCTCCCCCAACCTAGCAGCCCTAGCCAGGAGGGCCTACCTAGAGAAGACCCTAGGAGTAAGCCTCTCAGCAATAGCCAGCACCATACTAGACTTCGAGGAGCTGTACGGAAGGAACATAGAGAACCCGATAGGCGCGGTACAGATACCAGTAGGCATAGTAGGCCCCCTAAGGGTCAACGGAGAGTACGCCAGGGGAGACTTCTACGTGCCCCTAGCAACCACGGAGGGAGCGCTAGTAGCAAGCGTAAACCGGGGGGTAAAAGCGGTAACCCAGAGCGGGGGCGCAACAGTCAGGATAGTAAAGGACCACATGACCAGGGCCCCCCTACTATGGACACCAAGCATAGTAGAGGCACTTAAACTAGCAGAGTGGATCAGGGAACACCAGGAAGAGCTAAAGGCAAGGGTAGGAGAAGTGACAAGACACGGCAGGCTAGTAGAGATACAGCCCTTCATAATAGGGAACCTACTATGGATCAGGCTATACTACAAGACCGGAGACGCCATGGGCATGAACATGGCAACAATAGCAAGCGACAGGATATGCAAGCACATAACAGAAAACTACCCCGGAGAGGCCAGCTGCGTAGCCCTAAGCGGCAACATGTGCAGCGACAAGAAGCCAGCAATAATCAACAGGCTCCTAGGCAGGGGCAAATACGTGGTGGCTGAAGCCCTAATACCGAGAAGGGTGGCGGAGAAGATCCTCAAAGCCAGCCCCGAGGCGATAGACTACGTGAACAGGGCCAAAAACCTGCTAGGAAGCGCGGCAGCCGGGAGCCCAAGCTACAACGCCCACATAGCGAATATAGTGGCGGCAGTATTCCTAGCCACAGGCCAAGACGAGGCGCAGGTGGTAGAGAGCAGCATGGGATTCACATGGACAGAGCTCAGGGGAGAAGACCTATACATAAGCGTAACCCTCCCAAGCCTAGAAGTAGGCACAGTAGGAGGAGGCACAAGACTACCAACCCAAAGGGAAGCACTATCAATAATGGGAGTAGCAGGAGGCGGAGACCCCCCAGGAGTAAACGCCCTCAAATTCGCCGAAATACTAGCAGCAACCGTATTGGCTGGGGAGCTAAACCTCACAGCAGCCATAGCAGCAGGCCACCTAGCCTCAGCCCACATACAATACGGAAGAGGAGCAGCCAAACAAAGAAAAGAAGCCGGACAAGAACACTAGCCAATAAACCCCTAAGACTTAGACTTACCATACACATAGACAGCGATAACAATCATAACCCCCAACACCAGCATGGCTTGAGCATAGGGATTATACAACATTAACCTCACAGGCTCCGGCAACCAATCATCCTGAGAATCCGTAGACTCCTTAGTAACTGTAACTGTTTTTACAATCGTCTTGGTTATAGTGTTTGTCACTGTCTCAGTCGTTGTTATCTCAGTTGTTATGGTTTTTCTCACTTCGTCTTTTGCTATTGTAGTCTCAGGCTCAAGCACGAATTTATCAGTAATAGACCTACTCCAACTAATCTTATCAACCTCCTCGCCCGCCTTTACCAAGGTTCCTGTGATTTTGAGAGTGATCTGTGCCTCATAAGTGCCATAACCTACTACTGGAACATTTACTTTTACTCTATAATCTCTATCACCAAACCATAATATATGATCTATTAGATCATCATCTAATACCTTCTCATACTCAGTTAGAACAGTACTGTCAGGTCCAATAATTTTTACATATACAATCATGTATCCTTTACTAGTTCTACTATAATACTTAAGTTCACTAGTTTCATCGGCTTTTACATATAATTTTAGGTATATTTCATTCAATTTCTTATACATTTCTGTATTGACGTATATTTTGATGCATTTACAGTCGTTATCGGATTCTACTATATAGTTGAATTCTAGTGCTTTTGCTGTGTATGCTGTGCTTGCTAGGAGGAGGGTTATGATTAGGGTTATTATGGCTAGGTTGCGGGTCCAGGGCATGGTCTGGCACCGATTTCTTTCCACTAATATTTCTTTCCACTAATCATGGTATACAGGAAGTAAAGGCTTATAGGGTCCAGATCAAGTATAGGATAGATAGTATGTTAAAATCCTTGATGTCCTTAGAGTTGCAGAATCAGTATTTAAAATCCAATAAAATCCGACTATGAATGTCTCTAATAAAGTTTATTAAAGTTAAAAGGTGTGCTAAGAGGAGCCTTAGAAGAGATAATTGAGACTAGTAGAAACGAATATAATTCTAATGTTAATCTTATTAATCTCGTGTAAGACGAGTTATAGAGGGATCTAGATATTATGGTGTCACTACCAGGTTACAAGTGGCTTGAGGTGGTGCCTGGCAGACGTGGCGGGAGACCGACTATTAAGGGGGCTCGCGTGAGTGTCGACGATATTCTAGAGGCACTGGCTAATAGGTGGAGTGCGGAAGAGGTTGCTGAGAATTATAGGATACCAGTGGAAGCAGTCTACGAAGCTCTACGCTTTGCACTGGAAACACTGGGAAAGGTAGAGGTGATCACAGTCGAGGCTACTAGCTGACGAGAACGTGCCCTAGCCTCTCATAAAACCCTTAGTAGGAGAAAATGGCTTTAAGAGTAATGTTATACCTACTGTTCATGGGTACCCTATGGTTTCCTACTTAACCTTCTCGTAGGATAAATAACTTCTAAGCCTCTAACTCTTCAATAAACTCGTAGTGTGATAATACGCGTGCCCCTTTTATTCTGTGGTGTTGTACGAAGTTTTTGAAGCTTTCATCTATAGTAATGAATATTGCTCCTCTAGTTGATGCAGTAGCATAGAGTATATTGTCTATCATATCTCTATGTCCTAGTAGTTTCATCTTATAGGCAAGTGCATAGGCTTGAGCGTCAGGATATATGGGCTTCAAGTAATCCGTTTCCTCGATAGCTCTAATTGTATTGGCTATATCACTAGGATCTGGTCCAGATCCCTTTTTTATTGTTTCTCTAGCAATTTTGGCTGTAATCTCTATAAATGACACAGGGGAATAATATAACGTTATAAGTTTATCTAGGGCTAACCTACGTAATTTAAGTAAAATTTCGTCACTAATTTGAATCACTTCTATACCAAATACGGGTAACAAGTAAGTTGAATCTATTAGAATCGCTGTACCGCTATTGATTCCAATCTTCCTGTTCACGCTCACTCTCCTCTTCAAACTCCTCTACAGTAGTAGAAGCCCACTTACTCCTCCTAGCTGCAAGAAGGAATGGATCAGGGGCTCTCTCAATTATAATACGATTATCTTCAACCTTTACTACAACAGGGTCACCCTCACGTAGATCTAAAGCGTCTAGGATTTCCCGAGGCAGGTAAATGGCCCTCTTCCTTCCTACCCGTAACTTCCTCGTCAACCTGGTGAAGGTATTATCACCTGGCAAGACTGATTCACCAGGCTATAGATCACCTTGGCCTGCGTAAATAAATGTATCTACGAGCACGCCCTGTCCAGAACTAATTCTTTATCAGCTCAGTAATCTCAGAATATACAGAGGCCTAGTGCATAGTGATATTAAATCAAGTAACATGCTCCATGTCTCATTAAAATGTTACACATGCTAATCGCGCTGGTGTGGGTGTTGTGTTTGAAGGTTGAGTGTAGGGGTAGGCGGGTGGTGTTCCGCGCGTCTCTGGAGGAGTTGCCTAACGGTAGGCGGGTTGTGGTGGATAGGGTTGAGTTCCCTAGTAGCGTGGCTGTTCTGCCTGTTAGGGGCTGCGAGGTCCTGTTGGTGAGGCAGTACAGGCCTACGCTGGGGGAGTGGACTCTGGAGGCTCCAGCGGGTACTATAAAGGAGGGGGAGTCTCCGGAGGAGGCTGCTGGTAGGGAGTTGGCCGAGGAGGCCGGGTTCAGGCCTGGCAGGCTTGTTAAGGTGGGTGAGGGCTACGTCTCCCCGGGCTACTCGACTGAGTACATGTACCTGTACATAGCTGAGGACCTAGCCCCTGCCGGGGCTGAGCCGGAGTACTACGAGGTTCTGGAGCCCCCTGTGTGGATGAATGTTGATGAGGCTATGGAGAGGGTTAGAGACGTGAAGACACTCCTACTACTATACGCTGTGAAGGCGCGGGGGTGCAGCGGGTGAGGCTGGCAGTAGCATATAGTACCCGGGACCCCGTCGGGAAGGCTGCCTCCAGGCTACTAGTAGAGCTTGCTGGCGGCGAGGAGGCTGAATGCCCCGGGGCGGTGGAGTGCTACAGGCTATCCACGGGTGCATACCTAGCAGGGTTCAATGAGGACGTGGTAGAGCTGGAGATGATCGGGGAAACACCGGATCCGGGTGCAGAGGCTGTGGTGGTGCTATCGAGGCACAGGGCTGAGAGCGGGAGGAAGAGCCTGACAGTGCACCACACGGGCAACCCGGGCAAGGCGGCCTATGGCGGCGAGCCTGGGACACTCTCGATCTCGTATCCAGCACTAAGCAGGCTCCTACTACAGAAGTACAGGGAGAAGGCTGAGGAGGCAGGGATAGCAGGGGAGTACAGCATAGTGCTAGAGGCCACCCACCACGGCCCGACCAGCCCAGGGAGGCCCCTGGTATTCATAGAGGTAGGGAGCACGCCTGAGGAGTGGAGGGACACTCGTGCACTAAGGGCGATGGCGGAGACTGTGCTCGAGGCGCTGAAGGGCGAGCCGCCTATGTGTAAGCCGGCAGCGGGCTTCGGGGGCACCCACTACCCCGAGAAGTTCACCAGGATACACCTAGAAGGGGAGTACTGTCTGGGGCATATAATACCTAAGTACGCGTTCCAGCAGGGGGTAGAGGCTAGCGTTATAGTGCAGGCGGTAGAAAAGACGTATCCACAACCAGCGGAAGTCGCTCTTATTGAGAAGAAGAGCCTGAAATCTAGTCATAAGAAGCTGATAGAACAGGTACTTGGTAGCAGGGTGGAGATTCTTAAAGTATAGGATTGGATCACCGGTATGGAGTTTAGGTAAAAATATTTGTAGACGTGGGTTCATTATCTTATACCTATATAGGTTGGGTACACATCCATAGAAGCAACTATGGTAGACCTATGCCATGTTCGAGACGGGCGAAATAACGGGTGGAGCAGGGCCGGCTAGGACCCCCCGAAGTCCAGTCGTGAGGAGGGCGGTAGAGCGTGGCTGGCGGTAGACTCAGCACTCTGCTAGTGCCGTTAATCGTCTTCTATGAGTACCTAACCTCCAATTACAGGTACCTGGCGAAGAACATACTGATATCAATGTTCATAGTAGCCTACACACTCACCCTCCACTACCCCACAATGGTGTGGTATGACTTCTACGTTGGCTCTCTAGAAGCTAGTGGCGCGGACTACATGATTAGGGTCCAGGTTGATGTGGGGGATGTGGGTAGCCTGGCAAGCCTGCTAGAGGATAGAGGGTACGAGGGCCTGGCGGCCTGTAGCGGGGTTGAGAGCCTCATGCTGGCATTTGTGGCCTACCATAGGGAGGCGACCCTTATCCTTGCCAGCGGAGACCTAGGGCTGGCCCCGGTTAAGGTAGTGGAGGGCAGGATGCCCGGCAGTAGCGGGGAGATCATGGTATCGGTGTTAAACTCCTCCGGCGTAGATATAGGCTCGACCTACAGGATCGGGGGGAGGGACTTCAGGGTTACCGGGAAGGGCTACATAAGCCCAATACTATCGGCCCACGCACTGGGCGATAGGGCAGCGTTAACCCTGCTAGGCGACGACACCCTAGACCTACTAGCCGTGGACACCGGCGGGGCGCCCTATAGTGGTGGCGTAGTGCCCGGGCTCATATTCGCTAGGGGAGGCGGCGACCCCGCTGGGTGCATAGGGGCCATAGCAGGTAGCATTGGGGCCGGCCTGCGTGTGGATGAGGTGGTGGATCTAGGGAGCGTGGTGGAGCACGACAAGCAGCTTTATAAGAGCGAGTACGGGAGCTGGGAGACGACTAGGCTCGCCGCGTCCATGATCCTGGTCCTCTACATGGTTAGGGTAGCCCTGACAGATGTATCGGAGAAGATGAGGAGGGAGCTCGCCCTACTCTACGGTATGGGTGGAGGGGACCTACTGGCAGGCTCGCTGCTAGCCCTAAAGTTCCTCCTCCTAGGCGTGGCGATAAGCTTGCTGGGCCTAGCCCTGAGTAGCTGGTATATGGAGGAGTCGCTGCTCCTCAGCCTACCCCTGCCATACCTGCTAAGGGAGTACTCCACCCTACTCTCGGGCGCCCTGGGTGCGGGGCTCCTGCTCAGCGTACTAGCCGGTGTGCTGGCTGCTCGTAGGAGCAACCTTGTGGAGGTGTATAGCGGTGCCTGAGCCTATGGTGAGGGTTGAGGACCTCACGGTCAGGTATGTGAGGGGAGGGAGGGTAATTGAGCCCGTATCAGGGGTCTCATTCGCCCTAGCCAGGGGCGAGCTGGGCCTGCTATACGGCAGGTCCGGCTCGGGCAAGTCCAGCATAATAAACGTGGTAGCCGGCTTCATCAAGCCCCACAGGGGCAGGGTCTACGTGGCCGGGGTCGAGATCAACAGGCTGGGGTGGGGCGAGGCCAATAGGCTCAGGAGGATGGCCATAGGGTATGCGATGCAGCAGAACATACTACTCCCACGATCAACAGTGCTATTCAACATAATGCTACCCCTCATAATACAGGGGATCAGCAGGGAGGAGGCGGAGGACAAGGCGGCGGGGGTGGCAGAGGAGCTAGGCATAGAGGGCCTGCTAGATGCCAAGGCTTACAGCCTAAGCGGGGGAGAGGCCAGGAGGGTCGTAGTTGCGAGGGCTCTAGCCACTGGGAGGCCCCTACTCCTGCTAGACGAGCCTACGAGCAACCTAGACGAGGAGACCAGCCTTCGGGTATGGAGGGCCATAGAGAGCAGGAGGAGGAGCGGGGCGACCATACTGGTGGCGACCCACGACCAGGCAGGGGCTAGGTACGCCGATAAGATAATAGAGGTCAGCCCAAGCTAGGCCCCGGCTTTTTAGAGCAGGAGCCCGGGGTATAGTATATGGTGCACAGTTGTGGATCCCGGTAGAATCCTAGACATCATAGTATCCAGGTCGACCGGGTTCCCCCTAGAGGATAGGGTCAAACAAGCCCTGCCAGCCGGGGAGTGTGTTGTAGTATCCTTCGGCAAGTCAGGCCTAAAGATGGCGCAAGCACTGGAGGGCTCCACCACCCGGGTAGCCGGGGGAGTCGTGGTAGTGCCCCACGGCTACCCGGGCAAGCCCCCAGCCGGGCTAGAGCTGGTGGAGGCATCCCACCCGGTCCCAGACGAAGGTAGCCTCAGGGCTGGGGAGGCGGTGCTGGAGTGGGCAAGGTCCTCACGTAGGGGATGCCTGCTGGCCCTCATCTCCGGCGGCGGCTCGGCGCTGGTTGAGGCCCCCGTGGAGCCGGTTAGCCTCGAGGACCTTATCGAGGCCACAAGGCTACTCCTAGCCAGCGGGGCCTCGATACACGAGATCAACTCGGTCAGGAAGCACCTCTCCAGGGTCAAGGGGGGCAGGCTCGCTGAGGAGGCCCATCCTGCCAGGGTCTATGGCCTCTACGCCAGTGACGTCCCCGGGGATAGGATTGACAGTATAGCCTCAGGCCCCACGGCTCCAGACCCAACCACCTACAGGGACGCCCTAGCCGTGCTCAGGACCTACAAGATATACGACACCATGCCCGGGAGCGTGGTTAAGGTCCTAGAGGAGGGGGCGCAGGGCATGAGGCCTGAGACGCCCAAGCCCGGATCGCCGGTATTCAAGGGGGTCCGCAATAGGCTGGTGGCCTCCAACATGGACGTGCTCAGGCTAGTAGCCCAGGGCCTGGAGGAGGCAGGCTACAAGGCTATGATACTAACCAGCAGGCTGGAGGGCGAGTCCCGGGAGGCTGGCAGGGTCATAGCCTCGATCACGATGGAGGCAATAGACAGGGGCCTTCCAGCAAGCCCCCCGGCAGCCCTCCTGCTCGGGGGCGAGACGACTGTGCATGTGAGGAACCCACAGGGTAGGGGAGGCAGGAACATGGAGCTCTCGGTATCATGGGCCTACTCCATGTGGTACTGGGGCTACAGGAGGGAGGCCTCGATAGTGTCGCTGGACACAGATGGTATAGATGGGTCAACAGACGCCGCTGGGGCCCACCTGGAGCCTGCGGATATAGATAGTATGAGGAGCCTAGGCGCAGACCCCCTAGAGGCCCTGGACCAGAACAACACCTACCAAGCCCTGGAGGCTATCGGTAGGCTTATACGCACAGGGCCCACCCAGATTAACCTCAATAGCATAACAGTGGTGCTGCTCAAAGCCGGGCGCGGGGCAGGGCAATGAGGCTAGTGGCAATAGGCTACTCCACAGTCGAGGCCATACCGCTATACCACGTATCCCCCGGGGGCTCATCACTAAGGCTGGTAGTGGCGGGCGGTGGAGACCTCGGCATAGACTGCGACTGGGCTGAGGTATGCAGCATAGCCAGGGCAAGCATGGGGGAGGGCGTGGAGGTTAGCCCAGCTAGGGTAGCAGGCTACGCGTCTAGGTGGAGAGTGGATGTGGTCATGCTGGACGGCGTAGAGCCTCTACATAGGGTGGAGAGGGGTGGCCTGGAGCAGATAGCTGGTAAGGCTCTGCTAGGAGCGAGGAGCCAGGACCCCCTCGAGGCTGATACCAGCCTAGTATCGTTTATGCTGGTGGACCACGTGGAGCCCCTAGGGGGCAGGGTGCCCACCCACAGGCTAGTCATGGGGATCGAGAGGCTGAAACGGGCAGGGATGCACGTCGAGGTCGCCACCTACCTGGAGGAGCCTAGGTATGAGGAGATAATACCGCTAGTCGAGGCCGTAGGCGAGTACCCCCTCCACGTCTATATAAGGGACCCCAGGAGGGGGCTCCCAAGCTTCCTCGAGAGGCTATCCAGGAGGGTGCCCTATGCATACATACACGCAGGGCCCCACTCAAGGCTAGACACCACATGCCCCCGGTGCGGGGCCATACTCGCCACTAGGAGCGAGGGGGTGCTGCAAAGGACTATACTCAAGGGGCCCAGTTGCCCCCGGTGCGGGGCCCGGGTGCCTGTGCTGGGTAGAGTATATGAATCCACGCCGAGCAGACTATATGTGGTTAGTAGGGGTGGCACGGAATGGATCCACCCAGCACGCTTAGGCTAAGCCTACTCAAGAGGCCACACGTCAGGGAGGCCAGGCTCTGGAGGCCCCTTGAGGGGAGGCCGGGGTGGGTGGTCTGCGACCTGTGCTATAGGAGGTGCCCTATAGCCCCGGGCAAGTACGGGGCCTGTGGTGTGAGGAAGAATATTGACGGTAGGCTCTACACCCTGGTCTACGGCCTCCTTTCCGCGATGGCGCTGGATCCGATAGAGAAGAAGCCACTCATGCACTTCTACCCTGGGAGCGTGGTGCTCAGCGTCTCCACGGTCGGGTGCAACTTCTTCTGCCAGTTCTGCCAGAACTGGGAGATTAGTCAGAGCAGGCTGGAGCGGGGGCTCATGGGGGTCCAGGTATCCCCGGAGGAGCTGGCCATGAAGGCCGTGGCCTACGAGGCCGATGGGATCACGTTCACCTACAACGAGCCCACCATATTCGTTGAGTACCTGATCGACGCCTCCAGGGAGGCGAAGAAGAGGGGCCTCTACACGACCATGGTGACAAACGGGTACGCAACCCCCGAGGCGATAGACGAGATAGGGGGCCTCATAGACGCGGCGACCGTGGACTTCAAGGGCGGGGGCAACAAGGACTTCTACAGGAAGGTGATGAGAGTCCCCGACCCGGAGCCGATATACCAGTCAATGCTCGCCATGAAGGATAAGGGATGGTTCATAGAGGTCACAAACCTGGTAGTACCCAAGATCGGCGACAGGGAGGAGGACGTGAGGAGGATGGCCAGGTGGATCGTGGAGAACCTAGGCCCAGAGACCCCATTCCACCTACTCCGCTTCCACCCAGACTACAAGCTACGCCACCTACCCCACACCCCAGTGGAGACCCTAGAGAAGCTAGCCAGGGCGGCTAAGGAGGAGGGCCTGGAGTACGTGTATATAGGGAACGTGTGGGGCCACCCACTAGAGCACACTTACTGCCCCCGGTGCGGGTACAAGGTGATAGAGCGCTACGGCTTCACAATACTAAGCTACAGGCTGACAAAAGACAACAGGTGCCCCCGGTGCGGCTACAAGATAAACATCAAGGGCACATACAAGGGGAAAAGCGCCGGGATGCCTATGCCAGTATACTAGCCTAGGGGAGGCCAGTGGCTAGAATATCAAGGAGGAGATTCCTAGCCCTAGCAGGGGCCACAATCCTAGGACTAGCCACGCACGGCTCCATAGGTGCATATACCATCGAGGTAGAAAGGATCCACTTGGGCCTAGGCAGGAAGATCCTATTCGCACCAGACATACACACCCACGGAGGCGACCGGGACGAGCTAGTACAACTAGCCAGCAGAGAGAGGCCCGACATCATAATACTAGGAGGAGACCTCTGGGACAGGCTAACCCCAAGCCTAACAGTAGTAGAGGGACTAGTGGCAGCGCTCAAGCAACAGGCAGGGGCCCTAGTCTACACACCAGGCAACCACGAGCACTGGATCGACTCCCGGGGCACGATAAGCCTTAGAGAAGCACTACAGACACTAGAAAGCCTAGGAGTAGAGACACTGCTAGACGACAAGACAACGGTGAAGGGACTACTAGTAGCTGCACTCGACTGGAGAGACAACCCAGCCAACTACCGGGAACCGGCACACAGGATAGGAGAGGCCGACATAACAGTAGCCCACAGCCCCGACGCCTTTCCCCATCTACACCCGCGGCAACACCTGCTACTAGCGGGGCACACCCACGGAGGCCAACTCTGCCTACCCCGTGGGAGGCCCATCAAAACCAACAGTATATACGGGTACACCTGGGGCGTATACAAGACGCCAGAGAGGACAATGCTACTATCTAGAGGTGCAGGAGAGATGATCCCGCCAAGAATATACTGTAGCAGACACGTCTACATCCTAACATAGATAGCCGGGCCCCGGCGGGGTATCCCCAGACCCATACAGGGGTACACCTCTAATAGAGCCACCTACACCTATACTGATATGAGGGTGCCCAGGGTACCCTGCCCACCCTGGGGGTGGTCGGGTTCTACGATGCAGACGAGCTAGAGGGCGTGATAGAGGCGCTAAAGTCAGAGGTGAAGAAGCTAGCAAGAGCCGAGGACCTAGCCTCCAGGCGGGGGGCCTCCCCCATGGCAGATGCTATAAGAGCCTGGAGGATAACGCTAGAGGCGCTCCTAGGCCTAGCAGTACAGGTGCTAGAGGACTATAGGAGGCATGGCAGGCTTGCCGCCAGCGAAAGAGCATGCGTCCTAGAGAGCAAAGTCAGGCGCGTCTACCTCAATATCGACAAGTATAACCCGGTATCCACGGGCTACAGGCCGCTGCTAATAAACCTCCAGGAGGCCGCCAGTAGGATATGCAGGGGATGAGCGGCGGCATCGGCCTCTGCCGACCACCAAGTATGGGGAGGGGTGCAAGAGGCGACCCATGATTTATGAACCCCCACACTTAACCCCCATCCCCACCAGGCACACGGGGACGGGGCTTGCTTGCTGAAAAGCTCAAGAGGGACTCAATCAATGCATGGAGCAGGCTCCTAGAGCACCCCTTCGTCGACGAGCTCTACAGGGGAGTGCTACCCATAGAAAAGTTCCGGTTCTACGCGGTGCAGGACTACAACTACCTCATAGGCCTGATCAAGTCCCTGAGCATAGCAGCCAGCAAGGGCGACTTCGAGACCCTACGCACGGCCCTAGCCCACGCATCATTCCTAGCCTCCACCGAGATGGCCAACTACGAGAGGCTACTATCAAGGCTAGGCCTCTCGCTAGAGGATGTAGTCAAGGCGGAGCCAGCCCCCACCAATGTGGCCTACGTAAACTTCATGATATCCACCTGTAGCCTAGGCACACCACTAGAGTGCCTCGTATCCCTGCTACCCTGCTACTGGAGCTACAGGGAGATAGCGCTGCATAACAAGGATAAACTAGAGGAGAACAAGATAGACCTCTACAGGGAATGGGCCCAGGTCTACCTGAGCAGCGACTACGCCCAAGCGGTAGAGGAGTTCAAAGAGGCCATAGAGAGGCTATGGAGGAACAGTGGAGGGGACTATGAAAAGCTAAGAAGGATATTCCACACGGCAACAAGGTACGAGTACATGTTCTGGGACATGGCCTACAAGACGGAGAAATGGCCTATATAACAGTCAGCAAACCCGGCTAGGACGGCGAGGATAACAAGATAGTCCAGCAGCCTAGGCCGGGGCCTATAGTACCAGGACCTACCCCTCCTAGGATACTTGAAAAAGAGGGCCTCACCAAGCATAGACGAGAGGCTGAAAGCGTGGACCACCAAAGGCCCAGGCAGGGATAAGAGTAGCCGGAGGCCCCTCAAGCCCCTCCCATACAACCCGGCCCGGGCCTCATACACCGCATAACCCATATACTCGGAAGACCTCAGCACAAGGGCCAGCATGAACCCCACGATAGGAGGAGCACCCAGCCGAGCCAAGGCAAACGCCACCTCCAACGGGTCGAGGAGGAGCATCGATGCAGACAAGACAGACGCCAGGGCTAGAAGTCCAGCCCCAGCCCTAATAC
>JALWEI010000003.1 GCA_027014125.1 Acidilobaceae archaeon | reverse complement strand
GGAAGAGTCCGGCCCTTAGCCCGTCAGCCTCAACACAGCTGGTACCCTGCACCCCCAGCCTGGGGGTTAGCGGCTTCCACCCTAGAGGGTTAACCAGAGCACCCTCCACCCTGTCCCCGGGAAAGTCGAGGGGGCACCTCCAAGGGTCTAGCACGCCGATCGGCGCTACCACCCTAGGAGTAGGAGGTACAGGCTCCTCAGCCCGGGGCCCGCCGCCGTTAACCTTAACCGTGTATAGGTCGCAGCACTCCCAATCCAGGCCCTCGACACCGTTATACTCCGCCTCTCCCATGCCGCGGGATAGGAGGATGGCCTGGATCCCGGGAGCCTCCAGCCCCAGGTCTGCAAGCCTTGTCCAGTCCGGTATGCCAGTGCCCCATGGTATCACTACGTCCGCACCCTACCCCCCGGGCCAAGCGGGGCCCCAGGGGCAACTTTAGTAGATCGCCTCTATGATCCTCCTGGCCTCGGACAGGCTAGAGAGCCTGAACACGGCTAGAACCCTGTCCTCCTCATAGTCGACAGAGCCGCCGAGGCCCTCCAGAGTATCTGCCAGGCTCCTCGAGGCCCTACCCCCATGGGCAAGCACGGTTAGCCTGTAGGAGCCCCCTGTAGTTGACAGGGTCAGCTTGACTAGGCCATCACTACTCACAGCAACCAGCCTATCCTCCCTAACCCTCCCACCCGTCAGGCTAACATACTCAACCCCATCTATGCGCACACTGAATCCGAGGCCCCTGAGCCTTGACGCTACATCCTCCAACCCGGGCAACACCACAGACTATACTCCACCCACGGCCCCTAATTTAGGGGGCACCCAGGTGGAGGCGGGTCCGATCGCGGTAATGATGCCATCCCCGGGTATTGGGTCCCTTGGGGGCAAGTGGCTTCATCCCCGCCCCCTCCTCCCTAGCTGTATCAGGAGGGCCTTAATACTCGTCAGGCCTGCTATACTTCAGGTCGTAGAATGCATAGTCATCCCCAGCCGCTAGGACCTGCTGGAGCCTCGCGTAGAGCATGGCTAGGCTGTCCGGGTCCTTCACGCTCACCGGGAGCAGGCTGCCCAGGAAGCCTGCCTGGTAGAGGGCGTCGGATAGTAGCTGGGATAGCATCCTCAGGTCGCCCGGGAGCCTCTCGTCCGCCTCTACTAGGCTTGTCAGGAACCCGTCCTCGGGTATCCTCTCGATCACCTCGTACACCTCCTGGGCTAGGAGGTCGGAGCGGCTAACCACGTTGACCTGGGGCCTCTTGAGCCTTACCGCCACGCTGGATGCCAGGGTGAATATAGACACCATACTGGCTGGGTTCTCCATGAATATGGCGTCGGCTAGGAACACGGTGGCCGCCTGGTTGTCTAGAACAAGGGCCTCGAGTACCAGTGGGCCCCCGGCCCTGTAGGCGAAGAGCTCCAGCTGGCCGGGAGTATCTAGTATGACGTAATCTGGGTTGATCTCGTCGATCCGCCTCCTTATATCGGAGACATAGCTTATCAAGCTATCAACAGCAACCACAAGGGCACCATTCGGCCCCAGGCCCTCCTTCTCCATGATCTCCGATGCCGTAACGTAATCCCTAACATCAACGTCGGCCTCATACGGCACTACCTCAGCGGCGGGGTCGAAGTTAACCCGGGCCACAGAGGCGCCGTAATCCTCCATAACCCTGGCCAACTCCCCGGTCAGGGTCGACTTGCCGGAGCCTGCTGGGCCCACCATGACGATGAACCTTGCCACACCCTTACACCCCCAGCATCGGCTGGGCCTACCTGAGGATTATACGCGCAACAGAGGAGGATCCATGGCAGGTAGGGTAGAAAGGCCGGGAGTGACCCGCCCCGTGTACACTTAGCCCCGTGACTCGGGGTCGATTCACACGGGACCGGGGTTCACTCGCCACAGGCAATCTGGGCTTAACGGGGATTTAATACGTTACACCAGAGAATCACGATCCCTAGGGGCTAGGCGGCCTTGAGTGTAGAGGAGGTTCTGGCATCCAGGTGGGTCTGCCCAAAGTGCGGGACCCGGCGGCCAAGGGTTAGGAAGGTAGCCCTCACCGGGGCCGGACTGAGCAGGCTCGTCAACTGGCAACACCTAGAGTACTACATGGTCTCATGCACCAAGTGCGGGTACACTGAGGCATACGACGCGGAAATACTAGGAGACGAGGACACCGCAATGTCGATTATGGACCTACTCTTCGGCCACTAGCTCGTCGCTATAGTGCATAACCGCCCCGCTGGGGGTCCTAACAGCGCCGCAGAACCTACAGTAGCCCCGCCTATTCATACACCTCCCGCACACGGGGCAGGCAAGCCTGGGATCACTGCACCTCGCCGGCAGGGGGCCCCGGCGGGCTAGCAGGCTGGCGAGGAACATGTGGAGCCTGCTGGGCGGCTTGAAGTCCAGGCCGCGCGGTGGGTCTACTCTCATACTTGAGGCCAGGCTGGATAGTAGGCGGAGGGAGCCGGAGCCGCTGGTGACGGGCCTCTTAGGCCTCCAAGCAACCTCGCCCAGGCCCCTCTCATCAATGTAGAGGCGGAGCATGTACTTGCCATAGACCCTCCCATCCCTCTCACCTATAAGGCACTCTATGGGGGCCTCCAATGCTATCCTCTTGGCCTCCCCGCTATAGAGAGGAGCCACGGCCTTGACTCCGAGCCTCTCAGCTATGTAGAGGGTTGGTAGCCACGCCTCCCGGGCCATCTCGCTTATCCACCTCCTCAACGCCTCCCGGGTCCTCCCAAAGAGGAAGCTATAGCCGAGGAACAGCTCGTCACCGCCATCTCCGGTGGCCAGGCACCTGCACCCCGCCCTGGAGGCGTGGCTTATCGATAGAACGTGCACCGCATCGGCAGCTATCTCGACGGGGTCGATGCTCCCGATTAGCCATGTAGCAGTCTCCAGGGCCTCCAGGAACTCCTCCCTTGAGGGCCTCAGTATTGTATGCTCCATTCCCAGCCTCTCGGCCACGATCCCCGCATACCTAGCGTCGTCTCCGCCCAGGTCGACTGTCACCGCGGTTACTCCACGGGGGCTCGGGTGCGCCAGGGCTATGAAGCTAGTATCAACCCCGCCCGAGAGTAGGGTGCAGTCGCAGCCCCCGAGGCTCCTTCTCGTGGACGCGGCGAGGCGCCTGGCCCAGGCTATGCAGTCCAACGCTAGTACCACCACGTCTCCAGGAACGTGTGCTCAGGCACCATTAGGAGCGGGTTCCGGTAGGCCCTGCATACGGGGCTGAATATACATGATCCGCCTCCATTGCAGCCTCCGATGGCGTTGCACCCGCTCCTGCATGAGGCCCTACAGGTAGGGTTCTCCCTGGTGCAGCAGCGCCTGCCGAACATCCATAGGAAGTCGTCTAGTATGAAGGGGTCTATGCCGGACGCCTGGGACACGATCCTGTACGCCTGTCTGGCGGCGAGCCTGAGGGACACGTCTTCCCACACAGTGAAGGGGACGAACCTGGCCATCTTCTCTATCATAGGCCTCGAGAGGCCCACTATGCCGGTCCTGACAGCTATCCTAACCAGGTGGTTATCAACCGGGACCTCCTTGTTGTAGTGGTCCGCCACCTCCAGGACGTGCCTCCTCTCGAGGAACTTGGCTAGGAGGAAGGCCTTCTTCTCCACCGGGTCCTGGTAGGCCTTGAAGACCTTAAGCCTGTCTATGAAGCCGTCCCCGACTCCCCTCCTCAGCATGCCCCGGGACTCTGCTATGAGGGCGAAGGGGTCGCCCCCGTAGAGCGCCTCCAGCTTCCTACCCAGATCCCTCAACAGCTCCGCCCTAACCCTAGGGTCGGGCGGGGAGACCATGCCTCCACGGCCGTCGCTGGCGCTGAGCCACCTCACCACGTCCCTCTCCCTAACCCTCGCCAGCCTCGATGCCTCGAAGAAGCCGGGATCCTCGGTGTACTTCTTCATGCCAAGCCTGTATAGCAGATCCGCCCCATGGTACCTCTCCCCGTCCACCACGCCCTCATATGGCCTCCCAGGCCTGCTGAGCCTATGGTCCATGGCAACCATTACCAGGAAGTACATGGCGACGTCCCTCTTAGATGCGCTGGGCGGCGGGTAGTACCTGGTGTCTGTGAAGGTATCGACACTGATCCTATCCCTGACCGGGGCGAGGAGCCTCCCGAGGGCCTCGGCCTGGTCAACGTTCACCATCAGCATCCACACCACAAGCCACCCCCGCCTAGACCAGTATCAGCCTCCTCCACCCGTCCTCCTCCATCAGGTAAACCTGCCTCCTCCCTATAGTGTGGATCGCTATAAGGTCCTCGCCCACGGTGACCCACTTATAAAGGGCCCCCGGGGGAGGGTGCAGGGTCAGGTACCGGCCCACCCCCTCTATAACCGTGTAGGAGACGCCGAAGGTGCCTACAGAGAAGTCCATACTAACCCTCACAACCCTCCCCCCAGGCCTATCGAGCCCCCTCAGGGGGAATGCGAGCCTAAGGTAGACGACCTTAGACTCCCCCCTCCTATCCTGGGGCACCTCCTCCAGCCCCTCGAAGGGGCCCTGGAAGCCTATCTCCCGCAGCCCCAGCTCAAGTGTCGCGTTGCCGCCCCTAACACGGAGGCCCCTCCCCCCAGGATCTATGGCGAGGTAGCCCTCCAGCCATGCAACATAGATCTCCACGCCCTGGCCACCAAAACCATAATCCCCAAGACACGGGCTATTAATAGGAGGGGCGTAGGGAGTGGAGTGGGTCGTACTAGTCAGGTACTCCGAGGTAGCTGTAAAGGGCAGGGCAACCAGGGCCAGGATGGAGAAGCTACTGGCCTCCGGCATAAGGGAGATGCTAGAGAGGGAGGGACTCCAGGGCCGCCCGGTCAGGGTGGAGGGCAGGATTATAGTGGAGGAGCCCAGTAGCCCCGCAGAGGCTGCTAGGGTCATAGCCAGGGTCATGGGCGTAAAGAGCGTATCACCAGCCGCTAGGATCGCCTTCAGGAGCCTAGAGGAGCTGGTTGAAGGGGCGGCGAGCTTCTTCGCCCCAAGGGTTCGAGGCAAGGTATTCAGGGTCAGGGCCAGGAGGGCGGGTAGCCACAGCTTCACTAGCAAGGACGTGGAGAGGCTCCTCGGGGCCCGGCTACTCGGGGAGGGGGCCTCGGGCGTGGACCTCGAGAGCCCGGAGTACACGGCTTACATAGAGGTCAGGGGAGACCAGGCATACCTCTACGACGAGGTGTACCCCGGCCCCGGCGGGCTGCCTATAGGAAGCGAGGACCCAGTACTAGTCCTCTATAGTGGAGGCTTCGACTCCACGGTGGCGGCATGGAGGCTACTAAGGAGGGGGAGCCCAGTACACCTGCTATACTATGACATGGGGGAGCCCCGGGCCCTCGAGATAGCGCTTGAGGCCGCCAGGATCCTGGCAAGGAGGTACGCATACAACTACAAGCCAAAGCTATACATAGCCTCCTTCGCCGGGGTGGCAGGCATAGTAAGGAGCCAAGTCAAGCCAGGATACCAGCTGCTAGTACTGAGGAGGCTAATGATGGAGAAGGCTGCCGAGATAGCCCTAGGAGAGGGCATAGAGGCTATAGCAACAGGGGAATCCGTGGGCCAGGTAGCCAGCCAGACAATAAGGAACCTCTACCTAATCAGCAGGATGATAGACGCCGCCATACTACGCCCACTAGCCGGGAGCGACAAGGACGAGGTCATGGAGGAGGCCAGGAGGATAGGAGTATACGACTTAGTCAGCAGGCAAATAGAGGTCTGCGGCAGAGCCCCAAACCCCACCCCCAGGGGAGACCCCAGGACATTCGAGGAGGAGTACAGCAAGGTAGCGGACCTGCCAAGCCCCCAAGTCAGGACCATAGACCTGCTAGAAGGCTAGGAGGCAGGACCCCGGGGGGATCCTGGTGGGCCCGGGGGGATTTGAACCCCCGACCACCCGGTATCTCACCCAGCCTCGAACCCGAGCGCCCAGGGATATGAGCCGGGCGCTCTACCTAGCTGAGCTACGGGCCCACCCAAGTCAACCTAACCGGCTAGACGGGTATATTAGCATTACCATCCCGTGCACACCCCCTACCCGGGGCCCCTATACAAGGGCGATAGAGGCCTAACCCCGGCATCCAAGAGGATCCTCAAAGCCGCATTATGGCCGGCAACGCCATTAATCTCGCCACCAGGATAACTGCTAGCTGAGGCATGGTAGAGGCCGGGTATATCCGTGGTATAGTCGTGCCACCCTTGCAGGGGCCTCCCATCCATTATGAAGGGATCCCTCAGGGGGACATGATCCGGGTGGCCAGTAGTGTTGCCGCAGCACACAGCCTGGGACTCGGGGCCCCTCTCCCACCATGCCACGATATCCCTCTCATCCACGCCCGGGGGAGCCGGGTCCAGGGGCCTCATGGGCCCGCTGGCCTGGACAACGTGCAGGCTAGTGGAGCTATAGAGGCTCGGGTACGTGTACTCCCCGCCCACATCGCCGACCCAGCTCGATATTATCGGGTAGCCCCTCCACCCCGGCTCCCTCGGAGGCCTCGGCGGCTTAGAGAGCAGGTAGTCCACGCGGCGCACCCATACCCTGGACTCCTCCATCCTTCGCAGGGCCTTGATCCTGTCCTCGCCTAGGATACCCGCTGGCGTCGGGAGGCGTGGGAGGGTGTAGATCGGGGCCGAGTACACCACCGCCAGCCTGGCCCTCAGCCTCTTCCCACTAGCAAGCTCCGCCCCAGCTGCACGTCCACCCTCGACCAGGATATCAGAGGCAGCCTCGCCGGTCACCAGTGTAACCCCCTCGCTCCTAGCCAGCATTGCCAGCCTCCTCGAGAGGCTCGCCATGCCCCCCACAGGCTGGTCCCACACCCCGCCATTCTGGAGGTAGTAGGCTAGCGCGAAGCCGTTGGACTCGAGCATCGACGGGTAGATCACGGTGGGCCACCACGAGGGGTCAAGGTACTCTCGTAATATGGACTCCACGCTCCTCTCCAACACACCTGCCGCCTCACTGCTACACCCGTCGACCATGGAAGCCGCATCGGCCGGGCTAGGAGGGCTGGGGGTATAGTAGAGCCCAGCAGCCTTGTAGCACCGCCAGAACTCGTCTACCAGGTGGAGCAGGTGGGGGAGCCCTGGGGCTCCTGCCTCCTCCGCCTCCAGGCTGAGCCTGCCCCTAGACCTCCACCACCTGAGCGTTACCTCCCCATCCTCTACTTCGACCCAGCTAGGGTCAGGCTTGTGGAGAAGCCCCTTGAGGAGGCCTAGCCACTCGTCGAGCTCACGGGGCACCAGGCCTACCGCGTATGCATACAGGGAGAGGGGCACCCCCTGGGGTAGGCCCCCTGCAAGGCCTCCTGGCCAGGGGTTCTTCTCGACAACCGCAACCCGGAGCCCGTGCCTGGCTAGTGTTATAGCAGCGATTACCCCGTTATGCCCGCCGCCAACAACCACTACGTCCCACAACAGCCGGGCACACCCCTCGGGGGCCAGGAGGGAGGCCCTCTTGGTTGATGTATTTATTCTATATGTACTAGTTTTAATCCTTACAGGCCACCAGGCGTATATCTATTCAGGTGCAAGTTCATGGAGGGGGAGAGTATTGGCGGCGTGGAGCTCCTGACCAGGAGGTTTTTCTCGGTAAGGTCAACGGCGCAGGCTGAGCATGGAAGGGAAGGTTGCGTATACCTGCTGGGGGACCTGGGGGGCTTCATGCAGTTGTGGAGACAGTGCAACGGCTCCCTCGACCTGGTATTCCCCTGGGAGAGGAGGATCGGAGACTACAGGCTGGGCCCACGGGGGCTCATCGCGTTCACGAGCGACTTCGACGGGGACGAGAGGTGGGCGATCTACGTGTATGACGGGGTCAGGATAACACGGGTTGCGGGTGGGGATGGCAGCGTGAATATGCTCGGGGCATGGGGGCCCGGTGGCCTGGCGTATACCAGCAACTCCCGTAACGGGGTAGACTTCGACCTATACATATGGGAGCCGGGCCGAGGCTCCAGGCTTGTAGCTAGGCTAGAGGGGATCAACTACGCTGCCGAGTGGGCCAGGGAGGGCCTAGTGGTTGTGAGGAGGAACAGCAACCTGGACTCCGATATATGGCTCTTCAACCCCTCCACCGGGGAGGGGGTTAACCTTACGAGCCACCGGGGGGAGGCGCTCAACGTTAGCCCATCATACCTGGGTAACGGCAGGCTGGCATTCGCCACCAGTATAGACAGGGAGTTCCTCAGCCTCGCGGTCTACGACTTGGAGGCTAGGACGTGGAGGATCGTGGCCGAGCACGGCTGGGACGTGGAGCTGGTCGAGGCGGGTGACAAGGTATACTACACGGTCAACGAGGACGGTGAGAGCATCGTGTACACGTGGACGCCAGGGGAGGGGGCCAGGCCCTACTGGAGGGCCCCCGGCACGGTGACATGGCTCGACTGGGGGGAGGGTCTGCTAGCGAGCGTATCCTCACCCGTGGCCGGGAACGAGGTGTTCAGGCTCAGGAGGATGCTGGGTGAGAGGATAACGCGGAGCCCCAAGGCAGGGATAAGGGAAGAGGACCTCGCATACCCCGACAAGTTCGAGTACGAGAGCTTCGACGGGCTCAAGGTAAGGGGGATCCTCTACACGCCCAGCAAGCCCGCCTCCACGCCCCCGCCAGCAGTGGTATGGCTACACGGAGGCCCGGAGAGCCAGGAGCGGGTCAGGTTCAACCAATTCCACCAGCTATTCCAGAGCCTCGGGGTAGCTGTTGTAGCACCCAACTTCAGGGGCAGCCTGGGCTATGGGAAGAGGTTCGTGCACCTAGACGATGTCGATAAGAGAGAGGGTGCAGTCCACGACGTCTACCATGCGGTCGAGGCCCTAACGAGTAGGGGCTTAATCGACAGGAGGAGGCTATGCGTGATGGGTGGAAGCTACGGCGGCTACCTCACCCTCATGAGCATGGCCCTATACCCGGAGCTATGGAGGTGCGGCGTGGAGATCGTGGGGATAGTGAACCTAGTTACATTCATAAGGAACACGAGCCCCTACAGGAGGAAGTATAGGATGGCGGAGTACGGGGACCCTGACAGGGACGGGGAGGTAATGCTTAAGCTATCACCGATAAGCCACGTCCACAAGATCAAGGCCCCACTCATGATCGTGCACGGAGCAAGGGATCCTAGGGTTCCGGTGAGCGAGGCAGAGCAGCTGGTGGAGGCACTGAAGGGCAGGGGGGTGGAGGTTGAGTATATAAGGCTCGAGGATGAGGGACATGGTATAGCTAAGATCGAGAACCGTGTGAGGGTTTACACGAAGGCGGCGCTCTTCGTGCTACGGCACCTAGGGGTGGAGTATGGTGGCGAGGAGCCCAGCGGTGGTAGCAATACTCTACACAATCCCCATAGTAGTGGGGATAATAGCAGAGTTTAACGTAAGGTACCTGATCGAGAGGTGGCCCCTCCTCCCCGGGAGCCTGGTAGCTGTAACGGCAATAGCGGCGCTGGCCTCCCTAGCCTCGGGAGCCCTGATACTATACATGCCAGGCCCAACCCTCCTCAGGGCAAGCCTAGCACAGGGCCCAGCCATATGGGGATTCTACCTAACAACAATCCTCTACTACGCCGTCGGGGAGGCGCTAATCCCCAAGTTCATGCCCCCGGGCCTAGGCCTCCTCCCCGGCCTGGCAGGCCTACTAGTAGCGGGCCCCCTGGCATCCTCCAGGCACGGGGCCGCGTATGGGGTGGGCATGGCAGCGGCTGGGGGTATAGGGGTAGCCGCAGTCTCCATGTTCATCGGCCTCCACCTGATCAGGCTGGAGGAGGAGTGGGACAGGCTGGCTGGTACAGGGATCATACTAGTATCAACCTCAGCGGTGATAGCGGGATTAACCCTCTACACTATACTAGCCCGTGAGGTGGAGGCTGGTGGGGGCTGAGGCTCCGGGTAGCCACTAGGGTATTCATACTACTCGCACTCGTCTCCATGTTCGCTGACATGGCGTACGAGGGCGCTAGGAGCATAGTAGGACCATACCTCAGGCACCTGGATGCAATGCTAGTAATCGCCGCGGCGGTGTCTGTCGGGGACCTAGTATCCTACACGGCCAGGCTACTCGGGGGCCTTGTGGTTCATGCAATATCAACAAGCAGGGCATACTGGGGAATGGTTATACTGGGCTATGTGATCAACCTGGCAGCGGTGCCCCTCCTAGCCCTAGCAGGAAGCTGGGAGGCAGCCTTCGCCCTAGTAATTGTTGAGAGGATGGGGAAGGGGCTGAGGGCCCCGGCTAGGGATACGATACTCGCAGAGGTATCCCAGGGTATAGGCAGGGGCCTCGCCTTCTCCCTACACGAGGTCTTAGACCAGGCGGGTGCGGTGGCTGGCCCACTGGTGGTGGGCCTAGTAGCCTCCAGGGAGGGATACGGCTTCAGGGAGGCCTTCCTAGCCCTCGCTGCCCCGGCGCTGGTTGCGGTAACCCTACTCTTGGTGGCCTACAGCCTGTACCCGCAGGTCGAGTCGGCCAAGAGGGGGCCAGGAGGCGGTGGGCGCCTGCCCCGGGGCTTCACGTTGATAGCGGCGTCTGGCTTCCTAGCCATGGCAGGGTTTGTGCACTGGGTGCAGGCATCATATAGGCTAGCCCACCTAGGACTAGGCGGCGTGGCATACCTCTACTCGCTGGCTATGCTTGTAGACGCCCTATCCGCCCTGGCCCTGGGTGTGCTCTACGACAGGGCTGGCCCGTCCACTGTAGCCATTGTACCCGTCGCCGCCGGCCTGGCTACGGCCCTGCTATGGTATGGAAGCCCCCTAGCGTTTGCGGTGGCCTGGGGGGTGGCCATGGGTGGATTCGAGTCCGTGTACAGGTCGCTGGTCGCGGATAGCCTGGATCCCGGGTCCCGCGGCCTGGGCTTCGGCGTCGCATACTTCTCCATGGGTGTGGGGTGGTCCGTGGGTAACCTGCTCATCTCGGCCATAGACAGTGCAGCCCTCCCCCTGGTGGCTCTTCTCGAGGCTGGAGCACTAGCCCTGATCCTAGCCTACTCTAGGGGGCGCCGCCCATAGCCTCCTCCAGGAAGTCCGGGCAAAGGCCCAGGTCAGGGTTGTAGAGTACCACCTCTCCCCTACGGGTCATGTAGATGCCAACCGCCCTAACCTCCACCCCACTCCTCACCGCCCTGGCTAGCTCCTCGTAGAGCCTAGGATCCCCCTGCCTGTATGGCTTGAAGCACCTAGCACCCGGAAAGGCGGCCACCATTATAATGAGTGGCCTCTCCCCACGCCTAGCCAGGCTGGCTAGCTCCTTCACGTGCCTAACCCCCCGGTCTGTGGGGCAATCCGGGTACATGGACTCGGACCGGGGGCCTTCTAGGACTGCGCTCTTCACCTCAACCAGCCTCCTATGGGGGCCGCATTCCAGCTCGTAGTCTAGAGTGGAGCCCTCGAGCCGTGGGTTCCTCCTGGCTATCCTGCATCCCTTGAGCCAGGGGATTAGCCCCCTGGCTATTGCCTCCTCCAGGCTCCTCATCTGGGTGAGTGTGTCTATGAGTGCATAGCCGCTCCGGTGCAGGAGGGCTAGGAGCCGGTAGCTGAGCCTCTTCCCCCTTATCCTGGCTGCGAGGCAGGGCCTGCCTGGGGTTAGGAGTTCGTGTAGCCTGCCTGTGTTGGTTAGGTGTGCCTTCACAGTGGAGCCGTCTATCTCGATCTCCACTGTGAACCTGTTGAGCCTCTTGATGAATGTGCAGGGGATGGGGTCTAGCTTGAGGATTGTTTGAGCTTCTTGAGGTAGTCCTTCAGGGCCTCCACGTTCCATGGGTGCACGCTCTTCCTCCTCTTGTCCACCCTTATCCCCAGCTTCTTCGCCTGCTGTGGGCTTAGCCCCGCCTCTCTTAGCTCGCCCAGGCTGAAGCCCCTCCCCTTCCTCGTCCCGGGGTCTACTGGGCCCTGCTTGACTAGCCTTGGCTTCTTCACTATCGCCACTGGGGGCTCGGGCTTCTCCGTCATATCTGCCACCCTCTAGAACCTGGGTCTGGTGGTCCTGGTTAAAAGCGTTGGGCGCCTGAGCGTGTATGCCGGCTTCTCCACCCCTGCCTCCTCGAGTATCTCGCATAGCTTGCATATCCTCCTCCCGTAGCTCGTCGGCTCCCCGCACTTCTCGCACTTCGGCAGCTCCTCCCTCTCCAGCCTCCTCGCGGGCTCCTCTAGGAGCATGTCTAGGTTCTCTAGGATGCGTAGGAGCGTCCCCGGCCTCTCCGCCTCCAGCCTGTATAGCTCCTCCCTAACTCTAGCCCTTAGTGTGGGGAACCTGTTTATGAACATGCACTCCGTCTCCTGTAGGGGGTACCCCCTCTGTACCGCGTAGACGGCGGTCTCCCACTCGTAGATCTTGCGTAGGGGCTTGATCCTCGGGACTATCTCGCTACTGACCGGCGGGCTGAGGGGGTGCTGGCGTAGGAGGCCTACTATGTCGCCTCTGAGCATGTTGACCACGGCTGTCTGGGCCTCGTCGTCGAGGTTGTGGGCTGTGGCGGTCTTATCGACCCCATACATCCTAGCGTACATGTTTAGGATCCTCCTCCTGCTTATCCCGCAGAATGTGCAGGGGGACTGCTTGGAGCCGCGGGCCTTGGATCTGGCTACTATCTCGTATAGGCTATGCCCGGTGTACTCCCTTATGCTTGTTATCACTACATCCACTCCGAGCCTCCTGGCGTGGCTCTTAATCTTCTCTATGTCCTCCTCTCTATTGTAGCCGGGTATGCCCTCTATTATCGAGACCCCGACCAGCTTGGAGGGGTCATGCATCTCGGCCAGTATATCCAGCATAACATAGCTGTCCTTCCCCCCGCTGAGGCCGAGGAGGATCCTGTCCCCAGGCCTTATCATGCCCCACCTTTCAACCTCCCTCTTGACCCTCTGCTTTACATCCTCCAGGAAGCACTCCCTGCATAGGCTCCTACCAGTGTGGGGCTGGTATACCACTGCCTTCCTGACGCCGCAGACGCTACAGGTCCTGGCCACTAATAATACACCCTCAGCGCCTCCACGTTAAGGGCCGGGGGCTCCTTGGAGGTGATAACCCTATGCAAGTACCATGCCCAGTCTACATATTCGACTTCGATGGCGTCCTTATCGATAGTGAGGGGGAGCCGAGGAGGGTTGGCGTTGAGGCGCTGAGGCAGGCGGCAGGCATGGGGAGGGTCTACATACTATCTGGGAGGCCTCCCCGGGATAGGGGCAAGGTCCTCGGAGTGCTGAGGAGCCTAGGAGTCCTTGCGGTGGTAGAGGATGTAATACTGGGCAGGGGGAGGGGCGTGCCGGAGGAGGAGTATAAGTATGAGAGGGCCCTCGAGATACTATCAACGGAAGGGTGCATACTAGAGGTGCACGATGATAATCCTAGGGTACTGGATAGGCTGTCGAGGCTAGCCCGGGGCGGCCTAGTGCTGCACTACAACGGTCACTGCACACCCGTCAGGGGGCATACAACTATACAAGTATGCAGGGAGGCCCGGGGGCGGCATGGTATGATATAATGCCCCTGGGGGTACGCTAGGGCAAGCACCCCGGTGACCAGGCATGGCCCTACTACTAGCCGGAGCCGGGCTGGGCCCGGGCCACTTCACAATGGAGCTAGTCGAGGCCCTCAGGAGGGCCGACAGGGTCTACGTCGAGGAGTATACCATGCCTTCGGGCCTGAGGCTCGTAGAGGAGGTGAAGCGGTATGCAGGTGACGCGGTGGAGGCTAGCAGGAGCAAGCTGGAGGAGGGCGCGGCATCCATAATAGAAGAAGCGTCCAGGGGGCTAGTTGTCGTGGTGACCGGTGGGCACCCCCTCATTGCAACTACGCACGTGAGCCTCCTAGCACTAGCCCGATCCCACGGCGTGGAGGCCAGGATCATACACGGCATATCAGGAGTCGTGGCAGCTATGACCGTGGCTGGCCTGGACTTCTACAAGTATGGGAGGATAGTCACCATACCTGGGCCGTGGAGGGGTGTGAAGCCGTACAGCGTAGCAGAGTATATATACTGGAACACCGCCGCGGGCCTCCACACCATGATCCTCCTAGACATAGGAGAGGATGGAAGGCAACTCTGCCTAGGCGACGCGGTGGAGACGCTACTAGAAGTTGATGAGGCCAGAGTCATAGCGGGCTCCACACTCCTACTAGTGGCTAACGCAGGCATGAAGGGAGAGAGGGTAGAGGCAGTCAAGGCCAAACCCGGCCTAGGCTGCCACGATGGAGTAGCAAGCCTAGTCTACCCCGGAGGCCTCTCAAGGATAGAGGCAGAGAACCTAGAGGCCATACACGGGGTCAAGCTAGACCCGGCTGCATACCAGGAGGCCAGGAGAAGAGCGCTAGCAGCGGTAGGCTCCACCATATAACCCCACCCCCGCACCGAGGCGCGGGGGCATAGGCGTGTCAGACAGGCTAGAAGCCACACTCAGGAGGATAGACGGCAGGGGCTACAAGGCCTACAAGGACCTAGAGGGCCAGGAGTGGGAGGCCCAAGGGGTAAGGCTGAGGATGGTGAAGGTCCAGGGGGACCCCTTCGCCCCGCCCAGCATAGTCGAGGCCAGGGTGGGGCTACGGGTCCCCAAGGATACGCTGGACGCTCCGATACCAGTCTGCGACCTCCTCTACAGGAGGCTCCACGCCCTCACCCCGAGGTACTCCTCGAGGATGGGAGAGGGTGGAAGCGGCTCGATAACCATCCCAAGGCCGAGCCCCCTGGTCATCGCTAGGAGCGGGGCTATGTGCAGGAGCCAGGAGGGGGCCATGGAGGCGGCCATCAGGCTTAGAGCAGGCTTGCCATCTAGGGGGAGGAGGATCCTAGGAGGCAGGGCGAGGGAGCTACTCCTCGACCGCATCCCCAAGCTGGTCGCAGAGGCTGCCTCCATGGAGGCTAGGACCGTTGAGAGGCACGTATACAACTGGAGGGTCCAGGAGTGGATACGGGAAGCCCTACCACGCCACGGGCTGGTATCATTCATCGGGAACGGATCCATACTACCCCGCAGGTGCGGCGGCTGCTGGGAGCCCCTGGAGGGCGCTGTGCCCTTCCAGAGCCCGCCCAGCCTGGAGGTTGTGATAGAGCTCCCCGACGGCTCTAGCGTAGAGGGGATGGGGGTCAGGAGGGGCCTCACAGTCATAGCGGGGCCCGCGTTCCACGGGAAGACGACGCTGGCCGAGGCTATAGCCAGCGGGGTGTGGAACCACGTTGAGGGCGATGGTAGGGAGAGGGTTGTAACCATTAGGAACGCCGTCACCCTCGAGAGCGAGAATGGCAGGTGGGTCTCCTGCGTGGACCTCTCACAGTGGATCCAGGACCTACCCGGGAGGAGGGATACAAGGTGCTTCACCACAACCGACGCCAGCGGTGCCACCAGCCTCTTCGCCAGCCTACAGGAGGCGATAGAGGCGGGGGCCGAAGCGCTGATAGTAGACGAGGACATGACGGCTACCAACGCGCTCCACAGGGACCAGTGGGTCGAGAGGGTGACGGGGAAGAGGACAATAATAACACTAGCAGACGCTGCCGGGAGGCTGAAGAGGGCGGGCATATCCCTTGTTATAGTAGCCTCCGGGGCCATACCACTACTCTCACAGGCAGACACTATAATAGTAATGGACGAGTACAGGCCCGTGGACGCCACATGGTACAGGGAAGAGGCCAGGAGGGTGGCGGAGCAGGCTGGCTACAAGCCGGAGGAGGGTACATACCAGAAGCCAGCGCCCAGGACCATATCCAAGCCCGTGAGGATTGAGAAACACAAGGTCAGGGGCGAGGTACTAGAGGCCCGGGGACTCGAGGATAGGGTAAACCTAGCGGCGCTACGCCAGCTGGAGGAGCAGGGCCAGGTTACCACCGCTGCAAGCCTAGCGGTAAGGCTTGCAGGGTCCCGGTGTGGCAAGCCCGTCGACGCCAGGGCGCTGGGGGAGAAGCTGTCACGGGGCCTCTTCACAGAGGTCCTAGGCCCCAGGGTTGGGCCGGAGGCTGCCGAGGTTAGGGGGCTCGATATAGCGTGGATACTCAACAGGCTACCCGGCCTGGGCTTCTCCTCCGGGTGCTAGCACAATATATACCCAACAATAGCCTCCACGGAGTCCCGGAGGCTACACGCCTTGGCAGGGGAGGAGCCTAGGATAGACCCCTGGGGCACGCTCGAGGTCAAGGACTACAAGAGGCTAATGGAGGTATTCGGGATCAAGCCGATCGAGACTGTGTTCCCCCTCATGGAGAAGGTTGGTATGAGGCCCAGCGTGCACATGAGGAGGGGGATAATATTCGGCCACCGGGATCTGGATAAGGTTCTCGAGGCAAGGGCCCGTGGAGAGAGGGTTGCCGTGCTGACCGGGTTCATGCCCAGCGGCCGCTTCCACTTCGGCCACAAGCTAACGGTTGACCAGCTAGTCTACTACCAGAGGAATGGGTTCAAGGTCTTCGTCGCCATAGCAGACGCCGAGGCGTCGATAGTCAGGAGGATACCCCGCAAAGAGGCGATTAGGATAGGAGTCGAGGAGTATATAGCCAACATGATCGCCCTGGGCCTCGACCCGGATAAGACGGAGTTCTACTTCCAGACCGCCCGCGGCACTCCCTACTACAGGCTTATACAACTCTTCGCTGGTAAGGTAACCGCTGCCGAGATGGAGGCTATCTACGGCGACCTCAGCCCGGCGAAGATCATGGCTGCGCTGACCCAGGCCTCGGACATACTCCACGTCCAACTGGAGGAGTACGGCGGCTATAGGCATGTAATAGTCCCGGTAGGGGCCGACCAGGACCCGCACCTAAGGCTAACCAGGGACCTGGCCGACAGGATGGGAGGCATAATAGACCTCGAGAGGCCAGCTAGCACCTACCACAAGATGCAGAGGGGGCTGGACGGGGCTAAGATGAGTAGTAGCAGGCCGGACTCCACGATCTTCCTGACCGACCCGCTCCCCGAGGCTAGGAGGAAGCTCATGAGGGCCCTCACCGGTGGGAGGGCGACGGCGGAGGAGCAGAGGAGGCTTGGCGGCGTGCCTGAGGCCTGCACAGTGTATGATATGGATATGTACCACCTGATGAGCGACGAGGAGCTAGCAAAGATCTACAGGGACTGTAGGAGCGGCTCGATACTCTGTGGCGAGTGCAAGCTACTGGCGTGGGGCAAGCTGAAGGCCCTCATGGAGGAGCATAGGAGGAGGCTAGAGGAGGCTAGGGAGATAGCGTGGAGCGTAGTCGAGACTCCCCGATTCTAGGCCACGGCATGTAATACGGTTTATAATATGACTTGAACTTATACTATAGTCATATGTAAACGGAGCCCATATATCCCTTGGGAGCCCACCATGCTTTAGGGCCAGCCGGGTAGGCATAGGGCTCCACGGAGAGCATTGTAACCCCCGGAGATGGGGTGTGCGGTATGTCTTTCAGGATAAGCAGGATAGCCAATGTTATGGACAAGTGCGAGGAGCTGGAGAAGAAGCTGGCCTCGCTACCCTCATGGAGGCCCAGGGCGAAGTACGTCATAGCGGAGGCTGTGGCCTCCTGTATAGCCAAGATGCTGGGGGACGTCGTAGAGGAGATACACTATATAGACCTGAGCGGGGGAGAGACTGTGGCCGACTTCAGCGGGAGGGACATAGACCTAGTCATAAAGGTGAAGGGCGAGGTCAGGGGCCTGGAGGGCGACCTTAAGGCCGCGCTCGAGTACGCATTCAACGCGGTGCTCAAGCAGCTGGCGGGCCAGTACATAGCCGAGACGGGCAAGACCGACCTGCTAGAGGTCCACGTGATCAGCGACTATAATATGGGGTATGGGAGGCTCATATTCAGCAAGTACTACCCCTCCATCAGGCTGTGGCCGCCGAGGAGGGACCTCCTAGACCTAGTCTAGCCGGGGGCGGCCAGGAGCCGCCTAGCCTTGTACTCCTCCAGGTTGAGCCAGCACTTGGAGTAGTGGTTGCTACCCACCTCGACGTCTGGAGGCTCCTCCTCGTGGCACTTCTCCCATGCAAACGGGCACCTGGGGGCAAACCTGCACCCCTTCGGGGGCGCCCTGAGGTCGGGCGGCTGGCCTGGTATGTATGCTAGCTTCTCCTTGGGGCCCCTCAGCTTGGGTATCGCCTTTATCAGTGCCTGGGTGTAGGGGTGCTGGGGGTCCTTGAAGATCTCCTCCGCGGGGCCTATCTCCACGATCTTCCCAGCGTACATTATAGCTACCTTGTCGGAGACCTCCGCTATCACGCTGAGGTCGTGGCTTATGAAGATAATGCTGACTCCGTGCTCCCAGTTTATCTCCTTGAGGAGGTTGAGGATCTGGCCCTGCACGATCACGTCGAGGGCCGTGGTGGGCTCATCGGCTATTATAACGTCGGGCTCCATTATGAGGGCCATGGCTATGACGACCCTCTGCTTCTGCCCCCCGCTCAGCTCGTGGGGGTACCGGTTCAGTATATCAGGGCTGAGGCCGACCTGCTTTAGGAGCTTCTCCGCCTTGCTCCAGGCCTCGTCCTTGCTCATCCCCTTATGTATTATGAGGGGCTCAGTGATCTGGTCTCCAACCCTGTGTACGGGGGAGAGCGCGTTCATAGCGCCCTGGAAGACCATGCTTATCTTCTTCCACCTTACCTTAGCCCTTATCTCAGCCTCCGTCATCTTCGTTATATCCATGCCATCGATCCTAATCGAGCCCTCCACGATCCTCCCCGGGGGAGGTACTAGGCCTAGCAGGCTCCATGCCACAGTAGACTTGCCGCATCCACTCTCCCCGGCTAGCCCCATCGTCTCGCCGCGCTTGAGGTTGAAGGAAACCCCGTCTACCGCCTTGACTATCCCCCTGAGGGTATAGAAGTAGGTCTTAAGCCCCTCAACCTCCAGAACGTGCACTACCTTCCCCTCGGCCACGGATTTGGTTGGGGTGGAGGGGTATTAATGCGAATCAGTACGCTCCCACATATCACCTGCCGCCGAACATCCTCATGAGGACGTCGACGAAGGCCATTATGTCCCTAGCCGAGATCATTCCCAGCGGGTTCCCCTCGCTGTCCACCACCGGTATATGCCTAACCCCTAGATCCCTCATCTTGTCCAGCACATCGATCACCGGGGTCTCGGGCGTCACGGTGACCGGGTCGGGCGTCATGAACTCCCAGGCGGGCATGTCCAGGGTTGCCTCCTCCTTGCCAGCAGCGCAGGTCATGTCCCTCTCAGTTATGATCCCCCTGATCTTCCCGTCGAAGCCAACGACGACGACGCTCCCGATCTTCTTCTCGCACATGATCCTGGCAACCTCCTTCAGCGGGGTGTTCTCGTTAACGGTGATAGCCGGGGTGCTCATGATATCCCGGGCTAGGAGGGGTATGCTCCTCCTAGGTAGCCTGACCATCACGGACCGCCTCCTCTACACGTATAATAGGTGCCGTGGAGGTTATAGACGTCAAACGCGAATTTAAATCATTCACACGCCAATCAACCATTTTTAATCCCGGTCCGTAGGGGGTAGAGAGTGGGTAGCCAACGCTATGCGTATACTAGTAACCAACGATGACGGGATCAGCGCTCCGGGCCTGGAGGCGCTAGTGGCTAGGCTATCGGCGGATGGCCACAGAGTATACCTAGTCGCGCCCGAGACGAACCAGAGCGGGATCGGGAAGGCGGTTAGGTACCCAGCACGCATCAGGGAGGTAAGATACCCCGGAGCCGAGAGGGCGTGGAGCATAGACTCCACCCCAGCGACAGCGGTGCTAACAGGACTCCAGCTACTCCTGGACGAGGAGCCGGACCTAGTGATCTCGGGCATAAACAAGGGGCCAAACATGGGGGTAGAGGACATACTAACCAGCGGCACAGTAGGGGCAGCACTCGAGGCAGTAGTACACGGTATACCATCAATAGCAGCCAGCCTAGCCACAGACTCCACGCTAAGAGACCCCACACTATACGAGACAGCCTCAGGGCTAGTAGCATCCCTGGCAGCGGCGCTAGGATCCAGGGATCCAATACTGCTCAACGTTAACGTGCCCGAAGAGAGGCCCCGTGGGATCCTGCTGACCAGGCCAGCATGCAACAGCTACAAGCTACAACTCAGGGTAGAGGACGGAATGGTTAAGGTGGAGATCAGCGGCTGGAGGCAAAGGTACTGGGACGCCGGGGAGGGGACAGACGTGTGGGCCGTACTCAACGGCTACATATCGGTGTCGGCGATACAGCCGGGGAGGCTTAGGGAGGCCGCAAGGCCCCCGTGGCTCGTCGAGGCGATAGAGAGAATCCTGCCGGCTACCACGGATTCTTCTAATTAAATTACATTAAAAATCAATAGGTTTATTATATGGGTTGGGTATAGTTGTTAAAAGTATATGCGCATTATGGAGAGTGGAAGCGTGGAGTACAGGAGGCTTGTCGCCCTGTTCTCGATCTACATGATCCTCCTCTACACCTGGGCAGCGTATCTAGAGTACAACGCCCTGGTAGCCTGCGACAAGCCCTACCGTGTCTTCTTCCACAAGACCCTAGGTATCGGGACTGACAGCGTGTGGTTTAAGCTCTTCATAGCCCCCACGCTGCTCTACCTAGTGGCTGCCCTGCTCCTAGCCCCCCTGGCGGTGTCCCCGGGCCTGGTGTGGAATAGGCGCTATAGGATGGTGATGGCCCTGGCCCTGGCTCCCTTCGCTACGGCGTGGATATCGAGCACCATGTTCATGTGTCTCAGCTGGGGCGAGGTCTACGAGGTGATCCGGAGTGCATGGTGGCTGGAGGCGTGGGTGGCCGTGGGGTACCCGCTGGCGTATATAGCCTACGCCTACCTAGCCTACAGGGTCTTCGAGCCCCTTATAGGCGGCGTGAACCCGGCGGATCTGATGCCGAGGTTCCACAGTGTGTCTACGAGGATCGCCAGGATCCTAGCGGCTCCGCTCCTCGGAGTAGCTGTAATATCGGTTATACTCCTGGCAATGCTGAGCCCCTTCGGCATCACGGCGGCCCTGGCATACCCGGCTATAGGCCTCTGGCTGGCAGGGTTTAGCAGGCTCAGGTGGAGGCCCTACAGGTTCCTGATAGCGTTCCCCCTCCTGGGCCAGGCAGCGTGCTGGAGGACCTTCACGTTCGATATGGAGCTGCTGGTTAACATCGCATTGGGCAGCGGCCCCGGGGGGATCCAGCAGGGGGTGGCCAGCCTGCTGGCGCCCCTACTAGTTGCCAGGTGGGCCCTATTCCCGTTACCAGGGTTTGGGGGCGCGCAGGCCAGCATGGCCCTAGCCGACTTCCTCGAGTACAGGCTCCTCGGCGAGTTGTACTGGGTGGCGTCGCCACCCACGATGCTGACACCTCTATGGCTCCTGGGGGAGTGGCTCATATTCTATAAGGCACTAACACGGGGCGGCCCCAAGCCTATATAGGCCCCAGGGAAATACAATTACGTTGAGGGTGTCCGCGTAGATTGGATGTGGCTCGTATCAGGGTGAGGCTTCCTATAAAGAGCCTCGGGTGGGTCAACTCCTACCTGATAGGCTCGGCACTCATAGACCCTGGCATGGCGTGGGGCCGGTCCCTCCTAGACCTATCCCGTGGCCTGGCAGAGGCTGGGGTTAGCCCGTGTAGCCTGGAGAGCGTGGTGGTTACCCACTTCCACGTGGACCATTCCACGGCCTCGACGATGGTATACTACATCTCGGGGGCACGACTCTACATAGGAGAGGGAGACCTCAAGGTCATCCGTGGAGGCGTGGAGGAGTACATCGGCTCCGCCCTCCAACTCTACCAGGAGGCCGGCATGCCCAAGGAGGAGGTGGAGGAGATAAGGATGAGCCACCCCGCGCTCAGGCTAAGGGACGTCTACGAGGAGGCCGCCTCGCTAGACTGGCGACCACTCCAGGAGGGAGACACCATAGACCTGGGAGGGGCTAGGGCAGAGGTCCTAGAGGCCCCCGGCCACACGCCGGGGCACATACTACTCAAGCTACCCGGCGAGAGGCTGATAGTGGGGGACACCCTTCTCCCAGGCATAACCCCCCACGTGACTATACACAACTGGAGGGACGACCCCCTAGGCTGGTACATGGAGAGCCTATCCAGGATAGCAGGGATAGGGGCCAGCGTAGCCTACCCGGGGCACAGGGACCCCATCCAGGACCCCGCCGGGAGGGCCAGGGAGATCCTAGAGCACCACAAGTCCAGGCTAGCCGAGGTCCTGGGCCTACTAAGAGAGGGCCCCCTAGCCGGGTACGACGTTGCCAGGAGGATAAAGTGGAGGACCAGGTATAGCAGCTGGGAGGAGTACCCCGCGCCCGAGAGGTTCTTCGCCATGGGCGAGGCGCTGGCCCACATCAGGAGGCTGGAGGTGGAGGGCCTGGTGGAGGAGGTAGACCTAGGCGGGGTTAAGGGGTGGAGGCTGGCCTAGCCCTTCTTCCTAGGCTTATACAGGCCCTTCTCTATGAGGTAGTTGTAGGCGCTATATGCGGCCACCGCCCCCATAGCGGCGGCTGTAACCACCTGGCGGAAGCCCCTCCATAGAGTTGTAGCGTCCCCAGCAGCGAATATGCCGGGCTTGTTGGTCCTCATCCACTCGTCAACCTTAAGGTACCCGTCGTCATCGGTCTCTAGGCCCATGGAGTGGTACCACTCCTTGGGTGGCTGGAATCCTATCTCTATGAATATCCCGTCCACCCTGAGCTCCCTCTCCTCCCCCGTAACCTTGTTCACCACAACAACGCTCTTCACACTATCATCGCCACGGATCTCCTTCACTACACTGTCAAGGACGAACTCGACGTTGGGCTTAGACTTGAGCTCTTCGACATAGAACGGCTTGGCCCTGAAGCCCCTCCTCCTGTGGATCAGGTACACCTTACCCACATACCCGCTCAGCAGGAGGGCGCCCTCGAACGCCGCGTCGCCACCTCCAACGACTGCCACCGCCTCCTTTCCCTTGAAGAAGGGGGCGTCGCACACGCTACAGTAGCTGACCCCCTTCCCGGCGAACTCCTTCTCGCCCGGCACCCCGAGCTTCCTCCTCTCGCTACCCACGGCCAGTATCACAGTCCTAGCCCTCACGTCGAGCCCCCTAGTACCCTTGACCCTGAGCCAGTCCTCCTCGTCGGGGCCCTCGACGCTGGTGACCTTGACGCCATCCACAACCTTAACCCCAAACATCTCGGCGTGGCTCTTGAAGTTGGAGACCAGGTCGCTGGCCCTAATCTTCCCCATACCCGGGTAGTCGTCAACCCAATCGGTCAGGTTAAGCTGGCCCCCAACGTCCACGGTAACCACTACCGTCTTGAGGAGAAACCTGGCGGCGTAGATAGCGGCGCTAAGCCCAGCCGGGCCAGCGCCAACTATGACCAGGTCATAATCCTCGCCCCGGGGAACCCTGGCGGGCCTCTTCAGCCTTAGCCCCATGCAACCACCCCTCCAGCACACCCTGAGCTACAGGGTCAATAAAACCTTAATACGATCCCCGCGGCCACCCCATTGCATACACGGGAAGGAGGCGAAGTGGAGAAGATCCTAGTTATAGCGCCGCCCACGATAGACCTCGTAGAAGGAGAGCCTAGGCCGGGAGGCCCGGGACTATACGCAGGGCTAGCACTATCAATGCTAGGGGCAAGACCCACACTAGCAGGGCCAATAGGAGTAGAGACCCTGCCAGCAGTAGCGGCGGAGAGGAGGCTAGGGCTGGAGAGGGCAGGCTACCCGACTACCAGGCCAGGTGCCGTTTTCAGCCTCACCTACCGAGGCCAAGAGAGGAGGGTCGAGACCATCCACAGGCCACCCCCAATGGACCACGGAGAGATCCTCAACACACTAACAAGGGACAGATGGGACATGATCCTGTTATCCCCCCTATCCGGCGAGGAGGCCGGGCATCTCCTACCACTACTCTGGCAACACGCAGACATAGTAGTGGTAGACGCCCAGGGCTACCACAGGGCTGGCCTGAAGAAGGTCCTAGACGCCCCCGGCCTCTACCAGGTGCTCCACGCCTCCGGCCAGGAGGCCTCAGGCCTAGGACGCTGGGGAGTCCTCGTAGAGACAAATGGGCCTGGCAAGATAAGGCTAGCAACGCCATGGGCCAGCTGGACACTCGACCCGGAAGGCCCCAGGCTAGCCGATCCCACCGGGGCGGGGGACGTGTTCACAGCGGCCCTGGCACTAGGGCTCCTAAGGGGTTATAGCCTGCCAGAGGCTGCCAGGAAGGCGGCAGCCCTAGTGCCCGTGCTGCTACCCAGGATACAGGAGGCGATCAAGAAGTGGCAAGATGCTGCCCAAGGGTGGTTCTCCTAGACCTGGACGGGACTGTGATAGACACTATGGGCCTCTACACAGAGGAGGCTTCAAGGCTGATAAGCGAGGCTGGCGGCATGAGCCTGGAGGAAGCTAGGAGGCTCTACAAGGAGACGATGGGGATGCCCTTCAGGAAGCAGCTACTCGAGGCTGGCGTACCCCGGGAGAGGGTCGAGGACGTGGCACGCAGGTTTGAGGAGTGGAAGAGGAAGCTACTAGCGGGCATCAAGGTCGACAGTAGGGTGGTGGAGACGGTGGAGCGGATGAGGGCGCGGGGGCTCAAGGTGTACCTTTCCACCAACAACGAGTGCAACGTGATCAGGGGCCTTATACCAGATGGCATGCTGGATGGAGTGTTATGCAACGATCCCGGGAGCGGGTTCGAGAAGGGGAAGCCACACCTAGACGAGATAGTGGCTAGAGAGGGCGTGGAGCCCTGCGAGGTTGTATTCGTGGGGGATAGCCGCTACGACCTCAGGCTGTACGAGGGCCTAGGAGTTAGGGTAGTAGCTACCCGGGGCCTATGGAGGGACCCCGGCGTGGCCGAGGCTATACTAGCTTGGAAGGAAGAGTGCGAGGCTAACGAGGCCAACCAGGGCCTGGAGGGATAGTATGAAGAGTACCACCCTCACCTCGGTGGCTCCCACCGTCCTGTCGAGGACCATCAGGGCAATGTGGGTGAGGCTATAGGCCCTCTCATAGGGGGGCCTCATCCTGCCCTCCGCCAGGGACGCGAAGTTCTCCTTATCGACCCCGTGGAGCCTACCCCTAAGGTAGAGGGCGAACTCGATGAAGTAGAGGGCGAATAGGGTTAGGCCGAACTTCTCGAAGTTCCCTATAATGACGAGGCCCGCATAATACGCTCCCACGGCATAGGTGAGGGTGTTCCCAGGGAACACCCTGGCAGGATACCAGTTATAGACCAGGAAGCCTGCCAGGGCGCCCGCCATGGTCATGCTCGCATAGAACACGTGCACCAAGCCCTCGGCCAGGCTGTAGTAGGCGGTGAATAGCATGAGGAGGAGCCCCATACCCGCCTCCAACCCGTTATACCCAGCTATCATGTTGAAGGCATTAGCGGCTCCCATCACGCCTATGGGGACGAGGACCAGCGGGTAGAGGAGCCCGAGGTCAATGGTGCCCAGCAGGGGGATATTCATCCTGGAGACACCGGCTTGGATCACGACCAGGGGGAGGGCAATCGGGATGGTGGCGAGTATCCTATACCTCCTCCTAAGCCCCTTCTTCCAGCCCAGGATATCGTCTATCAACCCTATGAACCCAGCCATGAAGAGGAGGAGGGAGAGGCCGAACAGCTCGTATCCATAGAACACGGTGCCGTGGAGGTACCGGTACAACGCGACTAGGACTAGGAGGCCGAAGACGGCCCCATTAATGGCCCACACACCACCCATCTCAGCAACACGCCTCTCCCCCGGCTTATTCTTATCAAAACCCACGAACCCCCTGGCATGGGCCACAGGTATCCAGGCCCTAACCAGCACAACCGTCACTACCAGCGAGACCAGAACTGACACTGCTAGGTAGAGAGGCTCCACGCCGCCGAGCAACACGCTCCTCCGGCATGGAGTATACAATAGAAGGGATTATAAGGGGGCCCAGCCAACCCTACCCCTGTTGGAGCCGATGACATCAACGCATAGAACCCGGGTCTCAAGGGGCCACAGTGGCTCCGGTGAAGACAAGGCCCGCATGAGAGGCTGGAGAGGCGGCCAGACCGCCTCCTAACCACGACACTGACTCCAGGGCCCCGGGGGCCCCGCTCTTAAAATAGATAGCACGATCCGGGAGATAATGGGTGCCTGGATTCTTGATGGTCAAGGTGCTAGCCACCCTGGGCCCCTCTTCGGTGAGCCTAGTCGAGGACCTTGCAAAGGCCGGGGTAGACGGGTTTAGGATCAACATGAGTCACGGGTCGAGGAGCCTCTGGGACAAGATGGTTAACCATATCCGGGATGCGGAGGAGAGGATAGGGAGGCCCCTGGCAATAGTGGCTGACCTGGAGGGGCCTAGGGTCAGGCTTGGCTCCTTCACCCCCATCCAGGTCAAGCCGGGCGATGTGGTCACCCTGGGCAGCGATGGAGTCCCGGTGGATAGGGACGAGCTATTCAAGATCCTAGAGCCAGGCGACAAGGTCCTGGTGGCCGACGGTAAAGTAGTACTCAGGGTGATGGAGACGTGGAGCGGCGGGGCTAAGGCTAGAGTGGAGAGCGGCAGGCTGATAGAGCCTAGGAAGGGGGTGGCCGTCTCCGGCAAGGACCTCCCCCTCCCCCCTCTGACCGGCAAGGACCTGGAGGACCTGGAGTTCGTCGCCTCAAGGCCGTTCAGCCACGTGATGGTAAGCTACGTCAGGGGCCCGGGCCACGTGGAGGAGGTTAGGGATAGGCTCCGGAGCCTGGGGGCCGGGCATGTAAGGGTAATAGCGAAGATCGAGACGCCCTCAGCGGTTGAGGGTATAAGGGAGATAGCGAGGGCCAGCGACGGGGTGGTGGTGGCCAGGGGAGACCTGGGGATGCACTACCCCCTGGAGGAGCTCCCAAGGGTCCAGGCGAGGATCATAGAGGGGGCACGGGCCGAGCTAAGGCCGGTTATACTGGCAACCGAGCTACTGCCAAGCATGCTAGCCAGCCCCATACCAGCGAGGAGCGACGTGGTAGACGTCTACACGGGCGCCAGGAGCGGGGTGGATGCGATGATGCTAACCAGCGAGACGGCGGTGGGCGAGTACCCCGTCGAGGCCGTAAAGTGGCTAAGGAGGATAGTGAAGGCTGCCCTCCAGGACTACAGGCCAGCCAAGCCGGAGGCACGGGGGGTAGAGTACAGGCTAGCCCGCGGCATAGTAGAGCTAGCAGAGAGCCTAGGAGCAACCCTAGTGGTCTACAGCAGGACAGGCACATTCCCAGGCAGGATAAGCGCATTCAGGCCAACGAGGCCATACAAGGTAGGGGTACCCACCAGGACCGTGGCCAGGGCCGTATCGATACTATGGGGAGCCGAGCCCCTAATAGTCCCCGCCAGGGACTACCAGGAGGGCCTGGAATCCACGGTTAGGAGGCTCGAGCCGGGGCTAGAGGGATCAGTAGTCATGGCTGCCTGGAGCAGGGAGCAGGACTACTACCACGTTAGGATCAGGATCGACCGCGGAGCAGGCTAGCCAAGCCCTCCATCACGTTCTCCAGCCTCCTGAGCCTCTCCACCCTCTCCCCCAGCACCCTCCTAGCGGAATCCAGCCTCTCGCCAACCACCCTCTCCATCCTCTCCCTGCTACAGCCGGTCCTCCTAGCCTCGGGGATCCTAGCCGGGTCTAGCCCGTACTCACCTGCAAGCTCCACTAGCCTACCCTCAACTATAGCCTTAGCCACCATGGAGTACGCGCTCCTCAAGGGCACCTTGTCCCTGACGGCTATGGTCTCAGCCAGCTCGCTGCTCCAGGGCCTCAGCTCCTCCACTAGCTTGGCCCCCTTCCCGGGGTCAAGCTCAACACCCTTCACCACGCTGGCCAGCGCCTCCACTACTAGGGCTGCATCGTCTAGGGCCTGGTAGAGCACCGGGTTGGCCTCCTGTAGGTCGAGGTTATAGCTGTACCTGAGCTTCAGCGGTATCCCTAGCCCGGCCTGGGCTAGGCCTATCAGCCTGGAGCCTAGGCTCCTCACTATCTCCAGGGTTGCAGGGTTCTCCTTGTGGGGCATGATGCTGCTGGTAGCTATATGGCCCCTGGGGAGCCTGGCTACGCCTAGCTCGGCTAGCGCTATGAGGTCCTCAGCTATCCTGCTGGCCTCCACCCCGAGTACGGCGAGGGAGGCTAGTACGGATTCCAGGAAGAGTCTTGAGCCGGAGGCGTAGTAGGGGGAGCTGTATACCCGGGTGAATCCTAGTAGCTGTGCTAGCCTAGCCTCGTCTAGGGGCGCGACGCTCCCCGCCCCGGCCCCAGCACCTAGGGGCGACTTGAGGGACGCCCCCAACGCCGCCTCCAGGAGCACCTCAACCTCCTCCACCGCCTCCTCGTATGCAGTGAATAGGCATGAGCCGGTGAGGACCTGGCTGGCCTGGCCATGGGTGAAGCCAGGCAGTATGACGTTCCCCTGCTCAGCCGCCTTCTCGGCCAGCGCTACCCTTAGCCTAGCCGACTCTACCAGGATCTTATAGCCAGCCCTTAGGGTGTAGAGCCTGAGGGCTGCCGCTACATGGTCGTTCCTGCTCCTGCCCAGCCAGATCCATCCAGCATCTTCGCCGATGGACCTAGACAGCCAGGCCTCGATGGCCTCGAAGACGTCTTCATAGCCTGGCTTGAGGACCTCGCTGGGAGGGGTGGAGGCTAGCTGGAGTAGTGAGCTCCTAACCCTGTCCCATGAATCCCCGGGTATGAGCCCCTTCTCCCTCAGGTGCAGCGCGTGGGCCATGAGGACTGCAACGACATCACGGTAGATCCTGTGATCGTGGCTGATGCTAGAGGTGTACCTGTAGACCTCGCCACCCTCCAGGCCCCTAATGCTACGGTACAACCCGGAAGCCCCCCTCGAACGGGCTCCCAGGGGTACAGGGTGAAAATGGGTGTGTACCATCACGCCACCTATAACACCCCTACACCAACAACCTATACCGGTGCACCGGTGTGGAGGAGAGGTACGCCCTAGTCGTAGGAGGGTCCAGGGGTATAGGCAGGGCAACCGTGTTGGAGCTAGCAAAGAGGGGGTATGGGGTCGCCCTCACATACAACACGAGGGAGGGTGAGGCTAGGAGGACCGCCGAGGAGGCTCTACGCCTAGGAGCCCCCAGGGCCCTTACCTATAGGCTAGACGCCTCCAGCTGGGAGAGCGTGTCATCCACCGCATCCAGGGTTAGCGAGGACCTCCCCTGGCTGAACGTGCTCGTATACAGCGCTGGCATCCTCCAGGTTGGCAGGGTTGAGGACCTAGAGCCGGGGGAGTGGGACAGGGTGGTAGCGGTCAACCTCTCCGGCGCTTTCTACAGTGTTAGGGCATTCCTGCCCCTCCTCAAGAGGGCCCCCTGGGCGTCTATAGTAGCGATCTCGAGCATAGCAGGGCAGACGGGCAACGTTGTCGCTGGTGTGGCGTACTCCGCCAGCAAGGCTGGGCTCATAGGCCTGGTTAAGAGGCTCGCCGTGGAGCTGGCCAGGTACGGGATAAGGGTCAACGCTGTCGCGCCGAGCTTCGTGGAGACCGATATGGTTAGGGGGTTCATAGCCGACCCGGAGTCTAGGAGGAGGGTGGAGGAGATGCATCCCCTAGGCTTCATCCTGGACCCGGTAGACGTTGCCAGGGCAGTGGTGTTCCTAGCCGAGCCAGAGTGGTCGCGGGGTGTAACGGGGCACGTGCTCCAGGTTAATGGGGGCAGACTCACCTAGCATTAACAGCGTTAATATACTATTATATATGTTTATACATAATAATCCGGATTGACATAGTGGAAGATGCGGTGCAAAACTCCTATGCCCCACAGGGAGGTCCTAGCGGAGCCAGGCACACGGGTAGTCATGCTAGGAAACGTCGCGATAGCCAGGGGAGCCCTCGAGGCAGGGGTCGCATACGCCTCAGGCTACCCCGGAACCCCCTCCTCAGAGATACTGGAGGCCCTAGGCGAGGCCTCCAAGAAGCTGGGAGGCCCCCACGTGGAGTGGAGCATCAACGAGAAGGTGGCACTAGAGTCAGCCTACGGCGCAACCCTAAGCGGAGTACCTGCAATGGCCACAATGAAGCACGTAGGGATGAACGTCGCGGCTGACCCCCTATTCAGCCTAGCCTACACCGGGACCCCCAGCGCCATTGTTATCGTGACCGCAGACGACCCGGGCATGTGGAGCAGCCAGAACGAGCAGGATAACAGATGGTACGGGGTTCATGCGTACATACCAGTGGTGGAGCCCAGCGGCGTGCAGAGCGCCAGAGAGGCTGTGATCGAGGCGTTCAACATAAGCAGGAGGCACGGCCACCCCGTAATACTGAGGACCACGACAAGGACGTCGCATACCCGTGGAGTAGTCGAGGTCGGAGAGATCAACGTTGAAGCAGTGAGGAGCAAAGGCAAGTTCAAGAGGAACATAGACAGGTACACACTAGTCCCCAGCCACGCAAGGAAGCTTAGGATAGAGCTCCTAGACAGGTGGGAGAGGATAGAGGAGGACCTATCCAGGAGCAGCCTGAACAGCATAGAGGGGGATGGGGAGACCCTAATACTAGGAGTAGGGCTCGGCTACAGGTACGCCAAGGAGGCAGCCAGCCTCCTCGGGGTGGAGGCTAGGATAGCGAAGCTACAGACCCCAGTCCCCCTACCCAGGACCTTCCTCCACAAGGCGCTAGAGGGGGTGGACAAGGTCCTAGTCCTAGAGGAGGGGGATCCCGTTGTCGAGCAGATGCTCAAAGCGTTCCTACACGATGAGGGTATAAGGGTTGAGGTGCATGGCAGGGAGGACGGCTATATACGGCGCTGGGGAGAGCTGGGCCTAGACAACGTTGTAGAGGCATTATCCAGGGTAACAGGGGTAGAGGCAAGCCTACCCAAGCCGGTAAGTGTAGAGGCAAGCCTGCCACCCAGGCCCCCCGCGCTATGCCCGGGATGCCCATACAGGGGAGTCTACCCAGGGCTACGCAGAGCAGTCAGAAGTAGCAGGGCGGAGGTGGTCTATAGCGGGGATATAGGGTGCTACAGCCTCGGGGTCCTGCCACCCTTCAGGGTCCAGGATACGATAGTTGAGATGGGGGGAAGTATAGGGCTGGCCAACGGCATGGCTAGGGTTGCGGAGGGCCAGGTACCGGTCGCGATCATAGGCGACTCGACCTTCTTCCACTCCGGTGTGACGGGGCTGATCAACGCGGTCCACAATAGGAACCCGATGCTAGTCATAATCCTCGACAACAGGACCACGGCTATGACGGGCCACCAGCCACACCCCGGGGTACCGGTTGATGCCAAGGGCGGGGAGGCGCCCCAGGTGGATATAGAAGCCCTGGTGAGGGCGATAGGTGTAGAGCATGTCGAGACGGTGGATGCATTCACCATCAGGGGCGTCGAGAAGGCAGTAAGGAGGGCCATGGACTACGTGAGGAGGGAGGGCAAGCCAGCAGTACTAATAGCCAGGGGCTCATGCATACTTGTTGCGCTAAGCCAGGCCCGGAAGCTGGGCATCAAGCACCCAGTCTACAGGGTTAACCCAGACAAGTGCATGGCATGTACCGTATGCTACACAGCGTTCAACTGCCCCGCCATATTCAGCCTAGAGGACGGGAAGGCTAAGATAAACCCGGTACTATGCACCGGCTGCGGAGTCTGCGTCGAGGTCTGCCCATTCAACGCATTCGAGCCCGTGGAGGAGCCCAGCGAGGAGTGGATCCTACTCATGAGAACCGCGACCCCGGGGTGATCCGCATGGCTAGGAACATAGTAGTAGCGGGGGTCGGCGGGCAGGGGATCATAACAACCGCCAGGATACTCGCCGAGGCGGCGCTAATCGAGGGGAGGAACGTGCTCGTAGCGGAGACACACGGCCTAAGCCAGAGAGGCGGCTCCGTGGTGGTCCACGTGAGGGTCGGTGATGTGGAGGCCCCGCTAATACCCCCCGGAATGGGAGACCTCCTGATAGGCCTGGAGGCGATCGAGGCAGCTAGGTATGCAGGCCTACTAGCGCCGGGGGCCAGCGTGGTGATGAACGAGGACATACAGCCACCAGCGCTACCACGTGTAAAGACGCCTAGCCTTGGAGAACTCCTAGGGGCCCTCAAGGCTGCTGGGCTGAGGGTGCACAGCATAAACGCCGTGGAGGAGGCGGTAAAGCTTGGTGACGCCAGGAGCGCAAACACGCTCCTCCTAGGATACGCCACGGGGCTAGGCCTCCTAGAAGGTGTGGCAGCTCAGGAGAGCCTAGAGGAGGCAGTGGCCAGGGTTATAAGGAGGAGCAGGGTAGCAGTGGAGGCCTACAGGAGGGGTCTCCAGCTGGCTAGTGGCCACTAACCGGCCACTCCTAAAGTTTAACACGTAATACAGTGATCACGCCATAACAATACATACACAGAAGCACGTAGGAGGTGTACACCCGGTGTCGGGGAGGGATGATATAGAGGAGCTCAAGGAGGTCCTAACCGTAGTGGCGGACTTCCTAGACCAGCTAGGGACAAAGCTGAAGACCATACTAGACTCAGTCATGGAGACGCTAGACGGGGCCAAGATAGGGGCAGAAGTGGGAGAGATGTACAGGAACCTAAAGGAGGCCGGGGTCCCAGAGGAGGTAGCTATCGAGATGACAAAGGAGTTCTTCAGGAAGAAGATGGAGCTAGCGCCAAGCCTTTCAAGCCTACTACAGTCCATAGGAAGCGGGTGGAGGGAAGGAGGCAAGTCGGCAAAGGAGGCCCTAGAGGAGGCTCTAGACCAGATAGAGGAGGTCCTAGAGGAGCTTCCCGAGGATGCCAGGGCCAAGGCTAAGAGGGAGATCAAGAAGGCGCTAGAGGGTAAGAGGAGTGGAGAAGGGAATGAAGAGTGAGCATAGAAGAGAGGTTAGAAAGACTAGAACAGCTACTACAAGAGGTGCTAGAGAGGCTTGACAGGCTAGAGAAGACGGTAGCAGGAGAGGAGGCCGAGACGGTAAGGAACGCTGCGAGGCTGGTGGCATCGAGCATAGCGCCAGCGGCGGTAGCACTAGAGGCTGCACGGAGGCTGATAGAGGCGATCAGGAGGGCCGGGAGCCTGGACCCCATATCAAGGAGCATAGTAGAGGCGCTATCCACCTGCGAGGACCTAACCACAACGGAGATAACGAGGAGGGTGAGAAGGATAAGGGGCACAGCCTCCAGGAGGATCGTGGCATCCAGGCTAGAGATGCTGGAGAGGAGGAGGGTGGTGGAGAAGGTGGCAGGCCCAAGGCCAAGGTACAGGCTGGTGTTGTGCAGTGAAGAGGCTACTAACATGGATAATAGTAGCGGCTAAGCTACTAGCCATAACCTTCAAAGCCCTTTCTCTATACCTACTACTAAGGATAAGGTTATGGAGGAAAAGGCAGGTCTACAAGGCAAGGTTCAGGCTGGCACTGAGAAGGCATGGGATCCCGGCTGGGCTGCGCAGGGAGCTGGGGAGGATGTATGGGGAGAAGCTTAGCGGCATGAGGGCCCCGGGGCTGGGGGAGCTCCTCTTTCTGTTCAAACACCGTGAACGAGATTAATTAAGGGTGTCCTTAACCGCTTCAATTCCCAGTGAAGCAACAATAATGCATATATACATATATCTCCAGAAGAATATAAGACATGAAAGGCCCGTTATAACGTGGAGGTGCACATGCTTGGACCCTACAGGTAATACAAAGGAGATAAACCTGACAATCCTCTACGAGGACCCGGATAGCGATGAGGGTAGAAGGGAGGTAGAAGAGGCACTCGAGAGGGTCGAGAAGAGTCTAGACCTAAGTATAGAATCGTATCCAGTCTCACGTGTAGAATCGGTAAGGCCAAAGAGCCTGGTATACCTGCTAGCGGTACTCAAAAACCCAGAGACGGTCAGGGCAATAGAGGAGGTTCCAAAGCGCGGCGCCCAGTTGCTGGGCAAGCTACCCCTGGAGCACATAGCGAGTAGAGCTGCGGAGAAGGCCAAGTCCTCGGGGTGCAAGGAGCTAATACTACTCTACAAGAAGACGCCGGGAGTCTACAGGGAGGAGCAGGACGACGCCTGGAGGCTAGCAATGCTCATAGAGAACCTCTCAGGCATACCGGTAACCCCCAGCGACACGCCAGAGCTAGGGGGAGACTGCATTATAGTAGCGTCTCTAACACGGGGGAGCCTCACATCGGAGGCCAGCGTCGCGGCCTCTATGTACGGCAAGAAGATCCTTGCAGGAAGCGTACTAGAACTAGTCGGAGACGACCTGCCACAGCTGATAAGGAGGGCCCTGAGGGCCTCAGGCATAATAGTCTAAACCCTAGCCCCAGCAACTATTTTATAGAAATCCACAGCCTCACTCATAGTAGAGAACCTATACCCATGCTCCAAGTAGTACAGCACAGCCCTAACCAGGGGATCCTGGCCAAGCCCGCCCAAGGGCCTCGATGCAGAGACCCTGAAAACCGCCACCCTAGGGGGAGCAGTATGGAACACCTTCTGCATGCTCCACGGCAGCCTGAGCAGGTAGTCGCCATGCGTCACGGGGAGCCTGATCACGCCACCCTCAACCCTGGGAGCGGTGTTAGCCACGCCCAGGTGGAGCCTCAGGCTGGAATCAACCAGTATACCCTCCCTGGATAGCAGTGGCAGGAGACTGCGTGGAAGCCTCATATAGGGGGCCCTAAAGGACTTGACGGGGTACAGCTCCCGGAGGAGCCTGATTCCCCGTGTAACCTCGCTGGCAGCCTCCTCAGGACTCATCTTGTCTAGTCTAGAGCAGGTGTAGCCGAGGCTGCCAACCTCGTGCCCCCTGTCTGCCACCTCCTCTATCAGGCCCGGCTTCCTCTTGGCCAGGCTGGCTGGTATGAAGAATGTGGCCCTAACACCCAGCCTCTCCAGCGTGTCTAGCATGCTCTCGAGCGCCCCGGGGCTGGGGTGGCCTAGGTCTATCGTTAGGAACGCCGTCTTGCCTTTCTCGTGGTCCATCCCGGATCTACTCCCCACCAGTCCTCGGGGCCGGGCCAGGTACTGGTGGGGGTTATATAGTAAACGATTGGCCCGTGGGAGGCTACTCGCCGTACTCGCCTATCTGCTCTAGGACGAACTCGTAGTAGTCCTCCCTGGCCTGCTCCAGCTCCTCCTTGTTGGCCCTAGCCCTCCTAGCCTTCGACACTACCTTAGTCGATATGACCTTAGCCTTCTCATCGGGCCTCGACACGTTCTTGTACGTCTCCAACTCCTTCTCGCTAGGCTCCAGCACGTAGCCACACCGCTGGCACTTCAGGATGACCTTGCCTCCCTCGCGCACGGGGAGCATTATACCGCCGCACTTGGGGCAGAACCTCATCACACACCACCCTCTCCATCCACAGCCTTGGCCGTAGGCGGCCATAGGTGTAATGACAGGCACCTCTAATAAGCGTTACAGGTGGCACGGCTATACCTGGCTAGGCCTGGCAGGATAAAACCATACCAATAAAGGGTCTCCCCAGGCCAGGTGGAGGAGGGTGAGGATGGCGTGGACGAGGAGCTCAGGGAGATACTAGCCAGGATGAAGCTACGCCTGCTGGAGGAGGCAGAGTCCAAGTCTAGGTGTTGCAGGCTAACCCACGCCTTGGAGCCAGGCCACGACGTAGCCGACCCCAGGGAGCTGCTGGAGGTGCTAGAGGGATGCAGGGTAGCCTTCGTCATGTTCTACAGCCCGACATGCCCCTACTGTAGGGCGCTAACACCCATATTCCTAGCACTGGCAGAGGACTACGGGGACAGGGCAGCCTTCGTCAGGGTAAACACATACAGGCACCCACAGCTAGCAGCACACTACGGCGTCATGGGGGTGCCCACGGTAATCGTATTCATAGACGGGAAGCCGGTAACAGGGTTCAGCGGCCTAGTAGACCCGGAGGACTTCGAATCCCTGGTTAGAGACACGCTCAGGAGGGCAGGTTGCCCGCTACAGGCACAGGCACCGGCATGACCAGCCCCCTGGAGGGCCCTCCCCACATGAGGGTAGCCGTGGTCGGCGCAGGGTTCTCCGGCCTCATATCAACGCTAGCAATGCTAAGGGTCGGGGCCAGGGTGGACCTCTACGAGGAGCACAGGAGGGTCGGCTACCCCCCGCACTGCACCGGGCTAGTATCGGAATGGGTTGTGGACATGATAGGAAGGCCAGCCAGGTCCTCCATACTAGCATGGTACCCTGGCCTAGAGCTACGGGTAAACGGGAAGGCAACATGGATAGAGCCCAAGGGAGGAGTCTACAAGCTAGACAGGGTAAGGCTGGAGGAGGAGATGCTGGGGGAGGCCGAGAGCCAGGGGGCCAGGATACTACTTGGAGCAAGGGTATCGAGGGCCACACCAGATGGCACAGTGCACACTCCAGGGGGCGGGGAGAGGTATGACCTAGTCCTGCTGGCAGACGGGGCACACGGGGCCCTACACAGGACGCTAGGCATAAGCCATACACCAAAGAAGGTGACAGGGCTGAACGCCCACTACACGACAGGCCCCAGCCCACAGGGGATAATAGTAGACTTCACCCCCAGCCTCCACAAGGACCTATTCGCCTGGATCCTAAGGGTGCAAGACACGGTACTAGCAGGCACCGGGGGCCCCCCAGCCTCGGCGAGGAGGCTCCTCGAGAGGGTAGAGAGGGCCTACGGCCTAGAGGGGCGAAACACCATATACGGGGGCACCGTGCTCCTAGGCCCCCCAGCACCAAGGCCCTGGAGGGGCAAGGTAGTCGTTATAGGAGACGCAGCGGGCCTCACCAAGCCACTCACCGGCGGGGGCCTATACCCCTCAACCCAGGCCGCAACCCACGCAGCCCGCCTGGTAGACAATGGGGCTCCACCCGTAGATGCGTGGAGGAGGAGCGTATCTAGGGTAGCGGCATTGCTGAGGAGGCAGTACAGGGTGGCGGAGGCGCTACGCAGGGACCCCAGGCTCCTCGAGGAGACCATAGCGGCCCTCGAGTCCAGCGGCCTGGCCAGGGGGCTAGCCGGGAAGATAGACTATGACAGGCACGACAGGCTCCCCCTGGAGGTCGTGTCAAGGCCCCTAAAGGGGGCCCGGTTCCTAGCACAGCTAGCCTACAGGCACCCCCGGGGGCTACTCAGGGCCCTAGCCAGGGTGCTGGCCCCCGGCTGGGCTTAGACCTAGATATAATTATCATATTATAATCTTACACACACCCGGATAATGTGTGGAGTACGGGAGTGGTAGGCCTTGAGCGGCGATCCCCTCGGGCTGAGGAACATAGTAGAGGAGATTGACACCTATGCGGGCAGGGTCAAGCTATATAACATATCGAGGATAGGCGAGCTAGGCCTGGGCAAGATAGAGGAGCTCCCATACAGTATAAGGGTGGTCCTAGAGAACCTGGTCAGGCACTACGACGGCTTCGTTGTAAGGGAGGAGGAGGTCAAGGCCGCCGCCCAGTGGAGGAGCCATGCTGGGAAGAAGGAGATACCCCTGCACCCGGTAAGGGTTGTGATGCAAGACTTCACCGGTGTCCCAGCGGTTGTAGACCTAGCGGCTATGAGGGACGCCATGAAGGAGTTCGGCCTAGACCCCGGCAGGGTGAACCCGGTCATACCGGTAGACCTGATCATAGACCACAGCATACAGGTGGACTACTACGGCACAGGCTACGCATTCAAGTACAACCTGAAGAAGGAGTACGAGAGGAACTCGGAGAGGTACACACTGCTCAAGTGGGCCCAGAAGGCATTCAGCAACTTCAGGGTGGTCCCCCCGGGCAAGGGGATCATCCACCAGGTCAACCTAGAGTACCTGGCAAAGGTAGTATGGATCGGTGGGAACGGGGAGAAGTATGCCTACCCAGACAGCCTACTGGGCACGGATAGCCACACCACCATGATAAATGCCCTAGGAGTCCTAGGCTGGGGAGTAGGAGGCATAGAGGCGGAGGCGACGATACTAGGCCAGCCCTACTACATGCTCCTCCCCGAGGTAGTAGGAGTAAGGCTCGAGGGCGAGCTGAGGGAGGGAGCTACCCCCACCGACCTGGTGCTCTACATAACCGAGAAGCTGAGGAAGAAGGGCGTGGTCGGCAAGTTCGTAGAGTACTTCGGCCCAGGAGTGAAGACCCTGAGCGTGCCGGACAGGGCTACCATAGCCAACATGGCCCCGGAGTACGGTGCAACCATGGGCTTCTTCCCGGTGGACGAGGCGACGATAAGCTACCTCCTAGGCACCGGCAGGGATCCGAGGCACGTGAAGTTCGTGGAGAAGTATGCAAGGCACGTGGGCATATGGTACGACCTCGAGGCACCCGAGCCCAGGTACACCGACGTGGTCGTGATAGACCTTAACGATGTGGAGCCCAGCATAGCAGGGCCCAGCCACCCGGAGGACAGGATACCCCTAAGGGAGGCGAAGAAGAGGGTAAGGGAGATCCTGGAGGAGTACTGGAAGAAGAAGGGCAGGGGCCCCGCTGCGGTGGAGCTGGAGCTAGACGGCGAGAAGGTCCTCCTAACGGATGGGAGCATAGTCTACGCGGCCGTCACGAGCTGTACAAACACGAGCAACCCAACCCTCATGATAGCGGCGGGCCTCCTGGCAAAGAAGGCCGTCGAGAGGGGGCTCAAGACGAGGCCATGGGTGAAGACCAGCAACGCGCCTGGAAGCAGGGTTGTCCCGGAGTACTGGGAGAGGCTAGGCCTAATGCCATACCTAGAGGCGCTGCGCTACCACATAACCGGCTTCGGCTGCACAGTCTGCATAGGGAACAGCGGGCCCCTGAGGCCTGAAGTGGAGGAGGCGATAAAGAAGTACGACCTCTACACTGCAACGGTGCTCAGCGGCAACAGGAACTTCAGCGGCAGGATCCACCCGCTGGCCAGGGGTAACTTCATAGCGAGCCCGCCACTAGTCATAGCATACGCCCTGGCAGGCAGGATCGATATAGACTTCGAGACGGAGCCGATCGGGATAGACCCCAACGGGAACCCAGTCTACCTGAGGGACATATGGCCAAGCCAGGAGGAGGTCAGGAGGAGCCTAGAGAAGGCCCTCGACCCCCAGCTATTCAAGGAGAAGTACAAGGACATATTCGAGGGAGACGAGTTCTGGGAGAAGCTAGAGGCACCGGAGGGCATAACATACGGGTGGGACCCCAAGAGCACCTACATAAGGAAGCCCCCATTCTTCGAGGGCATGCCACTAGACCCGCCACCCCTCAAAGACATCAAGGGCGCCAGGGTGCTAGTATGGGCGCCTGACAGGACAACCACAGACCACATAAGCCCAGCAGGCAGGATAAGCCCAGAGAGCAAGGCAGGACAATACCTCATAAGCCTAGGAGTACCACCGGCAAAGCTAAACACCTGCGGCTCCAGGAGGGGCAACCACGAGGTGATGATGCGCTGCACCTTCGACAACCCGAGGTTCGTCAACAGGCTAACCCCCGACCGCGAGGGCGGGTGGACCAGGTACTGGCCCACCGGCGAGGTGATGCACGTATTCGACGCAGCCATGAAGTACAAGGAGCAGGGCATACCAGTGATAGTTATAGGAGGCAAGCAGTACGGAGCCGGGAGCAGCAGGGACTGGGCAGCCAAGGGCCCATACCTGCTGGGCGTAAAGGCAGTTATAGCGGAGAGCTTCGAGAGGATACACAGGAGCAACCTAGTCGGCATGGGCATACTACCCCTAGAGTTCATGCCAGGAGAGAACGCTGAGAAGCTTGGACTAGACGGCAGCGAGGAGTACGACATCCTAGGGATCGAGGAGGGCCTATACCCGGGTAAGATACTAACGGTGAGGGCCAAGAAGAGCGACGGCAGGGTGATAGAGTTCAAGGTCAAGGCCAGGCTGGACACGCCGATAGAGGTCGAGTACTACAGGCACGGGGGAATACTACAGTACGTGCTCAGGAGGATGATAAAAGAGGCGAAGGCGGGGGCCTAGCCCCCACACCCTCTTTCCATGCTAGGGGCGTATCCTCCTAGCTACCGTGAGGAGTAGTAGCGCTGCGGCTAGGCCTAGGGCCTCGGAGAATGGGCCACCGGCTCCTGTTGTTATCACCGCGTCGCCGCCAACTATGGGAGCTAGTGTTATGTAGGCGCTTATCCCTAGGCTCCTCTCCACGCTGAGCCCGTTGTCCACCCACTGTATTGTGGCGTTGTTGAATACCCTGCCGCGGGCTCCTCCCGGCCCGTCTAGGCTCGGGTCGTTGACGTTGAACGAGAGTGTTATAGTAATGTTCTCGGGGCTTGTCGCGTTGTTAGCCACTCTCCCAAGGTTTATCACGATAGTGTCGCCCGCGAGGCTTATGCTGGGCGTCCCGGTGGTTATGCTGGGTGGATGGGTTATGGATAGGGTTGCAAGATCCGGCGATAGGGGCGGGTCGAACCTGTCTATTATGGTGAGGTTAGTCGTGTAGCCCGTGGGTATGGTGACATTTACCACGGAGATGATGGTGCCGCCTATGAATATGCTCCTGGGCTCCATGGTCTTCACCCCAGCAACTACCGGGTCGTAGTACATGGAGCCGGTGCCGCTGGAGGTGTAGCTCCTCTCGCCAGCCACCCTACCGGGCAGGCTTGTATAGTTCACCTCAGCGGTGTTGGTTATCGAAGCGTTCCAGGGGGTGCCAGCGTAGGCCCTGGCGTCTACCTGGAGGAGTACGTAGCCTCTCACCCCGATGGAGGAGACGGTTAGCGTAACATTGTTGCCCGATAGGTACAGCGCCGCGCCAGTGGCGTTGTGCTGGGCCACGATAGACGCTCCTAAAACTAGTATCTCGCTGGGGACTAGGTCCTGGAGCCTCACGTCATACGCTGGCGATGTGCCATTATTCGACACGTTAATGTATATACTGGTGTAGACGTTGTGGTGTGTGACGAAGCTGGGATCAAACCACTTATCCACGGCAAGGCTTGGCTCGACCACTAGGGTAAGCGCCAGCTCAGGATGGTGGCCAGGGGACAGGTTGTTGTAGTAGAGGGTGGCGTTATTCACTATAGTATAGCCCGATACGACGAAGGGCTCGTCCAGGACCCTGGCAGGGTAGTTCAGCAGTATATACCCGTACCCTGGGGTAGTCTTAGTCACATTGCCCAGGGAGAGGGTGAGGGTGTTGCCCGCGAGGGATGTAGCAGGCGGGCAGTTGTCAACGGTGATCCCAGAGCCGATTATAGTGCATGACACAGGGCCCAGGTACTGTGTCCCCGGATCCAGCTCAACCACCACGGTAACGTTGTACGAGCTCCCCATGGGGACGGTTATGTTGATCGTGTAGGTTAGGTCCTCGCCTATGGTGGCCGTGGCCTTGTCAACCTCATTCTCAAGGTCCAGAGGCTCAACTGATAGTAGTAGGCTGCTGGACTCGTTATAGATCCTCTCCCCCAGGAGAGTGCCCGGGTCTCCCGGGGTCTGGTTGCCCGTGCCACGTGGTCCCGGGAGGCTGGAGGCGATGAAGTATCCAGTATTGTTTATCGTACTCCCATGCAGAGCGTTATAGGGGTCTAGGCTAGCATTGTAGTAGACGTGTATAGACTCCCCGGGCAGGAGGCCCCGGCTCAGGTCTATCGATACATTGAGCTTGGCCGGCGTGGAGTAGCTCGTGTACGCGAGTGGGTATAGGCCTGTCGAGTTCCGTAGGTAGACGCTTATGCTAGCGGTGTCTAGGACCAGGCCTTGGGGCATGGGGTCTATAGCCCACACGTCGAAGGCCGGGCCGGAGTAGTATGTATTATTGTTGTATAGGGTCAGGTTGAAGGAGACCCCGCCGCTCTCGCCTAGCACGCTCGTGTTGGACTCCTTCATAACTGTCAGGTCCGGCTCGTGTATAACCACCTGTACATAGGGCGGTGTGGTGTTCTGGGGGCTGACATACTCCCCGGTTGCATTGAGGAACCCTGTGACGGCGCCGTTCCAGGGCCAGACTCCTGCATAGTTCTCAGGCCTATTCAGCACTACCGCCTTCAGCCTGATCGAGACTACCTCATCGTCGGTATCATTATTGGTATTCCTGGTGTCCGATAGCACGTACTTTACAAGGTTGGGGTACAGCCTGACCCCGTCTATGCTACTCCAGACACCAGGTATTAGGCTGGCGTTGGCGGCATAAACGCCCGGGTCGTCTACTGTTATATTAGACTCGTTGAGATACTCCACTAGGATTATATCGTAGTGGCCGCTGGAGCTGTTGTAGAGGGCCGGGAGCCAGTCGTCTATGGTTAGGTTCCATGTGTACCCCTCGGGGATCGACACGTTGATCTCATACACCAGAACCTCCCCGATGGCGGCTACCAGGGGCTCTGGGAGGCCGCTCCCAGTCTTGCCGGTGAAGTCCTCCTGGCTCCAGTACACCCTCTTGGAGAGAACCAGGGGAGGCTTGATACTCACATTCACGCTATCCCTGGGAGGGTTGGCGGGATCCACCAGGTTGGGGCCGTTGGGTGCATCGGAGTACCTTGTCACGTTGACTCTATTCCAGTACTCGGACCCGGTCTTAACGTAGTCGTGTATGTAGACCGTATAGTTTATGAGCAGGCTCATCCCCGATGGTAGGGGCCTGTAAAGGGTGAGGTTGAAGGAGTAGGGGTAGCTAGTGTTAGGATCTACAATCATCAGGTAATCAGTCCCGTTGGCGAGTATGGTCCCGTTATCAAGATATACTACTATGTTACTCATATTCCTGGCCCACAGCCAGGGATTCAACAGGTTGACAGTGTCATTCAGGGTCACATTATAGGCGTCGGCCCCACCAGTATTGGTAACATTGATCACGAAGTCGACCCTATCATAGGCGTCTATATCCTCTATAGACTCCATTAGCGTCCCGTTAACGACGACCCACTTCTCCACAACCAGCTCCGGCGCCGCTGCTATGCCAGGAGCCCTAGAGGGTACGCCAGTGTGCATAGGGTTGCCATGGCCGATGGGGGCGAGGCCAAATAGCACTAGGACCACGATGGTGAGGGCTACCGCACCCCTTACCACGCTAATACACCGGGGGAAGCCATGAGGATAGTTCCAAAATAAATGATATATACCTAGGGGTTCCAGTCTATATCCAAACTACTCCGTTAGTACCAAGGGTAGAGTAGCCATGGACAGCGCCACCGGGGCTCCCGGGGTCCCTAGAGGGGTGAGGTTAGCACAGTACAGGGTCAAGCCTCCGCTCGTAAAGAGGAGCGGGATAACGGGGTGGGCCATAAACTATGCCTACGGGTGCACCCATGCCTGCCCATTCTGCTACGTGCAAGCGATACACGAGAGGTACCCCAGGAGGGGCCTAGAGGACCTAACCCGGGAGGGGTGGGGGAACTACCTGGCAATACCGGTTAACCTGAGGGAGGCCATAAGGGAGACACCATGGTGGAGGTGGAGGGGCAAGGAGGTATTCATGAGCAGCAGCCACGACCCCTACCTGCCGCCCTTAGCGGTGTGGGCTAGGAGGATACTAGAAAAGGCCCTCCCGGCTGGTGTCAGGATTATACTCCATACTAGAAGCGTGCTCTACAAGAGAGACCTGCCCCTGCTATCCAAGTACAGTGACAGGGTGAGGGTACACGCATCCATAGCAACACTCAGCAGGCTACACAGGCTGATAGAGCCACGGGTACCCCCTCCATGGGTTAGGGCTAACGTTCTAGGGGAGGCTAGGAGGACGGGTCTCAGGGTGGGGGCCTCGGTCTCACCCATACTGCCCCCGAACAGGTATAACAAGGACGTCTTCAAGGACCTCCTAGGTGTGGCTGGCCTCCTGGCGGAGGCGGGGGTGGAGATCGTCTATGGGGAGAGCCTCCACAGGAGAGGAGGCAACCTAGCCCTCCTCTCACGGGTCCTAGGCTTCAGGGTTAGCATAGAGGGGTGGGACAGGGAGGCGGAGAGGATATTCTACAGGGCCATGGATGAGATGGGCCTCAGAGCGGTGTGGATCCCAGGCTAGACCGCCCACCTTGGAGCGGCGAATATATTGTCAACCACCAGCATGGCGAGGCTCCTGCTGTCTATGGTGTAGCTGTAGGAGAAGTTGACAGCCCTCTCGATAGCCCCAACCCTGAACCTAGCCTGCCCACGGATCCCAGCAACGAGCCTTACGGCGTCCACTATTATCAGTAGTCTAGATAGGACGTTGGGGTAGCTCCCCCTCAGGGTCCTAACCACGTCGGGGGCCTGCACCTTAAGAGTGGCCTCCACACCCTCCACGGGCTCCAGGCTCTCGCGGTACCTCCTGTAGAAGGCCCCGGGCATGTAGCGGGGCCCATACACCCTACCAGCGGGGGTGTAGATGTACGCTAGGTACCCGTGGTCTAGGAGCCACTTGACGGCGGCCTCGACCCTCCTCCTAGGGGCCCCCAGGGACTGGGCCAGCAGGTCGACGGGCATGGGCTCCTCCTCTAAGGCCTCAAGTACGCGGCGCTTCCTGCTCAGGCTCCACACCCTCTCAACGGCCTCCACGCTGAGGCCAAGCCTGATCCCGGCCCTCTCAGCCTCGACCAGGCCATCTACAAGGCTATCCATATCCACGGTGTCTGGTGTTGCTATGAAGATGGCCACCTTCTGCCCCCCAGAGCCGGGGCGCAGGAGGCGGCCCAGCCTCTGTATGAATCGTAGGGGGCTAGCTGTGTTGCTCCAAACTATGAGCAGGTCGGCCTCTGGCAGGTCTATCCCCTCCTCCCCGGCGCTCGTGGCCACTATAAGCCTAGAATCGGGGCTCCTGGCCCTCTCCAGCGCCTCCCCCGGGTCTATGTGCCTCCTGCCTAGGAGTAGCACGGGGTTGTAGCTGGCTAGGCTATCCGCTATCAGCCTGGCTATGGAGACCCTGTCCACGAACACTATAGCCTTCCTGAACTGCTCGTGGTCCCTCAGGATCCTCTCCAGGGCCTCCAGCTTGTGCGCTGGCCTCACCCCGGGGCTCCAGATAAGGTCGTTGAGGCCCTTCAGTAGCCTCCCCAGGAGGCCGCCCCGGGAGTAGGACTCCCTCAGAGCCAGGGGGCCGTCCCTGGCCATCCACCTCAGCGCGTTGCCTAGAGTGACCCTCTCAACGCCGTGTAGCCTGTCCCATAGCCTCTCGAGTTCCTCGTAGAGCCTCCTCTCCTCCTCGTTGAATGGGGCCTCGTAGACCTCGCCAACCCACTCCGGTATGTACTTGGCCAGCCTCGGGTCGCTCCAGCTCCAACACCTAGCCTCGCCTAGGTAGGCCTCCAGCTCCGCCCTCCTTGAGGGGGGTATGTAGGCTGTGAGGCCTAGCCTCCACCTCGGCCTGTACCGCCTGGCTACCAGGGTGTAGGGGTCCTGGCCTGTGGTGTGGTGGCACTCGTCCACCACCAGCGCGTCGGGCTCCTCCATCAGGTGGAACCCCTCGGATACGACGATCTCCGGAGTGGCAACGACGACGGTGGCGGACCAGCCACGCCTCCTCAGGCCCCTGCTCATGCTCCCGTGGACAGGCTCAGCTGGGAGGCCGAGGCGCCTGAGCACCTGGGCGGTCTGCTCTACAAGGAACCTAGTGGGCTCCAGGACTAGGATCTTCCTAGCCCTCCTCGTCGATAGTAGTCTCTCTATCCACAGGCCCGCCACTAGGGTCTTGCCCGAGCCGGTTGGCATGCATACTATTGCCCTTTCCCTGGAGAGGGCCCACTCTAGGGCCTCCAGCTGGTAGTCCCGCGGCCTGGGCTTGGTCATAGGTGCCTTACTGCCTCCTTCATTATACTGGTGTACAGTGTGAGGGTGTCCTGGTACTTCGTCTCCGGCGGGCCGGTGTAGATTATGTGCATGCTCAGCCCGGTTGCCTTGCCCCTAACCTCCTTAACCATGAACTCTGCCAGGGCCCTGGACAGGGGCTCGAGGCTCGGGTACCCCTTGCCCAGTGGCACCCTCTTCTTCAGGATCCTCCTCCCCAGGGCGAATCCTATGACCTGGCTGAAGCGGAGCGAGAGGTAGCCGGTGCTCAGTGAAAGCGTCTTTGAAAGGATCCTCTTCCAGAAGTCCTCTCCCGTCTCCCTGTCTGCCTGCTCGAAGGCGCCCGTCTCGGATACACCAGTCTCGTACATCCACGCATTCTCCAGCTGGACCGACACTATGAGCCTGTCCTCCCCTACAGCCTCGCGGAGGGCCCTGATCTCCTCCCAGTCTCCTAGCATCCTCCTCGTGTACGGCACCTCAACGCTGATCACTATATCAGGCACTTCGCTGGCAAGCCTCTTCAGGAATTCTACCGCATAGTCGAGGTCCCTCTGGTCCATGAACGCCCTCCAGCCCAGGTGGAGGTTGTATATCATAGCCCCGGCTAGCCTGGCGTTCTTGGCCGCCGCTATGAGGGCCCTCCAGCTCCTCTCCATAACCTCCCTGTCGACCGAGACGACGTTGTAGTATGGTGCGTGCCCTGTTATCGTGGTGAACGCCTTCTCGGCGAACTCCCGGTAGCTCCTATAGTACTCCTCCCCCCTCCTCCTGGCCAGGTCGTAGGGCGGTATCTCGGTGAGCTTCATGCCCAGGGCCGCGGCTATCCTGAGCTTGGTGAGCCCGTTATAGGTGCCCCAGTCGAAGAGTATCACTTCGATCCACCATATAGTGATGTATTGTAGCCGTTCAGGGTATATAAGCAGCCTCGGGTCCAAGACCCTGGTCGGGGCTCCAGAATTGCTAGCGGCTAGGCTATACTCTCCCGGCGACATCAGGCTGGAGGAGGTCCCAGACCCGAGGCCCCCGGAAGGGTGGGCCCTGGTAAGGAGCAGGGCCGTGGGTATATGCGGGACCGACAAGGCGTTCTACAGGGGGACCTACCCCCTATTCAAGAGCCCCATAATACTGGGCCACGAGGTCAGCGGGGAGGTGGTGGAGGGCCCGGAGGACCTGATAGGGGCCAGGGTGGTGTCGGAGATAAACTTCGCCTGCCTCAGGTGCATGGTTTGCAGGGAAGGCATGTACATACACTGCCCCTACAGGAAGACCCTGGGGATAGACTATGACGGGGGCATGGCGGAGCTATTCATAGCGCCAGCCTGGGCCCTCCACAGGCACGAGATGCCGCACACCAGAGCCTTCGCCGTCGAACCCCTAGCGGCGGTGCTAAACGCGTTCAGGCAAGCACCCCCAAGGCCTGGTAGCCTAGTAGCGGTGCTAGGCACCGGCCTCATGGGCCTCCTCTCAGCCCAGGTAGCAGGCCTGCTAGGCGGCGACGTGGTCCTGGTAGCCAGGCCTGGTAGTAGGAAGGCGAGTATAGCCAGGAGCCTAGGCCTCAGGGTATACACGATGGAGGAGGCTATGGAGTACGGCAGGGCTGAGGGCCTAGGAGGCCTGGGGTTCGATATAGTAGTAGAGGCCACCGGCACCAACGAGGGGCTGAAGGCAGCCGTAGCCCTAGCAAGGCCCCGGGGAGTTGTTTACCTAAAGAGTACACCCGGCGGGGAGGCCAGCCTGCCCCAGACTATAGCGGTTGTGAAGGAGCTCAGGCTAGTAGGAACCCGGTGCGGCTCCAGCAGGGAGTTCAGGCACGCAATACGCCTCCTACAGGAGGGGAGGGTAGTTATACCGGAGCCGAGGATCTACCCGCTGAGCCGTGTAAGGGAGGCCTTCGAGGAGGCTATGAAGCCGGATAGTGTGAGGATTGTAGTAGAGCCCTAATAGATCAAGGAAGGTAATATGCAATATGGAGCATACGGCTGCCTAGCCGGCCGCGGGGGAAGGGCTTATATCACTGTGTGATATCGTATATCAGGTAAGGATGCTTCTATGACTAGCCTCCATAGGCTAGCCACCAGTCGCAGGGCGAGGATCCTCGCACAGCAGTGCTACCCGCAGGCTTGGCACACGCCGCCGATATAGGCAGCACGGGGAGCTGGGCCAAGCTACTCCTCTATAGGGTAGCCGGCGATGGAGACCCCCTACTGGTCAACCTACACGTTGACATACCAGAGGTAGATGCTGACAAGCGCGGGATTGCAGTCTACAGATACCCGACGATATACGCCCCCACGCCGGGCAGGGGGATGGAGCTAGTATGGACTGGAAAGGCGGATCCAGGTGATAGAGAGAAGTTTATCAGTCTGGTGAGGAACGCGCCCCCAGTCAAGTACAATGGGGAGAGCCTGTCTACAGGGGCCTCAGGAGTACAGGGTTGTAGTGCACTTGTTCTGCATGAGTCGTTTGAAATTATTAATAACCTAGATGACCTAGTCGAAAACGTATACCCTAATACATTAATTAACTTTATTTATTATTTTTATCCTTAAATATTTTATTATAAATATCTCTTTTAATGTAAAAGCCCAGGTCCAGCAGTTTAATATAGAGTTCTTCTATAGTCATTTTAATATAGCCTTGCTCATATAGTTCCCGTATAATTGCTAGTGTTCCTATAACCTCTAATCCTAGTTCACGGGCAAGCTTCCTCGCCTTCTTATCGTCAAGTACAGCAACCTTACCCTTATTTAGTGCAACTAGTATTGCCGATGACTCTCCAACGCCAAGCCTAGGGAAAGACACGGAAACTTCTTCAACCTTAAGGAGCCCTCTCCTAACTAAGCCTTTTACTAAGTGATAGACGGCATCATTCTTTCTCTCAAGTTCAGACATTACACCCCGTGGAATCTGGGCTTCTGAGAATAACTCTGTCAAGGCTAATTCGAGTAGCCCTAGCTTTGATGATACTATGAGGGGTGATGTGTTAAGAACTACTCTTAAAGAGCCTTTTGTAGGCTTCAATCTCCTCCTCCGCCTCCTCCTCGTCAACTACCTCATACTCCACCCCGAGCCTCCTCAGCATCAGCCACAGCTCATCGATACGTATACCCAGCAGCTCGGCAGCCTTACCCATAGAGATCCTGCCTGTCAAGAGTAGCCCCAGGACTAGGAAAAGCCTCTCCGGATCCCAATAAGGAACCCTCTCACTCCTTATAATCTCTAGTATGCCTTTATCACGACTTGTCATATAAGACTCCCACACTTACCAATAATAACCCAGACATTAAATACCATTGTTATCACCATGCATCACCCCCAACACCAGCTTACGGAATATGGCGGACCCGCCGCGAGTTTGACCCGGGACCATCGGCTCAAGGCGTCGAGGGCCACGATAGTGGAGGTGAGGCCCGCCAAGCCTGTTGTAGACGTCAAGATCCACATGGGGCCTTGGGAAGCCTAGCCCCTTCAAGCCCAGGGGTGAGGAGGGGGATATCGACTGTATATTCTCGCCCTCCGGCGTGTGCCTAGCACAGGTAAAACCAATGGTGGTGAATAGCATAGAGGGTCTGGAGACGGTGGCTAAGCTAGGCTTAAATCCCGACTCGGCTATGTACTTCTCCAGCTTCCAGCAGGACTGCATGGAGTGGAACTTGGATACGTGCATGTGCCTAGAGTGGTCATCATGGTATGAGGCAGGGAAGAAGCTAGCCCCTCGATAGTCGGCTAGGAGTGGATTATAAGGGCCGGAAACGGGGAGCGCAGGGTGCAGACGGGCTACGTATTCTACACCCTAAAACGCTCCATCCAGGCCCAGGGTACGGGGTCTTGTATAGTAGGGCCGTTCAATAGCATCACACCCAGATCCATAGCAGGCCTAGCCCCAGCGCCATACCTGGGAGAGTACCGCCACGGCCGGCCGGTGGACCCCAAGGGGGCCCGTATTGGGGATGCTGGTGATAAGCTTCGGCGATGCGTATGGGAGCGACGAGAAGGTGGAGGCGTCCTCGCCACGGGGGTTAACTTCTGCTACGAGCTTGGATGCACGCAGCTCGATGTTAGCGTCTACAAGGCTGGGCGCCAGGATAGGCTCTACACGACGCCATACCTAGTAGTATACGACGTATCGGGTAGGGAGCATGGATGGTTCTACTGGTGGTACCGTGGCGGGGATCCGATGACATACGAGGTAGAGTTCATGGAGGCTGGGGGGCGCTACTCCTTGATGTACGGCCTGCCAAGGGCCCTAGGCATCCTGGCCCTCCTGGCTGTCGCCGCCACCGCTACTAGGGTTACTATGTAGGGTATAGTGTTTATCAGGTAGCTCGACGCCGTGGTGCCGGCAACTATGTTGTAGTACCTAGCCACCGCGTCGCTGAAGCCGAATATCGCGGCCCCCAGGAGGGCTCCGAGGGGGTTCCAGCCGCTGAAGGCTACATCCGCCAAGGCTATGAAGCCCCTCCCCCCGCTCATCAGCTTCACGAAGCTTCCTAGGTAGTCTATGCTCATGTAGGCCCCCGCTAGGCCAGCTAGGCTGGCCCCAGCCACGGTGGCGGCGAGCCTTATCCTCTCAACGTTTATCCCCAGCGCGTCAGCACTCCTCGGGTCGTCCCCCACAGCCTTGATCTTGTGCCCCAGCCTAGTCTTCTCTAGCAGCCACCATATACCCACGCCAACGAGGATCGCCACGAAGACTAGGGGGCTTATCCTCTGCCCAAGCACCTCTATACCCGGGGGCTTGACCTCCAGCGGGGGGCTCTGGCCGTAGTTGCCCCAAGCCGCTAGTGTGCCTAGAGCTGTTAGGCCCGCGGCCGCTATATTGAGGCCCAGCCCAGCTATGATCTGGTCCCCCTTGAGGTAGACAGCTATGGCGGCGTGCATGAGGCCCAGGAGTGCGCCTAGCAGGAGGCCGGCTAGGTAGCCTAGGAGTATGCTGCCCGTCTCCAGCACAACGTAGACGCCGAGCCAGGCTGTTAGGAGCAGTATGCCCTCCAACCCTATATTCACGACACCACTCCTCTCTGCCAGGACCTCTCCCAGGGCAGTCAGCGCTATGGGCACCATGGCGGAGAGGCTTATCACACCCACAACCAGTAGGTCCCCAGCCTCCACTACCTACCACCTCCCAGCCTGGAGCGTATTATAGTGAATACCGTGGGGGCCGAGAGCAGTATGATCACGATCCCTATAACCAGGTCGGCCGCCTCCTTCGGAACCTTGTATATCGGCTCCACGACCTGGCTTCCAGCTAGGAGGCTGGAGAAGAGGAGGCTAGCAGCCAGTATCCCCAGGGGGTCATTCCTACCCATCAGCGCAACCCCTATACCATTAAACCCATAGTTCCTAACCGTCCCACCCAGAACGTCTATGCTGTAGGAGAACCCCACTATATGGAGCGACCCCGCGAGGCCGGCAAGCCCCCCGGCTATAAGCATCGAGGCTAGCCTGTATAGCCCAACGTTGACCCCCCTCATCCTAGCCGCCTCCTCGTTGGCCCCCACAACCCTCAGCAGGAGACCGTACCTAGTCATCCTAAGGAAAACCCATACCCCAACGATTATCACGGCCGAGACTATGATCGTTGACGGTATATCCACCCCAGCAACGTTTATCCAAGGGAGCCTAGCCTCCCGGGGCACCTTCACGGTCCTCTGCGTGAACACCGGGTCAGCCAGGGCGTCAACAACGAGGTAGAGCATGACCCAGTACATCACCCAGTTGATCATTATAGTGCTGAGGACCTCGTTAACCCCCAGCCATACCCTAAGCGCCCCAGCCACCCCAGTCACGATAACCCCCGCCAGGGTGCCCAGGAGGAGGGCCAGCAGCAGGCTCCCAGTCTTCACCCCGACCATCAGGGCCACCAGGGCCCCGGCGTAGAAGCTGCCCTCCGCCCCTATATTGAAGAGGCCGGCGTGCAGTGGTATGGCGAAGGCCGTCGCGGTTAGGGCTAGGAGGGCGGTGTACTCGACAACCATGTCGGGCAGGTGCCTAGCAGACAGTACCATGTCTACTAGGAACCCCAGGGGAGGGGCGTCGAAGAAGACGGCGACAAGCCCGCCGATGGCGAGGCCCACCATGAGGGCGGCCCCGACCAGGGCGGCCTCCCTCAGTATCTTTGCGGCTAGCCTCATGACGCACCACCCATGAGGGCGCCCAGCCTCTCGGGCGTGGCCTCCTCCCTGGCCACGATCCCGGTTATCCTGCCCTTGTAGATCACCGCTATCCTATCCGAGAGCTCCAGAACCTCGTCAAGGTCGCTACTCACAAGGAGCACCCCCGCCCCGCCCGCCGCTAGCCCGTCTATCAGGCTCCTCACATACCTGGTCGTGGCCACGTCTAGGCCACGGGTAGGGTTCACGGCAACGAGTAGCCTGGGGCCAAGGTGGAGCTGGGTCCCAACTAGGAGCTTCTGCTGGTTCCCCCCGCTGAGGCTTGACACGGGGACCCAGGGGCCCTCCGCCACCACCCTATACTCCTCCGCCACCCTCCTGTATAGCTCCTCTAGGCTCCTAGGTGTCAGCATGAGGGGGCCCTGGTGGGCGTATAGGAGGAACGCTAGGTTCTCGGCCACGCTGAAGTGTTGAATGAGAGCCCTACCACGGTCCCCGGGTATGAAGGCTCCGCCCATGCGGAGGAAGTCCCTAGGGCTCGATGGCGTGCCCCCCAGCACCTCCACCCTGCCCCGGAGCGGCTTGAGGAGGCCTATCACTAGCGAGACCAGCTCGTCCTGCCCGTTGCCCTCCACCCCGGCCACTCCGAGTACCTCGCCGGGCATCACCTCTAGCCTGCCTATCGTTAGCCTGATCCTTGCCTGGGCCTCCACGTCCTTGAGGAGGAGCACGGGGCTGCCGTGGGGCTTGTGCCTCTTCCTCGGCTCAGGCTTGGGTAGCTCCCCGACCATTAGCCTCGCCAGCTCCTCCCCCGGGACCCTCCTGGGGTCCACGCCGCTGGCGACTACCTTGCCCCTCCTGAGTACTGTGACGGTGTCTGCTATCTCCCTAACCTCCGGTAGCCTGTGGGTGATGTAGGCCAGGGCTAGGCCCTCCCTCTTCATCCTCCTGATGGCCTCGAAGAGGCCTCCGACCTCCGCTGGGGTTAGGTTTGTGGTCGGCTCGTCGAGTATGAGTATCCTGGCGTTGGCTGCCAGGCTCCTGAGTATCTCAGCCCTCTGGAGGACTCCTAGGGGCAGGTCCTCGGCCCTCTCCCCTAGTGGCACCTCGAAGCCTGTGACCTTGGTTGCCCATTCTAGCCTGCGCCACGCCTCCTCTCCGAGGCCCGCGGATTCGAAGTAGAGCTCCATGTTCTCCCTCACCGTTAGGGTGGGGACCATCCTGGGGTGCTGGTATACCATTGCTATGCCGCTCCTGATCGCGTCGACCGTGCTCTTGAACCTGACGGGCCTCCCGTCTAGTATGATCTCGCCCCGGGTCGGCCTTATCTCGCCGTAGAGGATCCTCATTAGCGTGGTCTTCCCCGCCCCGTTCTCGCCTAGGACTGCGTGGACCTTGCCCTTCTCTAGGGTGAGGCTTACCCCGTCTAGGGCTTTGACGCCGTCCGGATAGATCTTGACTATGTCCCTGAGCTCGGCTACCACGCTGTTATCCAATCAAGGCCCCAGGG
>JALWEI010000002.1 GCA_027014125.1 Acidilobaceae archaeon | reverse complement strand
CACTGTATCCCCACGGGCAGGCCGCCCTCGAGGCCGGAGGGCTGGACCAGGGCCGGGATCCCCGCCAGGTTGGCTATAACCGTGTAGGCATCCATGAGGAACAGCTTAATCGGGTCCCCCAGCCTCTCCCCCAGCCTAGGGGGTAGCACAGGCGAGGCTGGAGTGGCGAGTATACACTTGCCCGTGAGGCGGTGTATCTCATCCCTAACAAGCCTCCTTGCCTTAGATGCGGCTAGGTAGTACTCGTCCCTGTACCCCTCGCTCAGGGCATAAACCCCCATTATGATCCTCCTCTTAACCTCGAGCCCGAAGCCTGCCCCACGGGCCTCCGAGACGTACTCCTCCCAGACCCCGCTCCTCCCCTTGGAGGGGTATAGGAGGCCATCATACCTAGCCAGGTTGCTCGCAGCCTCGGCGAAAGCGATCGTGTAGTACACGGGGAGGGCGTGGCCAGCATACTCTAGCTCGGCCTCCTCAACCACGGCACCCTGAGACTCGAGCCACTCTACAACCCTCATAAAACTCCTCACAACAGGCCTCTCAGCCCCCTCCATGAGGCTGGGCACTATGCATATCCTAAGCTCCACCGGGTCAGCCGGCTCCAGGCCCCATGGATCCACGGGGGGTACGTGCTCCAGGCTAGTGGCGTCGAGAGGGTCGCCCCCGCTTATTACCGAGTACAGGAGGGCAACATCCCTAACACTCCTAGCCATAGGGCTAATCTGCTCAAGGCTATTGGCGTACGGTATAAGTCCATACCTGCTCACGTGGCCGTAGGTAGGCTTCAAACCCACCGTGGCGGTATACGCCGCTGGGAGCCTCACGCTGCCACCAGTATCGCTACCCAGAGCCAGGTCGGCGCCACCGTAGGCCAGCGCGGCGGCGCTCCCACCGCTACTTCCCCCGGGCACCCTATCCAGGCTCCAGGGGTTCCTTGTAGGCCCATAGTAGCTGGTCTCAGTAGTGCTACCCATGGCGAACTCGTCCAGATTCGTCTTGCCGTGTACCACAGCTCCTGCGCCAAGCAGCTTGGAGACGGTTGTTGAGTCGTATGGGGGTATGTAGCCGTCTAGCATCCTGCTTCCAGCGGTGGTCACCGTGAAGCTAGTCGAGATATTGTCCTTAACCGCTACTAGGAGCCCCTCCAACGGGCGGGCTCTACCCTCCCTGTAGGACCTAGCGGCCTCCACCATCATATCATGGACCAGGTCCCAGGAGGCGATCTCAATGAACGCGTTAACCCTGGACTCCCACTTCTCTATCCTCTCGTAAACCCTGCCAGCATGCTCCAGGGGGTCAAGAGACCCCTCTCGGAACCCCTGGAGGATCCTCCAGGCCTCCTCCCGGCTCAACGCCTACCACCCCTCCACGGGGCCTTAACGTAGCCTCCCTCAACGTCAACGGGCAGGCTAGACACGTCGACCCTCCTATCGGGGGCGTCCTCCAGTAGCCTGGACTCCTCCTCCCAGACGTGGTAGAGTGGCTCGGCGCTGGAGACTCCTGGTATCCTAGAGACACCTCGAAGGTACTCTGCTATCCTTGGTATGCTCCTACAGATCTCCTCAGCCTCCCCCGGCTCCAGCTTCAGCTTGGCCAGGGATGCCAGCCTATCTAGAAGGTCCTTGTCGCACTCCACGCCCTAGACCCCAGTGGAGGAGGGCTAGCCTCCTCCCCGCATTAATATTATCTTAACCTTGGGGCACAGCCCCGGCTCGGCGTGCACCTGGACCATACAGGCCCTATACTCTATCGCACCGACCCTCCCAGTTGATCCTGGGCATACACGTGCGGCGAGCCTAGGGTGCTCTAGGGTCAGGCAGCCGTTGGAGGAGGACACAATGGCTCCCTGGGCCAGGATGAGTAGGGCGTCTAGAATGTCTTGTGGGTTGCAGAACCAGGCCTCCCCCTCTATGCACCTCTTCACTCGACCACCCTGTACTCCCTTAGTATTGGGGGCCTCTTCTCGTTGGCCCTCCTCCTTGCCTCCTCCAGGATCTCGTCTATCCTCTCCAGGAAGTCGGGAGGGAGCTTCTTGAATAGCGGCTCCACGTCCCTGATCATGGATCCCGGCTCCGGGGGCTTCTCTAGGTGCTCGTCCCACACCGCCTCGTGGACGCTGCCATCCATGCCCAGCATGTTCCATAGCCTCTCAGCCGCGTCTGGCGTATAGGGAGCTAGCAGGTGGGCTAGCATCTTCGCGATGTAGAGGCCTACCCACAGCACGGTTCCCGCCTCCTCAGGGTTCTCCTTGAGGAGGCTCCAGGGCTGCCTCTCGTTTAGGTACCTGTTCCCGAGCCTGGCTAGTTCCAGTATGTGCTCGGTGCTCCTCCTAATGTTTATCTTATCCAGCTCCTCGACGGCCTTCCAGGCCAGCTTCTTGGCCTCGCCCAGAACCTCCTCGTCGCTGGCCTTCAGTGGGCCGGGCTGTGGCACCTTGGAGCCTAGCCTCCTGGATACCATGCTCAGAACCCTGTTCACGTAGTTCCCTATATCATCGTTTAGCTCGCTGTTCACGATCCTGTAGAACTCCTTCCACGTGAAGTTCTGATCCCTTGTCTCGGGCCTCATCCTGGCTAGGACCCACCTCCAGTAGTCTGCCGGGGCTATCTCCAGTGCCTCGTCTATCCAGACGCCGATCCTCCTACTCTTGCTGAACTGCTGGCCCTCGTACATGAGGTACTCTGTGGCGCTTATCCTCCACGGCAGCACGTAGGGGTCACCTGTGGCTAGGAACATCGCGGGGAGTATTATCGCGTGGAAGGGTATATTATCCTTGCCTATGAAGTATAGGGTCCTTGTCTCGGGGTTGAACCAGTACTCCTTCCACTTCTCCCCGTCGCCCTCCTTCCTGAGGAAGTACTCCTTGGTGGTGCTCACATAGCCCAGGAGGGCGTCGAACCAGACGTATATCGTCTTGCCCTCGGCCCCGGGGAAGGGTGCAGGTATACCCCAGCTAGTATCCCTAGTGACGCTCCTAGGCTTGAGCCCCTGCTGGACCCAGTTCACGCTGTACTTCTTCACATTATCCGGCAGCTCCCTATGCTCCTGTAGCCACTTGAGCAGCTTATCCCTCACCCTAGTCAGGTCTATGAACCAGTGGGTAGTCTCCCTGAACACGGGGCGGGCCCCACAGAGGGCGCACCGTGGGTTGAGGAGCTCTGTCGGGTGGAGCAGCCTTCCACAGTTGTCACACTGATCCCCCCGCGCCTTGTCGTACCCACAGTAGGGGCATGTGCCCTCCACGAACCTGTCGGGCAGGAACATCTTGTCGTTCTCGCAGTAGGGTAGGACCTCCTTCTGGCTGAATATGTACCCGTTCTCGTATAGCTTCATCATGAAGTCGCGGACGAAGTCCTTGTGCACGGGGCTCTCGGTCCTGCTGTACAGGCTGAAGGAGAGTCTGTACTCGTTGAAGAGCTTAACATCGTACTCGTGGACAGCGTCAGTAAGCTCCTTGGGCTCCACCCCTTTCCTCCTCGCCTCCAGCTCTATGGGGGTCCCGTGCTCGTCGCTCCCAGTGACAAACACTACGTCATGGCCCCTCAGCCTCAGGTACCTAGCATAGATGTCAGCGCTGAGGAGCGACCCGATCAGTGTTCCCAGATGGGGGACATGGTTGACGTAAGGCCACGCTGAGGTCACCACGTACCTGGCCACCCTTCCCGCACCCCCTGTGAGGGTCAACAGCCTTAGGCTGGCGCTCTAAACCTTTAAGTAGCATCCCTCCCCGAGAGCACGGATTCAACCACGGCATACAACTCCGGGTCCCTCTCCTTGAGCGTCTCAAGCTTCCAGGGGAGCCAGCCCCCCTCCTTGACGTGCCTCAACACGTTCCTAATCCACGACCTGTAGATCTTGCCGCAGTTGCCATGGTTCCGGCAGCTGTTCTCGATGAACTCCTCCACAACGTGCACGGCGGACTCCGGGTCTAGGTTCTTAACGTTGACCAGGTACCGGGAGACTATGTAGAGTATAAGCCGAGACCTGCCATCGGGGACACCCCTCCTTATAAGCTCCTCAACCCAGGAGTACCTCTCAACCAGGCCCCTCCTGGGCTCCCTACACATCGAGGGATCCCTACACATCTCCTCCAGGAACAGCCTCACGGCCTTCCTGCACTCCTCGGCATCCTCACTACAAGCCTCTACAACCCTGGCCCATCTATCCCCCATAACGTAGGCCCCGCGGAGGAGGGTGGTGCATGGGAAGCTTTATCACCATCCCCAGCCAATAGGTGTGCCCTGGCTGTGTGGGGAGTTGTGGGGGAGGAAGCCGATATATGGAGCCACGTAGTGGAGCTGGCCATTAGGCTGAAGAGGATACTAGTGGCCCTGATAATCTCAACACTAGTGCTATCATTCATACCCGTCAGCCTGGACCCGTATGTGCCGGCCGTGAACGTTTTCCCCAAGAAGCTCATAGAGCACGCCGTACCCCCTACGATATCATTCATGGGCCAGACCTACGAGGTCAGGCTGGCGCAGTTCAACCCCTTCGGCGGGTTCAACGTTCTATTCAAGAGCGCCCTCATGCTAGGCCTCCTAGGGGCCAGCCCGGTTATAATTAGGGAGACGTTCGCCTACATCAAGCCAGCCCTCTACCCACACGAGGAGAGGGCGATAAAGAGGTACTCAATCCTAGCCTTCATACTCTTCGCCGCCGGAGTACTCCTGGCATACTACGTGGTTATACCCATAGCATTCCGCTTCATGTTCATGACCTCCATAATGGTGGCCGGAGAGGAGGGCCTAGTGGCCTTCGCGGATATAGAGAAACTCTTCACGCTAGCAGTACAGCTCATACTAGCCACAGGCCTGCTCTTCGAGGTCCCCCTAATCACCTACATGCTACTAGCAGCAGGCATACTAGAGCCCGGATTCTTCACCGGGGATAGGATGAAGTACGCATTCATAATCTCCCTGGTGATAGGCGCTGTTATAAGCCCCGACCCCAGCGGGCTGGGCATGCTAGTAATAGCAGTACCCTACTACGCGCTATTCTACATAGCAGTAAAGCTAGGTATAAGGAGCTACAAGAGGAGGATAGAGAAGACTGCCAGGAAGGAGTTCCTCCGGGTCGAGGAGCCCGTCACCGCGCCAAGTCAAGGGGCCTAACAGGGCCCCTCCAGCCCCTCTCCCTCGGATCACCGGGGCTCCACGACAGCTCCCCCGGGGCCCCGGGTTCCACCCTCCCCAGCACCGCCACGGGGCCCCCGCTAGCCCTGGCAGCCTCCACCGTGTAGAGCCTTATCGCATCACGGATCCCAAGGTCCTCGCCCACACCACATCGCCTGCCACCACAGTCCCCCACAGCCGCCAGTATAGTGTTCCAGGGCCTATGATCCTCCACCGGGGCATCGGTGGAGAGGGCTAGCCTCACTCCACGTGAGAGCATGGTCTTGAACCTGTATGCAAGCCTGGCCCTATCACCTAGCCTCTGGCTCAGCCACCAGTCGCTCACTCGGAACCTGGGCTGTACAACCACGTACACGCCCAGCCTGGCCAGCTCCCCCACCTGGCCGTCCCAGGTTATGCTCGCATGCTCAACCCTCCCCCGGGGCCCGGGCGAGAGCATATCGTAGGCCTCGATCACCTCGTCCAGGGCCCTATCGCCTATGGCGTGGATGGCAACCCTGTATCCCGCCCTCAGGACAGGGCCCCCTATCGCGGCTATGTCTCGGGATGTGAGGAGGAGCCTTCCCCTATTGCCCTTGTCGTCCTCATAGCCGCTCCTCAAGGCTGCTGTTCTGGCCCCAAAGCTGCCGTCGCTAAAGAGTTTGACGCCGACCACCTTGAAGCGGGGCGCCTCTAGGCCGAGGTGCATCCTATAGTTCTCCCTATTCGCGTAGCAGGCCACCCTAACAGGGAGCCTGCTACTCCTCGCTAGGCTGTAGAGCGCCTTGATCTCCGAGTCGCTGCAAGCCATCGATGATGCCCCAACGATGCCGGCCGAGTGGAGGGCCTCTAGCCCCAGCTTGACTAGCTCCCTGTTATCTAGCATATCCAGGAGCCTGTTCACTGCATAGTAGACAGCGTCCTCTACGAGGACTCCCCGCTCACGGTCTACTTGATCGGGGTAGAGCCTCCAGGGCTCAACGGCCTCCAACGCCCTCGTGTTGAGCACAGCCATATGGCCGCAGACCCTGATCGCTACAGCAGGCCTATTGGGGACATACTTGTCCAGGAGCCTCCTGTCAGGCAACACCGGCTCCTCGAAGGCCTCCTGGTCCCACCCCCTCCCTATGGCCAGGGGGCCCTTGACTGTTGCAAGCCTCCTCGCCACCTCCTCCGGGCTCCTGGCCCCCCTCAGGTCGGCGCCATAGAGGCTGGTCCCCAAGCCCTTAACATGGAGGTGGGCATCAACGAAGCCGGGGAGTATGTAGCCATCCAGCCTGGCCTCGGTAACATACCCGGGAGCCCTGCCAACGCCCCTTATGACCCCATCCTCGACCAGCAGGGAATCCCCTATGAGGTCTCCATGATGGTCTATAACGCCCCGGGCACGGACTAGGACTGAGGGCAACCCCGGCTGACACCCTATGGATCCAAGCCGGGGCCCAGGGCTATTATAATACGTAGCCTCAAAACCCCCAGGGGAGCATGGTAGGGTGCACGGGTGTAGGCTATGGACTCGCTGCTGGCGGGCATGCTGGCCACCTTCCTCCTGAACCTGCCATTCGGATACTGGAGGGCCCACGCGAAGTCAATGGGCAATAGGAGGGAGTGGTTCCTCGCTATACACGCCCCCGTGCCCCTAGTTGTAGCGATCAGGCTACTGGCCGGGGCGGGGCTAAGGGAGATCCCCCTATTCGTGGCGGCATTCTTCCTAGGCCAGCTGGCGGGGGGAAGAGTCTATAGGATAGTCAGTAGCCAGCTTGGCCAGGTGTCGAGGTGTATGCCCTGCGACTTGGCTAAGATGTATAGGGGCTCGGGGTAGCCTACCTCTCCCTAGCCCCCTCTATGAACTCTCTAAACCACCTATGGGCCTCCTCGTCGCTGGGCGCCTGTAGTGGCGGGTGCTTGAAGAATGGGGCCGAGACGCTGTATATGGGTCCACCTATGCCCCTATCCATCGCTATCTTCGCGCCCCTTATGGCGTCTATCATAGCCCCGGCGAACATGCTCTTGTCATCCACGGTAAGCTTAGCCTCCAGGACTACGGGGAAGCCTGCAAAGCTCCTTCCCTTTATATGGATGTATGCAACCTTGGTGTTGCCTAGGAAGGGGACGTAGTCGCTAGGGCCTATCCTAACCCTCCCCTCACTCTCCAGCCTCTCCCCGTTGGGTAACACGCTGGTGACCGCCCTCGTCTTGCTAGTCCTCTTACTGGCCAGCCTCTCCTCGGCCAGCATATTCTCGAAGTCAGTGTTACCACCAATATTGAGCTGGTAGGTCTCCTCGACTAGAACCCCCCTGACGGCCATCAACCTGGCGAGTGTCCTGTGGAGCACTGTAGCCCCCAGCTGCCCCTTGATATCGTCGCCAACCAGGGGTAGCCCCCTCTCCTCATACAGCCTCACCCACTCCTCCGAGCTGGCTATGAAGACAGGTATACCATTGACGAACCCAGCCCCAGCCTCAAGCGCCGCCCTGGCGTAGAACCTAGAGGCCTCCTCGCTACCCACCGGGAGTAGGTTCACAAGCAGGTCGGCGTCAGAGGACCTCAGCACGTCAACAACATCCCCGAGGCTGACCTCGAGGCTGTGTGGGTTGAACCTACTCCACATGTGTGGCGCTACACCGTCCAGTACGGGGCCAGGGCTAACCTCTACACCGAGCCTGGGGGGCATGTCGGCGAAGCGGGGAGTCACGTTGTGGCCGGAGAATATCGCCTCGGCAAGGTCCTTCCCGACCTTGTCTCTAGACACGTCGAAGGCCGCCACCCACTCTATGTCGCCTACATGGTAGGGGCCCAGCCTAACGCTGGTTAGGCCTGGAACCTCTTGCCCCTCCTCTGCGTTCATGTAGTAGAACACTCCCTGGACGAGGGCCGAGGCGCAGTTGCCCACGCCAGCCAGTGCAACCCTAACCCGCCCCATATACACCACCACAAATATTTACAGTCATAAATATAGTATGGTGGCGAATAAAAACCTATCCCCCACAGGAATACTGGGCAGGGAAGACCATTGCCAGAGCCACAACCCCTGGAAAGGCTAAGAAGAAAACTCACAATAGAGAACCTATGGATATACGTAATCTCATCCATCCTAAAACACGGGCCAACATACGCATACGATATAAAAAAGAGGATCATACACGACTACGGGATAAAGCCAGCAACAATAACAGTATACACAGTGATATACAGGCTAGAAAGGGAGGGCATACTAGAGAAGAACCCCGACTCGACCTACACAGTAACCAAGAAAGGATTAGACGCATACAAGAAGGCAATCCAACTACTTAGAGACATCCTCGAAAAACTAGAAACACCCCGCGGCGAATAGTTGGAGAACATAGCGCAGGTCATGTCATAAGGCATGCTTTAAGCCATTAGCCGCTATAGCACTCTGACCGGAGGCCTCTATAGCGAGGAAACAATCATATATACGGGTTGGCATCCAGCTTAGCATTTAACTTATCCAGATAATTTAAAATATAAATTACAATATAATAAAAAGGAAGAAGTAGTTAGTCCTTGTCGCTTCTCTTCCTGGAAACCCATGTGGGGTCTATGTCGGGCTTCTCATCCTCGCTCGGCCCGAACATATCGTAGCCTAGCTGTTCCCTCGGATTTAACATGCGGTCCTCGAACTCTCTTATCCTATAGTCGTCACTTGCATCGACGTTGAGTATTCCAACTCTCTCACCGGTCTCTTCGTCGTACACGTAGCCATGCTCCACCCTGCCTATCACCCTGTGTTCCTCGTCCCTGAGGTACCCTGACTCGTCTATGTACGAGGCAACAGCATCCTCCTCGCCATCGTAGGCCCTTACCATCCCCTCCTGGTCCACGTAGAACTGTGTATCGGGCTCGTCCATGTACCTCCTGAGCCTGCTCCTCCTCTCTCCCCACTCATCCCCGTAATCTCCATAACCAGCATCTCCCGGTTCGTTATCATAGTCGTCGTAGCCTCCCCCGGAGTAGCCTGTGTCATAGCCGTCATAGTCCTGGTAGTCGTCCCCCCAGGTGTCAGGAGTGTCGTAGCCCGTCGAGTAGTCGTAGCTATCGTAGCTGTATGATGGGGTTGATGGTGGGGGCGTGTAGCTGGGGCTGGGCCTTGATCTGAAGGATGAACTTATCATTCTAGACAGTTTAACGTTGTCCCTAACAACGCGCTTATACCAATCCTCGTTCACCCTGGCATGAGCCATGATAACTAGGAGGTGGTTCAAGGCATCTCTACCCGTGGCGATTGCATAGTGGGAGCCCCACATTATAGCCTGGATACCAGGCATCTGGTACCCAACAGTTGATACCCACCCCACGCCATCCCCAAATGCTAGTACAGATGACACGCTAGCCCACAACCCATGCATCCTATAGGCCAGGGCCTCAGCCACCCTATGGCCAAACAATGGGGGAGGCCAAGAAGGGGTAAGCCTCTCCCACCCCGAGATGCTGGAGGCTAGGGTGGATGCATCCATATACTCCCCCACCTTATACCCCATCATAGGAGCCTGCTGTGCCAGTGCCCAGGCAAAGGGGCCAGAGGCGTGGACAAACCGTTCGGCCCCAACAGTTATACTCGTGCCCCCTCCCTCGATCTTAGCCGCTATATCGAAGCCGGGGGTGAGCCACCCCGAGCCGCCCCACGTGGATGGTATCAGTATAGAGGCTGCCGGGAGGCCACGGTGTGGGTCAACCACCTCCAACCTCCTCCACGGGGCCCTCTCGGCTGGCTCTATGGATAACGCCATATCCTCCAGTAGCCTGGGATCCTCGCTCCCCTCCACTAGCGTGTAGTACCTAGAAATGTATCCGTCCCTGACAGGCTCAACCATGATCCTAGATATGACCCTGGAGCCGCCCAGGTTGAAGGTTACAGTGTACCCCCCTCCACCCCCCTCTATCCTGGGGCTAGTGGAGGCGCCGAAGAAGGCAAGGGCCCTCGAGACCCGTGTTATGGTCTGCCTTACAAGAGCCTGGGGGTTACCCCTGAACCTGGCGGCCCCATACCCGGTGAGGAGAGAGCCCGACTTGACCGCCATAGTGTAGATCCAGTCGCTACCCAGGCCATAGCCCTCGAGGAGCGGTATCTCCAGCCCAGCTATGTAATCCCAGACCCTAATAGTACCCGTCAATATAGGGCACGCTCCACAACATGATTATAGGGTGCCGTAGATACTTATGCTAGAGGTTTTATGCAACCAGTCAAACCGTGGGGCTCGTAACCCTATTCAGGGCGAGGGCCGGACGGACTAGGATCCCCCGCCAGGTTTAAATAAGACCACCCGGGGGCTTCACACCAGCCACTCTATACCGGGGATACCTGCTAAATAGTTATATAGGTATACGTACCAGGTATAATATTTAGATAGTAGAACCCTCAGGGGTAGTGTAGTATATTGAAGCTAGTGGGCCCCCTCGAGTCTCCTAGAGTATTCGCAGAGTGGCTGAAGACGCTGGGAGGCCTCAAAACGTTCTGGACTAAGCCAGTGGAGAATGTGGACGTACTGCCTGGAAACCCTGCCAGGCTGCTCGTGAGCTGGAGGGCTAGGAGGGGTTGTAGGAGGGCTGAGATAATCTTGGCATTGGGCAAGAATGGCATTGATGGGGGCGGGTGCAGGCTAGTCGTGACGAGCGGGGTAGCTGAGGGGCACTACCCTAGGAGTGTGGTGTACGTGTACACCACCGACTCCAGGCTGTTAGAGCCAAATACTAGGGTGAGCGTCGAGGTCCACGAGGCTAGCGGGTATATTCTGGGGAGCGTGGAGAGGGTGCAGAGGAGTAGCTGGGGCTTCTATATGCCTCCACTCCCAGGATCAATGGTGATCCTGGCAAGGATGCACGGTGAGCCTGTGGGGGTTGCATATTACAACCCGGCCAGTGGCAACATAGACTACGGGGTCCACGTGGACAGGAGGTACTGGAGGATGAGGATAGGGACGAGGATACTCCACGAGGCCAGGAGGCTGGCCTTAAGCGGTGGGAGGAAGTGGTTCACCGTGATCAGGGTGCTGAGGTCCAGGAGGCCCACGGCTCAGGATAGGAGGGCTATCGCCTTCTACGAGGCAAACAACCCTGCCCTAGGGTTCACCGTGTACAGGTCTTGAGGCCCCTGGGGGCTAGGAGGGTGGTGTAGATTGATGGGTAGTGTGGATAGGGAGGGCCCGGGCAAGATAATAAGGGGGCTGGAGGACCTTAGGGGAGGCATAAGGCTGTACCTCATAAGCGTGTTAATCCTGATTGTGGGCTCACTATTCATCTTAACGGTTATCACCGCGCCCCTATGGATTCCCGGAGGGCCTAGCAGGATAACAAAGGCAGATGTAATGGCCATACTGATCCTGGCCATACTACTAGTGTTGGCGGTCTCCGTCATAATGATATTCGGGACAATTAAGCTGAGGGACGGGATGGAGGTGCTAGCCAGGATCTATAAGGATGCTGACATAGGCTTCCTGGGCGCTAGGCTTATCCTATACGGAATTATACTAGTTGTGGCTGGCATACTCACACTCCTCATAGTCATCGGGGCCGTACTGGCAGTGGTGGGGGTACTGGTAATGATTGTTGGAAACATACTCTTCGGGTTGGGAATCATAAACTTGGACAAGTACACCCGCGAGGATCTAAGAACACCGGGCATACTATACATCATAGGGGTAGCAGCAGCCCTGGTGGGTGGAGTCCTGTCGGAGCTATCACTCCTAGGCCAAGCAATATCGCTCCTGGGCCAGGCCCTGGAGCTGGCAGGCCTTATAGTACTCTATATGAGGCTGGGAGGCTGGATAGAGGAGCTAAAGACCTCAACACCTGCTGGCGAGGCTAAGCCACCAACCTGGGGTATGTAGCGGAGCCCCGGGGGGCCTATCTACACCTTGACTGGTAGGCCTCCCTGAGCTTGTTGTATGCCTCCTCCACTCCTGGCATCCCGACTATGGTGACGCTATCAGAGCCCCTTATCGTTATTACCTTGGAGACGTCCTTCCCCGTTATTATCATGTAGGCGTTTAACCCATCCTTCGTCTTGAAGTAGCCAGCTGCCAGCCCCGTGGTAGGGTCGCTTATGCCATTAGTCCTTATCTTTATCATGTTAAGGGCTTCATCCCTGTCAACCAGCTCCACCTCGACCTGGCATAGGTTGTACTTGACCTCCCTGTCCATGTAGAATACCACCCTGATGGTGGAGTCTTCTAGGTATATGCCGTACTCCACGCCGGGCTTTATCGTGAATGCGTAGGCCCCGACTATTATCACGGTGACTGCGAGGGAGGTTAGAAGCATCCCTATCCTCCTCCTGGCCGAGCCCCTCTTTGATACTATGTATGCTAGGGAGACTAGCCAGGCCGCGGCTAGTACCGCTATTGTCAGGGGGCTGGTTAGCTGTGCCTCGAGTAGGGTTGAGCCCTGGACTGTTAGGATCTCCATAGACAACACCCCTTATACTGCGGAGTCCGTGGTATCTATGATAGTATTGCTATGCTTATATACTTTAGCTGTAGATATACTCCTATATATGGATGATACCACGGAGCCCGTGGTATAGGTGGTGTGTATGCAAGCCTACACACACAAGAGCCTCCTAGTATACCTAGCCGTAGCCTTCATCCCAGCATACATGATAGACTATACTATAGTACTAGACAGGCTAAGCTCCGAGGCCCTAGAGGATAGGCTAGTGGTACTAGTGGTTCTAGTAGCCAGGATGTGGCTCCCCATGCTAGGCAGCCTAGCCGCCCTCCGGACCTCGGGAGTCACAGGGCTGAGGGAAGCCCTACACACGCTAGGCCTAAACAACCTACCACCGGGCAAGACCATAGCCTCGATAGCAGCGCCACTACTAGGATACACGCTATCAATACCAGCATCACTAGCCATGGGGGCCAGCCTAGCAGACCCCGAGGAGAGGATAGGAATACCACTCAAAGCCATCCCCCTCCTACTAGCCGTAGGAGTCCTAGCCGGGGCGACAATAAACGCACTGGTAGCGCTGGGCGAGGAGGCGGGGTGGAGGGGGTACCTGTTTAACGCCCTCAGCCCCAGGATAGGGCTCCACAGGGCCTCGCTGGCCATAGGCGTAGTATGGAGCCTATGGCACGCACCCCTAATACTAGCAGGGTACAACTACGCCACTCCACTAACCGAGGCCCCGGGGGCCAAGGGGCCCGTGGCGCTGCTAGCCTTCACCCTATACACCATAACACTAGGCCACGTGCTAGCCCTACTCAGGGACATCTCCGGCTCAATAAAGGCCCCAGCAATAGCACACGGCGTAGTCAACGGCGTCGGTGGGATATACACGGCGCTCCTCGAGGGATCCACCCTTATAACCCCACCCGCAGGGGTTGCCGTCTCCCTAGGCATGGCAGCCATAATACCGGCCCTAGAGTGGTGGCATAGAGTTGAGAAGAGAAGCCAATAAGCTGCTGAGAGACGCCAGGAGCGGGGTGCTGGCACTGGCAATACTCAAGATACTAGTAGACCACGGCCCCCTCCACGGCTACGGGCTGAGGAAGATACTATCGAACATAACGGGCAGAGAGCCCCCCGAGACCAGCGTTTATGACGCCCTGAGGAGGCTAGAAAAGCTGGGGCTAGCCACCAGCTACTGGGCCCGCGGCGGAACAGGGTCGCTTAGGAAATACTACGCACCAACCCCCACTGCCAGGGAGGTGCTGGAGGAGGCCCTAGAGGAGCTGGACCAGCTGATGGGGTGGCTCATATGCAGGGAGAGGTAGGGGCAAGCCTAGTACTCGCCCTAGCCCTAGCCCTCCCCGGCCTAGCAGCAGTACTAGCCGGGGACCCTAGGAGCGGCCACCCCAAGGCCCCCAGCCTAGCATACATGCACGTATCCAAGAGGGTCAGGGCCAGGGCTAGCCGGGCCCTGGGGACAGTATTGATCCTAGGGGGCCTAGCCTCGCTAGCCCCCGGGCTCCTATACGGTGTGGAGGCCCAAGCAGGATTCATAGCCGTGTACGTTGTAGCCTCGATCCCCCTGATTACGGGGTACACGAGGAGACTGGCGGAGCTGGAGTCCCTCTCCCTCCCCCCGGAGGGAGAGCCTAGGCCAATCCCAAGGCTGGGCACCGCGGGGGCTGCCCTGGTCGTGGGATCAGCCGTGGCATCCCTCTTCCTAGCAGTCCTAGCCTTCATAGAGCTCCACAGGATCCAGGCCAGCACAGTGGGCATAGCAATACTAGCAGTATCAATGGTCCCGGCCTACATAGCCTACCTATCCCTAGCCAGGCCAGAGGCCTACGCATCCCCCGGCCTAGGGGACGACATGGTCAGGCTACTCCAGGCCGCCTCCCCAGTCACGGCATCACTACTAGCCTCAACACCATCACTGGCAGTGCTGGGAGTGGGTGGCTGGTGGATAGCCCCCATACTGGGATTCGCGGCCTCAGCGGCCCTCGCCGTAGCTACGTATATGGCCTACCGCTGAGCCCCACCAGCACGGAGAAATATAATAAAGGGGGGAGGGATCACGGGCCTGCACGATACTCAGCGGGGCTACCGGCCGCCGCGTATAATCCTGGTGAGCCTCACGATAAGGTGGCCCAGGGCCAGCCATGTCGCCAGGGATACCAGTGCCGCGATGATGGGCATAGCAGGGCCTGGCGTCATGTTTAGTAGCTCCTCTACGAGGACAAGCATTAGTGAGCTGGGCCAGTCCATGTAGTTGTACGTATCGCCGCCACTTAAGGCGAGGGTATACCATACCAGGTTGACTAGGGCCATGCCGGTGGCTGCGGCTAGCGGCCTCTTGTAGAGCGCTATTATCGCTGCGAGGCCTAGGGTTGGGAGAGCCATGGTCAGGTATGCTACAAGCGCTACAAGGATCATCGGCTCCCCCGAGGCGGCGCTAGCCAGCTTATCTACTAGGAAGGCTATGGTCAGGGATAGTACAGTTAGGAATCCTGGGGCCATGAACGAGGCAAGGGAGTCGCTGGGTACAAGGCTCCTGGCAACCCTGTTGCTAATGCCGTGATTATCATTGCCGGCCCGTGGGGGCACCATGCCTATATCACCCTAATCCTTTGGTCGTATACCTACAGGCTACATTCCAATATATATGGGCTTATTCTAGTATATATGGGTTGCTATGTATGGCCCGCCACGCGGGGCCGGGTTAGCCTATTATAGGCTATTATCCCGGCCAGGCTCGTCATAGTACCCAGGACGGTTAGGGTGTAGGTGTCTAGCCTACTGTAGCCCGTGACCGTGTACCTCATGTGGAACACGACCTTATCCCCGCTGGGCTCCACTACCACGAGGACCCCGTTGCCCCCGGTGAGGTTGACCTCTATCACATCCCCAGCACTTGTGGTGGTTACCTCTACTGGGAGTATGTTAGCCAGTAGGGGGAGGGTCTTGAGGAGGAGCGGGTTGGTCTGTAGCCCTGCCGCCCCGTAGGCTACCCCAGCCCTTATATCGCTGACAAGGGTGTGCTCCACCATGCTTATGTTTATAGTGCTGAGCTGGCGGAGTGCTATCATCGGGTCCCCCCTGAGGGTCATATAGTATATGCTCCTCGCCCCCTCGACACTGATCTCCACCCTCCCGCTGCTGCTGAACGCGAACACGGTCATGGCAGCCCCGGGTATGTTCGAGGTGTCGATGCTTGCCTCCCACTCCACACTAGTCTTGGCCCCCACGAGCTCAGCTATCACCCCGGCAAGTATCACTGCGATCCCGACTACTATCAGGGTCCTTGCCGCCAGCCTAGCGATCATCCCGGCTCAAACCTCCTAGTAAAGTACCCGTACCCCGCCAGGAGCATGGCTAGGAGGAGTAGGGGGACCAGGAGGAGCTGCCACACCTCCACCCCCACGCCCAGCAGGCTCCTGTAGACCATGTAGTAGAAGGCCATAGCATCAGCAAGCCCAGATACAGTACTGTTACCCATAGCCGCCCCCACTGCCGAGAGTATGAGCATAGTTATGTTGTAGGCAAAGTAGAAGGTTATACTGACAACGCTAGCAGTCCCCGGGCTCTTAGCCACCAGCCCCGCCAGGAGGAAGAAGGAGCCGTACATGCACGCCTGGAGGAGGTAGGCAAGGAAAACGAGGATATAGGACCCAGGGCTAGCCGAGACCACCGGTAGGAGGACGAGGCCAGCAACAATCAGGGGCGCGGAGAGAAGGGTTACAGCGGGCAGCAGGACACGGCTGACCGCTATAGCAGTGTAGACCGAGGACCTCGAGACGGGGTAGGAGAGGTATACAGAGACGACCCCCCTCTGTATGAGCCCAGCCACCCCAGCAGACCCCCTCAGGGCCAGGAAGAGGGTGGCGGCGAAGAGGGTGGGATCCAGTATTATCCTAGCGGCAACATGGGGCTCGCTTATGGGCTGCATTGTAGCCAGGGCCGCTCCAAGGGAGGCTATGATAACCATCATAACATCAAACCCCGGCGGCCTCAGGCTATCACTCGAGTCCACAAGCGCAAGCTCGGCCAGGCCCCTAAGACCCACCACTAAGCACCTCCTCCAGGCCAGGCTCCACTAGGTCCACGCTATAGATCGTGACCCCCCGGGAGGCCAGGGCGGAGAGGGCCCTGAAGAGCCTGCCAGCCCCGCCAGGCCCGTCCACCGCGACCTCCACGCTGACCCCCAGCACCTCGACCTCAAACCCGGCCCTGGATAGGTCCTCCGCTACCACCTCGGGGCTGGAGGACCTCACCCTAGCCC
>JALWEI010000001.1 GCA_027014125.1 Acidilobaceae archaeon | reverse complement strand
TACCTCCTGGATAGGGCCTTGAGGAGCTTCCTCGCCGCCCCCCGGTTGGTTAGGTAAACACCCAGCCCCTCCCTCCCCCTTATGATGTCCACTAGCTGGGCCTCGAGCCCGAGGCTCCACACGGCCTCCAACACCTCATCCTCCATGCCATCGGGTGCATCTAGCAGGTTGAGTAGGGTGTCATACTCGCCGCTGACCCGGGTCTTGCATAGGGGGCAGATAGAGGGTCTAAGTGTTACAACAACCTCCACCACATCACGCAGCCGTACCCCCTGGTGGGTGGAGTGGAGGGAGAGGCTGACCCTAGTAGTCCAGTTGGGCCTCGTAGCGAAGCCCACCCCCTCTAGCTCGACCCGGCTGAGGGGTGGGACAGGCTTCGCCTTGGAGGCCTCGTGCCTGGCCACTATCTCAACCGCATCGGCGAAACTGGTTGCCCTCCTCCACCTACCCCCAACCCAGACCCTGCCGCAGTACCTACAGATCCTAGCCTCCATCCTACCCGGCAGGCGGGCCACGCCGTAGGTCCTCGTGAAGCATGTGGGGCAGAGGCCCCTGATTGTGGCCTCCACGCTCCTGCCGCAGGAGGGGCAGGTCCTAGCCATCCCATCCTACCCGCTGGGCTAGGGGAGCCTGGCTATCGCCCTCACCGGGGCGGCGCTCCCACCAGCTATCTTTATGGGCGTGACTATGAGCTCGAAGACCCTACCAGCAACCTTGGCTAGGTTGGCCATGTTCTCCACTATCACTATAGACTCGGGTAGCAGTATCTTATGCACGTTGAAGGGGGCCACGTCGGGGCTAGGGGTGTCCATGCCTATACCCTCAACACCAAGGCCCCTGATCATCTCGGCGGCAGCATCGGATAGGTAGGGGTACCTGACCCACTCCTCCCCCCTCACGCCATCCCAGCCGTAGCGGAATAGGATGTACCACCCCCTCCCGGGCTCCACGCCTAGCCTGGAGAGGGCCTCATCCACCTCCCTCTCGCTGACAACACCCCCAGGCCCCTTGCCGGAGAAGTCTAGGGCCACCGCCCTTGCTACGAACTTCTCGGGCGGTATCTCATCGATCGTAGGGGCACCCTCTATGAAGTGGGCGGGGCTATCCATGTGGGTCCCAGTGTGCTCGACCATAAAGATCATGTTGCTATAGTAACCCTCCTCCCTTATTGTAGTCCACTTGTGTATAACAGGCTGGGGGTACCCGGGGAAGACGGGGGTCTCGGGGCTCAGCTTCATGGTCAGGTCAACGTAGACCATGCAACCCACCCCTCGCCTACTAGCCATACCATGGCCCGGAGCCTAATAGGGATACCGGTCACCCGGCCAGGAGGGCTAGCGCCAGTGAGGCCAGGGACAGGGCTAGGAGGGCGAGGCCCCACACAGGGTCTCCGGGCCCGGTTATCCTCGTCCTCCTACCGCCCCTGTACCCGCGGGCCTGGAGGGAGACTGCTACTCCTTCAGCCCTCCTCAGAGAGGAGAGGACGAGGGGTATGAGGGTGTGGTGCACTGGCTTCCCAAGCATACTCTGGGTAGCCATAGCCTCGGCCAGGTCCCCAAGGGTGAGGGGCGCTACCCTATAGAACAGGGTTACCAGGTCGTGGGCGAAGGGGAACCTGTATAGGAGGCCCGCCAGCCGGGGCGGGCTGGTGGTGGCGAAGGTTATCAGGGTCGCCGAGGCGAGCCCGTAGGTTCTAGCCGCCAGCACAACCAGCCTGGAGCCCCACTCGGGGCTGAGAGGGGGGTAGGGTGAGAGTATGGCCCCGGCGACTCCTATGAAGAGGGTGGGCAGCATCGCTGCCACCATAGCGTGCTTGGCCAGCCACCGGGGGGAGGCTAGGTGGAGGATGAGCGGGTATAGCAGGCCAGCCATGACCCCCTGGGGTGTGTCCGCGTGGAGGAGTGTTGCCCAGGCAATCACCAGCGCGGCTATCTTTAGGGGCGCATGGGCCCTATAGAGGGGCGTGTTCTCCTCCCTGTAGGCTAGTAGCCGGAAGACGCGTTGGAGGAGCCCGTAGATCACCCTTAGCCCCCCACCCCGGTGGAGGCTGGCGGGGCCTAGATATGCCCCCCGGTTAACCGGGGGGTTAACACAGGGTGTATTAACACGTGGACCCGCCAACCCAGGCATACAGGGCCACAGCATTGAGGCTACAAGTACTAACTAGGGCAGAGGGCCTGGAGGCCAGGATAGCAGAGGTAGAGAACGCCTTCCTAGAGCATACAGGCGAGTGCCTCGACATGCCCGTGGAGGAGTGGAGGGTCAGGAGCTGGCTAGAGGAGGGTAGCACGGACCCCGAGGAGATGGCGATAGCCCTCGAAGACAACACGCTGGCGGGCTATGCATGGGCCTGGATCAGGGATGGAGACGAGAGCCTCTCATGGGTGGGGATGAGGGTCAACCCACTCACCCCGCCAGCCACATCCCTGGAGGCCGCAAGGCTACTCCTATCCTGGGCCCGCCACAGCCTAGAAGCATGGCAGGGCGCACGGGGCGCAGTGACGGTCAAGCTAGGCCTCCTCGGAGGGTACACGATGAGCCTAGCCCAACGCCTCGTAGCCAGCCTAGAGGCCTACAAGCCCTCAGGACTACTAATGGAGGCCAGGACCCCCATAGGCGTCCAGGAGCAGCCCGGGGTAGTGGTGAGGGAGGCGCGCCCCTGGAGCAGCGAGGAGGACCTAGAGGCCATAGTTAGCATATATAACGACGCCTTCAGCGTCTACGAGGGCCACCACGCCTGGAGGTTAGAGAGGGCTAGGAGGTACTTCCAGCAGGCCCGGGAGAGGCTGGGGACCAGGATCCTCCTCGCCCTGGTAGACGGGGCGCCCCGGGGGTTCGTTGAGGCTTACACCTACGAGTCGATCTGCCACACCCGTGTAGGGTATGTAGCCCTTCTAGCCGTGGCCCGGGATAGCCAAGGCCGTGGCCTTGGATCCATGCTCCTATCCAAGGCGGTCGACATGCTCCTATCCGAGGGCGTGGAGAGAGTTGTACTACACGCAGTTCCCGAGGCCTCGGGCCTCTACATCAGGAGGGGGTTCAAGGCTAGGAGGATCTACGTGGAGTCCAGGGTGCCCCTATCGGTGCTCCCCACCAGCCTCTACACTATGCAGGCCCCAGGGGCTCCAGCACAACCTCGATCCTCCCGCCACCCTCACCATACCAGCTAACCCGGTAGACAAGCCCGCCGTAGGCCACCATCCTACGACAGGGCCCCCTGCACCCCTCTAGGGATCGCAGTGCCTCCAGCGCCAGGCCCCTAACCAGGCCCGCCACCGCGATGGCGCTACGGGTGGCCTTGCAAAGCCTCCTAGAGCCGGCTAGCTTGGCCAGGTACTGGATCAGGGTCACTATCATGCCGGCCAGGCCCACTAGTATGGCCTCCCTTACACCGGTGGCCGAGCCCACGATCAGGGCCACAGCGGTGGCTACGTTGAACAGTACCTCCACCAGGCTGGCCCTGGATGCGCAGCATAGGGCCTCGGCCAGCTCATCCAAGTCTATGTCGGAGGGGTCTCTGGGGAGGGTTAGGCTCAGCCCCGGGTTGAGGAGGCCTGTTAGCATAGCCCCGAGCTCCTCGCTACTGGTGAATACTATCCTGAGCTTCACCGGCTTGAGCCGGGGCCTATCGGTGCTGGCTACTGCCTTGAGCGATGGGCACTTCACATCTCGCTAGCCCCCAGCCTCTGTACCCCGGCTCGGGGAGGGGTGGAGCCGCTTTTATACCCCCCAGGGGGTCTAGGTTGATCAATACCATACCGGGGGTGTAGGGGTGTGGCAACACTGGGAGACCAGCTATCGCAGGTGGCGTCGGATATAATAGGGTATATACCAAACCTGCTGGGCGCAATCATAATACTGGCGGCCGGCTACTTCGTCGGCGACATCGCCGGTAAGGCGGTTAACAGGATCGTGGATAGGCTCCTAGAGAAGCCTATTGAGAAGACGGAGATAGGGAGGAGGTACAAGGAGGCGGGCCTCGACCTCTCGGACATAACCGGGGCCATAGTGAAGGCATTCGTATTCGTCCTAGCACTGATGCTGGCCCTGCCCGTCCTCAACATAGGAGGGAGGCCGGAGCAGGTGCTCACCTCGATAATCTATTACCTGCCCAAGCTCCTGGGCGGGGTCCTGATCATAGTCTACGGCCTCCTCCTGGTGGGCCTGCTGGCGGACTTCATAGGAGCGGGCATACTGGCAGGGCTCAGCGGCTCCAATGAGTTTGTAGCTAACCTGATCAAGAACACGGTCCACATAGGGATGATAGCTGTTGTCATAACGATAGCCCTAGACCTGATGCAGCTCCGCGGGGAGCTAGTCTACCCCCTCATACTAGGATTCATAATAATAGGGCTCGGCATAGTCGTGGGCAACACCATAATAGAGTCGCTCGAGAGGGAGCCGAGCTTCAGGGACTTCGCGCCCTACGCCAAGTTCATAGTATACATAGTATTCATAATGGTGGGCCTGGCAGCGATATTCTCAAACTTCCCAGGAACCAGCAGGGTGGTAAACACGCTGAGCCTAGGCGTGGCCCTAGCCTTCGCCATCATGCTAGTCCCACTAGTATACAGGCTGGCCAAGCAGCTCTCAAGCTAGCCCATGCAGGCGCCTAGCCATCTCCCTGTAAAACCTAACAGCTTTTTCCAGCGCCTCAACCTCAACGTACTCGTCGGGGCCATGCACGTTACCCCCACGAGGGCCATAATCGATCGCCTTCACACCCAGCGGGGAGAAGTACCTAGAATCACTGGCACCCCCAGCCTCCACAGGCCTATCAGGGAGCCCCAAACCACGGTTCACAGCCAAGGCCAGGCTCACGAGGCGTGATGAGGCAGGGGTGTAGAGGTAGCCTCCCCCACCCCTAACCTCAACCTCGGCCCCAACATCGCCCAGAGCCTCCTCAACTATCCTAGTATAAGCCTCCAACACGCCCCTGGACTCGGCCATAGCCCTAACATCTATAACGACCTCGTGCCACCCGTCAGCAAACCTGTAGATGTTGGGGGTAGCCGTCACCCCATAATCGCTATAATGCAGAGTCTCCACAACAGGCCTAGTCAGGGGTATCAAGGCCTCCAACAGCCTGGTGAGGCCCAGGTCAACCTCAACGCTACCACCCTCACACCCAGCCTCGACAAGGCTAGCCACAACCCTGCCAGGGATCACGTTGGACTTAACCCAGTCACCCTCCAGCCTCGAGGCAAGGAGCCCCCTAACCCTGACCAGCTCCGCAGCATCGATCAGGGGATGAGTGTCAACCCCGGGGGTGAAGTATGCTGCGTGCATGGTCTCCTTCCTAGGTATCCTGGCCCTGAACTCGACCGTGGAGGTGCAGCCCACGACCGTCTCAACCCTACTCTTAACCCTGACCACCACGTTGAAGGCGTTCCTCCTCCTATTGATCACCATCGAGAGGCTGCCATCGCCGTTAACCAGGTTGTCCGGCCAGAGCCCGTTATCCTGGAGCCACGACCTCAGGTAGCCAGCGCCGTTGGAGCCACCAATCTCCTCATCACCCGTGAAGGCGGCTATGATGGTGCCCTGCTCCGGCTCCAAGTCCCTGAGGGCCATGGTTATCGCTGCAACGTTGGCCTTGTCATCGACCGCCCCCCGGCCGTAGGCCCTGCCCGACTCTAGGGTGAGCTCGAGAGGGGGCCTGCTCCACCCGGGTCCTATGGGGACGGTGTCGAAGTGGGCTAGGAACAGTGTTACGGGGGCGCCTTGGCCTATTGTGTAGATGAGCGTGGGCACGCCGTTGCTCTCTATGATCATGGGCTTCCTGCCCCAGGCCCTCCCGAGGATCCTGGCGACCTCCTCCCCAACCTCGAGCCCAACCCTCTTGCCGTGGAGGGGATCGTTGACGGTATCCACAGCTACAAGCTCGGCTAGGAGCTCTAGGACCTCCACACGCTGCACCCACCCCCCACCCGCTACAGCCGGGGGCCTAAAACATTAGCCCCCCGGGCAGGGGCATCCCTTCTTATACCCTAAAGGCGCAACACACCCACTTACCATGGTGCGTGGTAATGGACCTGGGGCCCAGGACCCTGGCACTCACAGCGGTATTCACAGCCCTAGTCTTCGCCGCCACCCTAATATCGGTTAGCACCCCAATAACAGGGGGATACTTCAACCTAGGCGAGTCAATGGTATACACAGCCGCACTCCTAGGAGGACCCATTGTAGGGGGCGTAGCAGGAGGCCTAGGCAGCAGCCTGGCAGACCTCTACCTAGGCTACTCCCAGTACGCGCCAGGAACCCTAGTAATCAAGGGGATAGAGGGCCTACTGGCAGGACTAATATACGATAGGCTCCGGAGATACGAGAAGGTCAAGGGATTCACACCCATCCTAGCCCTAATAATAGGACTAGGCATACTAGCAGCAGGCATGATAATCTACGGCGGAATATACGGGGGAGCAACACAAATAGAACTATGGGGAAGAACCTACGAGATACACATACCCAGCCCAGCCTGGCTAATCCTAGCAGCAATAGTATCACTAGCAATCATCTACACAGGGGAAAAGAGAGGACCCCAAGCAGCAGCCATGACCACAGCAATGCTAATAGCAGGCATGGAAATGGTAGCAGGATACTTCATATACGAGGCAACAATACTAGGATACGGCATCTCAGCAGCAGCAGAAATACCAATAAACATAGGACAAGCCCTAATAGGAGCAGCAACAGCATTCATCATAGTAAACACAATAAAAGAAGCACAAGCACAACAATAACACAAACCCCAGCATCCATCAACTAAACCACATAAACAAAACCTCTCATAATTATATATAAACATCACTACACAGATTAGAACTTACTATACTATCCTAATAGGAGAATTCAGGATGCACAACTTCGTCGCATTCGATGTCTACTTGAAGTTCTTACTAATCTCATTACGGGAATTCAACGGCAAAGGACTCAATAGTACACAATAGGCACCCAAGCGAGTTGTTAATTCCAATATGGGAATTCAGAAGCTGGAAGTAGACAAGGAGATCCGGATCTAATGCAGAATTTGTTAATCCCATTGTGGGAATTCCCTACACGCCGATGTCGTATTCGATATCATGGTGGCGTACCGTTGTTAATCCCATTGTGGGAATTCGACGTTATCGTGGTGTGGGGACCGTGAAGATTATACGTTGTTAATCCCATTGTGGGAATTCATCTAACACCAGATGCCCAGAATCCAAACACAGGTATACTGTTGTTAATCCCATTGTGGGAATTCGAGCGTGGGTATGGCTACTATAAGCGACTACCTGATTATTACTTGTTAATCCCATTGTGGGAATTCCTGCCAGAGGAGGCGAGGCCAGAGATAAAATACCTCTTCTTGTTAATCCCATTGTGGGAATTCAGGGGGATCCTGTTGGATGGTGCTGCCAGGAAGGCGCGCTTGTTAATCCCATTGTGGGAATTCGGGGATGCGCAGGCGATAGTGGTGGAACAGGCGCAGGCGGCTTGTTAATCCCATTGTGGGAATTCATAGATGGGACTATGGAGGCCTTGGAGGAGGAGCTAGCCAGCTTGTTAATCCCATTGTGGGAATTCTAAGCTTAGCGACTGTATGGATGAGACACTGAAGGAGGTCTTGTTAATCCCATTGTGGGAATTCACTAGTTGTCGCTGGCTGGTGTGCAAGCATTGCGGTTATGAGCTTGTTAATCCCATTGTGGGAATTCTGGAGCTCTTGTGTTCCCTAGGCGGGATTCGAGTACCACCCTAGATACCACTCTCCCCTAATAAATCTTAATGCCAGGAGACGGATTGTACAGGACAGCCATCGTCACACCACAAAACATATAAACCAGGTGATGACAGGGGCCCGGAGATGTGACGACGGATATGATATAACCAAGATCATCAACAAACCTCAGTGGGACAGAAGTGGGAGGGTGGGAATAAATCACATGTGACGATGGTTTTATAGTATTCTATAATGAAATTAATATTATAAAGGGGAGTTTTGGCGAATCTAGATATGTCTTGTATTACTTGTATTATACCTGGTGTATTTATTAGGTAATACTAGGGTTTAGTATTTATGAAATAATACTAGGTATTAAGATCAAAATAGATCTGAAGGTATTTTAATTTTTATTGGTGAGGGTTATGGATGATGATGTTATTGTGGTTGAGTATAGTGAGGATATGTGGAGGTATGCGCAGGTGCTTGGGGGCTCCTTGGCTGGTAAGAGGAGGGTAGTGTTTAGGATGGTTGCTGGCCGTGAGGTGCTCCGTTTTAGGGTGAATGGGTTTGTGTTTGATTGGCGTGACTATGATTTGATGGTTGTGCATGAGCTGGGTGATAGGGGTGCTTGAAAGCGTGCTAGCAGCTCCTTGAGATATTTTTCTTTTAACGCGTTGAGATTAGTGTAGTAGTCCCCCTTGAGGTTCTCGCTAGTTAGAATGTATGGTATTAGGCAGTATCGTACACCTGCGCTGCTGGGTGTGAATAGTCCCTTTAGATTTTTTGTGCAATTTCTGATAATTGTGATATTTATATTTTTTGTGGAGCTGTTGTCGGGTAGGTCGAGGCATTTTATGAACATGTTCTTGTCTCCGAGTATATTAATAACGCTGCGTGGGTTCTCGTTCGTGTTGCTGGCGGACTCGTTTTTTGCCTTGTTTTTTCCTGGGGGCTTGGCGAGGGCGGTAACGCTTATGGGGAGGATGAAGACGATTATGGGCTTCGCCAGCGCTATGGCTCTCTGCATCTCAGCCTCAACGCCGCTACTCCTAGGGTAGTAGACTCCCGCTGCATCTTTTGCCTCCTTCTTACCCAACTTCTTTAGGTCCTCGTGGGTGGCTACTATGAGTGGCATAACTACAGCTATTGTTGATGATTGTGAGACGTAGTGGTAATCCCTCATCTCGATCTGCCTTTTGATCTGCGAGATTAGCTTCTCAAGTATAGCCTTCTCCACAATCCTATCACTTCTCCCGGCATTTTGGTCTTGGGCATTATCTGAGTTGAGCCTGAGTATGAAGCTCTCTATCTCGAATTCTATCTCGAATTTAATTATGGATAGTAGCTTGGCGTACTGCTCCGTGCCACCGTATAGGATCGAGAAGTCAGGGTCTACTATGTTCAGGGTTATGTCGTCACGCCGGTAGGGGTAGCAGTAATCCAGGTTTCCTGCCCCCTTGTGGCTCATGCATCCCTCACTGTTGGAGGCAGCCTCGTAGAGGGTGCTCGCGTGGAGTGGCCACTTGTTGTTGCTTGTTACTATCAGCGAGTGGTTTATGATGATCTTCCTAATAAGGCCTTCCAGGCGCTTGTTGCACTCTTCACGCTGCTCTTTATCGAGATTGCTGCATATCCTCTCTTTGATAGATTCCAGGCAGCTGGTAGTACATTTTTTCATGGTATGTGATTCTTGGTGTTTGTTGCATTTATGGTTGTCGCATATTGTTAATTTTTCTAGCAGGTTCTTGGCGTTGTCGGATAGTAGCTCGTCTACGCTGGTGGGCTCGAATAGTATTAGGCACTTGTCGGCCTCGAGTAGAGCCTCCTTGAAGGCCTCTATGGCTAGTACGATCGGGTTGTCCCGGATCGATTGGGTGTGGCCTAGGGAGTATAGTCTTCTGGGGACTGTTATGGTGTGGGAGGCGTAGGCGTAGACGTACCTGGTATCATCGTTCGCGAGGCTGTTGATGAGCCTCCTGAACGTCTCTAGGGGGTGCTTCACGCCGAATAGGAAGGTCCTCGTGCCCGGCTTGAATGTCTCTAGCGCGGTTATCAGGTTATAGTCTATGGCCCTCCAGGTCAGGTACTCCATGGGGTCTATGGTGAATGGGGACCCTACCAGCCCCATCCTGCCGTCATCCAAGCCCATACTGCCCAGCCTTCTCTGGAGCCTCCTCTTGATCCTCACCAGGGCATCGTAGAAGTCGTCTATGAGGTAGACTATGTAGAGCCTGTGGGAGGAGCTTAGTAGGCGCCCCAGAGCCGGGTTTGTGATAACAGTGCCATGGCTCAGGTAGGAGAGGTGGATGAAGATGACGGCGGTCCTGCACCCGCGGCTCGCCAGCCCCTGTAGTAAGTCTGTGGCTGTCTCCTCGAAGAGACTCCTCCCGGAGTCCCTGGATATAGGGACTAGGCCTGCCACCTGCTCTATGCCCACGCAGGGCCTGTGCATCCTGCTGAGCAGCTTATCCTCGAAGTGCACTATGCAGTCCTCCCTGAGGCCCTCTATCTGCCCGGCGTTATTCTTCAGCCACTGGTAGGCCTGCCTGAGGCCTACCCCCGTTAGGCCTGCTACTAGTATCAGCTTCTCTAGTCTACTGTCGTCACTTGCATTATCCACAATTGCACCCGTATACTATAGTATAGCCTTATTGAGATTTTTACTTTTACCTCGCTGCATCCTTATACGGGTAACTGGTTGGGCTTGACTCCAAGGAGTGTGGCGTGCTTAGTCGAGTAGGGATGCTGGTCCTAGGCTAGCCCCTCCCTTATTATCGATACCGCGAAGCCGGCCATAACTAGGCTCATGAACTTGTCTACAAGCAGGGCCCCATGCCTCCCCAGGATCCGGAGGAGGAGTGTGCTCGATGCCAGTATGGGGTAGGCCACCCCTATGTTAAGCGCTATGGACAGCAGGGCAGTAGCGGTGTCATATGTGTACTTTATGTAGATCACCGCCGAGACCGCCCCGGGGCCTGCTAGGAGGGGGGTGGCCAGGGGGAATATCGCCAGGGACCCCGTGTCCCTGGCAGCCCCTATTTGGACCTCGAACAGGCTGGCTATGGCGTAGACTAGGAGTATGATCCCCGCCGCCACCCTGAAGTCGTCCACCGTCACCCCTAGTACCCTGAAGAGGGCGTCACCCAGGAGGGTGAATGTGACGAGCATTATCAGCGCCGCTAGGAGCGCGAGCCTGAGGACCTTTGGCCTCTCCCCGGGCTCCACCCTCTGGAGCGCCGACTGGAAGTATGGCAGAACGCCGACGGGGTCCATCACGACGAAGAGCATTATGAATGGTGTGGGGTCTACCATGCCCGCCACCGCCCTTGGGGGTGGGCGTTGCACTGATTTGGATATAAATACCTGTGAGGGTATAGGGGTGTTAGATTGGAGTCTATGGGTGTCTTGGTATGCCCACGAGCAGGGCTCGACTATTGCCTAAGGAGGTTTATATTATAGACGGTGTGAGGACCCCGGTAGGTAAGTTCGGCAAGAGCCTCAGGGACATGCACCCCACGGACCTGGCGGCGATAACGATAAGGAGCCTCATGGAGAGGAACCAGCTCTACCCGGACATGATTGACCTCATACTCATGGGCCAGGTGATAAGGGCTGGGACGGGCATGAACACTGCAAAGCATGCCGCCATAAAAGCCGGGCTCCCGGAGGATATAGAGGCGAGCAACGTAGACATGGTATGCGCTAGCGGCCTCAAGGCGATCATAGACGCATCCATCTACATAGCCAGCGGCATGGCCGAGGTAGCCCTAGCAGGCGGGATGGAGAGCATGAGCCAAGCCCCATTCCTCCTACCAACAGGAGCAAGGTGGGGGATAAGGTACATATTCAAGGAGGAGGCAGGCATCAGGGACGCCATGGTCCACGACGGCCTCCGCGACCCCATATACGGGGGCCTAATGGGGGAGGAGGCAGACGAGACGGCGTGGGAGTACAACGCCCCAAGGGAGGAGCTGGACTGGATAGCATACCAGAGCCACATGAGGGCAGCCAAAGCATGGGACCAGGGCCTATTCAAGGACCACGTAGTCCCAGTGGAGCAGGGAGGGAAGACGCTACTAGACTGGGACGAGGGCATAAGGCCAGACACAAGGCTAGAGAAGCTGGCAAGCCTCAAGCCGGTATTCACCGAGAGAGGCCCCCACACAGCCGGGAACAGCAGCCAGCTAAGCGACGGGGCCGCCACGGTGCTCCTAGCCAGCAGGGAGGCGGTGGAGAGGTACGGCCTCAAGCCAAGGGCAGTAGTCAGGGCATGGGCCTTCGCGGGGGTACACCCCAAGAGGTTCCCCGTAGCCCCGGTCAAGGCCGTCAGGCTCCTCCTAGAGCAGCTAGGGTGGAGCGTGGAGGAGGTGGACTACTGGGAGAATAATGAGGCCTTCGCCGTGAACAGCCTCATAATGAACAGGGACCTAGGAGTCCCCTACGAGAAGCTCAACGTGCACGGCGGCTCCATAGCAGTGGGCCACCCCCTAGGCTCCACAGGCGCCAGGATCACGATAGAGCTAGTCAACATCCTGGAGAAGAGGCAGGCAAGGAGGGGAGTAGTAAGCATATGCCACGGGCTTGGAGGAGCAGCTGCGATAGCAGTGGAGAGGGTCGAGACCAGGCTCTAGCCCCGGTGGCCCCTCATCCTCTCAGCCAGGACCTCGCCAACAGCCCTCTTAACAACCTCGAACACAACCTGCTCGATAAAGTGCTTGGTCACGCAGAACTCGCACGGCTTAAGCTTCAACGCTGCCTCCTCCACCTCACCCCTATACTCCGATAGAAGCTTATCGACAGCCGTACCCACCTCACCCTTAACGGCGCTGGCTAGCCGGTCTAGGATCTCCTCCACCTCTGGGGACCCGGTGTAGGCGTAGTACTTGTCCCTAGCCCTGTACTTGAGGACCTTCCCCACCCTGGTGAGCTCCACCAGGCCAGCATCCTTGAGGACGGCCAGGTGGTACCTTATAGCGTTGGGCGTCTTCACTATACCCTTCTCCCTCAGGGCCTCCACTATCTCCATGACGCTCATCGGCCTCTCCTCGAGCATCTCGAGGATCATGATCCTCAGCTCGTCGCTGAGCGCCTTGACCTCCTCTAGCCTCACGGGCAGGATCCTCCTAGCCTCCAACCCTTACCAGCCCCTCCCTAGGCCTCCACTTCTTCAACGTGAGGGCCCACGTAGTCACGGAGACGCTGCTCATCGCCATGGCCAGGCCGGCCATCTCGGGCTTAAGCATTATACCCATGCTACCGTAGAGGGCCCCCGCTGCTACAGGTATAAGGGCAACGTTATAAATGAAAGCCCAGAAAAGGTTCTCCATCGCCTTCCTCCTCACCGCCGATACGAGGTCCAGCAGGGTGACCACGCTCCTGAGGCCGCCCCTGAGTATCACCACGTCGCCCGCCTCCTTCGCTATATCCGTCCCCGAGCCCATCGCCACGCCAACGTCGGCCTGGGACAGGGCTATGGCGTCATTAATCCCATCCCCTATCATGACCACTACATCCCCCCTCCTCTGCATCTCCCTGATGACCTCAGCCTTCTCCTCCGGCGTGACCCTGGCCCTATACTCTATCCCCAGCCTGGAGGCTATCGCCCTCGCGGTCTCCTCATGGTCCCCGGTCAGCATGACTACCCTCAAGCCCCTCTCCTTGAGGCCCTTGACAACATCCTCAGCCTCGGGCCTCAGCTCATCGCCTATAGCCAGGAGCCCGGCCAGCACGCCGTCAATAGCGACGTAGACCACGGTGTACCCCATACCCCTCAGCCTAGAGGCCTCGCTCCTAAGCTCGTCAACGCTAACCCCTATACCAGCCTCCATAAGCTTCTCGCTACCAACAGCCACACTCCTGCCAGAAACCACCGCTAGCACGCCCATCCCGGTGAAGCTATCGAAAGACTCCGGCTCGCCAACACTCAACCCCCTGCCGCGGGCTGCCTCAACTATAGCCTGGGCCAGGGGGTGCTCACTCCTAGACTCCGCAGCCGCTGCCAGAGCCAGGACCTCGTCCTCCCTGAAGCCGTTGGCCGTTACAACCTTCCTCAGCCTCGGCCTGCCCTCGGTGAGGGTCCCAGTCTTGTCCAGGGCAGCCACGGTAGCCTTGGGCAGCTTATCGACAACCTGCGGATCCTTGATGAGTATCCCGAGCTGGGCAGCCCTGCCGAAGCCGGTTACTATAGCCATGGGGGTGGCCAGCCCCAGGGCGCAGGGGCATGCGACCACCAGCACGGCCACGGTGAACAGTATGGCCTGCCACAGCGGGGCCCCCGCCACCAGGCTCCAGTAGGCCAGCGTGGCCAGGGCTACCCCTATCACTATCCAGGTGAACACCCCGGCTACCCTGTCAACCATCGCCTGGATCCTAGGCTTAGAGGCCTGGGCAGTCCTCACCAGCTTTATCATCTGGCCAAGGAAGGTGTCCCATCCGACCCTGGTTGTCGATACGAGCAGGGAGCCCCTGAGTAGCGTTGTACCAGCCACCACGGGGTCCCCGGGCTTCTTCTCCACCGGCTCCGGCTCCCCGGTTAGCATAGACTCATCCACATACCCCCGCCCGCTCTTAACGACCCCATCAACAGGTATCCTCTCCCCGGGCTTCACAAGGACCTCATCCTTGACCCTAACCGTGCTTATATCGACAACCTCCTCCCTGCCACCACGTACAACCCTGGCCCTCCTGGGCTGGAGCTCTATGAGCCTCCTGATCGCCTCCCCCGTCCTAGCCTTCATCTTGGCCTCGAGGTACTTGCCCAGGAGTATGAAGCTCATCACCGCGGCCCCTGCCTCGTAGAAGACGTGGCCCTCTAGGAGGCCCAGGGTTATGGCTATGGATGAGAGGTAGGCGGAGTAAGTTCCCAGGATTACCAGGGAGTCCATGTTCGGCCTCCCGTTGAGGAGGGCCCTAACCCCGGGCTTGAGGAACTTGATGGACCCGGCTATCATAGCTGGGGTTGCTAGTATTAGTCCTGCGAGCTCCATGGGGACTCGGGCCCCCAGGCTGGTGTACTGGAGTAGGAGGAGGATGATCGTGGGTGGCATGGCTACTGCTAGCAGCCTCTTGAGGGTCCTGTACTCCCTCTCCGCCAGCCTGGCGGTGGGGTCCTCGACGTCTGCCCCCGTCCTCTCCTCCAGGACCTTGAGGCCCAGGGCCTCTATGGCTTCCCTTATCCTAGCGGGGCTCGTTATGAGTGGGTTGTATACGACCCTCACTGTGCCCAGGGCGCTGTTTGAGTGTACCAGGAAGACTCCGTCCATTGCTGATAGCTTGGACTCGACCCACTTGTCGTCCTCCGCGGACGAGAGCCCCTCCACGGTGTAGACTGCCTCCTCCTTGTAGACGTCGTAGCCGGCCTTGCGTATCGCCTCTATTATCCTCTTGGGCGGCACCTTTGTCGGGTCATAGACTATCTTTGCGTCCTCCGTGGCCAGGGATACCTGTGCCTCCGCCCCTAGCTTCTCAAGCTCCCTCTGTATTGTGAGGGCGCAGTTGGCGCAGTGCATTCCAACGATCTTGACTATCTCCTCCCTCTTGTGGCTCATCCTGAGCCCTGTCTTCTGCTGCATCCCAATGCATCCCTCTTAGGACAGCAGCATTCTGTATTAAAAAATTTTTTTGTATAAATACTTGGTGAGGCCTAGCCTTATTACCTCCCACCCAACAGATACTATCCAATGCAAAGGACCAGACCTTATGGAGGGAGAACCATGCAAAGGAGTCGTGGACTCTCAACCACCCAGATAGTCGGCATAGTAGTCATAATAGTGATCATACTAGCAGCCGCAGCACTAATGATGCGGGGCGGCGAGGAGCAGGCAACCCAGACAGGAGGGACAACCCCAGCGGCGGGCCAAACCCAGGAGCAGACCCAGCAGGAGACCAAGACACAGACCCAGACAGAAGCGCAGGCAGAGGAGAAGGTGAAGATAGTATTCGCATCCACCCAGCTAGCCCCAGTAGAGGAGGCAGCCTTCGTCAAGAACCAGCTACTCCCACCATTCACCGAGGAGACCGGCATAGAGGTCGAGTTCGTCCCAATATCGTACGAGGACCTGTCAACTAAGCTTGAGGGCGAGATCAAGGCAGGGAAGGTAACGATAGACGTGATAGGAGACCTCCACGGAGGCCTAGACTACTTCGCCAGCAAGGGCTGGCTCATGGACCTCAGCCAGTTCGGCACACTCCCGGACAGGAGCTTCCCCAAGATACTCGAGGACTACAGCAACCTATACGGGATCAAGGCATACGTGCCATGGATGACCGCGACCTACGTCTTCGTAGTCAACAAGGAGGCCTTCAACTACCTGCCACCAGGCCTAACCCAGGAGGACGTGATGAAGGGCACAGACAAGTGGACATACCAGGCACTACTAGACTGGGCCAAGAGCATAGAGGAGGCGACGGGTAAGAAGGCCCTAGGCTTCCCAGCCGGCCCCAAGGGCCTGTTCCACAGGTTCCTCCACGGCTACCTATACCCAAGCTTCACCGGGGCGCAGGTGAAGAACTTCGACAGCCAGGACGCAGTAGCGATGTGGCAGTACCTGACAGAGCTGTGGAAGTACGTGAACCCGGCCAGCACGACCTGGGACGCTATGGCGGACCCGCTACTAAGGGGAGACGTGCTAATAGCATGGGACCACACAGCAAGGATAAAGTCGGCCATAACAACTGAGCCCGACAAGTTCGTAGTAGTCCCGGCGCCAGCAGGCCCCAAGGGCAGGGGCTACATACTAGTCATAGCAGGCCTAGCCATACCAAAGGGAGCCCCACACCCGGAGGCGGCGTGGAAGCTGATAGAGTACCTCACGAGGCCCGAGACCCAGGTCATGGTGCTCAAGAACGTGGGCTTCTTCCCCAGCGTTAACGAGGCATCGGGCAAGATAACAGAGGGGCCGCTCAAGGTCCTGGCAGACGGCGTGGCAAACCAGCTAAACGCCCCAGATAGCATAGTGGCGCTCATACCAAGCCTAGGGGCCAAGGGAGGAGAGTTCTCCCAAACCTACCGTACAGCCTTCGAGCTGATAGTACTAGAGGGCAAGAGCCCCAGCGAGGTCCTGCCACAGCTAGCCAAACAGCTTAACAGGCTCTTCGAGGAGACAGGAGCCAAGCTGCCGCCCCCAGACTCCCAG